>DUBE01000014.1:39324-69162 GCA_012960475.1 Planctomycetota bacterium
CCGAGGAGTTTTCGCTCAGAGGCGCGCTTGCGGATCCCAATTCGTTCAAGGGCTGCCAGGACTGCCATACCACAGCAGCGTGGGCGCCAATTGACCACGGCAGTTGGTGGACACCAAGAGACCACGGGGACTGGAGTTCCTGTGAGACCTGTCATGATCCGGAAGACCGCGATTTTGCTGCCAATCGCCCGCAAGCCCAGGTCCAGCGCCGTCCGTCGGGGCTATTCAGCATTGATACCCACGCCCACCCCTTGATCACGGTCGCCGAGGGCGAGGAGCTATCCGGCAGCTGTTCAGAATGCCACCGCCGACCAGTAAAGGAACTGCCCAGCAACATCAAGAACGTAGCATTCAGTCACGAGAGCCACCTGCCGCCAGGAGCCGGACCTGAAGCCTGCTCCAACTGCCACAGTGCGAACCTGGCCCTTTCCGACCGATCAGGCGATCTGGGTGCTCTGATTGTCAGCGGTCACGATGCAGTGCAGGTTCCCGAAGATCAACTGGGGCTGATCTATGATCCAGCAGCATGTTCGGATTGCCATCTCGGATCGGACCCCACCCCGCAGTTTGGTCCCGAATCAGTAGCAAGTGCCAACATCCAGAAGGTTCCGGAATTCTCCCACGCTATGCACCTCGGCAAGGCTCTCAATGGGGGTGGAGTGGTGGACTGCACCAACTGCCATACGCCTCAGGCAAAGGCCAGGGTTGGGACCCTGCCAGCAGCCCTGGACTGCACCCTGTGTCATGATCACGCAGACACAGCAATCGTCAACCATTCACCGGCTCTCGAAGGTGGAATCAGCCCCAATGAAGTGGCCGCTTGCAATACCTGCCATCAAGGAGGCCTGAGTGAACTGGAGCAGCGCAGCCTGCTCACAACCCTCAGCATCGACGACCTGATCGGAAATGTTGCCCAACATCACGACCTACAACGAGAATGCAAGGAGTGCCACCTGCCAGAGTCGGCCCAGATGGTATCCCTGGTCAGCGCCCCCACGAACAGTCGGCTCTCCGCCGTGCGGACCTTCTACATGAGTGAAAGAAGTGCCAGGGGAAGCCCTGAAATTCCGGCCATCCATCGTGGCGGAACACGAAAGTTCAAAAAGGACCTCGACTGCTTCTACTGCCACTGGACGAATCTGTTGAGCAGTTCCACTGCGGGTGGGACCCCGACAGGTGACCCCGAAACGGACGTGGCTCGGAGAGATTACGGCAATCGGCTCTCAGATTTTCCAGGAGGCCCTAGACGCCCCTGAAAGAAGCCTCACTCACAGGGGAGACTCCTCACCCTCACCGATCGCACATCGATCTACACATGAAGCCACACAATCCAAACCTCCGAAGTCCCCTGCTCTTGACAGCCGGCATGGGTCTGGCTGGAACGCTGTTCTCTCTGACCACGGCCATGGAAGCACCCCCAAGGTCAATAGGGGCGGTATCTCCGGACGAGGACTCCGATCCGGATGAGCTTCACGCTGCCGTCTACAAGAACAATCCATACCCCTCTGCCCAGGAGTGTGGCGTCTGCCACCCGCTTCAGTTCACCGAATGGTCCACCTCCCCACACGCCTATGCGCTGGTCAGCCCGGTTTTCAACACCATGCAAGCGGCAGTCACATCTTTGACGAATGGCACCAATGGGGACTTTTGCATGCGCTGCCACTCGCCCGTAGCCATGGAATTGGAGGAACCCATCTACACCGAAGTCAAGAATCGCTCGCAGACCTCGCGCGAGGGAGTCACCTGCGTAGTCTGCCACCGAGTCAACGGGGACTACGGCAAGGTAAGCGGACGCTTCAAGTTGGAACCCGGGGACATTTACGAAGCGATTTACGGCCCCAGCGCACCGGATGAACTGGAGCGTATTCTTGATGAGAACGAGAAGGAGGATGGAAAATTCTCGGGGCTGCAAACCGCTCCTGATGGCGAAGGGAATTTGCCGATCCACAAGACAGTCAAGACTGCATTCTTCTTGAGGGAATCAGCTTCCTGCGGAAACTGCCATGATGTGACCTCACCCGGAGGATTCCGACTTGAAGAGGCTTTTAGTGAGTTCAAAAGCTCACCCTCTGCGAAGAAAGGAGAGTCGTGCCAAGACTGTCACATGAGCGAAGAGGAGGGCAAGGTCAGCACCTTGCCGGATCACATGGATGCCGCAGCCATGGTCGGCGGGAAACCCTCCAAGACTCGGCGACTGACACGACACTATTTTGCCGGGCCAGATTACTCAATCATCCATCCTGGTATTTTTCCCATCCAAGACCCCAAAAATGCCGACTTTGGAACCCTGACCGAATGGCAGGACTTTGACCTCGTATGGGGCCGTTATAGCCCTGACGGAAAGGAATTCGAGCCAGATGTTCCAAGGGAAACCGACTTCAAGCACGAGATATGGAAAAGCCCAAAAAACCGCAAGAGGGCCCAGGACATTATCTATGGCGAGGGCGGCCAAATGGAGAAGCTCGAAACTTATCGACGGAAGCAACTAGCGGTGCTCCGAGAGGCATACCAATTTGGACGGGTCCAGGTGAATGAAGACGATAACCGGGGCCTGGACTTCCAGATCGAAGTGGTCAATGGAACCGATGGACACAACGCGCCTACGGGCTTCATCGCCGAACGGACGCTCTACCTAGAGGTGATCGTCAGGGATACAGAAGGCAAGAAAGTCTTCGAATCCGGGGACCTCGATCCCAACGGAGATGTACGCGACCTGCATTCGACATATGTGCACAACGGTGACCTGCCACAGGACAAGTACCTCTTCAGCCTGCAATCGAAGTTCATGGTTCGCCTGTTCCGCGGAGGAGAACGCGAACAGGTCCTGCCGCTCAATTTCTCGGCCAGCCCGCTGCTGTTCAATCGGCCAGCATCCACGCCCGTGATCGCCACGGGCAGGCCGCCCGGCGCACGAATCCATCGAGTTGCCTTGCCCCCCAATGGTCGCCGCTGGGCAAAATACTCCGTTCCCCCCGAACAGCTGAGTGGCAAGGGGCCCTATTCCGTGAGCGTGCGCATGATCGCTGGCATGGTCCCGGTGAACCTGATCGAGGCAATTCATTCCCTTGGGTTCGACTACAAACTGACCCCCAGAGAGGTCGGCGACCGGGTGGTGGCAGGACGGCCACTCCTTTGGAAGGGTGAATTCAGCCTGAAAGACCCAGGGCCAGTGACAGTGCAATGGTTCGACCCAGCTCCAGGTCGTATCGACTGGTGGCAGAAGCCAGGCGACGAAGCACTCGCCAAGCAAGACTCCTCTAATGTTGCTCAAGAAAAGGAGCTCCGCTGATGTTTCAAGTCAAACGACTTCTACGAGTCATTTGTCTACCCGCGGTTGCCCTTGTTTACCTGCCTCTGGCGACTGCCCAGCATGGAGACCACGATGATGAAACGGGAGACGACGCCAGCCGGCTCACCGATGTATATCTGCCACCCCAAACTGCAGCCATTCCAGAACGCCCGGCGCCCCTCTTCGAATGGGGCAACGGATTCCTCGAACCAGGTGAGCTGAAGGAACCGATCCGCTTGCCCACAGGGGCCATTTGGTCACCCAATTTCATCGTCTGGGGGACCGCCCGGAGCGGCCTCGCAGGGCGAAGCAACAACAATGACAATGCTGGGGAATGGGCCAATCGGCTCGACCTGTTCGCCCAGGCACGGTTGTCCCCCACGGAGCGTTTCGTGATCGGTCTGCGCCCCTTTGACAAGAATGGCGTTTTTTCGGGATATGACTTTGACGGAGAGAACACCACTGATGGCTTCAATCTTGATGTACAGACTCTCTTCTTTGAGGGCGATTTCGGCGAAATATTCCCGAAGCTCGACAGGGAAGACTCGCGTGCCTTGGACTTCGGATTCGGTATCGGGCGCCAGCCGGTCAACTTTCAGGAAGGCATCTTGATCAATGATGTGGTCGACGCCATCACAATCACCCGCAACTCCCTCCGCTTTGGCGGGTTATCCAACTTCCGTGCAACCGCACTCTTCGCCTGGGACGAAATCGAGCCCGGAGGAGAGGGAGAAGATCCCGAGGGTGGAATGCTAGGGGTTTTGACCGCAGCAGACTTCACAGATTCCTATGTGGAGGTCGATCTGCTAACCACCTTTTCGGACAACCCGGCAGTCGGTGATGGGTTGTACGCGGGCGTCGGCGCCACTCAACGCCTTGGCGGGATGGCGAGCACCTTCCGAGCCAACGCATCCCTAGCCCTGGACAACAACTCAACGGCAATCGACAACGGTCTGCTGCTGACGAGCGTTCTCTCCTGGGTCCCACACCACACCCACGACAACCTGTATGTGGGCTCATTCCTTGGAATCGACAACTTCACCAGTGCCTCTCGTGCCCCCGCCGCCCCTGGCCCATTGGCGAACATCGGCATCCTCTTTGCAGCCACTGGTCTTGGAACCGTAGGGTCTCCGATCAGCCCCCAAGGAGCCGATGTGATCGGCGGATCCGTGGGATATCAGCAGATCATGCATGGAGGTCGCTCCCAGATCATTTATGAAGCTGGCCTACGCGTGGCCACCGACGACCAAGACGACAACACGATTGCAGCAGGAGCCCGCTACCGCAAGGCCATCGGCCAGCGCATGGTGCTGACCCTTGATGCCTTCGCGGGGAACGACAGCATTGATGACGCCTTCATAGGTGGCCGCGTTGAGATCAGCTGGAGTTTCTAGAACCCTGCCGGCATCAAAGGTAAGAAGTCACGCTCACTGCGTCAGTCAGATTGGAGCCAGGTCCACCCGATTACAGAATGGTCCACTGCACAGCTTCGGTTGCCGCCACACCAGCGTTGGCTTGGGGATCTAGCACAAACCACTGGGCGTAGATGGAACTACCGATCGAAGCTGAAGACATGTTTATCATCGAGCGCTGAAAAGTAGCGTAGCCTTGTCCTGGACCCGAGCCTGACAGGGGCATCACGAATCGAGTAATGATCTGAGTCCTCGAGAGGTGCAGCGGTATCCCGCCGGGTGCTGGAGTCCCAGGAGCACGGGCGAGAATCAAGAATGCGGTCGCACCCCCGAGGCCTCCTCCGATCCCAACCTTGAAGTCCGGATTGCTGCCGACCAAGGGTGAAAGCGCCACGATCGTCGGCTCGACCCCGCCGGTCCCCGCGGCCCCGCCCCCATAAATCAGCGGGTTCACTGGCTGAGCCTCGCTGTTCAAGGTGGGACGATCAAAGGGGAAAGTCTCATTGGCAACGCGCGGGTCGGTCAAGCCATTGGTCAAGAACTCCACCACGTTGGGTTGGAATTGAGCCGGCATGTCGATGTCCTGATAGTTGGCAAAGACGTTCGGGTTGCTGGTGGGAATGCCGCTCTGATCGGCGGTGAACTGCGTGTGCCCGGTGACAGGATCGACCAGCGGAAAGGCTGGCGCGTTGTAGAAGTCAATGGCGTCCTGAATATCGGTAATCCAGCCGACGTGCATCATCCCAGCCTTGAGCCCTGAATTGCGCAAGGTAGGCGTCTTGAACTTCCCACGGTCCTCGGTCAATCCCGTGATCACGCTGCGCCCAAGGTCATCGTCAGAAGGCCTCAGGCCGATGTTGTAGAACTGGTTGTCTGTAAAAAGGGGCGGCACATGACAGTTGAAGCAGACCGTATGATTCAGCAAGAAGTTATGACCCATCTGTTGCTGCATGCTCATGCCTCCCGGCAACCCCGCTTGAGTGTTGTCGTAAGGCGTTTGGTCTGCGACCAGCGTGCGCTCATAGGTCGCGATGGAGAAAGCAATGCGCTCGGCTGTGATAACTGAATCACCGAAAGCAGCCTGAAACAAATCGGGATAGGACACGCCGCCACTCAGTGCTGCTGCCATATCGGGCGGGATGTTGGTGGCTAGGCGCAGGGGTTCAACCACCTGCAACTTGGCGGTAATCGAAGCCCAATCGCGATTGTCGTGGGCCATCTCCCCATTACCGAGGGGTGGACCAGCGGCTTGACTCTCAAGAGCCCCTCCGGAGGCAATGCTGACCGCGCCCGTTTCGGGATTGAGGAACGTCGAAAGTCCTCTCCCATCCCAGAACAAATCGGCCGCCCACTGGGATCCAATCACCGAGGGGGCACCACGACCCGTCACCTGAGGTTGCAATCCGAAGTTCGCATCAGGGAGATACTTGTTGTTTCCGTCCGAACGCACAACGCCTGGGGATCCAACCGTGTCATCGTCTGTTCCAAATAGCGCATCTGGACCCGGATTCTGCCCAGGTCGCGGATCACTCCCCGCGTGGGAATTGATGTGACAGGTCCCACAAGCCATGGTGTTGTCGCTCGAAAGCTGCTCCTCCCAGAAGAGCACCTTGCCCAAGACACGCTTCTGCTCCGTAATCGGATTCTCAGGCGGCACCGGGACCGGCGGAAGCTGTTGTGCGAAACCTGCACAAGGAAGAACGGCAAAGGTCACCAGAAGGATTTGGGATCGTAGTCGCATTTGAATTGTCTCTGACAAAGTCACAAGTATGGGCTCCGCAATTTTGGAACTTAACCTCAACTGAGGCCATGACCAGACAGCGGACAATTGTTTCTTGGAAATTGAAGTGTCAATCTCAACACTCGATTGGACGGCAAATTGAGAGAATTGACAACCCAAGCCCTCCACATAGCACGGCACCATCGATTTTCAAGGTGCTCGGGCCGACTCTAGCCCGCTGAGCAGAGCATCGGCCTATGCCCGAAATCTCCCTGAGGGCTCTCTCTTGTTTCCAGGCGAGGGCCCTGCCGCGTCCGTCGGCAGATTTGTAGCTCGAAGACATCCGATCGTCTGCCGACCGGTAGACTGTATCCATGAGAACTCCGGCTCTGCTTGGCCTACTGGCACTATCCTTCACACTCCCGACTGCACCCGACGTTGGTACAGGACCCGCCATACGGCCTCGCTTGGAGCTGACCACAAGCGAAGAAGACGGGATGGTAGATGTGGGCAAGAGTGTGGTCTTCGAAGCGGAAGTTGAGAACCGCTCCAAGACGGCACTGTCTGCGACCCTAGAATGGTCCATCAAGACCGTGGCAGACCTGCCCGCGCCTCCTGCACAGACACGCATCAAGTTGGAGCCCCACAGCGTCGAGACCTTCACTTTTAAGCTGCGCTTCAAGAAGCCTGGATTTGCCCAGGTTGGTTGCCGAGTGGTTGAGGATGGCACAGGCCAAGAGGTCGAACGCTTCACGCGCGTCGGTGCCGGTGCGGACAGGATAGAAACCAAACTGACTCGCCCGAAAGACTTCAAGAAATTCTGGAAAAGGACCCTCGCCGAACTCAAGAAAGTCGATCCAGAGTTTCACATCGAACCCCGTGAGAACCGTGCCGATGCGCCCTGCAAACTGTACGAAGTCAGCATGCGCAGCCTGGAGGGGGTGCTGGTACGCGGCTGGCTCGAAGTCCCGAAGCGCCCGGGTCCATTCGGAGCCCTCCTGCGAGTGCCTGGATACACTCAGAATATGACGCCCATTGGCACCAGCGGCGACACGATCATCTTCTCCTTCAATATCAGGGCACACGGCAACAGCACGGATGATGTGCCCGGCCGACCGGTTGACTACTGGCTGCGCGGCCTGGACGACAAGCAGGGGTACTTCTATCAGGGGGCCTATATGGATTGCGTGAGGGCGGTGGACTACCTTTGCTCACGACCTGATGTAGACCAAAACCAGCTTGGCATCTGGGGTGGTAGTCAAGGGGGCGGATTGAGTTTCGCGACAGCTGCCCTCGACCAACGCATTGACTACTGCGTTGCTGATATTCCCTGGCTCGGCAGTTGGGAGACTTATTTCACCCTCTCTCATGAAGACGAGGACGACATGGAGGAGTGGATAGCAGCCAAGGAGGACCGCACTTTCGAGGGCATGCTCAAGACCTTGAGCTACTTCGATACGGTCAATTTGGCCGATCGCATTCGTTGCCCAACCTATATGGGAGTTGGCCTGCAGGATGCGATCTGCCCACCGACCATCAGTTTTGCCGTCTTCAACCGAGTGCGCGGCCCCAAGAAGTTTCGCATCTATCCCAAGGCGGGACATGGACTGGGTGGCGACCACCTGCAGTGGGTCATCGGTGAACTGATGGCCCTGGGTGGAAGACGCTAGTCTGCTACGCCTTCTGAGAAGGGTCGAGCAACGGAATGGAACGTTTTCGGCTCATTCAGCAAGCCACGCTCTGGTAGACGCGGGGGACGACCTCAAGAACTAGAGCAACCCTCCTTTGAGTGTCTCAACTTGAACTTTGAGCCATGTGTCATTTCCAAACTGAGACTTCGCCCCTCGCTAAGGATACTGGGAGTGCAGCTGACCTCAACTCAGGATTATCGGGACTCGCGAGATAGCCATCTAACGGTATGGTCATATTGGGAATTGAATCTACTTCTCTCAGTCACTTATCCAGTTCCTCTCCTCTCACTTCGAACCTCTCATACCATTATTATGCCCCCTCCCTATCTACGCATGCGCCTTCTGGCCTGGTGGGAACGCTCCTGTTCAGTCGTAGCGAAGTACTCTGAACCGATGGCCCCATGTCACCTACGCGTAACCCGCGGCCCCATGCCCCGACTTCCGATTGATCCGGATCTGGTCAAGACAGAGGTGTTGAAACTCATGGAACACCAACCCCAGTGCCAGTTGGCCTTGGTCCGGTCCGAGAGAACACGCCGACCAGTTGCCTGAGTGACAGCCCCGGAGGATGCCCCCTACCAGGTTCCAGGACCTCCTAGGTGCAGGAAGCGTCAAAGATGCTCTGAATCGAGCTATCGAGCATCCCGTTGAATTCATCCTCGGTTTGCTTAGCCGACAAACCTTCCGACAGGGCCCGACTGAAGCTCGCAACCATGTTGTTGTTCAGCGCCAACCGGCGATTGGCTTCCTCGCGGGAATAGCCACCAGAGAGAGCCACCACGCGCACGACATTACTGTGAGCGATGCAGTCGGCGTAAAAGTTCTCTTCCTCAGGCAAAGTCAGCTTGAGCATGATGTTCTGACCGGGCTCAAGCTGATTGATATGCGCCATCAGCTCATTGCGCAGAGTGGCTTCTGCCGCTGCCTTTGTGGGCGAGTTAATGTCAACTTCGGGCTCAAGAATCGGAACCAGACCAGCGGCGATGATCTGCTTGCCGATATCAAACTGCTGGGTGACAATCGCGGCAATACCTGCAGCATCGTCATTCTTGATCACGGAGCGCATCTTGGTTCCAAAGACGCTGTTGCCCTTGGCACGTACCAAGAGATCATCCAGGCCGGGAATTGGCTTCATCAGTTGCACGCCATCAGCCTCATCAGCCAGACCCTTGTCGACTTTGAGAAAGGGCACGACCTGCTTGTTCTCCCAAAGGAATAGGGCCGAGCCCTTGCCCTCGATAGTACGGTCCATAGTGTTCTCGAACAGAATCGCGCCGAGGATGCGATCACCGTTGAAGGATGGGCTGGTAATTATGCGCGTGCGCATCTCGTGAACCTTGGCGAACATCTCGTCGTCGCCAGAGTACTCGGACTCCTCAACACCATAGGCAAGCAGCGCCTTGGGGGTACTACCACCGCTCTGGTCGAGGGCCGCGATGAACCCATCTTGGGTCTTGGTTTTTTCTAGCTGCTGATCAAAGCTCATGGGGATACTTGGCTGACTGGGGGGTGTTCAAATGCCTGCCACGGAGAAAACCAGGACAGGGAGAGGTGAGAGTAAGATTCTTCGGCACGGGATGCACTCTCCATGAGCCCTGAGTCCCGAACCTGGGGAAGAGATACCGCCTGGCTGCGGCAGCCCACCGCAGGTCTCCGTGCACAGCCCCCCCAAGGCCTCCGGAAGTACAATCCGGAGCCCCAATCCATGAATTCTCCCCAGCCCAGCTCCCCCGCAAGAGACGCCAAAGTGCCCCCGGGAAGCACTGTTGAGTACTGGTGCTGGCACCTGATCCAGAGCGATTCCTGGCAGGCCAAGACCCAGCCCGGGCCCCCGCCGGATCTGACCAAGGATGCCGCCTGGGAGACCTCAGCCACTGTCCGCCGCATCAGCGCCCCGGGGCGGCCTGCCTGCCTGCGAGTAGAAACCCGCAGCAGGAAGACACCCCCCATGGGAGCCCTGGCCCAGGCCAGACCACGCGCACAATTGATGCACACTTTCATGCACCACGAACTGCAGGCGGCGGAACTCTTTGCCTGGGCGGTGCTCGCCTTCCCCGATACGCCGCGAGAATTCCGCGCGGGTCTACTGCGCCTGGCACAAGAAGAACTGCAACACCTCGCGCTCTACCAACAACACCTCAAGAGTCTCGGCCACAAGGTCGGTGACTTCCCCGTGCGTGATTGGTTTTGGCAGCGCATGAGCAATTGCCCCTCACCCCTGGCCTTCGTCGCCTTGCAGGGGCTTGGACTGGAAGGCGCCAATTTGGACCACAGCGCGCGCTTCTCATGTGCCTTTCAAGCTGCCGGAGATACAGAGGGCGCCAGGATCATGGAGCGCATCTGCAAGGACGAAGAGGGTCATGTGGACTTTTCCCGCCGCTGGTTTGAGATCTTCACAGACGCCCCCTTGACCTATGAAGCCTGGAAGAAGGCCCTGCCCAAACAAGTCACCCCGGGGCTCTTTCGTGGCAGGCCTATCAATCGCCAGGCACGCCTGGCTGCGGGCCTGGACCAGACGTTCATCGATGCGCTCGAGCGCTCACCCTCGGCAACCCTGGCGCGCAAGGAGCAACTCAAGGAATGAGCTCTGCCCGCCGCGTTTGGATCCTCAACCTCGATGCCGAGACAGAACTGGAAACCAGAGGCAGCTTCACACCGTCCGTTGCCCTGCGGCGCACCGTGGCAGCACAACAAAGGCAACTGATCGGGACCTTGCTGGCCCCGGACGATGTCTTGCTGACCCGTGAAAACCTACAGCAGCATGCACGCAAGCGCGATCTGGAAGGCCTTGAGGGTCGTGCCTGGTGCCCCACCCCAAGCGCCCTGGGCATGTTGCAATCGGTAGGTGCGATTCCCGGACCTACCCCACCGCTAGCCACCCTGCGACAGATCAACGCGCGCCCATTTGCCTTGGAAGTGCGCAGGAATCTGATAGGGGACAGTTTCGACAAGTACATTGCACGCAGCGCAGACGAAGTCCTGCAAACCCTCGCCCTGTCCGGCCCCAAGAACTGGCTTCTGCGACGTTCCTTTGGTGCGGCCGGTCGCGGCAGACTCAAGGTTGCCGCCGGCAAGCCCAGCACCGCAGACTTGTCTTGGATCGAGGCCAGCTTACGCAGCGGGCCTTTGACCATTGAACCCTGGGTGGAGGTGGTACAAGAGTTCACTCGCTCCGGTTGGGTCAGCGCCAGAGGAGAAGTCACCCTCGCGCCACCCTGCCTACAGGAAACCGACGCAGCCGGGGCTTGGGTTTGCTCCCAAGCCGCAAGCCCCGAAGTCCTCCCGCGCACCATCGATGACCGTTTGCAAGAGGCTTTTGAACACGCGGGTCGCGCCATCGCCAAAGCCGGTTACCACGGGGCTTTTGGCGTGGACAGCTATCTGCATCGAACAACCAGCGGACAAGTCGCGTTGAATGTCATGAGCGAAATCAACGGGCGCTACACCATGGACTGGGCCCAGACCAAGATCACAGATCCGGCTCACAGCCGAGTCTGATCAGACGCAATCGGCTTGACCAGTACTGCTCAGCGGGATTTGCCCGCTGCGCTTCCTCCAACAAGGAAACTGTCCTGCCCTGATTGCCCAGAGCCCAATGAATCGCCGCCATGCTCCCTAGTGCATCACTCAATTTGGAAGGCTCTTCTGCATCGAACTCAAGCCCAGCCAAACGCTGTTCCAGAATGGGCAAGAGGATCCTCGGGGCCCGGACGACTGTCTGGGATAGCACCTCTGAATCGAGCCAGAGGTCCGTTTGCTCAGCCATCAGACCTGCCCAGATTTCAATCGCTGCGCTCTCCTGCCCCTCCCTGCGCAGGTGGTCTCCCACGGCCCAGGCAAGCTCCTCGTCATCTGGGTCTTGCTCAAGAGCATGCAACACAGGATCCCAACCCAGGTAGGGTGCCATGGCAAGGTGCAGTTCTCCCGCCTGCTTGGCAGACATGCTTTGAACCGTCTGTTCCACGAGGGGGCGCAGCCGAGCATAGCTGCCCGTTCCTGACCAGATGCGGGCTAGCCGCACCAGGCTCGTGCCCACATATGCTCCCTCTTCCAAGGCCGCGAGGAGTACCGCCTCGACGCGCTTAGGATCCACCTCACTCCATACTCTCCACTCCCAGTCTTCACCCAACAGGCGGGGCCCCACACATCCCTTAGAAACTTGAAGGTAGTCCTCAATTGGAGGCAAGAGCCCCGCCGCCTCCGCATTGCGACCGAGAGCAGAAAGCGCTTGTGCCCGTGCTTCGTGCAACAGCTCCCCATACCAAGAGTCTGAATCCACAACGTGCCCCATTTCCGCGTCGAGAAACTCCAGCAGGCCTGCTGGATTCAAGGAGCAAAGGAGCGGAAGCGCTTCATCCGGCCAATAGTCCCTCTCAAGAGCACCGATGTAGAACTCCAAGGCCATATCCCCTTGGCCTGCTTCGCCCATCGCCAGAGCCACCTCGGCCCAGCTCTCGGGCTCCGTTCTGGAACTCGCGCGAAGGAGTTCCGCAGCTGCCCTTCTTTGCCCACGTGCCAGCAGCAAGCGCACTCCTGCTCCTGTCACCTCGGGGTCGGCGTGAAGCAAGGCCTGGATCCCCGGCAGGTCAGGCGAACCAGCAACCCGCCGGGCCAGACGGGCAAATCCAGCAATTGGGGCAGTTGGTCCTTCGAGACATCCCCTCGAGTCAACCTCTGCCAGCGCCCTCTGAGTGCTACGGCCCAGGGGCAGAACCTCCCCCTGACGCTCCCCAGGGGCCAGAAACCAGCCCAATAGCACGCCAAGCGCCGCCGCAATAAGGCAGCCATGGGCCTGTCCAAGGGCGGCCTGCCCCCAAGGATCTCTCTTCCAGGAATTCATGCCCCCACTAGAGGGCTACATAGCCCTCGTCACGCCCCGATCCTGGCACCCCACGCCTCGCGAGGTGTATAGAATAGTGCGCCGAATTTGCCGCTCAACAAAGCTCTGGCGACATCTATACAAGACCGACTGACTCCCGAATCATGACCTCAACGCCGCCCTATCCCGGTATCCGCATTACCACCAATGGGAACCAGCTTGTGGCTTACCACACAGAAGCCCGGTTGACCGATGGAGGAGTATTCTATCCCATCACCCCATCAACGGAAATGGGTGAGCAATATCAGCTCTCCACCGCCGAGGGAAACCTGAATGTGTTTGGGCGCCCGAAGATCGCAATCGAAACGGAAGGAGAACACGCGGCACAGGGTGGAGCGATTGCCTACTCGGTAACCGGCAAGCGCGTTGTGAGCTTCACCTCGGGGCAGGGCATCGTCTATGGCCTTGAACAGTTCTACCACGCGCCAGGAAAACTGTCGACTATGGTGACGCAAGTTGCAGCGCGCGCTTTGACCAAGCATGCCCTCAATGTGCACTGCGGCCATGATGATGTGTACGCAGCCATGGACACGGGCTGGACGATTCTGTTCGCCAAGGATTCTCAGCAGGCGGCAGATCAGTCCTTGATCCTACGACGGGTCAACGAATTGGCCCTCGGGCCGGGCATCAATGCCCAAGATGGTTTCCTCACTTCGCACCTTGAGCGCACCTTCTTCAAGCATGAAGCGGATCTGATCCGCGAATACCTCGGCGCGCCCGAGGACATGATCGACTGCCCCACCGAAGCGCAGGTCGAGCTGTTTGGCCCAAAGCGCCGCCGTGTGCCCGTCATGATCGATCTCAAGAGCCCTTTGCTCCTGGGACCAGTGCAGAACCAAGAACACTACATGAACGGTGTGGTTGCACGCCGGGACAATTTCTCGGAGCATATCCTGGGCATGCTTGAAGAGGCTTACTCAGACTTCGCTGCCCTGACCGGCCGCCACTACGGGATGATGAGCGAGTACCGCGCGGACGATGCGGAAGTCGTCTTCTTTTCCATAGGTTCCGCTGCAGAAAACATAGAAGCCGCGGTGGACATGTTGCGCGATGAGGGCCAATCAGTTGGTTCCATCCATTTGAACGTGCTGCGACCCTTCCCCGAAGTCGCCCTTGTTCAAGCATTAGCTGGTAAGAAGGCGGTAATCATCTTGGAGCGCACGGACGAACCTCTTTCCGGCGACAACCCGCTTACTCGCGAAGTGCGCGCAACACTCGAACACGCAATCGAAGGCAGCTTGACCTCGGCAGGTTTGCAACTGCCTTCCTTGAGCAACGGCCAACGACCCGCGATCTTTAGCGGCTGCTACGGCCTGGGTTCCCGCGACTTCCGTCCTGAAGCAATCCTGGGTGCCTATGAATTCGCCACAGACCAAACCGCTCGAGCCGATGGAGCCAAAGCTTCCGACGGCACGCGCTACTTTGTGCTGGGAGTAGATCACCCACGTGAGGTGGTTTCGAAACGCACACCCTCACTTCTACCCGACGGCGCGATCGCCGTGCGCCTGCACTCGATTGGCGGATGGGGCATGATCACCACGGGCAAGAACCTTGGCGAAATCATCGGTGCATTCGGCGACGATCTGGCCAAACGGGCCCATGACACCAACGCCAAAGGGGTTCCGGCAGAAGTCCTGCATGTGAGCGCCAACCCCAAGTACGGATCCGAGAAAAAGGGCGCGCCTACCGCATATTTTCTGGTGGTGGCTCCGGAGAGAGTACGCGTCAACTGCGACCTGCGCCATGTAAACGTGGTGCTCTGCTGTGATCCAAAGGCCTTCACCCATTCGAACCCCCTGGACGGCATCGCCGAAGGCGGCACCTTTGTGTGGGAATCCAGCGAAGAGCCTGAGCTCGCCTGGAAGCGCATTCCCCATAGGTACCGGCAGGAAATCATCGACAAGAAAGTGCGCCTTTACACTTTACCTGGTTTCGACATCGCACAGGATGCGACTGATCGCGAAGAGCTGCAACTGCGCATGCAGGGCAACGCCTTCCTCGGCGCCTTCTTCCGCGTGTCAGGATTTCTTGAAGACAACCATTTCGATGAATCGCGCTTCGCCGAAGTCGTGCGCGCGCAGTACGTCAAGAAATTTGGTCGCTTCGGAGACTCGGTGGTCGAGTCCAACATGACAGTCATGCAGCAGGGATTTGCTCAAGTATGCACAGTGCCCCACGGCACAGTAGACGCGCCAGACTTGTCCAGCATGCGCCATGAAGCACTGTGCTCAAGCAGCGCCTGCGGAGTTTCCGAGTACTGCAAGTCTACACTCGAACAACCAGAGCGCGTCCCCCTGGCCAAGACCAGCACCTTCGACGCGGAATTCCGCGCTGGCCTTGGCTATTTCCAGCCGGCATCGACCTTCTCCTCTGTGAGCGTCATGGCAGCGGCCACCGGGGCGACCGCCAGCAAATATGTAGCACGCCGAGAGACTCCCCTTTGGATCGCGGAAAACTGCACTCAGTGCATGGAGTGCATAGTTGCCTGTCCCGATACGGCACTACCCAACACGGCGCAAGACATCGGCACGGTATTCAACGCAGCGGCTCGAGGCTTTGTCGACCCCTCCCCCGGTCGGGATCTCTTGCTGGCTGAACTGCCCGCGGTAGAACAACGCGTGCGCGATCGCATGCGCACTGGGCTCAAGGCCAGGGAACCGGAACCGTTCAAGCAACTGGTTGCCAACGAGATCGCTGAGTTGACCCAGGTAGACCAAGACGTGCGCGAGTGCTTCATGCAAGTCTTCGAGCGTATTCCGTTTGCCTACGAGAAAACCCCGCTTGTCTTTGGCGCCAAAGAGAAGAAGGAGCAAGGCTCAGGTGGCCTGTTTGCGATCTTCGTTTCAGACCTTTGCAAGGGCTGCGGCGAGTGCGTGACCGAATGCGGCGACAAGGACGCGCTGGTTATGGCCAAGGAAACCGAGGAGCTGAATGCGGATCACGTTTCAGGCACCAACTTCATGGATCGTTTGCCGGATACACCGACGGATTATCTCGGCCGCTATGACGAAGAGCATCCGGAAGAGTCCCACGCCCTCGCCCTCAAGAACCACTTGATGGTGCGGAGCCATTATGAGGCCATCGTAAGTGGCGACGGTGCTTGCGCGGGTTGCGGTGAAAAGAGTGCCCTGCGCGCCATGGCATCCGTCACAGAGGCGGTCATGCGCCCAGCCTACCACCGAAAAGCTGATCGGCTGGAAGCGAAGGCCACAGCCCTCGAAGTAACTGGCGCTCCGTCGCTGGAAGGCATGGATCCCAAGACCCATGCACTATTCGCGCGCGTGGTGGCCCAGACGATCCTGGGTCAAGGGGGTGAGAACGAAGCGGACACCACCGCACTTCTCAATGTTGTCGGCCTGCCTGACAACGGGACCATTATCGACGCCCTTTGCACGGTCCTCCGCCAGGATGCGTTCAACCACCGGGATCTTCAGGCCATCGACGGCCGTTTGGCCAATGGCATGAGCGTCATGGCAATGGGTGCCCACACCGGTTGCAACACGGTCTTTGGGTCCACCCCCCCGAACAACCCGCACCCCTATCCTTGGATGAACTCTCTCTTCCAGGATGGCACCACGATCACGTGGCTCTTTGGCGAGAGCTTCATCGCAGACCACGCGGCCCGTTCGGTTGTCCCCGAGCGATTGGTGGATGCCATCCTGAGCGGAACGACCACCATGGACGATCAGTGGGCCTTTACCCTGACCCACATGACAGACACGGCCATGACCGACCTTGAGGTGCAAGAGCTGCCCAAGGCCTGGGCCATCGGCGGTGACGGCGGCATGGGTGACATTGGCTTCCAGAATGTCTCCAAGGTCGTGTTGCAGAACCGCCCGAACATCAAGATCATGATGCTCGACACGCAGGTGTATTCCAACACGGGTGGCCAGAACTCGGACTCCACGCCCATGCCTGGGGGCGGGGACATGAACTCCCTTGGGGCAGCGTCCCAGGGCAAGTACACAGAGAAGAAGAATGTGGCTGAGATCTTCACCGGCGGGCATGGCTCGCCCTATGTGGCCCAGGTTTCCCTGGCCAACGTGGCAAACCTCTACCGCTCTCTGATCGATGGCCTGGCCTATCGCGGCACTGCGTTCTACCAGATCTTCACCTCATGCCAACCGGAACACGGCGTGGCAGACGACGTGTCATCAGTGCAAGCGCGCTTGGTGCGCGACTCGCGCTGCATGCCCGAATTTACATTCAACCCCCAATTGGGCGAGATGAGCCAGGATGCGTTTTCCCTGAAAGGCAACCCCAACATCAAGAACGACTGGGCACAGGTCAAATCCAAGACGCGAGGCGAAAAATACACCTATACAATCGCCCACTGGGCCGCCACGGAAGCCCGCTTCCGCCGGCACTTCAAGCCTGCCAAGGACACCACCGGTGCGGTGACCCTTGAAGACCTGTTGCTGCGCGTCACACAACACGATGTGATTCAGCGCAATGTCTTGAACAAGGAGCACCACGCCTATGTGCCCGAGTTCAACACACTGGTAATGGTTGATCGCGGCGACAAGGCGGTGCAACTTATATGCTCCCGACAAATGGTGCTCTTCTGCGTGGAACGCCGTCGCGCGTGGCGCATGTTACAAAGCCGCGCCGGTGTCGCTAACGAGGACTACCGCGCCCAACGTGACTTGCTCCAACGTCTCAAGAGTGACGACATAACCCAAGAGAACCTGGTGTCAGATACACGCACCCTGTTCAATGAGTGCCTGACTGGACCTCTGCCCGCGAATTCCTGAATCCCATGATCCAACGAACTATCACCGCCGATCGACGCAACGTACTAGGCCAGACCCTGGAGTCCTGCTCCAAGGATCCCATGACCGGGTTCTTTCGAGATGGTTGTTGCCGTACGGACGAAAACGATGCTGGTTCCCATACGGTCTGTGTGCGCGTCTCAGCCGAGTTTCTCGAGTTCTCGGCGCGAGTGGGCAACGACCTCTCGACGTCACTACCCGAGTTTGGATTCCAAGGGCTCAAGCCTGGAGATCAGTGGTGCCTATGCGCCGCGCGCTGGCAAGAAGCGTTGACCCATGGAGCCGCGCCTCCCGTGATCTTGGCCGCAACCCATGAACGAGCTTTGGACAAGATCGCTCTGGATGACCTGCGCTCGCACGCAGCCGAAGACTAGAAAGCCGCTCTCACTTCACGCCAACCGTCCAGGCCCCATCTTGGAAGACCACCTCGTCGTCCAATCGGAGAGCGTCGGTAACGGCAAAGACATCCACATGATGCTTGGTCAATTTCTTCTTGATACCTGGCTTCTTGAAGATGTGGTGCTTCGAGCCAAGAGACAGATGGACTCCGCACATGCGCTCATAGCTCCCGATGTCAGCGACGGTGCGCTCTCGAGTCATGGCGCGATTTAGGCCAAGCCCAAATTCACGCACAAAGACCTCCCCCTCATCAGCGCGAATCTCGGTCAGGACCTCGTCGAACTCAGGAGTCGAATCAATGACCTTCACAACGCGGCCCTGTTCAATTACCAGGGTGATTGGCTCAGCAGGCCGATTCACATGGAATTCTCTATCGCCGAATGCGTGGATGCGGACACGGCCGTTCAAGTCCTCAAGGCGCTTGGACTCTGTCGCCACTTCCCCAATAGGAAACTGCCCTCCCACATTCTTCATCTGGGAGTAGTCCCCCACATTGAGCATCGCATCTTCAAACCCAGCACTGAAGACTAGTTGCTCACCATCCCCTTGAAGGACGCCCCTTCTTGACTGATTGATCCGTTGCTGAAGCGCTTGACCTACTCCACGATAATAGTCCCGGTCGTAGGCTAAAGAGTCCACATAGGTCGCCGCTTCGGCCGCGCTCATGCGCCCCAGGTGAGGATGTTCGATTACCTTGAGCGAGCGTCTGAACAGTTCGATCCGCAGCCGAAAGGTCTCCATTCGAAATCGCGTGGTTTGTATCAGCACCACCAAGTCGCCTTCAGTCAGGTGCGCAAGGGCATCCAGAATTCTCGAGGCTCCGATACTGTCGTGGTCGAGGGCCATTGCGCCGGGAAGGCAACGCTGGTAGGCATCTGCGAGACCTAGGGTCAGATCACATTGCCGGTCGTAGACAATCACTGCCGGCTGGGCTGGATCGTGTTCCACAGCCAGTGCCAGGATCCCTCGCACATTCTGCTCTGCGGCGTCAATCAGGTCGGGTTGCATTCCCATTCATCGTAGATAGGCCAGCAAACCCTGACAAGCCTCGGCATGCCAAGAGCCACTTGCTGATCAGGTAATTGGCCGCTACATGGGAGTCGAACACACCCCGGGCCCAGCCAACTGCTTATTGTAAGGCACAGATTGCTGGGCCTGCCACAAGGTCAAAAAGATCTCAATCCTATGACACAGACCCACTTCGAACTTACAGGCCAACACGGCATTGTCACCGGCGGAGCGCGCGGGATTGGCCTGGCTATCGCCCGACGACTGATTGAAGCGGGAGCCACAGTGACCATCGCCGACCAGGATGCCGAAGCGGTGGAACTGGCTACCAAGGAAATGGGCAAGGAGGCGCGTGGGTGCGTCCTGGACGTTACCAATGAGGATCAGGTCACGGAGATGGTGCAAGCAGCCTGTAAATCGCACGGTCGCTTGGACCTCTTGGTCTGCTCCGCTGGAATCGTAGGGCGCAATGCCTTCGCCTGGGAGACCAGCGTAGAAGAGTGGCGACGAGTCCTTGAAGTAAACCTGACCGGCGTCTGGCTCTGCAATCGCGCAGCCCTCGAGCCCATGCGCGCCGCCGAGTATGGCCGTATCGTCAACATCGCTTCGATAGCTGGCAAGGAGGGCAACCCCAAACTCGGTCCCTACTCCGCATCAAAAGCAGGGGTGATCGGCATGACCAAGTCCCTGGCCAAGGAAGTGGCAGACACAGGTATCCGCATCCACTCGATCGCGCCGGCTGTGATCCAAACACCCATGCTCGACCAAGTCAACCAAGAGACCATTGACTACATGGTTTCCAAGATTCCCGTGGGGCGCACTGGCACACCTGAAGAGGTTGCCGCGCTGGTGCACTTTCTCTGCAGTCCCGAGTGTTCCTTCAGCACGGGCTCCTGCCACGACATCTCAGGGGGCCGTGCCACCTACTGACAAATACGAACTGAACTATCATGCGACGAATCTCTATTGGATCCTGGGCCTACACCATAGGCCCCTATGCCGACAAGCCTGTGGACTTTGACACGGTTTGCGCGAGCCTCAAAGACCTCAACTTCGACGGGGTGGAGCTCGGGGCCTTTGCGCCCCATCCGAGCCCTGAAGACCACCCCGATGCGGATTCACGAGAGGCTCTACGAGAAAAACTCAACAACCTCGGCCTGGGCATCAGCGGGCTGGCAGCGAATCTCTGGAGCGAGCACCTGATCGATGCCCCAAACCACGACGCATGGCTCACAACATTCACCCGCAACTGTAAATTTGCCCTGGACCTGGGCATCCACGGCGTGCGGGTGGACACAGTGCAAGGCCCCCAAGTAGTGCAGGCCGTGGGAGCCGAGCGCGCCATGCAGCGAGTGACCGCAGCCTTCAAGGACGCAGCCCGGGTGGCGGACGATCACGGACTCTACGTAACCTGGGAATTCGAGCCCGGTTTTGCCTTCAACAAGCCGACCGAAATCCAACGTGTGCTCGATGCGGTGCCGAACGACAATTTTGGCGTACTCTACGACACCAGTCACGGACACATGTGCGCAGTGGTGGGCGCGCGCCACAACGATCAGCCCGAGACTCTGTCTGGCGGCCAGATCGAATTGATCGATCGCCTCGATGGACGCATCAATCACATCCACTTGATCGACTCGGACAACTCCTGCCACAAGGACGCCAAGGGCGAAGATGAGACATCCATGCACCTGCCCTTTGGTAAGGGCGTGGTGGACTTCGGGCCTCTGATGCAACGCCTCAAGCGCGTAGACCCAGGGCACGATTGGTGGACCATCGACTTGTGCTTCTGGCCCGATGCATGGGAAGCCACTGCGGCCTGCAAGCAATGGATTGACAAACAGAACTCGGAGCCAGCATGACCAAGGCCATCAATGTGGCCATGCTTGGATATGGCTTCATGGGCAAAGCCCACTCAAACGCCTACGCCAAGCTGGCGCACTTCTTTCCTGAGCTTGAACATCGACCCAAACTCAAAGTCCTCTGTGGTAGAAATGAAGTCAAGGCCCGGGCCTTCGCCGAAACCTGGGGCTATGAATCCGTCGAAACCGATTGGCGCAAAGTCATCGAGCGAGACGATGTGGATCTGATCGACATTGGCACACCGAACAACACACACGCTGAAATCGCCATCGCCGCCGCCAAGGCAGGCAAGTGGGTAGCCTGCGAAAAGCCCCTGGCCATGAACAGCGCCGAGGCAAAGGCCATGACCCAGGCAATCCAAGAAGCTGGGGTGCCGAACCTGGTCTGGTACAACTACCGGAGCGTGCCTGCGATTGCTCTTGCCCATCAGGTCGTTCAAGAAAAGCGTATCGGGCGCGCCTTTCACTATCGTGCCACCTACCTGCAGGACTGGACCATTTCCGAGGAGGTACCCCAGGGGGGCGCGACTCTCTGGCGCCTGGATCAAGACACAGCTGGGTCAGGAGTTACGGGGGATCTGTTGGCCCACTCAATCGATACAGCCATGTGGCTCAACGGAGCCATCACCGATGTAGTCGCCTGCACGGAGACCTTTGTCAAAGAACGCATGCACCAGGAAACCGGTCAAGTGCAACCCGTGCTGATAGATGACGCTTGCATGTTCCTGGCGCGTTTCTCCAACGGTTCCATGGGGACCTTTGAATCCACGCGCTATGCGCGGGGGCGAAAGAACTTCAACACATTTGAACTAAACGGCGCGGATGGATCCTTGAGCTTCAATCTGGAAGACCCCCAATACCTTTCTTTCTACGAGCACACACGCCAGGACACCCAATCCAAGGTCGAGGACCACCTGACCGGCTGGCGCAAGATCCACGTGACCAACTTCGAACACCCCTACATGGACCACTGGTGGGTGCCCGGCTGCACGATTGGTTACGAACACACATTTGTGAACACTCTTGCAGATTTCTTCGAGGCGGTCGAAAACGGAAAACGACCACGGCCCGACTTCGAAGACGCCTGGCAAACCCAAAAGGTCTGCGATGCGGTCCTCCTCTCCGCAAAAGAACAGCGCTGGGTCGAGACCGGCGTGGACGCCTAACCCCACTCAGCATGCGTACCGGAATCAATCTTCTGCTTTGGACCACCTTTGTTGACGAAGGACATCTGCCCCTCATGGAGCAGATCAAAGAACTCGGCTATGATGGAGTAGAGCTACCACTGGGCGCAGGCGATCTCAAGCACTACGAAGCCCTAGGCCCACGAATCAAGAACCTGGAACTTGTGGCCAACACCTGCATGGCCCCCGAAGAAAAGGACAACCCCGCCAGTCCGGATCCTGCTGTGCGTGCAAGAGCACTGCTGCGCCTGCAAGACACGGTGCGAATGACCACGGAGCTGGGGGGCCATGTACTTTGCGGCCCCCTGCATTCAGCCTTCAAGGTTTTCAGCGGTAAAGGCCCCACCGCCGACGAGATGCGTTGGAGCGCAGAGGTGTTGGCATCTGCCGCTGAGTTCGCCGTGGATTACGGTGTGCAACTGTACATCGAACCCCTCAATCGCTTCGAGTGCTATCTGGTCAACACCGTGGCCGATGCGGCCAAGATCGTCGATCTCGCGGGCCATCCAAATCTTGGCCTGCACTATGACACGCACCACATGCATATCGAAGAGGACAACGCCAGCGCAGCCATCGCCAGGGGTGCAGACATTTTGGGCCATGTGCACATAAGCGAGAGTACCCGCGGAATTCCAGGTACGGGTCAGGTGGCCTGGGAAGACACCTTTAGGGCTCTACATGAGGTGGGCTACGACGGTTGGTTCACCATCGAAGCATTTTCGCGAGTGGATCCCGACTTTGCCGCGGCGGTCCACATCTGGCGAGATTTCTGTGATGATCCTATGACCCTCGCACGGCAGGGACTCGCATTCATGCGCGATTCATGGGAACAGGCGCAGCGGTGATGTTGAAACTGCTATGAATGCTGAGCTTGCCGCCGAGGCTGCAAAATGCAGTCAGCGGGCTTTCGAAGATTCCCGCGAGAGGTAGGCAAGAATCCCAGGGAACTCGCTCCCTGCGGGGAGGAACGCGACCCTGTAGGCACGAGTACCCCGCTGGGAAGCTGTAGGAGCCCACTTCTTGGTGTGTTTCGATTTCCAGAGAAAAAACTGTCCGCTGCCCGGGCAAAGATTCAGAAGAGGTTAAGCCCCGTACGAGCGGAGCCCATACGCACGACTCGTGCAGGAAACAATCAAATGCGACACCAATTCTTGATCCTCCTCAGCTTTGCTGCCTTGGCCCCCACAGCCTTGGCCGCCTACCCCAGTGCGCCCCAACAGACCCTACAGTTTTCCATCGACTGGCAAAGTCCATCGGTGGGACTCACGGATTCTCTTACAGGTAATGCAATCACAGAAGGAGACCTGCTTGGCGCTCCTGGCGGAAGCCCACTGCTTGGACCACTGCCAACTCCGGAAATCCTGAAGACCTCAGGTGATATGGGCTTGCCTAGCGGTTGCGTCGGTCACTTGGGCGGCACTCCCTGCGATATGGAAGTTGATGCGGTCTCAGCAGGAACGGACTACCGCTTCTGGGACAATGGCATTCAACCTGGGGAATTGTTCTTTAGCGTGGATCAGTTCGCTAGAGGCGCCGCGATACCGCTGCCACCTCCGGCCATTCAAAGTGAGCGCCCTGCCGGCGATTCCTCTAGCGATCTGTGGACCAACTGGTCAATCATCGTGCAGAACTCGCCCATGCCCATCCCTCCCGCCTTTTTCTCCAACCATGTGGGCGCAGTAGATGGTGATGGCTTGATGTCAGCAGCCGGATATCAGTATCCCGGCACGGGCCTGATCGAGCCCAACTTTCCCGGCGCAGGAATGCCCAGCGCCAATACCAACCAGGGCGATAACCTGGACGCGGCGACTGTACGTCTGAGCGGTGCCATCGACAAGACCTACTTCTCCCTGGACGGAGGTCTTACCGATCCGGCGACCGGCATGCATGGTTCGAATTCTGCTGGCCAGCGCGGGGTACTTCCCGGAGACGTGCTCGTTGTGGGTACAGGTGGCACGCCTCCGATGATCTGGGCCAAGGCCGTTGATCTTGGCCTCGACCGCACGGGTACAAACATCCCCGATGACCTGGATGCCTTGGCAATCTGGGAGAACGGTAACGGGGTCTTTGATGCCAGCCGCCATCCCTATGACTGGTTCAGCGGAAGCACGGACATGGTGCTCTTCAGTGTGCGCCGCGGTTCGCCGGTAATCGGCCAAATCGATAGCCGTTGGGGAATTCCCATCGGCGAAGGCGACATCCTGACCACACCCTTGGCTGCCAGTTTTGGCGGGCTCTCCCCCTTCCCCGCCATCATGGTCAGCGCGGAACACATGGGCTTGCGGACACCCCGTTCATTGGGCTCCGCCCCCTCTGATGATCTCAACGCTCTGGCGTTCCTTATAGATCCGCTGCTCGACTGTAATAGCAGCGGGCTGGAGGACTCGGTCGAAATTGTCACCGGACTGGTGATCGATGCGGATGGTGATGGCGTTCCGGATAGCTGCGCAGCAATCCTCGATGTTGCGCCCTACTGCTTCTGCGCAAGCATAGCGCCCTGTGGCAACTTCGACCCCACGGCTGGTTGTGAGAACTCCAGCGGCGTAGGCGGACTGTTGTCAGCCAGCGGAAGCTCGGTCGTCACGCTCGATGACC
Organism: Planctomycetota bacterium; assembly: GCA_012960475.1. Classification (GTDB taxonomy): domain Bacteria; phylum Planctomycetota; class UBA1135; order UBA1135. Next base: position 64,136 of record DUBE01000014.1, read on the forward strand.
TGCGGCTGGAAGCAACACAACTGCCCTTGGCGACCTTCTGCGTGTTCTTCATGGGCCCCGTGGCCATGCCACCCGTGTTACTCAGGGACGGCCTGCTTTGCGTTACTGGCGGGCTCCGACGCTTCCGCCCAGCGGTCTTCGCGGCAAGTGGTTCAGCGACCCTGGGCCCTGGAATCGTGGCCTATTCCCTGAGCAGTCTCTCGCCATCGAGCGCTATCGTCACAGGCTCGACTTGGAACTTCCAGGGCTGGTACCGCGATTCGTCCGGCCCTTGCATGCAAGGAAGCAACTTCACCAACGCCATGTCGGTGACTTTCCACTAAGGCACTCTACCTGCCAGGAATCTCAAGGGCGCTCCTCGCAAGAGGGGCGCCCATTTGCATTCAAAGAGATCAACCAAGGGCTGAGACCACTCAGCGATCACCGCCGTAGCCGAGAGCCTTCATGGCAGCGTCGTGGTCGTCGGCAGAACCCTCTGCCCGTCCCACACCAGGCTGGAACCAATTGGATTGACGCCCAACAGCATCAGCACGCAATCGTAAGCCAAGATCTTGCAACTCCTGCCATTCCTTCATATCCGGCACCTGCGCCACTTCGCCAGGATCTGCTTGCAGGTCATACACCTGTACATTCTTGAGCCCATCGTCCTTGATCACCTTCCACCTGCCGTGATAACTGACCGAGCGATCCGAATGCTGGCCAAAGATCACCCGACTTGGTATTTCCTCACCGATTAGCGAATACCCCGGCAAACGCCGGTCAGGTGGTAGACCACATAGATCAAGAATCGTCGGAACAAGGTCCACATGAGTGACAGGCGTACCAATTCTGGCCCGCGGCCGATCATCACCCGGCAACTGAATGATCAATGGAACACGCATGCCTTCTTCAAAGGTTCCTCCATGACCTCCGAATCGCTTCCAACGCATGCCAAGACCCTCTCCATGATCGGACGTAATGATCACGATGCTGTCTTCCAACAGACCTGTGCCTTCGAGGCGCTCAAACAACTGGCGCAATTGGTCGTCCACGTGGGCAATGCCACCGTCATATAGAGCTTGAATGGCCGCGCGCTGACGATCCGTCAACTCAGCGCTCCCTTTGCTCCAAAGCACTTGTTTCCCTCTCGGTGTAGCCATGCCGGCTTCCCTGGCAATCGACTCCGCGGACTCCATGAACCGATCCGCCCAGGGCTGCGGCGGATTGTAGAGCGGTCCGTCGTCAAGCAGGCGCCCGTTGTGAATGTCAAACAAGTGCAGAAACAAGAACAAGGGCTTCGTACGATCTCGCTTCCCAAGCATGCTGTCCACATTCGCCAGCGCCTGCGTCACCTCGGTATGCGCTTCGTACCGATCAAACCCACGATCAAATCCAAAGCGCGGCTCCAACCAACCGGGGGTGTTGTAGGCACCCAGGGTCTCGTAACCCGCGGCCTTTAGGCGCGTTGCCAAGGTCCAGGGTCCAGGAGCTAGTGCGCTCTCGGAGGACCAGACCTGATGCTGCCTGGGATAGAAGCCCGTCAAGAGGCTCATGTGCGCAATCAGAGTCCAGGTCCAGGTAGTACGCGCATTGTCATAGACCAAAGCGTCCTTTGCCAATTCATCCAAAAACGGCGTGGTGCTTCGCTGATAGCCATAGGTGCCCATGTGATCTGCACGCAAGGTGTCGAGAGAAATCAGAATCACATTGGGAGGCGAAACCTGACTGTCCCTGCCGCAAGAGGCAAGCAGAAGAAGGGCAAGAGCTGAACGCAGGATCATGGAATGAAGGAGCATAGCACCTGGCTCCCGAGGGGAGCCCCTGACGCATCAGTGCTTCATTGATTCTAGGCCCCGCACAAAGAGGCCAAGAATTGACAGCAGGAGTCTCGACTGGGTGAAGAAACCTACCTGGTCCAATATGGGGAAATACCCCCCATAACCGTCTCAAATCGAGATCTGCACGCCTCAGAGGCATTCTGATGACACAACCTGCCCCCTCCAGCTAAGATCGATCATTCATGAGGGAGATTCTCCCAGGCACCCCAAGCCCTGAGGCAATCCCCCTGCCAACCCATGTACCCCCTAGCCGTCACCCTCCTGACGGCCCTCCCTCTCTCCTTCCTCGCTCCGCCTTCGGGGCAGCAAGAGGCCAATGTCAATCTCGATCGTCAGCATCGGCTGATTACGGAGGATCTACGCGCCAACCGACACCTGCGCTGGGACCAGCACAGCCTCCTGATCCGCTGGCGGGCCGAGTTGAGCACAGAACAGCGGGTGGCCCTGCGCCAAGAGGTGGGCGACGGGCTACTGCGGAAATACGCATGCGTACCAGACCTGGAGTGGATTCATGTACGCGGTGATCTGAATCAGGCCCTGCGGGCATTGGCCAAGCATGCCGTGTATGTGGAACCCAACCATGTTGTGCGGGTGGATCTGATCCCCAATGATCCCAGGTTTGATGAGTTGTATGGTCTCTTGAACACTGGCCAGCAGGCGGGACTTGTCGGTGCCGACATCCATGCATCACAGGCCTGGGAAATCACGACCGGAGATCCAAATCAGGTGATTGCCATTCTCGACACGGGTATGGAGTTGAACCACCAGGATCTGAACGGAAATCTCTGGACGCACCCAGGAGAAATCCCCGCCAACGGAATTGACGACGACGGCAACGGATTCATCGATGACCTGCACGGCTGGGATTTCTTCGACAACGACAACGATCCCGGCGATTCCCATGGACACGGCACTCATGTGGCCGGAACCATCGGAGCAGTGGGCGACAACGGCATAGGGGTAACCGGCGTCAACTGGTCCTGCCGCCTGATGCCCCTGCGTTTCATCGGTCCGCAAGGCGGCGTAGTAGCCGATGCCATCGCTGCCCTGGACTACTGTCTGCAAGAAGGGGTGCTCCTCTCCAACAACAGTTGGAGCGGGAGTGGTCCCTCACAGGCACTGAGGGATGCCATCGAAGCGGGACAAGCGAGCGGTCACATCTTTGTCGCCGCAGCAGGGAACTTCGGGATCAGCCTCGATGTAACGCCCCAGTATCCCGCAAGCTTCGACTTGCCGAACTTGGTTTCCGTGGGAGCCAGCAATGCCACTGATGAACTGGCCTCCATCTCAAACTGGGGCCCCTTGTCAATCGATCTGGTCGCCCCGGGGGTGGATGTCTTGTCCACCGCTCCGGGAAACAGCTATCAATTCATGACGGGCACATCCATGGCCACACCGCATGTAACGGGAGTGCTGGCCTTGATGCTGGCGCAAACACCCGGACTTGATTGGCAGGCAGCCATCACGCGCCTGCGTTCCACGAGCCGCCCCTTGACCGATCTCATCGGAGTAGTTGGCACGGCAGGAGTAGTGAATGCCCAGGCGGCCTTGCAACCGAGCGGCGGTCCGGATGCAGTTGCACCGGCGGTGCCTAATGGACTCAGTGCCTTGCCTCAAGGCGTCGATGTGCACCTCTTATGGAATGCAGTACAGGACCTGGACCTGAGCGGCTATCGCATTCTTCGCTCGGATTCAGTGACCGGACCTGGGGTGCTGCTGGTGGAGGGCTTGATCCACGGCACCGAGTTCAACGACCCCACTGGCACATACGGCGAAACGGTCTACTATCAAGTGCAGGCTGAAGACACCTCCGGAAACCTGTCGGCGGCTTCCAGTCAGATCAGTGTGCTGGTCGGGGGTATTGCTGGCCGCCAGACCCTGATCAACGAAACTTTCAACGACGGCTTCTTCGCTCCCGAGTGGGATCAAGGCAACACCCTGGCAAGCGTAACACCAGACCTCGGAATAGGAGCGACACCTGCGGCCATGCTTAGGCGCAGTACTTGGATCGAACGCCCTGTGAACACCCGTGGCTTTGAGCAACTACGCCTTGATTGGTCCCGCGCGACAATTCTCTATGACCATGGGGAGGAACTCCTAATCAGCTGGTCCCCGAACGGGGGCACGACCTGGGTCCTCCTTCAGGCACGGGGCAACAGCCCCTGGTCGGAGGAACGCATCAACCTCGGATCGGGAGCCAACGACAATCCAGCGCTCAGACTGCGTTTTGAGACCACCGCGGACGGCATCGAAGAGTGCACGCTGCTGGACAATATCAAGCTGAGCGGTGAACCCCTCCTTGGATTCGGTGCAGACCATACGCCGCCCAGGGAACCAAGGAACCTGACCATTACAGGGACGGTAGGCGCGATTGGTCTGCAGTGGCAGGCGAATCCTGAACCTGATCTGGAAGGCTATGGTGTCTATCGGCTTGATCCCGGTGCGGCCATCCCCGTCCTCATTTCCCCCGGGCCCTGGACCAGCACGAGCTTCCAGGACTTCCAAGCCCATAGCAACCAGACCTATCGCTACTCCCTGCGCGCCATCGACCTCGCGGGCAACGCATCAGGTCTCTCACGCTCTGTCGAAGCGACAACAATCCCTCCTGCCACGGACACTGCCCCGGATGCACCCATCAACCTGCAGGTAACGGTCGGGCACCGAAGAGTGGATCTCACCTGGGATGCAGTTGCCGAACCGGATGTAGCAGGCTATCGCGTCTTGCGACTGAACGGGCTCAGCTGGGATCCCATCATAAACACACTGATCAGCGGCACTTCTATCTCCGATGCAGGCCTTGTCAACGGAGTGACCTATGGCTATGTGGTCACAGCGGTTGACTTGAACGGCCAGCAATCCCTGAACTCGACCCTGGTTGAAGCAACGCCCATAAACCCTGGGCCCCTGGAGATTTTCCAAGATGGATTCGAATCTGGCAACTTCATCGGTTGGATTGCGGCTGACAGCAACGCGGGGGTCGAGCAGGGCACGGTAAACAGCGGCCTATACTCTGCGAAACTCCGCAGGGACACTTGGGTCCGACGCACAATCATCACAACAGGCTTCGATACCCTGCGCCTGGAGTTTGCTTCAATGACATCAAACTACGGTCCAGGTGAGGAACTGATCGTCGAGGTCTTCGACGGCGCGAACTGGAATCTGCTAGACACAATCACAAGCACGTTTTGGCAGACACGCAGCTACAACCTG
>DUBE01000014.1:69238-158008 GCA_012960475.1 Planctomycetota bacterium
AATGCCGACAGCAGTAACGATGCCGCATACATCGATGATGTGGTCCTGATCGGAACGCAGATCTAGATGCTCCACCTACAAACAACTGCACCATGACTATGGAGGTCCAGAAGTAATCGTGGTCTGAGGTTCATTGAACAGTTGGCGCTCTCCCAACTTGCCTCCCTGCCCGTGGCTTCAGGCAGCGGTCCTGGAGCCATTGCATGCAGAGAGTTCGAAGAATCCGTGCGATCGCTCCACTCCGAGAGGAGCAAATGAGCCGCCTATTGGGCATCGAATGACCACCCGACGGGGTATTTGCGTATTTTCAGCGCAATTAGCACAGACCTTCTAGAATAAGCGTTCTTATTGCGTGCAGCCTTCGCCCCCTCTCAGGCACGTCTCATTCGAGTCCTTAATTCTCTTCGATGATGCGTATCTCCATCTGTGGGCGCTTCGCCCTTTGTGTCCTTCTGATCTCTCCCACATCGGCACAAGACATTTCTGAATATCGCGCCCAACTAGCACATGAAAGGGCCACACACCTGCTGATGGATGATGCGGGGTTGCAGTATGACCCCGGCAGCATTCTCGTGCAATGGTACCCAAGCCAGGCCGAAGAAGAGCGCACCGCCATGCGTGAAGTGGTGGGCTCTGGTGTCTTGAAGCGCTATTCCCTGGTGCCAGACCTGGAGCTAATTCACATCACCACCAGCGTACAAGAGGCAATTGAAGCTCTCGGGCCCTTCACCAAATTTGCGGAGCCCAACTATGTTGTACGCCACACCAACATTCCCAACGACTCCTTATTCGTACAACTTTATGGCCTGCACAACACGGGCCAGACTGTTCAGGGTGTGGCGGGAGTTCCCGATGCCGACATCGATGCGGCGGAAGCCTGGGATGTATTCACCGGCGATGCCAATTTCAAGATTGCGATCATTGACACGGGCACGGATTGGGATCACCCGGATCTGGCTGCCAACATATGGATCAACCCTGGCGAGATCGCTGGCAATGGTATTGACGATGATGCCAATGGCTTCATCGATGATGTACGCGGCTGGGACTTCTTCAGCAACGACAACAACCCTGATGATTCGGGCGGACATGGAACGCACACCGCAGGCACCGTGGGCGCCGTTGGCAACAACGCAATCGGCGTAACAGGGGTAAACTGGCAGTGCAAACTGGTACCCCTGCGCTTCCTGGGGCCCACCGGTGGCTTCACTTCAGACGCGGTCTCTGCAGTTCAATACTGCACAACGAACAACATCAAAGTCTCCAACAACAGTTGGGGCGGGGGCGGGTTCTCCCAGGCCCTGTTCAACGCCATCCAAGCCAGCCAGGCCGTGGGCCATGTATTCTGCGCCGCCGCAGGTAATAGTGGCTCAAATAACGACATCTCGGCCCACTATCCATCGAACTACAGCTTGGTGAATGTTCTCTCGGTGGCGGCCACCGACAACAGAGACCTGATGGCATCCTTTTCCAGCTTCGGCAGTGTCTCAGTGGACCTAGGCGCTCCCGGTGTGAACACAGTATCGACCTATCTCAACGGGGGCTATGCCTCCTTGAGCGGAACCTCCATGGCAACCCCCCATGTAGCTGGCGTGGTGGGATTGGTCTATGCGCAGAACCCAACTTGGACCTGGCAACAGGTTGTGGATCGAATCCTGACCACAACTCGGCCTACGGCGGCAATGAATGGCCGGGTAGCCACCGGAGGTGTACTCAACGCCGCTGCAGCTTTGACAGGTGGAGGAGGTGGTGGAGATGTGACTCCCCCCGCCACCCCCACGGGTTTGGCGGCCACCGGCGGCGATGGAGTGGTGGATCTGACCTGGGTCGCCAATACAGAACCCGATCTGGCTGGCTATCGCTTGTTCCGCTCTACTGTATCCGGTTCTGGACATGTGGAGATCTCAACAGGACTCATCACGGCATCGACTTTCTCGGATGTAGCTGTGACAAATGGCACAACCTATTTCTATGTACTGCGCGCCGATGACATCACGGGCAACCAATCGGGGGATTCACTGGAAGCCTCGGCAACGCCCTCGGCAGGAACCGGAGGAGGAACACCTTCATCGCTGGCCTCCGATGGTTTCGAGTCCAATAACTTCAACGGCGGAGCGGGAGCCTGGCTTGGATCCTGGGCCAACTCACAAGCTCGAATCCTTGCGAACAACCCACATTCGGGATCGTTCAACGCACGTGTCCGGAAATCGAATGGAGTAATGCGTCGTACCTGTAACTTGGCAGGAGCCAATAGCATCCATCTCACCTTCTGGGGCAGAGCAGCCCAGTTCAAGGGCAACGACCAGTTCCTCATCATGGTCAGCGTAGATGGAGCACCTCTCACAACACTTGAGACCATCACTGCCGCGAACAGCGACAACATCTACCACTTCCATGACATTGACCTGTCCGGTCTCGCCATGTCTGCCAATGTTCTCTTCGAATTCCGCTCGAACATGGACAAGGGCTTCTTCTTCTTGGATGATCTCGATGTAATTGGGATCACCGGGCCTCCGCCGCCTGATATTGATCCGCCGGCAGTCAGCGTGACCAGCCCCACGGAAGGAGCCTCGGTCAATGGCACTGTGTCCTTCACGGCCAATGCCACGGACAATGTGTCCGTAACGCAGGTCGAGTTCCTGGTGGATGGCCTGGTGATCGCAACAGATGCCACGGCTCCATACGGAACCAATTGGAACAGCGATCTGGCTGCGCTAGGAGCCCATGTGCTCATGGCCCGAGCGACTGATCCAGCCGGGAATGTCGGCGCATCAGCGGGAGTCAATGTCACTGTTACAAGCCCACCACCGCCGGACCTCGACCCGCCGGTGGTCAGTGTGACCAACCCACTTGATGGAGCTACGGTTGAGGGCTTCGTAACCATCGCGGCCACAGCCTCCGACAATGTGTCAGTGGAGCAGGTTGAGTTCCTGGTGGACGGTTTGGTGATTGCGACAGATGCAACAGCACCCTACAGCACAAGCTGGAACAGCAGCCAGTCAACCGTGGGCCTCCATGTACTGACGGCGCGGGCAACCGATCCCTCCGGGAACACTGGTACCTCGACTACAATCAGTGTCACGGTTACAACGCCACCACCTCCGTCTCTCACGCTCACCTTGACCGGATGGCCTGGAGTAGCCAACAGGGGCGACCAGTTTACTGGCTCGGCGATCATCACCAACACGGGCGGAACAAACGCATCAGGGCTTGTGGCGAGCGTCAGTTGGAGCCCAAGCAACGCGCTCAGGTTCGAGCAAGGTGGTCCCAACAACAACGTGCCCACCGTAGTGGCAGGAGGCTCGCAAACTACGGGCTGGTCACTCAAGGCAGACAGGGAAACACCCCTCGCGACAATAACAGTTACATTGAGCGAGGCATCTGGCAACGTGATCGCAACAGAAACGACTACAATGGTCATTCTGAAGTGATCTTGACCTGAGGAACGAGACACCGCTCGCGTGGTGTTTCCCATATTTTGGCGGTCCGCTACTCGATGTGGCGGGCCGCCGAACTCGTAATTGGATGGCCCCTACCTGCTGCACATTGAAAGCTCTGGCAAGCGCACTGCTGCAAGAGCAACAACGAGAGAGGAATCGGCCGCCCGGGGTGGATACGCGCAGCGCTTTAGCGCCTGGCTCAAGCGCAAGGTCCGTATGAATCCTACTCCTCGTCCAGCACCAAGACCGGGGGCAACTCGGCGCCCTCAGGGGAAAAACGCATGGATAGGGAATTCACACAGTGGCGAGTGTTCTTCTCGGTGAGGTGTTCCCCCAGGAAGACATGGCCTAGATGCCCGTCGCAGTTGGCACACAGGATCTCTATACGCCGCCCGTCCGCATCGGTCTCTCGGCGTACGGCACCGTCGATCTCATCATCGAAACTGGGCCAGCCGCAGTTGCTGTGGAATTTCTGTTCGGCGAGGTAGAGCCTGGCATTGCACCTGCGGCAAAGGTAGGTCCCGGGGTCAGACAAGTCGGTGTACTCACCCATGTTGGCTCGCTCGGTCCCTTTGTCTTCGATGACATAGGCCTCTGCGGGGGTTAGATCATTGTAGGAGTCAGTCATCTTTGTGGCTTGGGGGCTCGGAGCGTTCGCGTTGAGTGATGCCGGATTCAGCTGATGATCAACGGAACCACCAGCGCTTGGAGCGTCGCTTCTGCCACCGCTTTCGCAGCTAGCCAGCAGGATGAGGGCAGCAGCCTGAAAGATCCGGCAGATTGACAGGGTGATCGACTGTGAGTACATGGGGCAAGCAATTGTCATCGTGATTTGAAGAATTCCTCAGTCGCCTTGGACGCCTTGATGACGCCGCAGGCTCTATTCTGGACCATACTCCAGGGCGCCGAAAGACCCCGAGCACTCAAGCCACAAAAAATCGGGTCTAATGCCTTGATGGAAGCGCCTGAGAGGGAAAGATGGCCCCATGATCGCCCTTCCCCCTGGTAGCCTCCTCGCCCTTGCCCTCACCCTGGGGCCCCAAGCCGCTCCAGCGCAGGAACCTGGACCGTACCCCGAGGCACCCAACATCGTGCTGGTTTTCGTGGACGACATGGGTTACGGCGATCTCTCCAGCGCCGGCCATCCGACTATCCGCACGCCCAACATTGACCGGCTGGCCCAAGAAGGCGTGCGCATGACCCAATTCGTCGTTGCCTGTTCGGTTTGCTCACCCTCACGTGCAGCCCTTCTGACAGGCTGCTACCCCCGCAGGATCGAGATGCACCAGCACGTGATCTTTCCGGACGACAGATGGGGCCTGAATCCCGCTGAGATCACCCTGGCGGAAGTCCTCAAAGAAAGAGGATATGCGACCGCCTGTTTTGGCAAGTGGCATCTGGGACACAGGTCCGGACTGCTTCCCTTGGATCAGGGCTTTGACGAGTTTGTCGGAATCCCCTACTCCAACGACATGTCCCAGGCCCTTCGCTCAACCAGAGACAACTATCAATACCAGCTGCCCTTTTTCGAAGGCAATGAAGTTGTGGAATGGGAACCGAACCAGGCCCAGTTCACCGCGCGTTTTACGAGAGAGACTGTGCGCTTCATCGAGCAGCATCAGAAGGAGCGCTTCTTCATCTACCTCGCCCACCCCATGCCCCATGTGCCTCTTTTTCGCTCAAAGGCCTCTGAAGGACGCAGTCCACGGGGACGCTATGGAGACGTGATCGAAGAAATCGACGCGGGTATGGGCACCATCGTGAAAACGCTCAAGCGCCTTGGCCTGCGCCGCCAGACCCTGATCATCTTCACGAGTGACAATGGTCCCTGGGCCAGCATGAAACTCAGCGGAGGGTCTGCCGGTCCATTCCGTGGCAGCAAAGGCAGTACGCTGGAGGGTGGACACCGCGTTCCCTTCATCGCTTCCTGGCCCGGACACCTGCCTGAAGGAGCCCTCAACCACGAGTTCATCACCGCCATGGATGTTCTGCCCACCCTGGCCGCATTTGCAGGCAGGCCTTTCATACCCCCCCACCCAATCGACGGGCACGATGTAGGGGACCTCCTCATGTGCAAACAGGGTGCGCGCTCACCCACTCGAGCCTTCCTCTACTACGCAGCCCGCGGCCCTCTGGAGGCTATTCGCCGGGGCCCCTGGAAACTGCGCCTGAAGAACGGAACCCTCTTCAATTTGGAGGAGGATCCAAGTGAACTGCACAACCTTGCGCTAAGACTTCCGGACAGAGTGGATGGCCTTCGTGATTTGGCCAAGCGCCTCGACGAGCACATCGTATCCCAGGTACGCGCGAGAGCAGAAGGGGGCAACGAGGTCTTTCAACCTGCTCGAAAGAGCCAATAGACGCTAGACTTGAGTCGCTGTGAATTCACATTCTCTCAACTCCCCTCTAGTCGCCCAAGATGGCCTGCACAAGCAGCGCGCTGAACTTATCGAACTCGCCGAAGCACTGGAACTCCAATCGGAGGACTCCACGCAAACCGCAGTTCAAGAGAGATTCGAGAGTCGAGTTCAAATTGCACTCGCTGCCCAGAGCCTACATCTCGGGCCATGTGCAATTGATTGGTTACCCCACGAGGGAAGACCCTTCCTGCTCAGCCGATTGAGATCCACCCAGAGAATCAGCGATGCCATTCTCGGCGCTGTCCATGATGGACAGATCAACCCCAAGGACCCTGAGCTGTCGGATCAGCTCCAGAATGAATTCTGGGGACATATCAGCACAACCTTGCGCCGCATGGCGGGGTATCGAACTAGCTCTGAAGACAGTGTAGATCTGGTGCAATCCGCCATCGCATCGATCCTGGGGGACGGCACGCGTCTGGAATTTCGTACCCAGGCCCAGTTCCTCTCTTACTTGCTGCAACGCATTCGCTGGAAAGCAGGTAACAAGGCCCAACGGAACAGAAACAAGATCTTGATGGACAACGAAGCCTCCGCCCGCGTGCAGGATAAGTCTCCGGGACCGGCCACCAATGCAGCCGATGCGTCTTTGCATGGAAGGGCCCGCGACCGGCTCGCGCAGTTCGGGGAACGGCAACAGTATCTGATCCTGGCACGCATCGATGGAACGCCCATGACAGATCAGGCCGAGCACCTTGACCTTGAACTATCCGCCTGTCGCAAAGCCAGCCAGAGGGCCTGGAAGCTGATATTGGGAGCACTCGCAGAGGAAAACAAAGACTGAATTGCCTTCGGGCATCCCCCGATACTCCAGACGAGCGGTTCCGATCTGAACGAAATAAAGGGGCCCTCTTTCTTTTTCTGGATTTCATGTCTCAGCAGGTACCGTCTGTCCTTTCTCCCCTTAGGCAACCGTCTCAAGTATGGCCCGCATTGAAATCAAGGCCTACCGCAAACTACGAGAAAGCCCCGCATGAATAGCCCCGATCACTATCTTCGTAATGACTCTGATCCCAGCAACGGCCTGGGAGAATATGTGAGCGTTTGGCTTGAACGAGTCGGGGACGAGGCTCTCGATCCGGCCGAGGAGGCGGAAAAGGTGATCGCCGATGCCCCTTCCCTGCTCAAGCCGCTCTTGCGCTCCGAATTCGCAGATCTGATGCAATTCGCACAATCCACAATCCACCGCAGCCATTTACGCAGGGGCACCCAAGTCGGCGGCTACAAACTTGTGGAAGTGATCGGTACTGGCGCCACAGGGACGGTCTGGGAGGCAACCGACGAGAGCGGGTCTTCGCTCGCCCTGAAGTTCTTGCATCCGGCCTACATTGCATCCCCGGAAGGTGCCCGACGGGTCATGGGAGAGGCCCAATTAGCAGCCCGTGTTCAACACCCGGGGCTGGTTCCTATTGTCAATCAGATCCACGAAAAGGAGCTGTGCGCCCTGGTCGCTCCAATGATTGGAACAGGATTGACACTCGCGGGAATCATCAGCAAGGCCCGGGAGGGCATATCGGAATACGACCCTGACACAATCCTGCGAGCTCTGGTTTTGGCCATCGAAGGCACCGGCGCCCTGCACGAAGCAGGCATCTTTCACCTAGACATAAAACCCGGCAATCTTGTGCTCGGATCGGACGGCAACTTTGTACTGACCGACATGGGCCTCGCCAAGGTCCAGGGTGAACCCTCCATGAGCCACTCGGCCCAGATTCTGGGCACGCCGTCCTACATGAGCCCTGAAATCGCCCTGGAAGGCCGCAAAGATGCGGATGCGCGCTGCGATGTATGGGCCTGGGGTATAACGCTATTCGAAGCGATGTCCCTTGAGCGGCCGTTCCACGGGGCGGGAATACACGAGGTTCTGCGGCAGGTCCATGAACACACGCCGGCGCGGCTGAATGACCGGTCACGGAGCCTCACCCGGAAACAACTCAGCTCTCTGCGATCAATTCTGAACCGCTGTCTGGAGAAGAATCCCAACCTCCGATATCAGAGTGCAGTCGAATTGGCCAAAGACATGCGCAACCTGATTGATGGGCGCAGGGTGCTGGGCAGTTCCTATGCGCGGCAGGCCACGCTCTTTCTGCAGCGTAACCGAACAGTGGCGCTCGGAATGACTGCGGCCGCAGTGATTACGACAGCCAGCCTGTTCGGAGCGAACTACTATCGATCAGTAGGAAGGTTAACCAGCGATCTGACAACATGCCTGAACGAAGCGGTCACCCTGCTGGGAGAAGACTTCAACAAGCATCAAGATCGTTTCATGCCCTTGATTAAGGAACTGAAGGCCCTCGCTTCAAACCCGCGTCTAGGAGAACCCGTCATGCGCGCTGGGCTCTTGTCCATGATGGCCAGCTCCATCGGAGAGCAGCCTCATGCCGATATCGAACAATGGGCCGCGGTTCACGACCTATTCAAGCAGGCCCTCATCATCCTGCCCGATCACGAGCGCATTGAGCGCGCAGAAGTGCACCTGCAACGAGCATCTCTGCATATCCAGCTATGGGAGCATCAGGCATCACGTGAGGACCTCCTTCAAGCCGCCCTGCACCTGGAAGATGCATCAGATCCCATTCTCCGAGCCAAGCGCGCCTGGGCCATCAGCCAATACCAGAGGCTGAGTCACGTCTATGCGGAGCAGCGGGACATGGATCCGATTCTCGCGAACATCGATGCTGCTGCGTTGCTCGACGAAGCGATCTTGTACCTGGAAGCGGAAGGACTCCATAACTGGTCCCTGCGTTGCAAGCACGCCAAACTACAACACGCCATCGGGACAAGACCGCCAACGCCTCTGGATGGAAAAGCCGCCGATGATCTCGCCGAGGAATTCGGATCTATGTTGGGGCCTACTCACAGCTGGACCATCGCGTCTCTAAGGACTAGATGTCGGGCGTGGTACGTCATTGCAGAGGACTATCCTCAAATGGTGCATACCAAAGAGACGGAACCGGACCCAAAAAGGCGAACTGTCTTGATTCAGTCAGACCGGAACAAGTACTACCGCTACTCCCTTGAGGCTTATCAATATCTCTTGCAGCAGACCACCGTGCGCTATGGCATGGATCATGTGTTCACCGCAACTGCCGGCATCGGTGTGGGCCAGCAACTGATGCTGGTTGGAAACCATGAAGAGGGACGACCGTACTACGAAGAAGGCATTGAGAGCCGCTCGAAGTACGCTGGACCCAACACGGAGATTCTCATGCGAATCAAGACCGGCTACGGGGTCTGCTTGATGAATTGCGGCGACTATGAGGCTGCCGCCGCCCACTACGAAAAGCACTGGCAAGATTGTGCTGCAGAGGAGCGATTGGGACCCGGGCACGCAATCACTATTGTCGCCCACAGAGGATATCACCACGCTCTCGGGGTTCTGGGAAGAGCGGACAGGATACGCGAGGACTCTTCGATTCAGTGGGATTCTGCCAAAGAGAATTTCCTGTCGGCACGCACCTTGTTGTGGGAGGACCTGCAATACAGCGTGATAATCGAACTCAGTATTGGACCAGACCCCCATGTGGTAGACGATATTGAAGAGCGCTGGCAGCAACTCTGCCAGTCCTGGTCGGATCATCCTCTTGACGAGCGTCACGCAGAAGCCTGGAAGGACATTTGGAAGCCCCAGCTAGAAGAGTCCATGGGTATCTTGCGCGCCGTCTCCGCAGGCGATGAAGCTGCCCTCGCAGCCTGTTTCAAAGAGAGCAGCTTTTTCTCCAGTGATCATCACCTCTCTTGTCTGGCTCGGATCCAGGCCCTGCGTCTCGATCGCCTCGGCCTGGAGGAGACTCTGGCCATCGCAGAGACTGAAGAAAACAAGCACCTTGTCGACCAGGTCCGAGCCGAAATCGCCGTACTCGACCTGAATGCGGGCGATCCCACGAGCGCAGAAGACCTCCTCAAGACACTGACTTCCAGAGAACAGATACACAGCAATTTGGCGCGAAGGTTTCTTCTCTGGGCGCTCAACCGGAGCTAGCTGCTCAGGGTCTCTAACGCGCTAACCAAGCGAAGCAATAAGGGCAATCACAAAGAAGATCAACACAAGCCCTCCAACCACCAGGCCTATCCGAGCCCAGGAGAGAGGCAACCTTCCATGCACCCCACTCGGGTCCCGACCGCTGATCACCGCCCGATACACTTGATCGTTATAACGCCAGGCCAGGACCCAGACTGGCAAAGCCACCCGGCGAGTGTGCAGACCCTCGATGCGCATTGAGACTCCGACCTTGCGCACGCGACTCCCCGGAACGCAATTGTGCTCAACGTACTCCCTGGCTCGCTGCTTGATCCCATGCAATAGATAGGCCCGAGCAAAGGAGCGCTGAGCATCAAAGGTCTCGTTGTGAATCGATTCCACGCCGACCTCTGCGGCGCTGGTCGGCTGACTGTCCAGTCCCCCCCCTGCGTAGGTCCCAAGCAAGGCGCTGGTTTCTTTGGGATTCAAGCCTCTTGAGGCTGAAACCAGCACATCATCGAAAGTGATGTTCGTACTACCCGCATGCGGTGCCCAATCAGAACGCCGTGATCCAAGGTTTGAGTCCGCGGCCCAGGACACCTCCGCCTCCGCATCGAACATCCAGGCGGGGAAATAAAGTGGCTGCAAGTCATCCACCTTGGCCTTGCTGCCCATATCCGCAGGTCGAAAGAACCCCTGCCGACCAAGCCAGTTCTTGAGGGCTTTGACTGCGGCATCTCGGTCAACGGTGAATCCCATCCACTGTTTGACCTCTTCCTGAGGGTCGCGGATCTCCTCCAGCGAAAGTTCGGTGGTACAGAAAGCGCAGCGCACCGCCCTTGCGTCGGCGTCATAGGCCGTTGCCGCCCCACAACCGCCGCAACGCAGGATCTTGGCGAAAACATCCCCCACGGGCAGAGCCTTGTCAGTGGGAATCCCAAGGGCGCAGACAGCGCAGCGCAGATCTCCCTTCTCGATCGGCGTAGCGCAGCGCTCACAGGCGTGAAGGGTCTGGGTCATAAGAACATCCCGCTCACAATCAGACCAAAGAAGACCAGCACGGCGAGAATACCGAGGACCAACAACGCCAGGCGCCCGAAGGAGCGCGGCAGGTCTCCTTGAATCTCGCCGGTTTGGCCATTGACCAGCACGCGCAGGAGTTTTTTCTCTGGACCCCAGCGCAGAGCAAGAACCCAAACGGGGACCAGCATCAATTCAGCCACCTGATCTTCGAAGGTAGTCGTCAGACTGGAAACCTGCCGGCTATCTCCCGGCAGATACCCGTCGAGTTCGCGCCCTACGGCCTGTTGCACCTCCTCCTGGGCCAGATCAATTCCCTCGGCCTGTGTGCGCGTAGCTTCTTCCGCAGACCAGCCTGTCACCAACGCAGAGGAATAGCGCCTGATGGCGCTCAGGTCAAAAGGCTCAATTGCCGCAAGCTCCGCATTTGTCAAACCCCTGCATGCCGTGACCAAAGCATCTGCCGCCTGGGTCACATGCTTGCCTGACAAGTTGCGCCATTCAGTCTTTACGACAGTACGCGTACGCGTCACCATTCTGCCCTTGGAATCGGTCGTAACGTAGGTCTCGGTAGTGGTGTAGTTCTCACCAATGCGAGCACTGTACTCAGAACGCGCCACAGCGCTGTAGAGGTAGGCGGGCAGATAGACGCCCTCCATGGACGATATTTTGGCGTGACGAATCTCACTTGGCGCCAGCAATCGACCTTTTGCCAGCCACTCACGTACGCTCGCTTCAGCCTGTTCACGGGGAATGGCAAAGCCCAGTACATAATTCGGCTCAATAGCTCGGCCAGAGCCTATGGTCTCGCGATCGACCGCTCGGTCAATGACCGAACCCGAGGCGCAGAATGGGCAGACCGCAGCGAAACGGTGGCGCGGCATGGAAACCGACGCCCCACATTCGTTACAGCGAATCTCAAGCAACTCCTCGGAAGGGGCTTCGGGGGCTGGAGTCTGGGGGGAGGGGCTCAATGAATGGAACGGTCATCCGCCGCGAATGCACGCCATGATAGCGGCTGACGGGTGGCCCTATCCGTATCTGATACCCAGACACCCAGAGCCTGCACTCTGAACGACTGTAGAACACAAAACCTCAGGGCTTCAGTGCAGCGGGGTGTCCGACCTTCCAATTACCGCGCCGGGCAACCAGATGTTCATCAGCGCGTGGGTCGTTCTTGAGCTCTGCCAGAAAGAACTCGGTCACGATCGAAAGCTGGGAGGCCTGCGCCTTCTTTGCTCGCTTGGTCACGGATTCGCCATCTCTCGCACCGCAAGCGCCCCCGTGTCCCAGGCCTGGGATGTTGCAGTACAGCCGCCTGGCCTGACCCGGCCCCAGTTGTGCAAAGAGATGACAATCAGAGATCGGACACAGTTCGTCCTCACGCGCAATCACGACCAGGCTCGCCGCTTCGCTGGCTTTCATCTTTAGGCAAAGCTCCTTGTCATCCAGTGCCCCTGTGGGCTGAAGAAGACAAACTGCAGTGACCTGATCCAACTCAGCAGCGAGGGCCACGGAGGTTATTGCTCCGGCCCCATGACCTAGAACCCCCCACCTGTCAAAAGTGAAGCCGCCCACCCTGTTGTCCATGGACTCAAGGCTGACAACCAATTCAGGCACACCACGAACCGAAACCGCATCCCCAAGAACCGTCACTACGACCAAACCGTGACTGGCAAGATGCTGCGCCAGGCCAACATAGTCCCCCGCGTCACGACCTTCATCGGTCGCAATAATCAGCAGCGGCGGCTGACCGGTTTCCCCTGTCTCCCGATCCATGCTGGGAACTGTCAATCTCGCGCCCTTTGGGAGGGGATGGGAGCTCACCTCAAAGAAGCCCTGATTGGATGAATCCCAATCAGCTGCCTCCCTTGCAAGAGGAAACCGCGGGCTATATGTATGCTGATTCGTAAGCCGCTCCAGCATTTCTGCCAAGAGGTCGCCCTCCCGGCGAGAGAGGTCTCTTTCTTCCCTAGGATCGTTCTCCAAGTTGAACAGCTGAACAGAAGTGGACCCATCTGACTTGGTGTTGCTCACAACCTTGAAGTCCCCCGAGCGCAGGGCCTGATGTTTGGCGCTCTCAAAGTAGAGGTCTCGCTCGGGCAACTCTGCTTTCTCATTTCGAAGGACCTCCACAAGCGATACTCCATCGAGTCCTTCTGGTACGGCCAGGCCAGCCAGTTCCGCCATGGTCGGGAGCACGTCCTGAAAGCCGATCGGGGTTGTGTTGACCACACCTGCAGGGATCTGTCCATCCCAGCGGGCCACAAGAGGAACGCGAATGCCTCCCTCCCAAAGGGAAGTCTTGAACCCTCGTAGGTGCCCGTTGGATTGAAAGAATGCGCTGTCGGTTCCCCCATTGAAGGTAGCTCCGTTGTCGCTCGTAAAGATCACCAGAGTGTTCTTGCGAAGGCCAAGCTCATCCACCTTGGCGAGCAACTGCCCAAGGCCCGCGTCCATACGCGTGACCATTGCCGCGTACGCAGCACGAGGGGCCTGATGAGGCAGGTAGCCCTTGTTGCCAAGATAGGGCTCATCATCCCAACCCTTGTCCAAGTACTCCTCAAGCGAATCCTCAGGCACTTGCAGAGCCGCGTGAGGAACCGGGGTGGGAAAATACAAGAGGAATGGATCCTGCTGATGCTTGTCCAGGAAATCCAAAGCTTCTACCAGCATCACATCTGCGGCGTAGTCCTCTCCTGAAAATTCAGCCCAGGGATTGCGCTCTGTGGGCACTTCTTCCCAACGCTTGGATGGAGTGAATCCAGGGTTGTTCAAAACCAGGGGAATGCCGTCCTTCCAGAGAGCCGGGGGATAGTGATCATGCGCCTTCTTCTGACACATGAAACCGACGAAGCGATCGAAGCCCTGGGCCAACGGCCGGCCCTCATCCCCGGGAGCCCCCAGGCCCCATTTGCCAAAGGCTCCGGTAGCGTAGCCCGCAGACTGCAGGACGCGCCCCACGGTCACAGTCCCGTGACGCAGGGGCTCCTGGCCCTCCCCCAGCACATGCAGGCGACTGGACCAGGAAGAGTTCTGCCGAATCTGCGCGTGCCCCGTGTGCAAACCGGTCAAGAGCACACAGCGCGAGGGTGCGCATACCGTGTGGCCCGAATAGGCCTGAGAAAACTGCATGCCCTCAACGGCAAGGCGGTCGATGTTCGGAGTGCGGATCCTGGTTTGACCCTGGTAGCCCACCTCGCCCCAACCTAGGTCATCCGCCATGAACAGAATGACATTGGGGCGCTCAGTCGCTGGACGGGGAGATTCCTGCAGACCCCAGCTTGGACCAGTGAGCAGGGCCATGGCCAATATCACGCGCAGATGAAAGCTGGTCATGGAATCATCCTACCCGGGAAAGGGAATCTCCCCGCCTGCGCGGGACGCAGATTTCTTTGATTGCATCTCTGAGCCCTGACGGCAGGATAGGGCCATGCACCTACTGCCTCTTCTGCTGTGCGCCGCCCTTCAAGGGAGCACCGAATCCAAGCCCCCCAACATTCTGTTGCTGCTCTCCGACGACCAGCGGCCCGACGCGGTCAGTGCCTGGGGCAATAACTTTATTGCCACACCCAGCATCGATGCTCTCGCAGAGGCGGGGCTTTCCTTACGAAACGCCCACTGCATGGGCTCGCCCCATGGGGCAATTTGTCAACCGAGCCGCGCCATGCTGCACACGGGCCGTGCCTACCACCAGCTCAACATCGGCAATCTTGCGGGACGCGAGTTGCTGGGCGAGATCTTGGGCGCATCGGGTTTCACCACATTTGGAACAGGCAAATGGCACAACTCCAAGGAAGCATTCAAGCGCTCGTTCCAAGAAGGCAAGGCGATCTTCTTCGGCGGCATGTGCGACCACAATGAGGTCAGCTTGATCGATCTCGCCGATGACAAATACAACAACAAGCGCACGGGGAAAGGCCACTCCAGCGACCTCTTCGCCAACGCAGCCGTCGATTTCTTGAAGAGCACAGACGGATCCCAACCCTTCTTCTGTTCGGTGGCTTTCACCGCGCCGCACGATCCACGCACACCCCCTAATTCATACTCGCAGCACTACTACGAGAACCGTCCACCCCTGCCCGCGAATTTCCTGCCACAGCACCCCTTCGACTGCGGCTGGATGCAAGTGCGAGACGAAAACCTCGCCGGCTGGCCACGCACAAGAGAAGTAATCAGCGACCAACTCTGCGAGTACTACGGCCTGATCACCCACATGGACGAGGCCATTGGGCGCATCCTGACCGCGCTAGAGGAGACGGGGCAAGGCCAGAACACGCTGGTAATCTTCGCCGCAGATCATGGCCTCGCCATGGGCAGCCACGGCTTGCTGGGCAAACAGAGTCTCTACCAGCACTCCATGGGGCTGCCCCTGATCCTGCGCGGACCGAATATCCCCGCGGATCAATCCAGCAACGCTCTTGTCTATCTGCTCGATGTATTTCCCACCATCTTGGAAGCGGCCAATCTCCCACTGGCAGACGACCTCCAGGCCCACAGTCTGTGGCCTCTAGTCGATGGCAGCCAGCAGAGCCTGCGCGAGACCCTGTTCACGTCTCTCGGTCGACACCAACGGGCCATCCGGGACGATCGCTGGAAACTGATCCGCTACCCCGAAATAGACCACCTCCAATTGTTCGACTTGCAAGCGGATCCCGACGAACGAGAGAACCTGGCCGCTCGACCCGAACATGCGGGCACCATCTCGCGCCTGCGCAGATCCCTCGGCCAATGGCAAGAATATGTGGGCGATGATGTGCCCTGGACCGCGAAGAAGGTCCACGACAAGGAGATCGACCTCACAGGAGCCAGCCGCAAGCCTGACCGCTGGCAACCAGAGTGGGTACGTAAGAAGTACTTCGGGGAATAGCGCCCGACTCTAGTGCCAGAGCAACAGCCCGATGAAACGATCATCGAAACCGTTGGTGCCATTGGGCGATGAAACAAGGCCCAAGATTCGCGGGCTCTCGGAGAGCTGACCACGCCAGCGTCCAACACCTGGTAGGTCGATTTCGACCATCGCCTCGGGATCCATGGTCCAGGTCCCGCTGAATTCCTGAACAACCATTTGGCCTTCCACAACCTGCTGTTGCTTCCACTGAACAACGCCGCCGGAATCAAAGCTCACGCTGAAACGACCAGCAGCAGGCAAAGTACCCCCCTCGACTTTGATGTCGCTGAAGTAGGTACCGTTCAAGGTCTGCCCCGTCAGAGAACTTGGGCTCGCAGTCCAGGGAATGCCCAAGGTCATCCCGATTCCATGGGCAAGGTCCGTGTGGTCGCTTGGGCTCGACAGAGTGAATCGTCCATCCGAAATCACAGACCCATGGTGCTGCTGATTCCAGTCCAACAAATTGAGGTCCATTTCTCCACCGGTAGTCACCACATTGAAGGGCGCTCCCTGGGGCATGGACAAGGGATCCGAATCGACCACGATCTGATGCTGCCCAGGATCAAACACCCGCAGCCAACGCAATTCATTGACAAGTACCAAGCCATCAAATCCAATCCAACCCCCCGAACCCGAAAAGCGTCCGAAGGCGTCATGCCAGACCAGATCTCCGTCCAAGGGGTCTGTCTCAAGCAATTCCAAGCGCGCCCCGTAGTGAAGGAATCGCGTGGGCTGCTGAAAGGGATCCGCCGGCGAGGACTGGGGCCACTGATTGCCGAAGAGAGTGAATGAAACGCCCTCGTTTTCAAAACTTGTCATGGCCAGGGTCTCGTCCCAGCCCCCAAGGTGGCCGACCAGGATGCCCTTCAGGCCCTCCATGGTCATCCAGACCCGGCCGTCCTTACGCGTACCCCAAAGGCCGCGAAGACTGTTGAAATCCTGAGCCGAACCGGCGGCAGTGATCACATCCAAAGAGTGTTGAAATCCATCGGAAGCGCTCCAGGAGCCATTCTCGTCGAAGGTCAGAATACCCTGGAGGGTGGTCAATGAAGGCAGGGGTGCGTTGTTGTCCACGCGCAAACAAGACACTTGGAATCGCTGATTGGTCAATGGCCGAATGTCCGGAGAACCGTCATCACAAACCACGCGGATCTCGGGAGTGTCCACGACCACAACTCCATCTTCGCAACGCACGATTTCGGTTGTGCGAATCAGAACGCGGATGCGAGTTTCTCGTCCCTTGGGTGGTTTTATCGAATCGGGAAGCAGCTTGGGATTGAGAACCGAGCCATCCCCGCTGATGCTTCCACCATGCTCCAAAGTTGCAAAGTGCAGGACCCAGACGCCGTCTCCATCGGGATCATGAACGGGGTCTCCTGTCAGATCAATCCCATGATAGATCGTCTGCCCCGAACCGCAGGGATCGGTGGCTTGGATCATGATCTCGGTTTCAAGCGCAATACGCACATGGTGCCATTCAGCGATCGGCGCTGTCTGAGAGGCAAGATCCAGGGGGATCTGATTGCCAAGATCCACAGAAGCGCCCGTAGGGTCGAAGAATATCGGTAGCCATTCATCTCCATCACTCGATGTGGAGAGTTCGATCACGCGGGCATCAAAGTCGGTAGGCGTCACACCTTGCACGGGCATGGCCAATAACAGTAGGGAAAGGAGCATTTTCGGGCGTTGCTAAGAGTGTGATGGGCGAGAATCAGTAAGCCTGCAGGGTTACCGTGACCGTACCGGGACCAAGGTTGACCGGATCACCGCCGGAAGAGCCATCGTTGGGTCCTTGTACACAGGCAATGACCGAGATCGCGCCCAGCACACAGGTCAGAATTACGAAGCGGACAATGAGAGGGGTCTTTGAAGAATTCGGCATTGGGAAGATTTGGGGGTTACTGTGTTCTCCTGCTCGATCATCGACCTGACGAGTCCGAAGTCTTGAAGTGAGACCACCGAAAGCGTCCCAATGGCCTTTGGAGCCTCTTTTGGGATGCCCAGGGCATGCTTTAGACTGCTCCCATGGATGAGGTCCCGGTAACACCGCCCCAGGATCCTCAAGGATCCGTCTCCTGGGCGCAGGCCCTTGGGCGAGGCCTCGGCATCCTCTACCTGCCCCAGTTGACCGCCGTGGTGATCGGACCGCTTGGCGAGTGCGACCACTGCGTGGAGACCTTTTTTCAGTTGTTCCTGATCCTGCCGGGACTGCTAGGGGCAACCCTGCTGCACGCCCCAGACAAGCCCATAGTGGCAAGCCTTGTAACCGTAACCCTGGCCTTTGGGGTGATACAAATCATGCGCCGGAGCGGCAAAGCCGCAAGGATCGGGGGAATCGCGGTCGCATTGCTCAGCGCGCTCAACGCTCTGGCAATCAGCCACATGCTGCGGGCCTAGGTCCGTACCAGAAGACCGATCATGCGATCTTCAGAACCTTGCACACCGTCCTCGCTCGAAGTGATCGAGAGAGTGTTACGGGCTGGATCCACCTGGCCTTCAAAGGTCCGGCCATCGACCAGCGTGATAACTACACGGCCTTCGCCCCAGACCACATAGGTCCCGGCGGTATTCACGCGACTGAAGCCATCAAGGCCAGTGGAGCTCTGAATCCAAAGACATGAGGTTGACGTTACAAAGTGCAATTCAACTCTACCCGAGATAATATCCAACTGAAGATCAGCAACACTATCCTCCACAAAGGCGCCCTTGTAGGAACGACCTTGCACAGATGAGTTGTTCATGCCAGCGCCAATGCGCATGGTAATCGCAAGGCCCTGACGATTGGCAGGCAGATCACGGCGATCCAAGATTCCCACACCCGCGTCCGAGGCGATCCAGCCATCGTAGTAGGAGGACAGATCGAGCATTGTCAGATTCAGATTTGAAGTCCCCGGGGGCACCGAATAGGCCACACCCTGACTAAGGGGCAGCCAGTCGATATCGATCATCGGAGCAGAAGCGGTACCTCCAATCCAATCCTCCACTCGCATACGATTGCGCTGGGTAGTGAAGTCAAAGTGGGCTAGGCCCAAGTCCCCTGTAAAGCGCCCAAACAGACGCCATGTGGTCAAGTCAGCTCTGAAGGGGTCGGACTCGGTCTGCTGGATATCAAAGTCGTGGACAATGACTCGCTGGGGAGAGGTGAACGGGTGCTGATTGCTCGCCACGCCCTTGCGCAGGCCCCAGATCAAGAAGGCCTGGTCGCCACCGCCGGTACTCGCCACAGAGAATACTCCGCCGCCGGTACGCACCCAACCGGTCATGGATTCAGACACGCCAGAGCGTGTCATCCAAAGTCCACCGTCTGGCATGGAAGACCACCAGCCGGCCCAGGGTTGAGCACCGAACTCGTTCTGGGCGTCTGCGAGGTTTAGGTTTCGCCATTGAATCAAATCCGAGGTCCAGTGTCCGTCGCCATGCAAGACAGCCTCGCCCTTGAAGGTAGAAACCATCGGTCCTCCAACAGCATGCTGCAACTGCATGCCTGTGATCTGATAGGTGGAGCCACTGACCTGGTTGGCTGAACCGTCTTCCAGGAGTGACAACTGCACCCGAGGCGGGTCCATCACCATCTGCCCCTGTTCACAGTGCACATTGCCCGTGACACCCAAGATCATGCGCAGAGGCGCGACTGTTCCCTCTTCCACGGGAATCGGCAGATCGATCATCAAAGGATGGGTCAACGTCCCGCTGCCCTCGTTCGTTCCCCCGTAGGCCGGGGTGGAAAAGTAGATGTCCCAACGGCCATCGCCATCCGGATCGATCAACTCGTCGCCGGTCCAGTCCACCAGGTCAATGATTGTTCCGCCGCCACAGGGGTCGACGGTCTCAATCTGCATGATGGCACTAAGCACCACATGCACGGAAGGATAGGTACCCACAGGAACTTCGCCCTGCCCCAGCTCTTGCACGCCCTGCCCAACAACATTCACCAAGTGCCCGCCGGGGGGCGAGAAGGCCTCAAGCCACACCAGGCCGTCCTGGGACACTTCAACCGTATGCACACGCACCAAGAAATCCGTGGGCGTGGTCTGGGCCAAGAGGCCACTCATCAACAGCGCCAATGGCACGAGCCGTTGCAGGAAACCCATCAGGCGTCCCCCGAAATGCTGAAGGAAATGCCTCCGCCAGGAGGACTTTGGTCGCCACCACCAGAGCCGCCACCAGAGCCGCCACCTCCACCAAAGTCATCGTTCTGCTCGACGCAGGCCAAGGGAAGGATAGCCAATGCAATAGCGCCCAGGATAAGCAGGACGGCAGCTCGCAGGATGGGTCGGGGGGTGTTAGGCATGGTCGGACTCCGGGAGAGAACAGTTGTGCCCTGCCTGAATCGACCTGGTGTCCGTCTCGACTTGAGACCTTTCCACCCCACCAATCCCCTCTAGAAGGCCCTCAATGGGAATCTGGCGCCGAAATCTCCACCCGGTGCTCGCCAGTGGCGATCAGCCGATCCTCCAAACCGGACCCAAAGGCGGCCACAGGGGTCAAAACCCCGCCCCGACCTGGACCAGAGTCCTCCAGCAGCATCAGCACGGCCTGCAGCAAGCAACGCACGGTGACCGCGTTGCTCGCGTCCCCCTTGGCATCGAGTTCCAACCGAAGATGCTGGCCACCGGTTGTCAGGGCGTCAAAGGTGGCACGGGTGCGACCCGCAAAAATCTTCTCATCACTGGGCCCCTTGCCTGGCGCAGGAGAGATCATGCGCACCAAGGCGCGACCAGGTCCGGTCAAAATCAAAGCTCCAAAGACGCCCAACATCCCGGTGGCCAGGCTTGCCCCAAGCCAACCACCCCCCAAGTCTTGTCCTTCTCGCTGGAGCAGACAATATGGATCCAGACCCTGCAGGGCCCGGGTGCGTCGGACCACGCGCACATCCACCGGCCCCATGATGAAGGGCACCAGCCAATGCCCTGATGTTTGATCGCGCCAGGGCCTCGCAGAATCGCGCAAGCAAGCCCCCTGGGCACGATCGAGCGTCTCGTCAGGGGTCAGAATCCCTGGATTTCCCATCACGCGCCAATCCCCAGACGCACCAATCGCCCGTGCCGAAGCCATGGTACCCCCATTCAAACCACCCCGCAGGCGCCACCTGACCTCCACCCTGGCCAGGTCTTCACCCCAACGCTGACGAGCCTCGCGGGTCAAGCGGTCCAACGCCGTGTCGCTTGGAATGGAATCAAAACCACAGAAGGGCACAATGCGAGTGCCCCGCCGCACGGCCTCCTCATGGTGCTGATCGATCAGACGCCGCACCCAAGCGGTTTCCCCGGTCAGATCACACCAATGAGTCCCGTGAGCGGCACAGGCTTGAACCAGCTTGTCTGAATACAGGGCAAAGGGCCCAGCGGTGCTGACGATAACCCGTGCCTCCCGTGCGAGATAATCGAGGGCAGATTCGTCCTGGGCCTCCGCCACATGCCCATCCACTCCCAACTCACTGGCCAGAGCCCTCACCCGTACCCGATCACGCCCCGCAATGGCCCAGGAATAGGGCAGGGCGAGACCCTTCAAGGCCAGAGCCAACTGCCGACCTGTGAAGCCGGTAGCTCCGTACACAATAAGGTCATAGCTACGTTCCATTTCCCCAGGATGACTGACAAAGACCTCTTCGGCAAGCGCATTGGGAGCGGTATTATGACCCCGATACCTCTCCCTTCGATCCCCCATGAAAAATAACCTTATTGGACTCTCCGAGCAGGGCCAGAGCGTCTGGTTCGACTTCATTTGCAGCACCCTGATTGAATCCGGCGACCTGGCTCGGCTGGTCAAGGAGGATGGCGTGAATGGCGTCACCTCCAACCCCTCGATCTTCGAAGCCGCCATCGCCAAGAGCGATGACTACGACGAAGCCCTGAGCAATCTCGATGCGGAAGACCTCTGCGCCGAGGAAATCTACGAGATCCTGGCCATCGCCGACATCCAAGCTGCCTGTGATGTCTTGAACGATGTCTACATCAGGACAAACGGTAACGATGGTTTCGTCAGCTTGGAAGTCTCACCCCTGCTTGCAAACGACACCGATGGCACCTTGAAAGCCGCGCGGCGATTGCACGGCCTGGTGCAGCGTCCCAACCTGATGATCAAGGTGCCCGCCACGGAGAGTGGCCTGCCCGCAATCCGGACCCTGATCAGCGAAGGCATTCATGTGAATGTGACCCTTCTCTTCTCCCTTGCCATGTACGAGCAGGTAGCAGAAGCCTACATCGCGGGCCTGGAGCAACGCGTGGCAAATGGCGAAAGCCCAGCCTCAGTGCGGAGCGTTGCGAGTTTCTTCATCAGCCGCATCGATGGTAAAGTTGACGCAATGCTGCGCGAGCGCCTGGAGAAGAGCAACGGGCCCGCGGACCGCGCCCTGTTGCAGGGCCTGATCGGCAAAACAGCTATCGCCAACGCCAAGGTGACCTACGCACGATCCAAGAACCTCTTCGCAGGCGAGCGCTGGAATGCACTGGTTACCCAAGGCGCCGCGGAACAACGCCTCCTGTGGGCTTCAACATCCACGAAGGATCCCGCCTTCTGCGATGTGCTCTATGTAGAGGAACTAATCGGCATGAACACTGTCAACACGATCCCCGCCGCAACCTTGGCTGCATTCCGAGACCACGGACGCCCGCGCCCGTCACTGGAAGAAGACCTGGACGGCGCACGTACTGTGCTCGCCACCTTGCCAGGTGTAGGCGTGAATCTCGATGTCATCACAGCCGACCTTCTGGCTGGCGGCGTGCAATCGTTCATCGATGCCTACGAGCGCCTGATCTCCGCAGTGGAAGAGCGCCGACTGGACAAGATCAGGGTTTAGCCCCCTGCTGAGCATCATCTGTTGGAGCTACTCAGGAATCCCTGGCTCCCAATACGGCCGCAATGCGTCCAGAATCGCGATCTTGGATAGCCTTGGTGCCCAACTCTCCACCACCCGAAGATGCCTAGGGTGCACCAAATATTCGTTGTAGGCTACGCTGTCACGAAATCCAACAACCAGCAGCACATGAAAATCCTGCAGGTTGGTCGGACGTTTGAACTGTTCGCCGCGCAGACCCGCATAAAGGCTCACGACACCGGGCAAGGTCGATAACTCCCGCTCCAAGTTCTCCACAAGGTCTCCAGCGCTCGCAACATGACCTTCAGCGAGAGTGAAGGCCACTGTGTGCAGCATCATTGGGTGCGCTTCACGCTTGGCTGGTGACTGAAGGCAAGAACTAAACAGAAGAGCTGCGACTACTGGCAGAATTCTCATTCGTTCATCTCCTCCAATTTGACGCGGCGTCCTTCTGACGCAGAACAGTAGGCCGCCGATACGATACGAGTGACCTCGAGCCCAAGTTCTCCAGTAGAGCACGCATCACGACCTTCGCTCACCGCAGCCACAAAATCCGCGCACATGGCTATGTGTCCACTTGAATGGTCTTCTTGGGGAAGATAACTATTCCAACCCGCATGGGAACCGGCTTTCTCCATCACATAGCTGTCACCAAAGCTGTTGGCCTCACTTCCAAAACCCCTGAGCGCATCGTGGGGCGAAAGGTTGCACTCCAGGTGTCCATTCCCAGTCAGAACCACCAACCGACTCTGCATGCCACCCACCATGGTGTCTGCTCCAAGGGCCAATCCGCGGGAGCCGTCGCTAAAGGCGATCGAAACGCTGGCCCAGGTTTCCACATCAACCCAGCCCTGAGCAACGGAGCTGGGACCATTCAACAATGCGGTGGGATTGGCTGTGTCCGCCGTGACTGAGACCGCGCGAATGGGCTCGCCGCTGCGAGCCAGCCCCTCCAGTTCTTTGAGATGAACCATTGCCCCGATGGGATGAGCGGCCAGGCGCACGAGCGAGCCGCCGCCGGTGTACCTCCAAAGCTTGGAGTAGGGCGAGTGCGATCCGTTGTGGCACTCCCAACCGCGCATGTCGAGGATCGGACTCTCGTGCGTCTTGAGCAACTCAGCCGCACGCCGAACCGATGGGGCGTGAACCCAATTCTCACCATAGAGCAAGGGCACTCCTGCCTCACGACAGGCCCGCACCATGGCGCCAGCATCCCCTACTGCGACCTTGGCCATGTGACGCGGATCCACTGCTGACACATCTGCGTCCTCAAAGGGCTCATCCAAGTCCTGACCCACATAAGCAGTCAAAGGTTTGGTGCAAGCTACCGCGATTCCAGCACTTGCTGCGGCCTCTGTAAAAGAACGATGCAGATGGTTCGGCACGCAAAGATCCACCAGGTCGATGTCATCGCGCGCTATCAAGGCCTCGAAAGACTCAGCCACCTGCTCAACCCCGTGTTCCGCAGCAAAACTCTCGGCACTTCCAAGTTCCCGTGAGGCTACTGCTGCCAACACTGCGCCGCCACCGGGTAGCTGTCCATAACAACGAGCCCTGATACGGGCCAAGAAACCGGTCCCGACGAGACCAACTCGACAGCTAGGGGATTGACTCATGATTGCGTCGGTTTGCGCCCAGCAAAGGCGCTTCGGGCAGCGGAAAGGGTCTCCAAATTGCCAATGTCATAGTACGGACCCGGGACACGGGAGGCGAAGAGGTTCTTTCGGGAGGCCAGCCAAACCAAGAACCAGCCAGGCGCGTCCATTTCTGGGCTCTGGGCGCGAAAAGCAGCGAGATCCTCTCCCAAGTTGGCAGGAAACACATAGAAACAAAGAGCAGAGAAGGGGCTCTTTGGATCATCTGGCTTCTCTCTGCAGCTTATGACTCGGTCGCTTTCATCCAAGCAGATCTCGCTGTATCGGCCAGGAGGAACCGGCCCCTCGATCGTGCGCACAAGCAACAACGGTCCGGCATCAGGATCGAAGCGCGCCAAGTGAGGACCAAGGTCGAAGTCAACCAAATTGTCCCCACCAACTACCATGATCGCTTCTTCACTTGAACCCATGAACTCCACTGCAAGGGCCATATCCCCCACCGCACCCAAGCGCGTTTCATTGGAATCCGTACCGTCGTCAAGTACCTCGATAGGAACTGGAGTGGCGGTCTTGGAGGCCCACTCGCGAAAGCTCTCGGAGAATCGGCTATTGGTCACAACCACGAGCCGCGAAGGATCGACCGCCTGCAACACACGATCCAAGACCCAGGAAATGACCGGGCGCCCACCTACTTCCAAGAGCGGCTTGGCCTGATTCAGGGTCAGGGGATGAAGGCGGGTAGCAAAACCCGCGGCAAGAAATATGACGCGCAAGGGAAGATCCTCTGAACAGAGATCCTAGCGTGCCAGAGCGGGGGCCACCCGGGGCCGAATGCTGCACCAGCCAAAAGCGTCGTAGGCCTCCTCGAGCCGGGTTAGATGGAGCTCGTCTTTGACCAACACCACGACAGCACCGCCGGAGCCACAGAATTTGGCGGCTGCGCCCTCCCGGCGGGCCAGTTCCACGGGCGCGGCGGCGGCGGACCCGAGGTCAAAAAGCTCACGCCGATGGTCAAAGTTTCGATTCATCAATTGCCCCAGCAGGGCCTCATCGCCCTGTTCCAGAGCACGGCGACCCTCCAGCGCCAGGTCAGCTATAGCACGCATGCCTGCCCGCGTTGAATCGTCC
The DNA here is from genome assembly GCA_012960475.1 of Planctomycetota bacterium. Taxonomy (GTDB): domain Bacteria; phylum Planctomycetota; class UBA1135; order UBA1135. The sequence goes on from DUBE01000014.1 coordinate 94,511, forward strand.
CCTGCCTGCCAGCGATCGAAGACGATCTGATGAGCAGTTCCACTGTTCTCCCCAGTACTGGGATCCCAAGCCACCAGGAGGCGTGGCAAGAGGCTCACGTCGAGCTGCTCATAGTTGACTGCGGCCCGAGGATCCCGGAAATGCATGTTCAGCAGCCCCCCATAGACCTGGAGCACCCGGTCCTGGGGTCCGGCCAGCAGACCCAACTCCTCGGTCTCGACCGCCAAAGCCTCCTCAGCCAGCTCGAAGGGGTCCTGTTCGATCCCAATAAACTCACCCATCACGCGCAAGGCGGCCACCACTATTGCACTGGATCCGGACAGGCCCACCTGCAGAGGAATCGTAGTCTCAGCAGCCAGGACAAAATTCGGAGCGGGAAATCCGGGTGGCAAGCGCTTCTCTGTGCGCCGCCAGGCCGCGCCCAACAATTCTGCTGCGGACCCAACGCAACTTACGCCGCCATCCTCCGTTTCCCTCAGCTTGACCGTGGCACAAAAATCTGCCAAGGCGAAGCCTATCACTTGACCTCCATAAAGGTCACTGGGATTGCCCAACAGTCCAACCCGTGCAGGCACAGACTGTTGCAGAGAACGCAGGAAACCCATGGCTCCTAGAGTACCGTCCCCTCAAGCCCAGCGCATCATCGAACTGGAGCCACGCAAGCCTTCCCCTTCTATTTTGGCGCTGATCCGCAAACCGTAGGCGTAGGAACCAGAAGTGTGCACTTCAAAAATCCCCGAGAAGGTCTGCACACCCTCAAGGTTTTCGCCTGTGGGCTCCAGCTCCACATGCGAGGCCCCTGCGAGATCCGATTCATGAGTGGTATGTCCAACTATCAGTTCAGCGGTGAGATCCTCGGGTACCAACTCCGCCATCTGCACGTCCATTTCCACGCGTACGCGATCACCACCCGTAAGATCATTCAAATCGCCCACCCGGGCCGCAACGATGCGTACTTCGGGGAATCCTCGTCGCAAACGACGCAGTCGAGCGGCACGGGAACGAGCAACCTGGAAGCCGCCCATTTCCATGCGGGTGTGTTCCGCAGCCAGAGGCACATAGGCACGCTCGGTGTACTCTTCCACCATGCGGTCGGTGCTGAAGACAGCAGGAAGAGTCGCTAGAGCGTGGGTCACGCGCTCCATCCAGCGCCGCGGAAGTCCATCCGGCTCACGCTCGAAGAATAGCGGCACCACTTCGGTTTCCAGAAGATGCAACAGGGACTGGTTATCCAACTGATCCTGACGAGGCTGGTCGTCATATACTCGCTCTTCGGCACCAATCGCCCAGCCGTTGCGGCCATCGCAGCCTTCAATCCACCAGCCATCCAAGATAGAGAGGTTCAAGCCGCCGTTGGCAGCGACCTTCATACCCGAGGTCCCGCTGGCTTCAAGGGGCCGGGTTGGATTGTTGAGCCAGACATCAACTCCCTGATTCAATAGACGAGCCGAAGACAAGTCGTAGTCCTCCAGGAAGAATATCCTGCCTAGGAACGGGGGTCGACGGGTGAGCTCAAAGACCCGCTGAAGGATCTCCTGACCCGCTCGGTCCCTAGGGTGCGCCTTGCCCGCAAAGACAAAGTGCACCGGCCGGTCCGCATCATTCACGAGGCGCGCGAGTCGTTCCTCATCCTGAAAGAGCAACATCGCGCGTTTGTAGGGAGCAAAACGTCGAGCAAAGCCAATAACCAGGGCATCCTCACGAATGCCCGCCATGGCCCGGGAGGCGATGCGCGGATCGTCTGTGCGCTGCACATAGCTGTCGTCCACGCTCTGACGAACCATAGCCAACATGTCCCGGCGGGCCAGGCAGCGCTCTTCCCAAAGGGCGTGAGGATCTACGCTCTCAGCCGCAGCAAAGTGCTCCGGCCTAGCAGAACCGTCACTGGCACCCAACAGACGTGCAATTCCTGGCCTGGTCCAAGTGGGTGTGTGGATACCGTTTGTCACGCTGGTTACCGGCACTTCCGAGAGCAGTAAACCACCCCAATAATCCTTCAACAGATCGCGACTGACTTCCCCGTGTTTCTTGGCCACGCCATTTACAAACCCACTGGTGGACAAACACAAGTAGCTCATATTGAAGCAGCCGTTGCCATGGGCATCAGAGCCCAGGGACATTAGTTTCTTCCAAGGCAGTCCAACCCAGTTGGCAGAATCCGCAAAGTAGCGACGCATCAGGTCTTCGCCAAAGACATCGTGCCCCGCAGGAACGGGAGTGTGCGTTGTAAACACAGAAGAGGCGCGCACCACCTCAAGAGCCTCACCAAAAGTCAATCCTTCGGCGCGCACCAGGCCCGAAATACGTTCCAAGGTGGCGAAGCCCGCGTGCCCCTCGTTCAGATGTACCACGGCCGGATCTATTCCCGCCGCCCGCAGCAACCTGATTCCACCGCGACCAAGAACGATCTCCTGGCGCAATCGATCCTCGTGATCTCCGGCGTACAAGCGACGGGTCAGGCGCCGATCGGAAGGGTCATTCTCTTCATGATCGGCGTCCAATAGCAGCAGACGCACACGGCCGACAGCAATCTCGAATGCCCGCAGCAACACGCGACCATCAGGCATCATCACATCAATCTCCACGAGCGAACCATCTTCATTTCGCAGAGGTTCAATCGGCAAGTCTGCGGGCTCCAGATCAACCTCGTGAGCCAGCTGCTCGCCAGACGCTGTCAGAGCCTGACGCACATAGCCCCCGCGATAGAACAAGCCCACAGCAACCAACGGAATATTCACATCACTGGCGGCCTTGAGGTGATCCCCTGCAAGCACACCTAATCCACCGGAATAGATCGGAACGCTCGCGTGCAGACCGTACTCAAAGCAAAAATATGCAACAGGGCGCTGACTGGTGATCACTGTCTCACCCATGTGCTGTAATTCGCGACAGGGCTCCTTCAAATAGGCATCCAGTTGAGCACCAACACGGTCCAACCGCTCCCGATAGGCAACGTCCTCCACCTTGGCCTTGGCATCCTGCGCATAGAGTCGGCGCAGCAGTGCCACCGGGTTGTTCCCGGTAGCCTTCCACAGTTGGGGCGCCAGATCAGCAAACAAGGACTCAGCCTCAGGGTGCCAGGTCCACCAGAGGTTGCGTGCAACACGCTCAAGCGGGCGTAAAGCCTCGGGTAGCCGTGCGCTAACTTCGAAACCCATCAATCGTGGAGCCAAGGAAGTCTCGACATGGGTTGGTGCAATCGGCAGAGGATTGCGCGGGGCGCTGGTCAAACCGCGAGAAGCTCCCATTTCAAGAGCGCGGTCGAATGCCTCGATGTAGGGTTCAATCAGGGATTCCCAAGAGACCTGGCGCGAGGTCACCAGACAAGCTTCGTGAGTTGCAGGAGGCGGACCGTCAATTGCATCCTCAAGCAAGTTTGCAAGGTCTAGCGCCACTTCGGCATTGTCTTTGCCGACGCGCTCAAGCAAGAGCACCCCATCACTCGCGCCCAAGTCACGCTCCTTGGCCCAAGCGCCGAAGCCCGCGCAGTCGGTGGTTACAGTCGGTACGCCCAGAGCAATCGACTCCGGCGGCGTATAGCCCCAAGGCTCATAGAAACTGGCAAAGCAGGACAAATCGCAAGCGGCAAGAGCCGCCTCGTATTCCATGTTGAAGGGCTCAGCACTGGGCAAGTACACGGGCACATGCACAACTTTGATGCGCGAGCCTGGGAGATTGTTCAAGCTGCGCTCAGAGCAACGCTGACGAATCGGATCCCCCTCGGGATCAAACAGCTCATGGGTCAAGCGCCCCATGGGGCCCTCAATCGGTTCATCGCCCGCAAGGCGTGCACGCAAGGTACGGCGCAGGCCAGCAGTTCCTGCAGGGACCAGCGCCAGTAATACCACCTTACGGCCCTGCTTGGCCTCCATCAGGGCCAGAGCATCGAGCAACACATCGATGCCCTTGTTGTGGAATTCATAGCGCCCCGAAGTGCATATCACGGCGGCATCCCCCACCGGCTCGCCTGTCATCGCCTCTATCACGGTTTCGAGACGCGCGCGAGCCTCGGCTGGGCCCGGGCGTGAGGCCAATTCTTGAATCCACTCCAGGTCCAGGCCGTTTGGCAAGAGGGGGTCCGGTCTCCGCGCATGCAACAACTCGGCTTCTGCAGCGGTAATACCACTGACTGTTGTGAACACATCCGCTTCCCGGGCACAGGTGCCCTCAATGGAATGCTTGGCCGCTACGTCGATCTCGGCAGCCATCTGCACAGGGGTACGCCCACCTAGAGCCTCGACCGGGGGTTTGCCTGTAGCAGATAAAGCGCGGCCCAACATGGTCGCGTGAGTTGTGAAGATCGTACCTACTTGGGGCAGACTCAAGCGCAGCTGTAGAAGTCCACTTCCAGTCATCCACTCATGAAACTGGGCCACTGCACCCTGGCCCTGGGGCTCAGTGTACAACCGATACCACTCTTCAATCACGATAGCCGAAGCATGGCCAAAGATCACAGGCTCCACATAGTCCCACTCACCGAGAAGGGAATCGACCTTGTAGCGCTCCCAAAGACCCGACAGAATTGCGTCCTTCTTCTCAAAAAGACCGCTAAAACCAACCAGGATCACTCGCGGATTGCCCAGCACTGCCCAGCGACCCACGCGCACAGTCACACCGCGCTGACGGCAGGCCTGCTTGAGCTCATCAAAACCGGACTCGTCCTCAAAAGGCGGCGAATTGGTGCCGTCTTGCATCAACATGGGGCCAAGAGCCACGTAGTCGTCGCCGAAGCGATCAACCAGGGTTCGCGCCTTGCTTGATACAACCGTGTGAATGCCGCCAACCTTGTTGGCGACTTCCCAGGAAACCTCGAAGAGGGTATGACTCATGAAATGCTATTGGGGGGAGGTCAAGCCAGCCGGAGCACCAATGCGCTGCCGGAGGTCACCCATCACGTTCATCAAGGTGATGTAGGCGTCGTATGGAGAAGAATATGGGCTGAAGTACTTGTGGACATCTCCATCGGAGAAGAACTTGACACACATATAGTAGAAGTGGTCTGAAGTGGTCAGTTTCCGCCAGGTTTCGAGGATTGCCGGGTCCCCAGTGGCTCTCACAAGAGGAGCGAGTTCATAAAGGGCTTCATGGGCAGCCCGCTGCATGGGATTGCCGAGCCATGCTGTGAGGTCCCGTTCCGCATCGGCCCAGGAGACCGGCAACACAGCATCAAGGCGAGCGATAGGGTCCACATTCGCGGCAATTTCAGAGGGCAGTGCGAAGCTCAGGCGTTCCTCTTCCAGAATTGCGCCGGGCAGATGGCGCATGAATTCAAAGATGCCAGTGTCTTCCCACTGATGCTCTCCAAACGTCTCAAAGTCCATGAAGAGACCTACCACCTCGTCGCTCTCGGGTAGATCATTAATCCAACGGGTAAACTTGTGAGCGTCCAGTGGCCACTCTTCCCACATGCGGTTGGAGAAACGGAAAGCAATGTCGTCCGAGAACTTATAGGACCGCAGCATGGCCAGAATCGATTCGGTACCTTCCGGTCGATAGAGATGATGAGGACTGCGCCAACCAATCAGGTGATCAGCACCCTCAGCCATGATCGCGTTGAAGCCGCATTCCTCAGCCAGGCGCGCGATGTGATTGGAATACACAAGCTCGGTGTTACGGAAAGTAGTGGGGGTGCGTCCGGTGAGAGCCTCGATGCGTGCCTTGTGGGAGCGAATCTGATCGCGGAACTCCTTCTCGTCCACCAAGGAAGCCAGACTGTGGTGAGTCGTCTCGCAAAGGAACTCCACACAATCGGTCTCCGACAGTCGTCGGAAGGTATCAATCACATCGGGCGCCCAATGGGCCAATTGATCGAGAGCTGTACCTGATACCGAGAAGCTACAACGAAAACGGCCCTCATAACGATGGACGAGTTCCTCCAGCAACAAGGTCATGGGACGATAGCACTTGTCCGCCACGCGCTTGATTATGCGCTCGTTTTCTAAGTCGTCAAAGTAGTCATGCCGACGACCCACATCAAAGAAGCTGTACTGTCGCAGCCGATAGGGCTGGTGGATCTGGAAATAGAAGGTGACCGCAGTCATGCAACCAGCTCCTCGTAGTAGGTAAGCAGCAAACCGCCACGCACTTCCCAACGCATACGCCCCACTTCATCACGACCTTGATCGATCAACTGTTGACGTAAGGGAGCGTAGCTGATCACTGCCAGCATCTTGTTGGCCAACTCGTCTACATCCCAATAGTCGACCTTGAGAGCGTTGGCAACGATTTCCGAGACACCACTCTGCTTGGAAACAATTACTGGCACGTCCAGAGCCATGGCCTCAAGCGGTGTGATCCCAAAAGGTTCACTGACACTTGGCATCACATAAAGATCCGCCATGGAGTACATGCGCTCGACCTCCTTGCCCCGGAGGAAGCCCGTGAAGAACATGTTGCGTGCCAACCCAAGCCGCGCAGACCGCATCATCATGGGCGGCAGCATATCGCCGCTCCCCGAGAGCACAAAGTTCACGTCCGGCCGCAACTTGACCACTTTGGCGGCGGCCTGCAAGAAGTAGTCGGGGCCCTTTTGCATGGTCACGCGACCGAGGTACAAGACAACCGGGCCCTTCACGGTGCGGGTCGTATGCCACTGATCGCGCTGTTCTCTTTGGGTCACCGCATTGTGGAGCACTCGAATCTTGTCGGGATCCGCACCATGTCGATAGCGCACGGTGCGGCCCGTGAAGTGGGATACGCAAACTACTCGATCCGCCAAATGAATGCCCATGCGTTCAAGAGCGAACACTCGTGGATCAGGATTCTCACCACTACGATCAAATTCTGTGGCGTGAACATGGATTAGGAGAGGCACACCCAGAGCCCGCGCAGCGGCGACTCCGGCGGGATAGGTCATCCAGTCATGAGCGTGCACCAAGTCAACCTTCTCACGCAGGGCTATTTCCGCCACAACCTGGGCATAGCGCGCGACTTCGCCAAAGAGGTCCGCTCCATAACCCCCAGTGAACCTAGCTTCCGCGGGATTGTCCTCACCGCGCAGAAAACGCTCCTCGGCGGTCTTGGCCGCATTCAGTGCGAGGGCTTCCCAGGCAGCAGGATCGGTTATGGCTGCACCGGAGTAGCTCTCGGATTGTCCGGCTCTTAGTTGTTCATTGAGCTGATGCCCACGGAACTGAGTCTCATCCCTGACAACTTTCTTGCCGTCAGCCTCAAGGCCCTGCACATAGTCGGAGTAGGACTCGGCATCCTGATAGGGACGCAGCGGGCTTTCCACCAAGATCGTATGCACATTTGATGGGGACTCCACCGAAGGCTCATCGTCAACCCGAGGACGGCTTTCGGGCCCTTGGGCGCCAACGGACTTGTCCAAGGGCGCAGAGCCAACTCCCGCCAGAACCGGCGCCGGGCTTGGAGATTGAGCTGCAGCGCGCTGTCCAGAAATGTTGCTCAACTGCACACCATCCCCACCGATCACCCGCGCGCGGCCCGCCTGCTCGTCCCCATGGGCACGAGGCACGACAAAGACGACTTCCACACCTGCGTGATCCAGGCCCTCAACCAACCCTTGGCAAGCTGTGCCCAAACCGCCCGAAATGTGCGGCGGCAGCTCCCAACCGAGCATCAGAACTCGCATGGCCCATGCTCCTTCAACAAGACAAGAGAGCGCAGTACTTCCGCCACGCTCCAGGCCTGGGCCGGGCAGCCCGCGGGACGGTGGGGCGGATCCCCATCAAAGACCTCGGCAATCGACCCCAGGCCATATTCACTCAGATGTGCCTCAAAGCCGCCCAAGGTCTCGGTCAGGGAACGCACATGCACCGAGTTCATCGGCAGCACTCGCAGACTCGCTTCTGTGAACATGCCCAACAGCCAAGGCCAGACGGTCCCCTGGTGATAAGCCAGGTCGCGAGATCTGGCGTCCCCCTGATAACGACCAATGTAGCGCTCATCCCGCGGGTCAAGCGTCCGCAGACCCTTCGGTGTCAATAGAACACTCTTCACCGCCGCCACGACATCAGTACGCTTGCCCATGGAAAGGGGCGACAGATCCAAAGCCGCCGCCACGATCTGATTGGGGCGCAGAGTCGAGTCAGAACATTCCCCATCCCAGACATCAGCCAGATAACCCTCCTTGGGCAACCAGAAACGCTGCAGGAACGCTTCAGAAGTCTTGTCGGCCTGACGCCTCCAGGCACAAGCTTCTGATCGCATGGCGGTGCCTTCGTGTAATTCTTCCAGAGTACCGAGTAACGCGTACCAGAGGGCGTTGAGTTCCACTGGCGCGCCCGCCCGCGGAGTCACAGGCTCGCCCCCGTACTGGGCATCCATCCAAGTAGCGTTGAGCCCTTCCGATCCAGCGAACAGGAGTCCCTCGGAATCGACGCGTAGGCCCAAGTCGCTACCCTCAAGATAGGCCTCGGCAATAGAAACCAGAGCCGGCTGCAGCTCCGCCCGGATGAAGTGGGTGTCGCCCCCCGCTTTGATATACAGGCGCGCAGCACGGCTGAACCAAAGGGCCGCATCAGCCGAGCCATAGTGACTGCTGGCCACATCGGGCCCATAGATGTTGGGCAAGAGGCCTCCCCGCAAGAACGGCAGAGCCCCGGCCAAGACCGCCTTGCACCCGTCCAGGTCTCCCCTCGACAGAGTCAAACCCGGCAGAGCGATGAATGTATCCCGGCCCCACTCCTCGAACCAGGGAAAGCCCGCCAGAATACCCGGACGACCAGCGCTGTCCTTGTACATGAACTTTTCGCCAGCTTCTTCAAGCAGACCCAAAAGGCCGCTGGTCCGGGCTGTCCGTCGACGCGAGACTTCATGCTCAAAAAGCTGAGCTGGATCCTCAATCGGCGCATCAAAGGAAGCCGCAAGAGTCACGCTCATGCCAGGCTCAAGAGACAGATCAAAACGACCGGGTGCAAATTGGTCCTCATGACCGCCGTAGCCCCGGGCAATGTCACAGGTGTACTCAACCTGGCGATACCAAAGGGGATCCGCCGCATAAGCAGGTTTCTCCAGAGACCAAACCAGATGAGTAGTGGGAAGTCCCCCATAAGCCTGATAGTCAACGCCCGACCCCGTGCGCTGCGCGCGTGTGTTGAGGTCGACATTCTCGTGCTGGAGCTCATCCAAACCGCGTACCGCAAACAACGGTCGTACCCTCAGATTGATGCCAGTTCTCTCCCCGCCCAGAGTCCAACGAATCAGCACAGCCTTGTGCCCTCGGGGCACGAGAATCTCTCGCCGCAAGGTTGCTAGGCCGACCCGATAGGTCCAACAGGGATGGGGGTCGAGTTCAAAAGACTCGATCGCGGTCCAGCCTTCTGGGTGGTACGTCCCAGGATAGCGACAGGTGGAAATCGGGAATGCGCGACCCTCAACAATCAGCTCTTCCTCCAGCCGCGCGAGGAACATGTGACGCTTGCCCCCGCTAGGCAGGTAACCGGTGAGTAACCCATGATAGCGACGGGTTGGACAGAGGTGCACCGTGGACGAAGCAAAGCCCCCGAGGCCATCGACCTCAAACCACTCCCGGTGCTGGGCGCGCTCAATGCGTAGACAGGCTTCTCGATCCAGATGAATCGTAGAATGCAGATCAACCATAGATCCTTGAGCGTTTTGCATCGAATGCCTGACTCTGTAGTAATTACCGAGCTAGGGGACTGTAGGGGGGGCTGTGGTGCGGGATCGGCGGGTCAGCACCGAGTCCGCTGAGATGGGCATCACTAGGGCAGGTACCTGCCATAAATCTCAGTCGGCAGGAGTCGTCCCCGGGTGAAGGCCCTAGGATCGCTATTCCCATTAGAGGAAGCAACCATGACCCAAGTCACAATCAATGGATTTGGCCGTATGGGGCGCCTTGCCCTGCGCGTCCTGACGATGAAGAACACCCTCAGGGTGGTTGCCATCAACGAACCCGAGGGCAGCACCCAAACCCTGGCCCTCCTGACCACCCAGGATTCCCAGCAGGGAACATGGAACGTGACCTGCACGGCTGAAGCGGACAGGCTGCTGTTGCTAGGAGAGCCTATTCGTCGTTTCCGAGAAACCGAGCCCGCACGCATCCCGTGGAGCGAAGTGGATTGCGACATCGTATTGGATTGCAGCGGTAGGTTCCTTACACCCGAGTCGCTGAAGCCCCACCTGGACCAGGGCGCTCGCCGGGTTGTGGTCTCGGCCCCCGTACCGGGGGTCCCCGAAATTGTCATGGGTGTCAATCACACACATGCCGGCCTCGCCTCTGCTCCCATCTCCAGCGCCGCCTCCTGCACCACCAATGCTCTCGCTCCCATCGTCTCCACGCTGCATGCGGGCCTCGGGATCGTGCACGGAGCGGTGACCACGCTTCACGCCCCCACAAACACCCAATCTGTACATGATCGCCCCCTCGCGGATCCCAGACGAGCCCGCTCCGCACTGGTCAACCTGATCCCCACCAGCACCAATTCCGCCCAGGCGGTAACCCGGGTGCTGCCGGAGCTGAAGGGCAAGCTCGACTCCATCGCCGTGCGTGTACCAGTAATGAACGCCTCCTTGGTGGACGCGGTCTTCGAAGTCGAGCGCGAAACAAGCATCGAGGAGGTCAACAGCATCTTGCTTGAAGCAGCGGAATCAGGGCCCTTGCAAGGCATCCTTGGCTATGAGGAACGCCCCCTTGTTTCCTGCGACTATGCCGGAGATCCACGCTCTTCAATCGTCGACGCCCTCTCCACCCGCGTAACGGACGGAAAACTGGTCAAGGTTCTGGCCTTCTATGACAATGAATGGGGTTACGCCAATCGTCTTGTCGAGCTGGTAGAAAAAGTGGCTGAACTGATGAAAAGCCGCTGAGCATGGACAAGCCCTCTCGCAACCTACGTGACTACCTGATTGTCACCGCGGCCTATTGGGCTTTCACCTTGAGCGACAGCGCACTGCGCATGATCATCCTGCTGGAATTGCACAGTCGCGGGATGTCGCCTCTTGAACTCGCCACCCTGTTCTTGTTCTACGAAGCTGCAGGAGTAGTTACCAACCTGGGAGGCGGCTGGATTGGAGCGCGTTTTGGCCTGCGCACGACCCTGCTGACGGGACTGGCCCTTCAGGCTCTGGTTCTGGGAATCTTGACCGGCCCGGGCGCGTGGCTCCGAGTCTCAAGCCTGATCACTGCCCAAGCCGCCAGCGGCGTCGCCAAAGACCTGACCAAGATGAGCGCCAAGAGCTATGTGCGCATGGTGGTGCCATCAGAGGAAGCGGGAAAATTGATGCGTTGGGTCGCGATCTTGACTGGCTCCAAGAACACCCTCAAGGGTGTGGGGTTCTTCTTGGGAGCAATTCTGCTGTTCTACCTGGACTATCAATGGGCCTGCGGATTCCTCCTGATCGGCATCTTGACAGCTTTGATTGCAACCGCCTTGAGCCTGCCGGCCGCCCAGAACCATTCCAGCTCGAAGGTCAAAATCAAGCACCTGATTTCCAACGACCCCCGGATAAACTGGCTGAGCGCTGCCCGAGTATTTCTATTCGGTTCGCGGGACGCGTGGTTCGTGGTGGCCCTGCCTGTCTACCTGGCCACACATGGCGGCTGGAGCCACATTGCCATCGGCGCATTCCTGGCACTGTGGGTAACCGGTTACGGCCTGGCCCAGATCAGCGCTCCTAATTGGGTGGGCGGCGCATCCAAGGGCAATACCCGCCCCCCCGGTCCGAACCAGTTGGGGATCTGGACCTGGACTCTGACCCTGCCAATGATCGCCCTCTGCAGTGCCCTCTACTTGGATGCGCCCCCCGGACCGGTTCTGGTGATCGCCCTCGCGATCTTTGGAGTTATCTTTGCCAGCGCCAGCACGATCCACTCTTATCTGATCGTGCAGTACGCGAAGCAGGACGAGGTCTCGTTGCGGGTTGGGTTCTACTATGCCGCCAACGCCTTGGGCCGCCTGATGGGCACTCTGCTATCGGGTTGGGTATATCAATCCGCGGGACTTGGTCTCAATGGCTTGCTAGCCTGTCTGTTGACCTCGACCCTGTTGGTGATTCTGGCCACCCTGGCCACTACCGCTCTCAGGCGCGTGGACGCTGCAAGATGAATAGAACCCTGGCCTTTTGCGCTGCAATCGACCGTTTCAATCGCCGAGTGGCCCGGTCTGCGGCCTGGTTGACTGTACTGATGGTCTTGATCGCTTCGGGAAATGCGATCGCACGCTATATGGGCAAGGCCACGGGCACAAGCCTCTCTTCAAACGCCTGGCTTGAAGCCCAGTGGTATCTATTCAGTTTGGTTTTCCTGCTAGGAGCACCCCATGCCCTACGCCGAGGCGGTCATGTACGCGTGGATGTACTACTCGAGCGATGCAGTGAACGCACTCGACTATGGATCGACCTGATTGGTGGATTGGTACTGCTGATCCCTTTCTGCCTGTTCGCACTGGTTACCTCGTACGAGTTCGTGGTGGACAGCGTGCGCACCCTTGAGGTTTCCCCCGACCCGGGTGGCCTGTCCCGCTGGCCTTTGAAGTTGATTGTTCCCCTCGCCTTTGCCCTCTTGCTGTTGCAAGCGGTCTCCGAGGTCCTACGCCGCGTAGCTGCCCTTCGCAATACACCTGGAGCGCTGCCCGAAACCGAAGAGGATGCCACCGATGCTTGAGTGGTTGTGGCTGGCACTCTTTGTGGTGACCTTCATCCTGATTTTCCTGGGTTATCCCGTGGCCTTCTCCCTCGGGGGTGCTGCGGTGTTTTTTGGGGGCTTGGGTATTCACTGCGGCTTCTTCCCGCCAGCCTACTTGGAACTGTTCCCGGAGCGCGTCTTCGGGGTCATGTCGAACCAAGTTCTACTTGCGGTGCCCTTCTTCATATTCATGGGGACCTTGTTGCAACGGAGCGGGTTGGCGGAGGATCTGCTGCTCACCATGGCTCAACTGTTTGGGCGCAGACCCGGTGGCCTGGCACTGTCAGTGGTCCTGGTGGGGTCCTTGCTGGCGGCAGCGACAGGAATAGTCGGCGCTTCGGTAGTTTCCATGGGGCTGATCTCTCTGCCGATCATGCTGCGCTGCGGCTACGCGCCGACCCTGGCCACGGGGACAATCTGCGCTTCGGGAACCCTGGGCCAGATCATTCCACCGTCGATCGTATTGGTTGTTCTGGCAGACCAGATGGGCGAGAGCGTGGGCGACCTCTTTCGCGGAGCGTTGCTGCCGGGCTTACTGCTCGCAAGCCTGCTGGCAATCACGGTCATGCTTATCGCTCACTTCAATCCGAGCAGCGCGCCTCCGGTCTCCAGGGAAGACAGTCCCGCAAGCCGTAGCCATCTATTCAGGCAAACCCTGCAAGTGATGATCCCGCCCCTGCTGCTGGTACTGATCGTTTTGGGCTCGATCTTCGCTGGAATCGCCACCCCCACCGAAGCGGGAGCCCTCGGTGCCGTAGGAGCGTTTGTGTTGGCTGGCCTGCGCGGCCGCATGTCACGAGCCGCAGTACGCAGCACAGCGGAAGAGACCCTGCGCCTCTCCACCATGGTGATGTTCCTGCTGATCGGCTCCACGGCGTTTACGCTGGTCTTCCGCGGACTAGGTGGAGACCGGGAAATCGAACAGGTCTTGACCAACCTGCCCGGGGGACTGATGGGGCTTTTGATCGCCGCCAACGTGGCGGTGTTCTTGCTGGGTTTCTTCATCGATTTCTTCGAGATCGCCTTCATTGTGCTGCCGCTGTTTGTGCCCGCAGCTCGATCCCTCGGCCTGGAAGGACCCGAAATGGTCTGGTTCGGAGTCATGCTGGCCATGAACCTCCAGACCTCGTTCTTGACCCCGCCTTTTGGATTCTCCCTGTTCTATTTGCGCGGGGTGACTCCCAAGTCAATTCCCACCAGTCAGATCTATCGCGGGGTCTTGCCCTTTATTGGAGTGCAACTCTTGACTCTGGGGTTGGTTATCGCGTTTCCCGAACTCGTTACCGCGCTCATTGACTAAACCGATGAATGTCCCCTCGCTATTTGCCCTTTCACTCTGCTTCTTCCCATTGGACGATCCGGAACCTGTCGTCACAGCCCCTTCCCCGGAACTACGAGAGAACTTCAACCTCACCGGCTTCTACGCCAAGTGGGTGGACGCCTACGGCTTGCCAGTTGTGGCCAGCGCGCGGGTACATGACGAGGCCCTGTTGGAAGCCCGCTGGTTGATGACCAAGATGATCGGCCACCGGCCTGAGATCTTTCAAGCCATGGCCGAGCAAAAGGTGCGCTTCACCGTCATGGCCCATAACGAGTGGACAACCGATGTGCCCGAGCACGCGGACCTCTACCCGCCGCGTTATTGGGATCGACGTGCTCGCGGTCTTGGCGCAACGCCCCATCGCCCCAGCGTCAGTTGCGGCGAAGAGAACCTGCTCGCCTTCCCCGGAGATCCCTACTCCACCGAGAACATTCTGATCCACGAGTTTGCACACGCAATTCATCAGATGGGGCTCAATCGCGTAGATCCCTCTTTCGATGGGCGCTTGAGAAAGAGCTACGAAGAGGCCCTTCAGAACGGCCGCTGGAAGAACACCTACGCCGCCACCAACCGCTTTGAGTATTGGGCCGAAGGTGTGCAGAGTTTCTTTCACACCAACCGCTCCAACGACAATCAACACGGGCCGGTGGACACGCCTACAGAACTCGCTGAACACGATCCCCCCCTCTTCTCCCTGTGTGTCGAGATCTTTGGACCTGACCCCTGGCGCTTTAAAAAGCCAACCAACGCTCGGCCCCACCTCAAACACTGGACCCCCGCCAACGCACCCACCTTTGCCTGGCCAACGGCCATCAGCAAGGCCTATCAGGCCCATGAACAGGAGGTGCGCGAATTCAAGAAAGCCGACGATGAAGACTCTCTTACCTATGATCGTCGAGCCGCCGATGGAGGATCACTCGAAGCTTTCATTCGCATGGGCCAACGCTATCGCAAGGGACGCGGAGTCGAAGTCAACGACACCACTGCCATGCATTGGTTCCAGCGCGCTGCGGACAAGAACTACGCTCCCGCTCAAGATCACCTGGGCTGGATGCTGACCAAGGGCCGTGGCTGTGAACAGGACCACGCCGCCGCCGCCCGCCTCTTTCGGCGAGCGGCAGACCAACGCTTCCACCAAGCACGCTACAACCTCGGGCAGCTCCTGCGCGATGGACACGGGTTCCCTGCCCCCGACCCAATTCAAGCCGCCATGTGGTTCGAACTCGCCGCAAATGCAGGACACGATGGAGCGAAGAGCGCACTCACCAAACTGCGCGAAGACATGACCGATGACCAAATCGCCCGTGCCTCCCGTCTTTGCCGGGCTTGGCGCTAAATGCGGAGCAAGCCCCTAGTCCCTGCTCAAATCATCAGAGCCAGACTTGGTGATCAACATGCCAGCTACGCCCCTGGAGCCCGGCCTCGGTCTTGTGTGACCGGATTCCGAAGAACGACTATATTGGTCTGTCCTCCCAATGATTAGCCCCCCCATCACAGTCACCCTTCTTCGAGGCGCGCTGCTCTCACTCCTGCTGAGCCCTTGCTCGATTGCCATGCCCGTGCCCCCAGGCGGCGGCGAGGAAGATGTGCTGGTGGTGGTCGACCCCGTGCAACACGATGCTCTGACCGCGGCCAATCACTATCGCCAGGCACGGGACATCCCCATGGGGCACTTCTTGATGCAAACGCCGGTGTCCACCACCTACGACACCACAGCCGAAGTGCAGATAGCTGCCTTCCTGGGCGAATTGCTGCAGCGCAAAATCGATCAGCAGATCGACTTCGTTGTACTGGCCCCGGGGTCGGTTTACCGCATCTCGGCGGCAGGCCTTATCAATGACTCCTGCGCCACGGTCAACAACTTTTCAATTGCCACCCCCTACATTCTGGCCAGAGATCGCGAACGCATCCTGTTGGGCAACCTGCCTTTTTCCCGCAGCAACGGTTATGCGCGACCCAACTGGGCGGCACCTGGCTTTGATTCGGTGACTTCCTGGTTTGGAGGACAAAGCTCAGGGAACCAGAACGCGCGCAGATATTTTATCGCGGGACTCTTGGGATACACCGGGACCAACGGCAACGACCTCGCAGAAGTGCTTGACATGATCTACCGCAGTTCCGGATCAGATAGCACTCATCCCCCAGGCACAGTCTTCTACATGGAGACCACTGATACGGCACGCAGTAGCCCGCGTGATGGATTCTACCCTACAGCAGTCGCACACATGACCAGCGCTGGCGGTCAAGCCCAACACCTGCAAGCTGTCCTGCCTCTGGGGAATTTCGATTGCATGGGTGTCATGACTGGCATCGCTAGTGCGGATATTGGTGGTGGTGGCTTCAGCATGCTGCCCGGTTCTTTTGGGGATCACCTGACGAGCTTTGCGGGACACTTTGACACCTCCTCACAAAGCAAAATGAGCCTTTGGATCTCTGCTGGCGCCAGCGGGACTGCTGGCACAGTTGAAGAACCCTGCAACTACCCGGGCAAGTTTCCCCACGCGCGCATCCATGTGGTCTACCGCAAAGGACTGACCCTCGGGGAAAGCTGGTTCCGCAGCGTAGCTTATGAGCCGTTCCAAAACCTGTTCCTGGGTGATCCCTTGACCCGCGCCTATGAAGAAACCCCCGGCGTCGATGTGCCTGGGTTTGTTCCCGGCTTGGTCAGCGGCACCCTGAACCTTGCCCCAACAGCAGTTTCCTTTGATCCCACTGACGGTATTGCGGTCTTGGAGCTGCACGTCGATGGTGTCATTGTGGATTCGGGCCCCGCAGGCACGACCTTCCAACTGGACACCACTCAATTGTCCGAGGGCTGGCATGAATTGCGGGTAGTTGCCGAAACCAATCACAACCAACGTGCCCGAGGACGCTGGAAGAGCGAGATCATGGTGGACAATTCGCCTGATGGCATGTTGACCCTGGTCCCGAATCCAGTAGGCGACCTGGACACCCTGTTTGAGGTGCAGTGGGGGGCCTGGAGTTCCAGTGTGCCTGACCGCGTTGTACTGCGACACCTTGGGCGCGTTGTCGCCGCAGATCCTGCCGGCACCGGATCGCTCAGAGTTCACGGCCACATGCTGGGGGCAGGTCCAGCGCAAGTGCAGGTTGAACTCCACTTTCCAAATGGGGTTGTCCTCCGCGACACTCCGGTGGTGCTCCAGATCACAGACCAAAGCTCCGGCTCCGGACAGGCTGCCCCTACCGCTGTTTCCTATTCACGCACGATTACCTCCAATGCAGCGTTCCTGCTGGAACTACCAGGAGACATGGATCAAAACCCCAGCAACGCCACCTGGGAATTGCTGACCGAGCCGGCCCAAGCCACGCGCCTCTCCAACACTCCCACCGCATGGCAGGTCTTTCAACCGAATCCAACCGCCAGCGGCAGTGATGGCCTTTCCTTCCAAGTGACCAACTCCAATGGAACTTCGAATGTGGCCACAATCGAGTTGCTCTACGACTTCCCGGTCAGTTGCGCGACTGAGGTCTACTGCATTGGCGCACCCAACTCCACCGGAGTCGGAGCCAGCATCGGCCACACTGGATCGATCAGCCTGGCCACCAACAATCTGGTGCTAGAGGTCCAGGACGCGCCAATAAACCAATTCGCCCTGTTCTTCCAGGGACAGGGCCGCGCGCAGACCGCCCTGGGGCACGGCTGGCTGTGCATGGCCAGCAGTTTTGCCCGCTACGGAGTAATCCAAACAGACAGTACTGGATCCGCATCCCATGCCCTCGACCTGACCCAGCCGCCTCTACCCGGCGTACAGATCCAGCCGGGCTCTACCTGGGGCTTCCAACTCTGGTACCGGGACCCCGCCATGGGGCCGCCGGGATCGAACCTGTCGGACGCCCTTGAGATCACGTTTTGTCCCTAGCGGCGACCCCCGAGGCAACCGTCTCGAAAATGTGAAATAGTTGTCCGCTAGAGGCGCTCTTCAGCAGTAGATCCTGCCCGGAAACTCTGCAGTACGCCGACACTGAGTGCCTGATTCACCGCCCCTCCGGCGGGGGAGCTTACCCGGGATGCTCCCTGCCCAGCCGTACTCTCTTGCGGTTGGGCATTTTTGCACACATCCGAACGGAAGAACCCAAGAAACCGGGACACCGTTCCGTCTCGCAAGCAGGAGCGGAAGTCATCCGCAACACCTGACAGAACTCGCCTGCTGCCTTTCAGGGGCCCTTCTCGAGCGCGGTGGTTCTCCCGTTCGGTCTCACAATGAGTCCGGCTTATACCAGTGCCCGAGGCCCTATTCGCCCCCAGAAAACCGCCTGAGAAGTACCACCTCAACACCCCGTTTCGTTCACCACCCCCTCCCGATGCAAGCCACGATTCACTACTCCCTGTGGAATTCACTCAGGTCATTGCTCCTCGCCTGCATCAGCCTGACCCTCGTAGCCGCTCTTCAGGCACAGTCGTTGACCCCGGATGATGGGCGCGGCTCTGTCTACTCGTTCGTCACCAAGGACAATCTTTGTGGCTTGAAAGAGGCCCGCCAGCTCTCAAGTCCCGCACAGGTCAACTATGAGTCGCTGCTCGAATCCACACCGGAAGTACGTAGAATGCGTGCAAGGAGGATCGCCCCATCCAGCGCCCAGGGCACTCGCCTCTTGGCCGCAGCGCGCAGCCGGATCCTCAAGGCCTGCAAGCGTGAGCTGTCTGCCAGCGGGCACTGCTCAGTCTGGAAGAGAATCTCGCGACGTGATGGATCCAGCGTCGACGATGTGACAAGCGCTGTACGCAAGCGAATTGTCCAGAACACATCTCACTAAAGAGTTTCCATCGACTCCATGTAAGCTAGCTCCGCCTTGCCAAACCATTGGAATGCCCCTCGGCGAAAATCCTCCCAGTGCCTGAGAATGCGTGCGCTGCGCTGATCCGCGGCCGCCTGATCGGCAAGTAGCTGCTGACTGGCTTCCCGTGCCACTCCGATCAGGTCCTCGGGGAAGCGTGTGAGTTGCACGCCCTTGGCCACCAAACGCTTGAGCGCTGGAGGGTTCTTGGCATCGTAGCGGGCCTGCATGGTTTGGGCCGCCGCCCTGGACGCTGCTTCAAAAATCGCCTGGTAACTGCTGGGCAGACGCGACCAGGCATCCTGATTGACCAGAAAGGAAAGAGACGGCCCCGGCTCCCACCAACCGGGATAATGGTAGATCTTGGCAACCGAATAGAACCCCAGCATCTCGTCATCGTAAGGCCCCACCCAATCGGTGGCGTCAATCACACCCCGCTCCAGAGCGGGGAAAATATCGCCCCCCGCGATGTTCTGCACATTGACACCAAGCGCATCCATCACGCGCCCACCCAGGCCAGGGATGCGCATCTTGAGCCCCTTTAGGTCCGCAGCAGAACGCATAGGCTCCCGAAACCAGCCCCCCATCTGGGCGCCGGTGTTGCCACAGGGAAAGCTGATCACGCTGAAATCTGCGTAGACCTCACGCACCAACTCCAAGCCACCTGCCTCTTGGAGCCAAGCAGTTTGCTGACGGCTGCTTAGACCAAAAGGCATGCACGTGTCGAAGGCCAGAGCGGGGTCCTTGCCAATGTAGTAATAACCAGCGGTGTGACCCACTTCGCAAGAACCCTTCTGCGCAGCGTCAAGGACCTGCAAGCCTGGCACCAACTCCCCTGCCTGATAAACCTCGATAGTGAAATTCCCTTCGGTCATGAGCTCAACAGTCTTCGCCAGCACGGTTGCCGAGCCAAAGATCGTGTCCAGTGCCTTGGGAAAGGAACTTGCCAGACGCCAACGTACGCGCTGACCCGTATGAACCGCGGGGCCAACCAGACCTCCGCAGGGCTCGCAGGAACTGATAGCGCCCACGGCACCGCCAGCCAGTCCGGCCTTGAGAAGGCCCCGTCGAGAAGAATTTCGTGTTGCCATGGGACCATCCTACCCGCGAGAGTCCACACAACCCCATTCCCAACAGACGAGCGAAAAAGCACCTCCCAGAGCGCTGTGAGACCGATTCCTTGGGTGCATTCAAGGGTAATCGACCCTTCAGACGAAAAAGGGGGGTGCTCTTCGGAGCCTCTCACCATGCAACAGCGAACTCCTACCCCACGCTTCACATTCCTCGGCCTGATCCTCCTTCTGGCTGGGTTCACGGCACTATCGGTAGTGGGCGTGCCCTGGTGGTTTGGACGGGCCGAGGTGACTCTCGAAGCCGCAGCTGAGTTGTTGGCTGCTGACCTTCAGGATGTTCAGAATCGGGCCGCCCTGCGAAGCGAACGATTGGAGGTTCGCTTCGACATAAGCGGCGCAGGCTACGAGGCGGTGACCGCAACTGGAAGCCCCCTGCTGTCCCCAGTTGGCGCTGGAGCTTTCAAACGACGCTACGGTGACAATGCCGTTTTCCGTGGCGTTCAAGTACGCCGCACCAGCTTTCAAGGTTCGAACGCGGTGGCCTTCGGGCGCATGGGCGAGTGCCTCTGGTACGGTCAAATCGAACTAGCATTCAAAGATCAGGTGCGCGTCATCTCGATTGCCGATGGATCAGGCACGATCCTGATATCGAATCCCAACTAGTGAGGCTGGAACTGCTCCCCATCACCTCGGCTTCAAACTCCTGGAGCCTGAGTAGGACCTCAGCGACGAGCAGACTCCTCAAGAGACCAGACCTCGGCCTGTTTCGCCCGCCAGCCCTGGCCTGAGGGCGAATGCACCAAGTCTCCTGTTTGGAAACACGTGCACCTCCAAAAAAGAAGGAGCCGCCCCCGGGCAGGGGGGCGGCTCCAGTGTTCGCTCCGGGGGGCGGGATCCCGTTGGAGCGGGGTGGGAAGACTTGCGTCCTCCCGGGGTGGCCTCCGACTATAGGGCAGGGGGCGTCGGCGGCCGTCGCCCGCGGTGAAGGGGCGCCGGAACCAGGAGTGGTTCCAGTACGAACCGAAGTCCGTTGGCCTAGAGCCTATGCGAGATTCGGAAGTCTGTAAACCCCCCCGGTGGGCAAATCACCTAATAGGCCTCTTGGCCGCAAAAATCAGCCTTTCCAGGCCTCAATGCCCCCATCGACACAGAATACCCGAGTGAATTGGTGGCCGATGAAGTAGCTCGCAACATCCAGGGAACGGCCCCCATCGGTGCATAGAAAGACCAGTTTGCTGTCCTTGGGCAGACCCATGTACTTGCCCGAATCGGAATAATCAAGGATCTCGGCCTCGGGGATCTGGTCCTCACCGCGCTCATCGGGGGTGCGCACATCCACAAGAGTGAACTCCTCTCCCGCCTCTAGCCAGGAGCGTACCTCTGCAGGAGATACCTGAATAGTGCCGTCCAGTTCCTGAGCCGTTACGATCGTCTTGATGATGTCGTTGATGTCCAGGATATTGTGATCCTTGGCAACCTGGGCCAGGGTATCTGTGGGCTGGAAAGCGCAGGCGCTACACCCCCCCATGTGATAGCGCTGAAAAAGGGCTCGCTGGGCAGCAGGAGCAACCGCGAGGATCTCCTCCATGGTCATTTCAGGGTGGATCTGCAAGTCGGTCATGGAATCAGAGGGGTAGGGCACTGGCCTTATTCTACCCCAAGGGGGACGGACTCAGAGCCAGGACCCCCATCCCAGCCTACTACCCTCTTGATACTGGTTCTCCCCTGCGCCAGCCAGCAACCTAGATTTCATGTCCAAATCACCAATCACACCCCGCGCCGAAGGCTACGCCCAGTGGTTCCAGGATGTCATCGCCCAAGCCCAGTTGGCAGAAGTTGCCGGCGTCGTCAAAGGCTGCATGGTCATCAGGCCCCACGGTTATGCGATTTGGGAGGCCATACAACAGGACCTCGACCGACGCTTCAAGGCCACCGGACACAAGAACGCATGCTTCCCCCTTCTGATTCCCATGAGCTTCATAAAGAAGGAAGCGGAACATGTGGAAGGCTTCGCGCCAGAACTCGCAGTTGTAACCCACGCAGGGGGCAAGGAACTCGAAGAGCCCTATGTAATCCGCCCCACCTCGGAGACCATCGTTGGTCACTTCTTCAGTCGTTGGATCGACTCCCACCGGGATCTGCCCCTACTGATCAATCAGTGGGCCAACGTCATGCGTTGGGAGTTACGCACGCGCCTTTTTCTGCGCACGAGCGAGTTCCTCTGGCAAGAAGGCCACACCGCGCACTCAACCCATGAGGAGGCCACCGATGAGGTAGAGCGCATGCTGCGCGTCTACCGCGACCACATGTGGGAGGTACTGGCAGTGCCAGTAATCTGCGGAATCAAGAGCGCCCATGAGCGCTTTGCTGGAGCGCTGGAGACCCAAACTGTGGAGGGCATGATGCAGGACGGCAAAGCTCTGCAGTGCGGTACGAGTCACGACCTGGGCCAGAACTTCGGCAAGGCTTTTGATGTGATGTTCCAGAACGAAGAAGGCGAGCGCGAGTACGTCTGGCAGACTTCCTGGGGTGTCTCCACGCGCTTGATCGGCGCCCTGATCATGACGCATTCCGACGACGAGGGACTCGTCTTGCCGCCACGAGTCGCTCCCATCCATGTAGTTGTCGTACCGATCTTCCGGAAGACAGAAGAGCGGGACGCAGTCTTTGCTGCCGCCGACAAGATCGCCGAGGGTCTGCGCGATGACGGCCTGATCGTGGAAGTGGACAAGCGCGAGGGCATGAAACCCGGTGCAAAGTACTTCGACTGGGAACGCAAAGGCGTCCCCATGAGACTGGAGTTGGGACCTCGCGACCTTGAGCAGAAAGCCGTGATGTGCAAGATGCGTATCGCAGAGTTGGACGAGCGAGGTCGGGGCAAGAAGGAGATCCTCTCCTGGGAATCCCTTGGGGAGGAAGTGGGCAAGCGCCTCGATGCCTTCCAAGAATTCCTGCTTGAGCGAGCCCTTTCATTCCGCAAGGCCAACGAGGTGGAAGTCGACACTTGGGAAGAGTTTGAGGCGGTATTCGCCAACGGGCAGTCCAAGTTTGTCTGGGCCCACTGGGATGGCACCACAGAAACAGAGCTGGCCATCAAAGATGCGACTAAAGCTACCGTGCGGTGCATTCCCCTTGAGGACGAAGGCTACGATGCTTCTGAGGGCAAGTGCATCAAGAGCGGCAAGCCCAGCGCCCAGCGAGTGCTGTTTGCCAAGAACTACTAGGCGCACGCAGCCTGCGAGACTCTCGCAGAGAAGACCTGCCAACACCAAAGCCCTGCTCTTGCCTTGAGCCGGGTACCATGTTGGTCATGAGGGTTGAAGTTGCAGTCTTGGGCGTAGGCGGTGTGGGCGCATTTGCTCTACGTGCCCTGGCACGGCGCGGGGTCAAGCCCCTGGGCATAGAACAATTCGTACCTGGACACGACCTGGGCTCCAGTCACGGAGGAACGCGGGTCTATCGCCACGCCTATTTCGAACACCCTGACTATGTTCCCATGCTGCTGCATTCATCAGCAGCCTTCGGAGAATTGCAAGAGACTCTAGACCGCCCTCTGATTGTGCGCTGCGGAACCCTCTTGCTAGGGCGCAAGGATTCCGAAGTCCTGACTGGAGCACGGCGAGCCGCAGAAGAGCACAACCTCATGGTACGTGACTTGAATGCGGGAGAGTTACGTGCACGCTACCCTCAATTCGATTTGCCAGCGGACTTCATGGGCCTGCTGGAGCCGGGTGGTGGATTTGTCAGGCCAGAGGCAACAATCAAAGCCGCTGTGGAGGACGCCTGTCAGCACGGTGCCGTCCTGCGCACACGAACATCCGTACAGAACATCCAAGAAGACCATCAGGGCGTTCATCTGACAACCGACAGAGGGGAAATCCACTGCAAGCGACTGATCGTTTGCGCTGGTGCTTGGAGCAAGAAGCTCTTGCCGCAAATCTCAACCAAGTTGCAAGTCACGCGCCAGCTCCAGGCCTGGTTCACAACTCCAAACCCGGCACCGATTCAGCCCGAACAAATGCCTACCTGGTTCCTAGTGCGCGATGGTGAGCCAGCCCTTTTTGGAATCCCCGCCGATCCACTGCTCCCGGGGGCTCCTACCGCAAAGATTGCAATCCATGGCCGGACCGAGAAGGCCGATCCGGACAACTTGACCCGCACCGTTTCCCCAGATGAGCGCAAGCAATTTCAAGCTTTGGCCAAGCGTTGGCTGCCGCGCCTCGCAGCAACGGTGACTGAAGCCAAGGTCTGCATGTACACCATGACCCCGGATGAGAATTTTCTCGTAGACCGAGCACCCGGCATGGAACACACCTGGTTCGCGGCCGGACTCTCCGGTCATGGATTCAAATTGACCCCTGCACTCGGTCAGGTGCTCTCTGATCTAGCGCTGGACGGAACGTCGGACTTGCCAGCCGAATTCTTGAAACTGCGCGAAATGTAGAGTCCGCAAGTCAGCGGTTCGTCAGACCGTGATCCAAGCTGATCCACACGCGGCGCGGGGTGCTTTGATTGCCCCCTTGATCTGTGGCCACATACCAAAGCTGCACAGCCTGGGGAAGAACGGTGGCAAAGGGAGTGGTCGCAGGTGGCAATGAGTAGGTGATTACGCCGCTGACAAGGTCGACCTGCGCGCTGCCGTGGCTCGGCGCACTGACAATCTGCACAGCGCCGGGACCAAATCGGAAGGGGCCTTCAAGATCATTCGCCAGCACATCGATTTGTGCGCTGCTGGCCCCAGGGGCAAGCTCTAGACGATCATCCATGGCCACTGGTGCTGCGCCTGAGAGTTCCACTGGCAAACGAATCCTAGAATCAATGGTCAGGTGACTGAAACTACCGGGACCTTCGAATACCAAACGCGACAGACGATCTTGACGGATGTGACCTGCACTGATTCCATCAAGCGTGACTTCAATCACGCCCGGGCTTGCCAGGGAGAGGGCCACGTCCTGATTGGCATATTCCTGGGTCCAGATAAGGGAGTAGTCTGGTGCATCCTGGCCTGACTCGTCAGCAGCAAAGCGGCCGGAAGGGGCCTCCCAGGGACCGGAAGCCAGGTGGCCCCCTGTGGTATGGGCATTAGTCAGGCTAATGAAGCGTGCCACCACATTGCCATCCACGTGCATCTGTTGAATGTCCAGGATGGCACGTGGGGCAAGGATGCTCGCATCCAGATTCATGTTGGCCAGAGTGATGTCGCGAGCTTCGAAAGCATTGATCAGCACTGCCGAAGGAGGCACGCCCAGGACCTCGAGGCCCCACTCTGCCTTGCTCCAGGAGCCTCCCAGCACATTGACCAACGCCACCGAACCTACGGGGATATTGATCGACAGCCGCGTGGTACCCTTCAGATGGGATTGTCCAACGCTGAAGATATTTCGTACCGGGTCACTACCAGTGAGATACAGCACGCCATAGAGCAATTCCGCGTCCCCGTTTGGAGGCAGAAAGGCGAGACTACCAGATTGCGTTTTCAACAAGGTACGAATGTACTCAAAGTCCAGAATGTCGGCCTTACGAGGAGGCATCGAAGAGTTGCGGAACATGACACTCCCAGCAATACTCAGACTCAATTCTGCGGTGGCATTGCCGTTGCTCACGACGCCGTAGGAACAAAGCAGGTGCCCGCCACTGACCAACACATCATCGCTGGCCTGCAACGATGAATCGAGCGCCAGGCCGAACTGCGTAAGGTCCACCAACTTGTTGCCTGCAAGGCGCCCTTGTACCGAGCTTGAAACCATGCGCACTCCTGTCAGGCCAAATAGATCAAAGTCTGACGCAACGCCCAAGGGACTGGACGGTCCCCCACCCTGAGCAAATAGAGAAGAGCCGACGAAGAGCGTGCCAAAGGCCAGATACTTAAAATAGAACGTGCTACGATTCATGATTGAGAAGACCGAGTCAGGCCCGATCGCAAGTGAGAGGTGCCCCGGAGAGAGACATGGCGAGTGCCTCATACTGGGAGTCACCCATCGTCACCAGGGGGGCTCTCGATGTCAATTGCAATTTTGTAGAAATTGCCGCAAAAAGGCCTCCGGTAGCCCCAAATGCCTATTTTTATCCATGATCCCCGGCGATATGTAGCCTGCTCACAAGTTCAACCAGGGGAGCATCCGGGTCCCGACAGGTCTTCTTCAGTCTCGCAATGGAACCCCAAGATCCTCAATCAGAGACTCATGGCGGCCCCCAAGAAACAGCGAAGGCCAGACGCCATCCCCCATTAGGCAGCGACTCGTAGATTTCACCAGACCCCCCCAGAACATAGCGGGTTTGTGCAATTGTTTTTCTCCGCCAAGACCAAACAGGCTATGTCGTTGTTCAATCCAGGTCCCGACGAAAACGGAGCCGCCGGCCAACCAATATTCTCTCAGCTGAGCCGACGGCTCTTCTTCGCATTCCCAGACAGGGTCCAGGCACCTCAATCAAGGGATCCAGCAAGTGCCTTTGGCAGGCAAGCAGTCCTTATGGGGATCGAAGACCTGCACATGGCGGTTAGCCGACATGCCCACCGGCTGGGTGTCTCCCGCCTTCACCAGGTAGGTATCGTAGACCCAGGGGAAGAAAGACTGAACTTCAAGCATCACGTCACCGGGTCCATTGTTGGTGAACACCAACAAGCCAGCGCTGGCTGACTTTCCCACGTAGCCATTGCCACCGTCGGGACAGCGCCACTTGACAAGCACAGCAGGCTGACGGCTGATGCCTGAAGGATCACCTGCCTGAGCAGTCTCAGCATTTGCCTCTGAGTGCTGGACGATTGAGCCCAGAGTCAGGATTGCGGCACAAAGCAGGGGTAGTTTCTCTATGAGTAACATGGCAACACCTTTTGGTTGGTTTCCTCAGAACCCGAGCACATCTCTCGGTTATGAGAAGAAGCGCGGCGCCGCTTCCAGATGTGACCGAGACCCGAGAATTCCCCTCTCCCCCGCCGCTTGGGCCCCGTTTTGTGCGTCTGGAGGCCCAGGGGCCGAAAAGCACCCTCGGAATGCAAGCCCTTCAGCGCGCCCGGATGGTCAGGGTCCTAGAACCTGTAGGCCGCATCCACCGGCCGATTTGGGCGTTTGAGATGCAAAGGTCGACGCAACTCGCCAGCAGCGGGGATCGTCCTCTTTAGCCACCGTTCAAAGACCAAGCGGCTCTGGGCTGTATCCACGAAGATGTCCCCGTAATTGTCACCCGGCGGAGCCGCCTCCACACGCACTTTCTGGTGCCAACAATGCATACCGCTGGTGGGATCAGGCTGCACAGGGAAGGTCATGTTCTGATTGACACCAACCTCCTTCCAATGGACCTGAGCCATGTCAGGGTCCTTGCCTTCAAATGGTGCCGGTAATTCTGCCTGACGGAAGAGGAAGCTTGAACCGTCCCTCTCAAGGTTGACCCTCGCCGACGACATGATCTGCCCCCCCACTTGACGGTGCAGACGCCAACGGCCCACGTGATGGGAACAAGCTACGACTCCTGGGTGAATGCCTTCGGTAATCCAGACTCGCGCCACAAAGTAGCCGATTTCGGTGTTGATCCGCGCAAGGCCACCTTGCTCAAGGCCTAATTCCATCCCATCACTGGGATGCACCCAAAGAGGATTGGTGTGACTGATTTCCTGCAACCACTTGGCGTTGGCTGAGCGCGTGTGGATCAAGGTCGGAAGGCGAAATGTAGGCAACAGGGCACGCTCGCCTGCAGCCAGGTCGAGGCCACCGTGATAGACCTGCGATCGGATGTAGCCAGGGGTAGCTTGATCTCCGTGCCCCCACTCATCCATGAAGTCAGCAAAGAACTCAAGCAGGCCCGAGGGCGTGTCAAAGCCCCTCACCTTGCGCCCATCCTTCAACTCCAGTTTGTCCCCAGGGTCGTCATACCGCCGTTGACCCCCGTAGGGCAGCGCGAATGCACCCTTGCGGCGCATGTACTCCAGGGGTTTGAGGTCTTCCTTGGCGGCCGCTTCAGGCAGGCCGGGGACCGAGTGATCGAACACATCGCTCCAATACTCGTCCATGGTCACGGGCTGGCCCGGGTGTTCCTGGGACTCAAACCACTTGCGGATTCCCATACTCCCGTCGGGATCGATCTTCCAGGTCAGGGCGATCCAGAACTCAGCCTCCTCCCAGACCTGGCCCGGATTGGTGCCAAGGGTCGTGGAGCTGGTCTTGCCCTGCAGGCGCGCATATTCACGGCCAACGGGCTGACGAAAACCGATCCAGGCCCCCGCATGAGTCTCTTGACTCATCAAGTCATGTCGCTCTGGCCCCAAACCCATGGGCAAGACCCAGTCTGCCCATTGTGCAGTCTCGTTCCAAGTTGGAGTCAAGGCCACATGGCAGCCAATACGCCCCTCTTCCTCGAACATCTCAATCCAAGAACAACCATCCGGATTGGTCCAAACCGGGTTGTAGACCCGTGTGAAATAGACATCGAGCTTGGAATCTTGATGACGCAAGAGGTGCGGCAACAAGAAACTCATCTCGTAATGCGCCAAGGGGTATTCCTTGGGAAAAAGCACCTCACTCCAGCGCTGATGCTTAGGGGGATTCTTGGAAGGCATGGGGTGCGCCTTATCCCAAGAGTTGGGATTCAAGCCACCAGGCGTTCCAACGGAGCCGGTCAGGGCGTGAAGCAGAAGCAATGCGCGTGCTGTCTGCCAACCACCCTCGTTACCCGCCGCGGTGTTACGCCAAAGATGACTGGTGAACTGTGTCCCCGCTGCAATAATCTGATCCGTGAGGTAACTGACCGTGTCCACCTCGACCTTGCACTCCTCGGCAACGAACTCCGGCGTGTAGCAGTCGTAGTCTTCGGCAATTTTTTCCAAGAAGCGCTCCAGAGTCCCTGCCCCGCCAGGGTCGCTCGCATCAAGCCAGGCCTTCCAGTTGATCCAACTGTCAACGAACGACTTGTTGACCGCATTCCTGCGCAATAGCTCGCGCGCAACCCCTAGGAGCATGGCAGCTTCGGTTCCCGGCCAAGGGGAGATCCAACGATCCGCGTGGGTCGTAGTGTTGGAGAGGCGCGTATCCACCACGGCGATCTTGGCGCCTTCTTCCTTGGCAGAAATTATTCGCTGGGCGTGGGGATTGAAGTAGTGGCCGGTCTCCAAGTGCGCCGAAAGCAACAGCACGAACTTGGCGTTGGCATAATCTGGCGAGGGTCGGTCCGCGCCGAACCAAAGGGTGAACCCCAGCCGCGCTGACGCGCTGCACACATTGGTATGACTGTTGTGCCCATCAATGCCCCAGGCAGCGAGCATGCGCAGTACGAAGTGATCTTCCCCTGGGCGCCCCACGTGGTACATGATCTCCTCATGACGATCCTCCCGTAGTGCTTTCCCAATGCGCCCGCCAATATCAACCAGCGCCTCTTCCCAGGTAGCCTCTTCAAACTTGCCCGAACCCCGCGGTCCCACGCGCTTGAGGGGCATGGTGATGCGCTCCTCATCCTGCACCTGATTGATGGTAGCAGGCCCTTTGGCACAGGTGCGGCCACGCGAACCAGGATGGACCGGATTGCCCTCGAACTTCTTGATCTGCCCGTCGCTCTTGTCCACGAACGCCAGAAGGCCACATGCGGACTCGCAGTTGAAGCAAATGGTAGGGACGCAAGCGAAGTGTGTTTCCTTGCGCTCAGGCCAGGCCTTGGGATCAAGTTCGACCCAGTCGTGCCAGTGCTCTGGAGGCGGCCCAACGGCCAGTTCCCAGGGGGACTTGCGTTGGTAGGGGCCTGATTGAGATGCGGTGTCGGTCATGATGGAGGGGCTAGGAAATCGGCAGGGCCTGGCCGGCGCGCACCAGCAGATCTTTTTCGGTCCAAAGGCCCACCAAAGCCAGCACGCCAGCGAGGGCAGCGGGCCCTTCGGAGAGCAGCGCCAAGGGCAATAGAATGCCAGCGACCACTCCAACTCCCCAGTGACTGACCTTGTAGGGGCCGCGAGTAATCAGTTGCGAGGTTCGGTGGTACTCAGATTCGCGATTCTTCGGGGCCAGCCTGCCCTCAAACAAGGTCATCAGTAGATGCAAAGCAAGAGTAACGCCCAGTGAAAGGCGCATGAATTCATGGGCTGAACTATCGAGGGCAAGGCCCAGTGAATGCGCCAACAACAGACAACTCGAACCCGCAACCCCAGCTTGCAGGATCAGATGAGCCCACATCCCTCTGCGCATCCAAAGCACCCGCCCCTTTGCTTGGGCGAACAAGAATCCAGTGTATCCTGCGGTAGCGGCACCAAGCACGA
Organism: Planctomycetota bacterium; assembly: GCA_012960475.1. Lineage (GTDB taxonomy): Bacteria > Planctomycetota > UBA1135 > UBA1135. Next base: position 124,543 of record DUBE01000014.1, read on the forward strand.
CCAGCGCCACCGTAATGACCATGGCTGGCATGCGACCAAGTTCCAGGCCAAACAGTTCCAACAGGAGTGCAAGGGTCAAGAGTCCCCCAAAAGCCCCAATAATGTAGCTGCCTCGCACCAACCACGACTTCCAATTGGGGCGCAGCAAGATGTAGAGGAACCTCTCGGGACGCTTGAGGTCAAGCACCAACAGAAGACCGGTCAGGGACAGGAAGATCAAGGAAATGAGAAGTGCGCCGAGACCGGAGGCTCCAATTTTCAGGGTTCCTGTACTGGGATCGGCACTATTCCAGGCGGCCAACAAGGCCAGGGGAAATGCGCCCGCCGCAATCGACTTGGTCCACAGATAGCCTGTGATCTTCCAACCCCAGAGCATCTTGCGCGGCACATCGTAAACCGTGCGCGCGCTGGACTCTTCGCGAGCCTTAGTCTCTGCAGCACGGAAGGACTCCGCATCGGCTCTCTCACCACTAAGGTCCTCAGACCAGATCGATCCGTGGGATTGATTGGTCAAACCAGGGTCAATTCCCGCCGCAGAGACCTCTGCATAGAACACATTGGGAACGGTCCCCGCTTCGGGCTTCCGAACCTCCAACTGGCGCTCCCGCTTGAGTCGCGACACCAAACTATTCGGATCATCGAAGTCCCCGGGAATGATCGCTTCCGTTGGGCATACAACCGCACAGGCAGGAGCCAGGCCGATCGCGGTGCGATGAGCACAGAAATGACACTTCTCCGCCAACCCCGAAGACGGATTGATGTAGAGCGCATCGTATGGGCAGGCGTGCATGCACGACTTGCAGCCAATGCAACTGTTTGGGTCAACCTCCACTACCCCGTTGGCGCTCTTGCCAAGCGCAGAAGTAGGGCAGATGTCCACGCAAGGGGGTTCTTCGCACTGATTACAACGCAGAACCGAGAAACCCCGGCGAACCGAAGGGAACTCGCCCTGTTCGGTGTACTTGACCCAGGTACGAAAGCTCCCGAGAGGCACATCGTTTTCGGATTTACAAGCAACGGTGCAGGCGTGGCAGCCAATGCAGCGCGAGTGGTCGATGACAAATCCTAATTGCACACGGATATTCCTCTTCTTGGGCGGTGATTGTAGGGGCTCGAGTCCTGAGGCGTAGTCACAATCAAGGAGACTCTTACGAACCCTCAGAACTTCACTCCAATCGCCTCCGCCAAGTCCGTTGGGCAAAACAGAATCCCAACCCCACAGTCGCTCTCTGCGCCCGTATGGGGACTTCTCCCCGCACGCAACCGGGCGCGCGTCCTGACCCCGCCCAAAGAGCGGGTATAATCCGCCGCCCTCCCCAGGTACCCCCCCCATGACTCATCTAGCCCTAATGCTGGCCCTCGCGATCCACCAGGATCCAGCCATCCGGCCACCCGAGTTGCCAACGCCACCGATCATCGAAGACATCTCGCGCATGGATCCCGAGGTGGTCGCCACTCTCAACCGCGCCTTGCAGGATGTGCTCAAGGCCAACTTGGAGCACCCGGATGAAAGCGCCGATGATCGCACGGCCCGGGGTCAGGCCTGGTCCCAGATGGGCCTGGCGTATGAGGCCAACACCATTTGGTCCCTGGCCCTGCCCTGCTACAAACAGGCCATCGAGTTGCTGCCCCAGAAACCCGAGTGGGTCTATCGACTCGGCGCCTGCCAGCATGCGGCTGGCGACCTGGTCAGAGCACTAGATTCATTCCGCGCCGTGGCTCCCAGGTTGTTGAATACGGCGGTAGTTCAAGCTCGGCTCGGCGAGACCGCGTTGAGCATGGGCAAGACCAAAGAGGCCGAGAGTGCCTGGCGTCAGGCAATTGCCTCAGAAGCAGAACTCGGGGGAGACATCCGATTCCCTGAGAACCGCGTGGGGCTGGCACAGGTAATGATCGAGAAAGAGTCCTGGGAAGAGGCTGCAACCTTGCTACGTGAGGCTCTGACCATCAACCCAGCTTACACCCACGCTCACTACCTTCTTGGTCTGGTGCTCGCCGAACTTGGCGATGAGGAGGGTTCGTCATTCGAGCTCAAGCGAGGACTCAATGCGTTCCCGGTCTTTCCTCCGGACCCCCACCGGCCCCTGCTAGCCAAGTGGACGGCGGGTTTTGGCAAGCGTATGGGCAGCATCGAGAGCATGCTTGCCAGCGGTGATGCAGACGGTGCACTGACAGCTCTCACAGTCATTCGCACCGAGCGCGGGCCAAACATGCAGGTTCTAAACATGCTGTCCCGTGCCCATCAACAGTTGGGAGACCATGAACAAGCGCTCAAGCTGCTGGAAGAGAGCACCTTGATTGATCCTAAGGCCTATATCACCCAAACGGACATGGCAGTCGTGCTGCTCAACATGTCTTCCAACCCAGCCAACGCCGCCCGCCGAATGGAGCTCATAACCCGCGCTCGCACGACTGCGGACAAAGCCATCCAACTAGCTCCTCATATTGGACGCACGTGGTACTACCGAGGATTGGTGGAACAGGTGAGCATCGATCCAAATGATCCCGAGGCTGCCAAACAGAGCGGGCAGATTGCCTTGGCCAATATGCAGCGGGCCCACATGCTAGGCTGCACCGAACCTCAGCTCTTCGAGTTGCTCGCGCAGATCTACGCAAACCAGGGTAAACATCGTGAGATGGAGAAATTCGCCCTAGCTCATACCGCCCACTCCCCCGAGAATCCCATGGCCTGGGTATTCTTGGCCCGAGCGCGCTACACGATGAACAACTGGGACGGAGCCCGACAAGCCGCCAAGCACGCTTCCTCCGTATCCGGCAATGCCCCAAATGTTGTCACCTTCCAAGAACAACTCGAAGCCGCCCTCAAGCAGGCGGGACACTAGATACGTGCACCTCTCAATTCTTCTCCTGACATCCATGGTCGCCGTACAGGACCAGGCGCCCGCCCCCTGGTTCACGGACATCGGTGAGGCAGCTGGTTTCTCATTTTCGCATGTTAGCGGTGCTCGCGGTGAGTACTGGTTCCCGGAGATCATGGGCGGAGGAGTTGGGCTTTTGGACTACGACGGGGATGGCCTTCTGGACATCTATTGTGTTCAATCTGGCTATCTACCTGATGCCGAAGGCAACCAGCCGGACAGCCCTCCCAATCAACTCTTCCGCAATCTGGGCATTGACCAGGAAACCGGTCTGCCACACTTTGAAGATGTCACCGAACTGGTCGGTGTAGGCGACACCAAGTACGGCATGGGCGTTGCCTGCGGTGACTATGATCGGGACGGAGACATGGACCTGTTTGTGACCAACGTAGGCGTGAATGTCCTGTACCGTAACGAGGGCCCTGACAAACAAGGAGTCGTACGCTTCAAGGACATTACCAAGAACTCAGGCACGGAAGATGTGCGCTGGGCAACCAGCGCGGCTTTCCTGGATGTTGACGGCGATCGGGATCTGGACCTGTATGTGGTCAACAACCTGCTCTGGCACGCTTCCACCGAAACCGCCTGCTTCAACTATTTCTCCGAGCGGGACTACTGCAGCCCAAACAACTACAACGCAGCCAGCCCGGATGCCCTGTTCATCAAGGGACGCACACGCTTTCAGGACTGGACGCCCACCTCCGGTTTGGACGCAGCCTTCGGCAACGGCCTTGGAGTTGCACCGGCCGACTACGATCAGGACGGCAAGGTTGATATCTATGTGGCCAACGATGCCACACCCAACAACCTCTGGCACAACAAAGGGAGAGGCAAGTACATCGACAAGGGACTCTTGCTGGGATGCGCGGTCAATGGAAACGGAACGCCCGAAGCTGGCATGGGCGTGCAGTGGGTGGATGTAGATCAGGACGGGGATTTGGACCTGTTCATGACGCACCTTCGCCGTGAAACCAACACCTTCTATATGAATCGCCGAGGACGCTTCACTGACAAGACCAACGCCACGGGAATGAACGCCACCAGTTTGAAATACACGGGTTTCGGCATGGGCTTCCATGACTACGACCTGGACGGACACCTCGACCTCTATGTGGTCAACGGCGCCGTTCAAGCCTGGCGTCAAGAGGAGATCTTCGCCGAAGATCCCTACGCAGAACCCAATCACCTCTTCCGCGGTATGGGCGGCATCCGCTTCGAAACTATCGCCAATGGCGGTGAAACCGAGCACACAGCGGGTACCAGTCGCGGCGCGGCCTTTGGAGACCTCGACAATGACGGGGACGTGGATGTGGTCTATGTGGATCGAGACGGAAGGGCCAAGCTGCTCCTGAACAACGCAACGGGACACTGGATTGGATTTCGCATGCTGGACAAGCGCGGGGACGAAGTTCCGGGGGCGATGATTGGCGTCACGCATGGGGGTAAGACCATCTGGCGTCTAGCTGACCCCGCCTACAGCTATCTGGCCAGCAATGATCCGCGAGCCCACTTCGGACTGGGAGCCTCAGACGAGATCGAAGCCATCAGCGTTCGCTGGCCCTCAAGCAAGATCGAAGAATTTGCTCCCCTGGCAAGCGGCGCCTACCACGTGCTGCGCGAAGGGCATGGACTTGACCATAAGTAAGATCAATGAGGCCTGTAGGCCCTGAACCAATCCATGGGTGACCCCTCAAGAACGTCCATGAAGAAGCAGCTTGGCCTAGGCAGTGTCTACGCCATTGCTACCGGTGCGACACTGAGTGCGGGTCTTTTTCTCCTCCCTGGACTCGCGGCTCAGCAGGCAGGACCGGCGGTGGTGCTTTGCTACCTGCTGGCAGCGGTACCCCTCATCCCGGCCATGCTATGCATCGTCGAGTTATCTACAGCCATGCCCCGCGCAGGTGGGTCGTATTATTTTCTGGAGCGCAGCCTAGGTCCCATGTTGGGGACCATTGGAGGCTTCGGCACCTGGCTGGCCATCGCTCTGAAGACCAGCTTTGCGCTAGTGGGTCTGGCCGCAACTGTAGCCCTGTTGTTTGAGCCTCGGCCATGGCTGCTCAAGTCCCTGGCGGTGGGCTTTGCAGTGATCTTCGCAGCCTTGAACGCAATGGGAGCCCGTCACTCTGGAAGACTGCAAAAAATCCTGGTGATCTGGCTGCTAACCATTCTCGTGATGTTCTTGGTTACCGGTCTTCCCGAGGTGCAAATAGAGCACTTCAATGGATTTTTTGATGCGGGGCACGAGTCCATCCTGGCCACAGCGGGTTTGGTCTACATCAGTTATGTGGGGGTCACCAATGTGGCCAGCGTCTCGGAGGAAGTATCCAACCCTGAGCGAAATCTGCCCTGGGGCCTATTTCTCTCCCTGTTCACCGCCCTGTTGATCTATGCATTAGCCACGACGGTCATGGTCGGTGTCCTTCCAGCCGCCCAACTGGCAGGCAACATGACCCCCATGTCAACAGCTGCTGAAGTTATTGGAGGGCGCACAGGGATGATCGTGATCTCTGTGGGCGCGGTCTTGGCTTTCTTCTCTGTGGCCAACGCGGGGATCATGGCCGCCTCGCGCTATCCCCTTGCCATGGGCCGTGATGATCTAGTGCCTTCGGCCCTCGCGCGCCTGGACAAGAATGGCACGCCCCTGGTTGCGATCCTGACAACTGCCACTTTGATCATCGCGATGATTCTGTTCTTCGACCCAATCAGAATCGCCAAGCTCGCCAGCGCCTTCCAGTTGATGATGTTCGCCTTGCTGTGTTTCGCGGTTATCATCATGAGAGAGAGCGGCCTGGCCAGCTACGATCCCGGCTACCGCACGCCCCTTTACCCGTGGATTCCAATCTTCGGCATGCTCTCGCCCTTCTTCTTGATTTTTCAGATGGGCTGGTTGCCCACAGCTTTCAGCCTCGGCTTGATTGCTGCAGGCATCGGCTGGTTCCGATTCTACGGCGCAAGTCGCGTGGAACGCACAGGCGCGATCTACCATGTGTTTGAACGCCTCGGCCGTTCTCGACACGACGCTCTGGACAAGGAACTGCGCACAATTCTGAAAGAGAAAGGATTACGCGATGAAGACCCCTTCGAAGAAGTGGTCTTGGGAGCTCATGTAATCGAAGTGGACGCTGTTCCCGATTTCGATCAGTTGATTGAACAAGTAGCACAAGACTTGGCCATCCAAACCGGCAGCCCCAAACAGTACTTCGTAGAAGGCTTCCGCAAGGGAACCAAGATGGGCGCGACTCCCGTAGCCAAAGGTATCGCACTGCCCCACATGTACATGCCGGATCTGGAGCGACCCCTGCTTGTGCTTGTGCGGTCTGTCAAGGACTTTCAGATTCTTGCGGGAGATGTCTTTGGCAAGACCCAGCTCACGGACGCGGTCCACGCAGCCTTCTTCCTGGTCAGCGCGAAAGACGATCCCAGCCTCCACCTACGCATGTTGGCGCAACTTGCCAATCGCATCGATCGAAAAGACTTCGACTCTGCCTGGCGCTCAGCCCCCAATGAAATGGCCCTACGCGAGGTCTTCCTGCGCGATGACCGTTACCTCTCATTGCGACTGGTAGCCAAGACAGAAACTGCGGACTGGATCAACCGTCAGTTGTTTGAGTTGGGGCTGCCGGATGGCTGTCTTGTGGCCGCCATTCGCCGCCGCCATTCGACCCTGGTGCCCAAGGGAGCGACACGCCTAGAAGAAGGGGATCGACTGTTGCTCTTTGGAGAGCCCAAGGCCCTCACAGCAGTCCGCAAACAACTGGGATTAAGCAGCACAACCGCCTTGAAGTGACAAAATGAGCAATCCCGAAGAATTCGCGGCGGCCCTGGATGCGGCCGAACAATCGATCGACTGGAAGAGCCTGGAAAACATCTATTGCTCTGACGGTGGTGCGGGTTTTTTCTCGGAAGAGGCCATCAATGCAACACGTACTGCTGGACTGCTATTTGCTAGCGACCTAGGGGAACACCTTAGCCCCAGGGGCCGCAGCATGTATGTGGGCGCCGGGGTCGCTGAACTCGCACCGCTGGTATTCGAGGCCACCATGCTGAGCCGCAGGGTGACCGTCCACGGTCTTCCTGGACTCGAACTTGAACAGCTCAAAGGCGCCATGCAAGCGGTGTCAGAAGTAACGCAAATAGACACTCCTCGGGTCACCTCCGACCCAATTCGCCCTGCAGAAACCGGCCAGGTTGACCACTTGTGGTTTGTATCGGTCTTGACGGACCCCGAAGCCTTCCCAGCCCTCCACAACAGGCTCTATGACCGCCAAGGTGGCCCATTGCAAGTGTCAGGCGGACATCCCAAGGCGGAGCGGGCCCGAGCCGATACCCTCGTACGCCTGGCCCTCGGAAGCCTGACCACAAAGGCGATCCTGACGACTTCAGACGAAGAATTGCCAATCTTCGAAGCCATTGGGACTGACATGGGCCTACGAATAGTCAGCCCTACCGTATCTCGTTTGACCGGAATTGTAGGGGATCCAGTGCGACACCATCGGGTGATCAATGACCGAACACAGAAGTAACCGGATAGTGAACACAATAGAGCATCGAACGTGACAGCCACTCCAGCACAACCAGGGAACTTCGATTACGGTGATCCACAGCTCTTTGTGAACCGGGACCTATCGGTCCTGGAATTCAATCGAAGAGTCTTGACCCAAGCCCTCGACCCTAGCGTACCCCTGCTGGAGCGACTTCGTTTCCTGACAATATCCTCCACCAACCTTGACGAGTTCTTTGAGGTCCGCGCAGCCTCCCACCGAGAAGCGGCCATCCACGGAGCTTCGCAGTTGACTCTTGATGGTCGCACGCCAGAAGAAACGCTGGCTGCGATCGCAGAAGTGGCCGAAGTCCTGGTCCATGACCAGTACAAAGCCCTCAACAAGGTAATCCTGCCAGCCCTCGCAGAGGAAGGAATCCACTTGGTACGACGTTCTCAATGGAATCCGAGCCAACAGGAATGGATTCTCGACCATTTCCGCAATCAGGTCTTACCGGTCTTGACCCCCATGGGTCTGGACCCAGCGCACCCATTCCCACGTATTCTCAACAAGTCCCTCAATTTCGTGGTAATCGTTGAAGGAGAAGATGCCTTCGGCCGCGACGCAGGCATCGCAATCGTTCAAGTTCCTAGGGCACTGCCCAGAGTTCTGCGTATCCCGGGTAGTGAGCCTGGTACGGGAATGCACCTGACCATGCTCTCCTCGGTAATCCACGCCCATGTAGGAGAACTGTTCCCGGGCATGACAGTCAAAGGTTGCCACCAGTTCAGGGTGACGCGTAATGGGGACCTGTGGGTCGACGAAGAAGAGGTAGAGAATCTCCTACAAGCCCTGCGCGGTGAACTGCCCGAACGACAATTCGCCGACGCCGTGCGCCTGGAACTCGCCACCGACTGCCCTGATGAACTCGCTCAATTTCTGTTGCAGAGATTTGACCTGACCGAAGCTGAACTCTATCGAGTGGACGGTCCGGTCAATCTGCACCGCTTGAGCGCTCTGTTGGACATGGTCGATCGGCCAGATCTCAAGTACCCGCCGTTCATGCCGCACATACCCAAGGGAGTCGGTCCTGACGACTGTATTTTTGCCACCTTGCGCGCGGGTGATATTCTGTTGCACCATCCCTATGAGTCCTTTGGTCCAGTAGTCGAGTTCCTTCGCAAATCCTCCGAAGACCCCGATGTGCTCGCGATCAAGCAGACCCTTTATCGCACCGGCGCAGACTCCCCCATTGTCGCCGCACTGATGACGGCGGCACGCGCGGGCAAGCAGGTTACCGCGGTGATTGAATTGCGAGCCCGCTTTGACGAGGCGCGCAATATCGGCCTCGCCACTCAACTGCAAGAAGTCGGTGCCAGTGTGGTCTACGGAATTGTGGGCTACAAGACCCACGCCAAGATGATGATGATCGTGCGGCGAGAACAAGGCAAGCTACGCCGCTATTGCCACCTGGGGACGGGCAATTATCATGTGGGGACAGCGCGAGCCTATACAGACATCAGCTACCTCACCTCACGGCCTGAACTTGGCGAGGACGTACACCAGGTCTTCCTTGAGCTGACTGGTTTGGGCGAAGAACAAGCCCTCAACCGAATCCTGCAAAGTCCCTTCACTCTGCAGAAGTCCATGCTGGATCACATCCGTGCGGAAGCCAATGCGGCCCAGGCCGGACAACCAGCGCGAGTCGTCGCAAAGATGAACGCCCTGACCGAGGCCACGGTAATCCAGGCCCTCTATCTCGCCTCTCAAATGGGCGTTCAGATCGATTTGATCATACGCGGGGCCTGCTGTCTACGTCCCGGCGTCAAGGGGCTCTCCGAGAACATTCGTGTTCGATCCGTCCTCGGGCGCTTCTTGGAGCACAGCCGTCTGTTTTGGTTTTATGCCGGCGGAAATGACATTCTGTTTGCGTCGAGTGCGGACTGGATGAGCCGCAACCTGAAGCGCAGAGTAGAAACGTGTTTCCCTATTGAGGACAAGCAATTGCGAGACCGGCTCACACAGGAGGATCTCTTCAACTACTTGGGTGAAGATGTGCAAGTTTGGAAGATGCAGTCAGACGGCACCTACATTCGCAATGGCCAGGGCCAGGAACCGCCCCTGTCCCACCCCCAAGATCGTTTGCTCGATAAACTCTGCGGCTCACTCCACCGTGAGGACGAACCCGGCCTCCCTGGCCAGGTCTGATTCCATTTTCAGATCGACGTGGGTCAACGGGTGCGCTTCAAGCCACCCTTCAGAGAACTTCAGCTGCAGATGGTCCACGTCTTCACCAAGGTTTACGCCTGGGCGTTCGATATCTCCAGTTCCACGACCACGATGCAGAGCAACACCAATGCGTAACAAGATCGCAAGACGCTTCAGGACCAGCTGCCAGGGTTCAGAGTCGCGCTCCATATAGCTGATACGAAAACGTTTGCGGTGCAAGTGCACGAGAGTCGCGACCCGACGCTGATCCTCGCGAGAGAACCCAGTCAAGTCGGCATTCTCCACGAGGTAGGCCCCATGGTGGTGGTATCCGGAATAGGAAACCGAGAGTCCAACCGCATGCAGCCAAGCAGCCCAAGACAGTAGATCCCGATGCTCATCAGTGAAACTCCATGCTCCCTGCAGCGCATCAAACAACTCAGTTGACATGGACCTGACACGCGAGGCCTGAGTCTCATCTACCCCAAGTCGCAATCCAAGAGCAGTCACAGAACCGGAACGCACATCCGCATGGTGCAACCGTCCTAGGAGATCATGCAATAGCCCCTCACGCAGGGCTCCAGGCGAAGGATGGAGTTCCTCCAAACCAAGACCATCAAAAAGCCCCTGCACAATTGCAATCCCTCCGGGCAGGACCAGCTTGCGGTCTTCCTTTAGGCCCGAGAGATCCAGCTCCTCAACCGTTCTCTGTCGTAAGACCTCATTCACCAGGGACTGCAGCCCGTCTGCTGTGATGCTTCCATCACCCCAGTCGTTCTGAGCAAGAATCTGTGCAGTAGCGTGCACAGTGCCCGAAGATCCAACAACTTGCTCCCAGCCACGGTTGCGCAAAGCAGTTGCAACGGGTTCCAGTTGACGACGTGCTTCAGTAATCGCTCTCTCAAAGGCTCTCTTCGTAATCCGTCCGTTGGGGAAATACTCCTGCGAAAAAGTCACGCAACCCATCTTCAGGCTCTCTTCAACCTGCGACTCGAAATCGACCCCTATGATGCACTCGGTGCTCGCGCCGCCGATATCGATTACCAACCTACGTCGCCCATCACCAGCGAGGCTGTGGGCGACCCCCAAGTAGATCAGCCTGGCCTCCTCGCGGCCACCCAGAATCTCAATGCGCTGGCCCAGAGCCTCCTCTGCGCGTCCATGAAAGTCATAAGAGTCGCGCGCTGCCCTGAAAGTTGCCGTGCCCACGGCTCGCACCCGGGTGGCCGGAATCTCGGCAATGCGCTGCCCAAAACGTTCAAGACAGGCAAGCGCCCGCTGTTTGACCTCCTCTTCGATGCCGCCATCAGGGCGCAGGCCCTCGGCCAGGCCCACGCGATCGCGCAGCCGGTCAATCAGGACCGGAGGCCCTTCGCTCTCACGAGCCACCACCATATGAAAGCTGTTGGAACCCAGGTCAACCGCGGCAAGAGTGCTTGATTTCGAAGGACCGTCTGCCATGGCGCAAGTCACTTGCCGGTCAGATCTGACAACTGGGCGATGCGTTCGTCCACCGCGCCGCCATCCAGGGCTTGAGCCGCAAGGTCAACACCTTCAGCCAATGTCATGGACATGCCCACGGTTTTCAAAATCACGCCAGCTCCCATCAAGCAGGCATCGCGTGCAGAATTGTTATCTCCCCTCAATACTCCCTTGACGACCTTTTGCGCATCCAACACCAGGTTTGCATTATCACAAGCACCCTGTTCGTCTTCGGGTGGACCATACATGGGCAATTCTGGTTCGGAGTCATGGTCCAATCCAAAATCTCTGGGCTCCACGGTCATTGGAACCAGATGATTCTGATCCAGAGCAACACCTCGAGTCCGGCGCGAAACCCATGGGACGATCCCACCATCAACACCTTGCAAGGCCGTGCCACGAGGATGGCCCAGAGCCTGAATAACTTCCACTGCAGTACCAAGCACAGGTCCGTGCATAGCTCCCAAGACCACCGCGGCATGGGCGGGCGAAAGGAGCTTCTCCAGGGTCGAGAGAGGCGTACGCAAGACAACTTCCTTGCGTGCACGACGCGTATGCAAGAGGCCCGGCAACATACCAGTGGCAGACAGCGCGGCAAAACGACCCTTGACGACCCAAGATTCTGCTTCCATGGGATCCCAGGTCATTTGCAAGCCTAGGCCCTGCACTACATTTGATGCGGTCAAGCCGCGCAGGGGTGGCACGCTCTGGTCACTGATCAAGAGGACGCGCGCTCCCGCAGACGCCGCAATCAGACCGCAAAGAGCATCCAAAGGTGGATGCTTAACCTGTCCATCATGGGGCGGACAGATGCAGACAAGCCCTTCCATGTCACGACATGGAATGTTGGCCACACCTCGTGCCGCCAATGCAAAACCAGTGAGTTCTTCTACTGTCACGCCCTTCCAACGCAAGGCGATCAAGAATGCCCCCACTGTGATTTCGCTTTCACCTCCAGAGAGGATCGAGGTCATTGCCCGGAAAGCCTCATCTTGGGTCAGGTGCCGGGAGATCCTAGGCTCTTCACCAAGCACGCGTAAGAGATGACGCAGGGGCATGGTTGGGAGTGTAGCGACCCGCGCGGCCGGATACCTCACGGGTCACTGAGATGCTCGTCGAAATACCCGCAAAGGCACCCCCTCTGGGCCTGGCTCAGCCGTCGCCGCCTCCCAGCCAGCGCGCCGGACGCTTCACCAACGTGAGTTTCCAGGGCGTTCAGTGCATGAACCTCCCCGCTCCCGGTTCCTGTGGATTGGTCCAGCGTCAAGTAGCGGTCATGCTGCACCATCCCTGCGCTGACATGAAAGGTATCTAGATCAATCCGCGCTCAAGGCCATCCACGACGGAAAGGCCCCACTCCCGTAGGCCCCTGACGACGGGCAACCGCATGCAGCGGCCGGGGGCTGCCAAACCATGCTCCATGGACTCAACCTCCGCGGTCTGCTTCGTCCATGACATCGGCCTCTCCGGTCGACCTGATGCTGGCCCGACGTCCGGACGTGCGAGTAGCGACACTCGAAGGTAGCTCGCCTCTAGCGATCCAGCTCTCCCGCTCCCATGCCCGTGCGATCCGGGTTGGCCGGACGTGCGGGCGGCGTGTAGGCCCGTTCAGTGCTCAGCTCCAAGAGCATCTGCTCGATGGCCTTGGCCAGTTGAGGATCGGCCCCGTCCTGCATCAGTGCAGGGTCGTCCAATACCTCGATGTCCGGGGCGACGCCGTAACCTTCGACGCCCCAGGTACCATCCAGCTCAAAGAAACCAAAGGAAGGAATGGCCAATGTCGCGCCGTCGATCAAAGACGGGCTGCCGGAGTAGCCCACCAGGCCGCCCCAGGTGCGCGTGCCGATCAACTTGCCTAATCCAGCCTGACGGAACAGGTACGGGAACATGTCCCCACCGGAACCTGCGTCGCGGTTGATCAGCATGCACTTGGGGCCCTGGTGACTGTCCCGGGGAGTGGGCCAGTTCATGCCCCAACGGCGCCCCCAGTAGTTGGTGCGCGGACGGTTGAGCGCTTCGATCTCACGGTTGGGGAAGGAGCCCCCACCATTCCAACGCTCGTCTATGATCAAGGCATCCAGGTGCGCCTGACCGTAGAGTTGGCGGAAGAAGTCGTTACGGCCGCGGGAACCCGTATCGGGCACGTAGATGTAACCCACGCGGCCCCCGGAGTCCTTCTCCACTGTGGCGCGATTGGTCTCAATCCAGTTTCTGTAGCGCAAGCCCCTCTCGCTCGTGAGCGTCTTGACCTGTACCCGGCGCGCCTGGTCGTCCAGGATCGGTGTGCTCGAAACCGTCAGTTCGACGGCTTGGCCTCCCTTGCCCACGAAGGCGGCCCAGGGGTCGACGGAAGTATCCATCGGAACGCCGTCCACCGCCAAGAGATAGTCGCCCTCGTGAACGTCCACTCCTGTCTTGCTCAGGGGACCGCGGGCATCCGCGTCCCAGACTCCCCCTTCGATGATCTTGGTGATGCGGTAGGCACCGTCCTCCAAACTGTAGTCGCAACCCAAGAGGCCTACACCAACCCGCGGACCTCTCTCCATGGGACCGCCGCGTACGTAGGTGTGCCCGCAGTTCAGCTCAGCGACGATCTCACGCAGAACGTAGTCCACATCATTGCGCGTCACGCAGAAGTCGATCATCGGACGGTATGCATCGTGCACGGCTTTCCAATCGACACCGTGCATGTTCTCCGCATAGAAGTAGTCCCGGAACAGGCGCCAGGCATCCGTGTAGAGTTGGGGCCACTCCAGTCGCGCATCGATCCAGGTGTCCATGCCGTTGGTCTTGACGCTCTTGGGCGAACTATCCTCCTTCGCCTTGCCGATGGACAGCGCGCTACTACGCAACAACAAGAGCTTCTTGCCATCGCTTGAGAGGCTGAAGCGCCCTCCGTCGGTGACGCTCTTCTCGGTTTGGTCGTCGTCGGTCAAGCCGTAGAGCTTGATACCACCATCGTTGCCCCGTCGGTTGTAGAGCAATTGACCCTTGTGGTTGACCGCCAGGTTGCCGAAGCTGCCCGCGCTAACCGGAAGTTGTAGGGCACGCCGTTCGAAGCCCTGGATGTCGATCTCGACCACTTCTGCGGGTTCGTCTACGTCCTCGTCCGCCTCTTCGTCTGCGGGTTCGTCTACGTCCTCGTCCACCTCTTCGTCGGCGGGCTCGTCATCATCTTCGTCAGAGTCGGAATCAGAATCAGGGCCTTGCTGCTCGTCGTCAGCCTCGTCGTTGCCTTCTTCCTCGTCCTCTTCGCCCCAGGTCTCCTCATCGCTCTCTTCGGCCCAGGGGAACTCCACATCCTTGCGCAGGGGAACAGCCAAGAGTACCTGGGCATTCTCGTACACGTAGTTTGAGTCGATGGCCGACTGACGCTGACCATTGAAGTTGCGCACGCTGGCGAAGTAGAGATAGTCCCCCTTGCGGTCGAACACTGGATTCGAGTCGCTGAACATGTTGCTAGTCACGCGCTCCAAAACCCCCGAGGCCGTGTCGTACAACATGATCGAGGACCCCAATGCACTGGCACCGGGCGTGCTGTAAGTGAGCCAACGGGAGTCGTGGGACCAGTTTAGCCCCACTCCCCATTCGGCGTTGCCATGCTGATCCACCCGGGTGGTCGTGGCAGCCTCGATGTTGTGCAAGTAGATCGTCCCCGAACGGTCGCTGTACGCGATCTGCTCGGAGTTCGGCGACCAGATAGGCTGGTACTTGTAGCCTTCAGTGTTCTGAGTCAACTGGCGCGTCTCGCCACGACCGTCGGATTGAGTCAGGGTCAACTCGTATTCGCCGCTGGCGTCCGAAAAGTAAGCCACCCAACGCCCATCCGGACTCCAGGAAGGGTCGCGCTCCGCAACCCCATTCGAATGGGTCAGGTTGCGGGGTTTGCCCTTATCCGCGGGCAAGGTCCAAATGTCGCCACGGGCCTCCACCGCCACGCGCTTGCCCGTGGACGAAAGACCGGCGGCGCTGATCGAACCGGACACATCCACCATGCGCGGGCGAATCGACTCGCGGGCGCCGGGGATTTTCACCGAAACCTGACGGGCCTGACCGCTACCGAGGTCGAGCAGGAACAGCCCGGCATTGTTTTGAAAGACGATCTCGCCCTGCCCCTTGTCCCCTGGACCAATCGCCGGCCACTTCACGTCGAAATCCGTGAAGCGCGTGATTTGACTGAGTTCGCCGCTCTGGGCGTCGGACTTCCAAACGTTGAGCCGTTGCTCACTTCCGCGATCCGACACGAAATACAGGTCATCCCCATGCCACATCGGAAAGCTATCGGTGCCCTCCCAATGGGTCACCCTGTGCGAAGTCTTATCCTGTAGATCGAAGAGCCACACATCCGAGGCCGTCCCCCCCAGATAGCGCTTCCAGTTGCGATTGTCCCGACTGTTCGGGGTGTAGGCCAACATGCGCCCATCGGCACGGATGGTGCCGTTCGCACCATAAGGAATGGACACCTTGGTGGGCAGTCCGCCCGTGGCTGGCACGGTAAACATCTGTGCCGCTCTACGCTGTCCCGTGAACGCCGAGGTGGAGAACACCAACCTCCCGTCCGCAGTCCAGTCCGTGAACTGATCGCTACCTGGGTGATGGGTCACTCGAAAAGGAATGCCCCCATCCACGTTCATGGTGTACAGGTCGCTATCCCCTTCATAGTTGCCGCTGAAGGCGATGGTCTTCCCGTCGGCACTGAAGCGCGGGTTGCGCTCGGCCCCCGCTGGGCTCGCCAAGGGTGTTGCCAAACCACCGGCACGGTCCACCAGCCAGAGATCGTTGGCGTAGACGAACACAATCTGAGCTTGACTGACATCGGGATAACGCAACATGCCGGCCTGGCCTACTTGGGCATAACCGGGGGAAGCGACAGAAAGAGTGATCGCCAAGAGGGAGAGCAACGACGATCGACAGCGGGTATTCATGACAGTGCGGGAAGGGGATCAAGGAAACAAAAGTCGCCACAAATTTACCCGGGAGCGAGTGCCTCGAAAGTCCTCCCAACCATTATTGTGAGTAGGGCGGCCAAGTTTGACCTGCCCTTTGCACTCGGGCAGCGACTCGCGGAGATAGAGTCAAGAACTGAGAGGCAGCCTTACCTCACGCACACCAACCGCAAGGCATCCGAGAAGACATAGAAACGTGCCCAGCTTCGCCATAAGTGCCGTGAAGCATCTTCGGCCGGATACTCATAGGCACGTCTAGAGCCAGGGCATAAGAGACACAGGGGTACTGAGCGAGGGGGAGAAGCGCTGTCGTCGCAACTCCTAGCTCATGCAGCGCGGGGGTGCCCCTTGGTCCGAAACCTCGCCTTCCACACGAATCACCCTATCTGTGGATCGCCGAAGACCCGTCGCCTTTCCCGGAGCCCTCTTTAGGCGGATCAACGGGCGGATCCTCTGGAGCAGGGGGCGGCGGGTCTCCTCCACCGTCGGCGGGAGGCGGCTCTTCAGCGGGCGGATCTTCGGGGGTCTCCTCCGGAGGGTCAGCTTCCTCCTCAGGTGTCTCAATGATCTCCTCATCGCGCTCACCGGGCACAACTGGTTCTTCGGGCGCAATCTCCTCCACCGGGCGTGGGCGAATGTGGGCCAGATAGAGTTCGGCCTCTTTGTCATAGACCATGCGACCTCCGACCACAGACCACTGAACAAAGGTCTTGTAGTGCAAAAGGTCGCCGTCAGTGATAATCAAATCCGCGTCCTTGCCTACTTCAATGGTACCCAGGCGATGCTCAAGGCCAAGCAAGCGGGCGGGAACTTGAGTCATGGAAGCGATTGCCACGTCCTCGGGCAGACCGCCACGTACCGCGAAAGCAGCTTCCACAGGCATGTGCATGATATCCCGACCCACGATACCGCCCATACTGATACCAGTGGAGGCGGGGACAACCGCGACCTGCACGCCATGGCGATGTAGGATCGCTGCGTTCTCGATTGAGGCTCCCCCAGGGCGCACCAGGTTCTCACTCTTGTTACGGCGTTCTCGTGCTTGAACAATCGCGGTTGCGCCCGCCCGCCCGAGTTCCGCCGCCACAATCCATCCCTCGCGACAGCCCTGGATCACCGGACGGAATCCATAACGCTGAGCGAGTTGAGCAATAGCCAAGAGATCCTGCTGACTGTCCGCGCGAAACATTGCACGTGCGGTGCCCTGCAAGACCTTGAGGGTGTTGCTGTCCACGCCGCTCTTCTTAGGTTCTTTGAGATCCTTGTTGGACTTGACCTCATTCTCCCAAGTACGCAGCTCACGGAGGTACGCCTCAGCCCCGTCGAACTTGATGCGCAGAGACTTACGGCCTCCGGGGTTCGAAAGGGAGTAGCTCATGGTGGAAAAGGACTGCTTGCCCACAACGATTCCGTCGATGCGCCCGCGATTCAGCCGCCCCACTTCATCGCCCTGCACAGCAACCGTAATTCCGCTAGCTACCGCCAGCAGCATGTTATCCGAGAATGGATCGACCGAGTACTCAAGAGATCCGCTGCCACCGAAGAGGCCTCGGGAACTCAAGGCTATTAGACCCGGGTAGACCGAATAGCCCTTGATGTTGAGGACTTCGGCTTCTTCAGGTACAACGATGTCATAACCGATTGCCTCAATCTTCTCGTCATGACAGAGGATTCCAGCCCCCCGCAAGAAGGCGCCTGTCCCTGTGTAGACATCCCCACCCTCAAGGTAGACCCAGGTCTCTTTCTCCTCTTCGGATTCCTCCGCCTTGTCGTCATCGTCCAGGACCACAGCGGCCATGGTCTGAACAGGGAACGAGAACAGGAACAAGGACCAAAGAGCTCCGAAGCCCAGGATTTGCTTTTGTAACTTCTGCATCACAGTTCATCCTCGCCGTAGGCGATTCTGCCTCGGGCCATGACAGCCACAATCTTGGTGTTCGCTTCGAAAGGATCGCCAGAGAGCACGATCAGATTGGCTTCTTTTCCAGCTTCCAGGCTGCCCACTTGATCGGCCACGCCGAGTAGGTCAGCAGGCTCAAGAGTCATAGCCCTAAGGGCTACGTCACGATCCAGGCCAGCGCCAACCATCACTCCAACATCCCGAAACCAATCATCCATTGCCGAATCACGCCGAGGAACCAACACCAACTTTGCGCCGGCCCGTTGCAATTCTGCGGGCAGGTTGCGTTGTCGAAGGGTAGCCCGCTGCAGAGTGATCATGGGCTCCACAATGATGCGGGCCCCAGACTCAGCAATCTTGTCCTTGACGTGATAGATATCGCACTCACTGGAGAGGGGCAAGCGCAGGTCCCAATCCACCTCCTCTTCGCCCAAGGCATCTAAGAAGTGCAGGTAGTCAGCGGACTTGTTGATCGACGCCAAGAGGCTGATCTTATTGGCGCGTAGATCCAAGAAAGCTTGGCCCTTTGCGCTGGGAGGCAGGGGCTTGTATTCCCCGAGCTCGGCTAACTTTTCCTTCTTCTTGTCCTTGTCCTTTTCCTTTTCGATCTTTTCCTTGTCCTTGTCGTACTTTTCACGGTTCTTGGCCTCTTTCTCCAACCACTTGTCAGCTTCATTGAAACCGTCGCGCAAGTAACGCTTGCCGGTGGAGGTGTTACCCACGATTGCCTTGAGGTAGGCGGTTTCACGCATGACCAGTTCCGAGAGCAATTCCGAGGTCGAGCCGCCCGGCGAGGTACAAACCACCGTGGCCTGACCAGGAATCCCGCGCCCAGCCGGGTAGATGCCCGCAGTAGTGACACCAAAGCGCACCATGCCCGAGATGCTGGACCACCTGCTGAGACTCAGTTCATCCACAGCCTTCATGTTGGGGCGCAAATCGCTGTATCCCGAAGCCCTCATGCCATAGCGCGTGTAGCAGTTCACCAGACCAGGCACGACCCATTGATCTTCATCCAATTCAAGCACAGGAATACCACGTTCAATGGGCAGATCCTCGCCAACGATGACGATCTTGCCGTCTTCCAACAGCAGGACGGCATGTTCAAGTGTCTCGCCGGAACCTGTCATCAGGTGCCTGGCGCGTATCGCCAGCAAGTCTCCCGGGTGCGCCGCCATAGTAGGAGCAGCGGCCATCAGCAGCATCGTGAGCATCATAAGTCTTCCTACCCACTCGCAATACGAGCGGGTTCGGGGGGTCAAGGAAAGAGTCAAAGAGAGCATTACCAACGTCTCCGATTAGTGTGAGTGTCGTAAATACGGCGGCCCTTTTGATAGACGGCTTCCACGCTGGTGCGGGGATCTACCGGGTCACCTGTGATGATCAAGAAGTCGGCGTCAAGACCTTGGACGATACTGCCAATCTTGTTCTCCAGTCCACTGGTCACCGCCGGAATGCATGTCAAGCCGCGGATGCCGTCCGCATGAGAATCATCCATGCCATACCGCACTCCCATGGCAGCTTGCAGAGAGAGTTCCTCCTCGGGCACCACCGGCGCATCCGTGTTGAACCCGATGCGCTTGTGCCCCAGCTTCTGAAAACCCCAAGCGCTACCGTGAACCTGGCCATCCGTGTCATAGGTCGGAGGCCGAGGCCACATGACCTGACGGGGGCCCAGAATGGCCGCGACACCCTCTTCGATGGCCAGGGGTGTCGTCAGATAGCTATCAAATGAGCCATGATCGATGTACGTGGCAAAGCCGAACTCCCTCGCCAACATGATGATGGTGGTCAATACCAGACGATAGTACTGGGTGTGGGTTGAGATCTGCGTCTTGCGCGTTGCCAGATCCCGGAACACATCCAAGCGAATATCACGCTGAGGCTCGACGCCGCCATCACGTTCATAGGCCTGCCACTTGGCGGCATAAGCTTTGCCGCGCAGGAGATCCTGGCGCAAGTTCCAGGCCATCATGATACGCCCCATGCCGTAGCCCCAGCGCTTCGGGTTGTCTCCCTGGGCGATCTTGAGAGAGCCAGGGTTGCGAATTTCCATATCCTCGTACTTTTCCGCGCCAACTTTCAGAAGCACGCCCTGGCCTCCCATGTTGGAACCGGAACCAGGAATGAAGAGCACGGTGGACACGCCTCCCGCAACAGCCAACTTGAGGCGTGGATTGCCAGGAATCACCGCCGGTGTAATCCGCAATCCAGGATTGGTCTGGTAGACCGTATCGTTCAAGCCGAAGCTGCCAGCAATATGGGAGTGCAAGTCAATGAACCCAGGACAAACCCAATTGCTGCCCACGTCCATGATCTCATAGCCGTTTGGCGCCACCATTTTAGCTTGGGACCCCACCGCTTCAATGCGCCCATCACGAACCAAGATTATTGCGTTGTTGATCACCTGAGCACCCTCAAGGGGCACTACCAGGGCCTTGTGGGTCAGAATTGCAAGGCCAACGCCGCCCGGCTCTCCGGCAGGCGTCTGTGCACTCGCCGACAGCCCCATGCCCAAGAGCGCAAGAGTCAGCAATCGAATGTGCAGGGAACAGGACATGGGAGATCGGATCGTTTTACCAGCGGCGCTTTTGGTTCACGGCGTCGTAAACCACCTGGCCTTGCTGCAAGACAAGCTCAACTGAGTGCCGGGGGTCAGTAATGTCACCAGTGGTGATCAAGATATCGGCAAATTTACCGACCTCAAGGCTGCCAACCTGATCTCCAATACCGCCCGCCATGGCGGGGACAATGGTCAGGCCACGCAGGGTGCCCATTTGGGATTCGTCAAAGCCATAACGCACGGCCATGGAGGCTTGAAGCTGCAATTCTTCCTGGGGGATCACCGGAGAATCAGTGTTGAAACCAATCCGCGTAAATCCGCGCTCCTGATAGCCCGCGGCAACACCTTGGAGGCGCTCAGGGTTGGAGCCGCCAAATCGCCGGAAGCTGGCGCTCGGTACGTCAATGTTACGCGGACCGAGGCACGCAAAAATACCCCGCTTCTCTGCTTCCTCAGCCACTCGGTAGGAATCAAACGTGCCGTGGTCGATAAAGAACGGCAGTCCCAACTCATCGTGCACCAGGGTGATGGTCATCAGCACAACTTGATAAATCTGGGTGTGGGTCGATATGTGAATGTCGCGCTTACGCAGGTTGCGAAAGACCTCCCATTGGGGATCTTTGCGCGGCATGACACCGCCATCGCGTTCATAAGCCTCCCACTCCTGGGCATAGGCCACACCCTTCTTGAAGGTCAGGCGCGTGTTCCAGTTCATGAAGGTTCGACCCGGCCGGATCAGCCAACGCTCCGGGTTGCCCGCCTGAGCCAGCTTGAGCGAGCCCGGGTTCTTGATGATGGCTGCCTCGTAGGTGGAAAAACCGGTCCGCAGCAAAACACCTTGACCGCCCACATTGGTTCCCGACCCAGGGATATAGAGCACCGTAGTCACGCCGCCACCAAGCGCCTTGTCCAACTGAGGGTTGCCTGCAAACACATCCGCCGAAGCCCTAATACCCGGATTGGCAAGATAGACCATATCGTTCAGACCAAATCGCCCAGCGATATGGCAGTGCATCTCCACCAAACCAGGAGTGATCCACTGATCGCCCACATCCATCAGGGCGTAGCCCGGAGGAGGCAGCAGTTCACCGCGCTTGCCCACTGCCTCGATCTTTCCGTCGCGAATCATGATCACGCCGTTGTTGATCACATCGCGGCCCTGCCATTCGCAAAGCACAATCTTCTTGGAAAAAATCGCGAGACCTTTTCCCCCAACGGCACCAGGGTCCAATTCCCCTTCACTGGCAATGCGGAGGTTCGCGGCGGTTTGGCTATTGCCTTGCCCGGCCCCCATGTCACCGGCGAGAACCGGGAGCAACAAAATCGAAAAGCCCAGTGCGGTCAAAGTAAATTTCTTTGTTCTCATGATCCTAACGCCCTAACGGGACACCTCTTTGCCATAGACCCAAACCTTCAGAACTTGACTGGCCGGATGCAGAGGGGGCCCATCAAAAAGGACAAGATCCGCGTCACGGCCCGCTTTCAGCAACCCAACCCTATGGGAGACTCCCAACATTTCGGCCGGGTATCCGGTCAGGGCCCGTACGGCTGCTGTGGGAGAGAGCCCTCTACCCACCTCAAGTGAAACATCGTTCAACAGGTCTGCCGCCTCAGCTTCAGCACGCGTACGCATCATGAAAGGAATACCTGCGGGCGGCGGCGTACTCGAAACTCTTCCTAGCAGTACGCCGGAGATCAGGCTAGCGTGACTGGAACTCGGACGCGCACTGCCAGCCAGCACCGGACGAATACCATGCCGCTTGAACACCGAGAGACATTCGTTGAGTTGTTCAGAGTTGTTGATGCTGACCATCAACGTACTCTTGCCTAGCATAGCCTGACGGATAGGCTCCAATCCTGGGTTGATGCCTGGCGACTTGGGAGCGCCCTTGAGAGGTTTTGACTCGGCCACCTTACGGCGCTCGGGCATCGAGGCCATTGGGTAGTCGGTACCAGTACGAGGCCACGTCACATCCTGAGGCTCAGCTTCACCGATTGTGTACTGCCCCTCAAAGCGCGGTTGGTCCACATCGTTTTCTTCGAACTCCTGGGTCAAGGTCAGGCTGACCGAATCGGGCCCGGACTGGCCGTTCAGACTGACCTCATGCTCATCTCTTGTACCGCTAACAGTGATTAGATCAGAAACGCCATCCAGGCGCAGATAACCCTCGAGCGCTCCTTCCTTTTCGATCAAACGCAGACGCGTGTTACCGGACTCCCAGGTCCCAGTGCAGCCGATTGCATCGGGCTTATCCTTAGGCTTCTTCTTCTTCTTCTTTTCGTCGTCTTCGTCCTCTTCAGCGCCGTCGTCTTCATCCTCGTCATCATCTCCATCATCTCCATCATCAGGCTCGGGGGCAGGAGGGGTCCACGCGGCCAACTTGGCCTCATACTCCTCCCACTTCTTCTTGTAGGTCGCGGCCTTGCCAAGAATGTCGCGGACAGCCGCTCCAGCCATAGACGGTATCGAATGGTCCCAAACCAGCCACATGCCCGCAGGGTTACTCAAGATCATTGAGCTGGGAATGCTGCCAACCGGCTTGTAGGTCATGAATGTCGATCCGTGAGATGCACTCTTAGGAGCCATGTTGACCGTAGTAACACCAGAGGCCGCGACATCGCGATCCTCATTGCTGCCAGGTTCAACTATGCGTGAAAGGTCAAAGTTCGGATTGAAGCTCTTGCTCGAACCCTCCAATCCCAAATGACCCCAAGCATCGATTGCACCTGGCATAGCTGCCACACCGCGCACAACCTTCGCGGCGCGGGGCCGAGCCACATGACGTCCTACTTCAACGATACGGCCCGCTTGCATCAACACTTCGCCGGGAGTGAGCACGGTTCCGTCACCTAGATGCAATTCATCCACTGCAATCACAGTGGCAGAGAAACTCGAGGTCTCCCAAGCCAACTCTCCATCAACCCATGTAGCCAGCACACGGGTTTCATGATTCAAGGGAGCTCCATTGAGAATCACAAAGTCCGCATCCTTACCAACTGCCAGGCTGCCCACTCGATCTTCCACGCCGAGGATCTCAGCGGCGTTCAAAGTGATAGCCCGCAGAGCATTCTCAGGAGACATGCCTCCGCGCCGTGCAAGGTTTGCACGCATTAGCAGCTCTCGGATGGATATACCTCGGGGAGTCGCAACGGCCACGCGAACACCGGCTTCCGCCAGTTGCGAAGCAGAGAGCAAATCTTTGGCCAACGCTTTGCCCTCACTGCTCTGAGGAGAAGCGCTGGAAGTAAAGAACGCACCACCCGAAATGAATATCATGGGGGCCCTTGAAGACTGCCCCTGACCCGGTTTGAAAATTACCGAGACCCCTGCCGCGGACAACTCATCCGCGAGGCCTGCGAACCCGGCGCTGCCCTCAAGCACCAAGGACTGTTGAACTCCCCCAAAGAACTCCAACAGGGCAATGGTCTGTCGCGGATCGTCAACTGCCATTCGCCAACGCAGGCCATCGGAGATCGCCTGAGCCAGAGCTGGCCCCGCAGCGGCGCCCCACTCGCTGGCCTGAGCCTGGTTTCCCTGTGCAAAGTCAAACAACTCCTGGAGACCGACAATCGCACCCATTGTCGAGTGCGGCAGTTGAGGCTGAGCAACGCCCAGGCCCACATCCACCGTGGCGGGCAAAGGCGGTTCCCAATAAGCGGCCGTGTTACGCGCGCTGGTCGAGATGCTGCCCTGAATCGAAGCCGCCTTCAACAGCAGGTAATCCTCGGGACTGTCGCCCTTTACCTTCACGACGGCTCCTTGACCCGCAATCAAGCGGTCGACACCGGGGTTCAGATAGCAGGTAGTCACACCGCCCGAAAGAGCAGTTGTGTAGCGCGAGTAAGGGTCAAAGTTGTCAATGGCCCGCAGCATTGGAGCAGCGCTGCGATCAGCAGATCCTCCAGCCCCGTAGGGGCTATCGGCGGCAACAAAACCAGGAACGATGGTCGCGTCAGGACCATAGTCCACCTCACGAACACCAAGCGGCGTCTCAAGGTCAGGCCCGATTGCAACGATCTTACCGTCTTCTACCAGGATGGCGGAGTCGTGCAGCACCTTGTCGTTTTGCACAAGGTGAATGGTCCCAGCTCGCAGAACCACAGCATCGCCGCCCGGGGCAGCCAAGAGCAAGAGTGTGAAGATATTCAGCATGGTGATTTTACTTGGGGGGTCACTTGTCGCCGTCTTCGCGTTCCTCTTCGTGAACATCTTCCACCACGGGTTCATCCGCAGCGGTGCCTTCCGGCTCCACCCCTTCCATCAGGTGCTGAAGCCGAGTGTCGGTTGTGCGGTCGTAGACCATCTTGCCCTCGATGAAGACATAGCGCACCTGGCTCTGCAAGCTGAGGGGATCTCCGCTGAACAAGACCAAATTGCCATGCTTGCCCTTCTCTATGGTGCCCACGTCATTCCCGAGGCCAATCACTTCGGCAGGACCAGAAGTGATCGCCGCCAGCGCGATTTCACGATCAACTCCCAAGCCCACGCAACGGGCGGCTTGAAACCAAAGGGATTGGGTGGTGCTATTGAGCGATGCCAGAGCAAAAGGAATCTCCTTCTCGGTGAAATGCGTAGGCAACAAGGTCACCGTATCCTCATCAGCAAAGGGCGCGCGCTCGGTGTGCTCAAGAGTTGAAGGCAGAATCACTCCTCGCACACCAGCCGCTTTGATTTCATCGGACACCTTCCAGCAAGTGGGTCCGATCAACATCACGGTCTGGCTGAGGAATCCGTTCTCCCTAGCAATCTCAAGGCCGTGCAAGACATCCATAGGTGTGCTGCAAACCAGGTAGACCGAGATTCGACCCTCAACAATATCCAAGAGAGGCAACAGCTTGGAGTCGATCGAGGCGCGCGGCACAGCCTCAAGACCCTCCACGACCCAACCGCTCCCGGTCATGGCGCGGCCCTTTCCCTCTTCGGCTTCAAAGTCTCGGCCTTGGGCCAGAGCCTCACGCCGCGCGAGATCTTTACCCACCTCGGAATCTTGGACCATGCCCTCAAGCGTGCGGCGCAAGCCTGCAAATGCTTCGCGCAGGATCATCAACTGCACGGCCCGAGACTTGCCTCGTTTGGGAGTAATGGCAATCTTGATACCAGACTGAGGGCGGACCATCATGGCGGCCACGGTCATGCCACTGGGCTTGACGATCATGCCACGCCCAGCTATGACCGTCGAATTGCCCTGTTGTACATTCAAGGTGGTGATGCCTGCCCGAAGCACCTCTTCAAAGAAGAAGTTCACCGGGTCGACAGAGTCCACCACGTCAAGGAAAGGCGCCACATCGATGGACTCGTTAGTGCGATCCATTCCACCTGAAGTACAGGCTTCGACCTGACCAGGAAAAGCCACCAGGTCCGGGGCCTCAAAGACCTCCGCATCCCATGGAATCTGGACTTCTGAAGCCTCGCCAACTGTCGTAATGCGGCCGTCTTCGATCAGAACTATACCGTTCTCGATCGGATCACCCGCCATGGTGATGATCTTGCCGACCTTTATCGCGTAGCTATCCCCGCCAAAGGCGATGGCGGTGAGCGCAAGGGCTGAGGCGAGACGTGTGAGAGATGAAATCTTCATTTGTACAGAGGGGGGTGTGTGCTAAATGCGTGAGTTTGTTGAGGCAGGATCAGCGCGGGGCCAAGACGACCTCGCCGGAAGCCACCACGCCAACGATGTTGCTGGTAGCAGAGAAGGGAGCTCCATTCCAGAGCACAAGATCAGCGTCCATGCCTGCCTTGACAGATCCAACTCGCTCTTCAACGCCGAGCAAGCTGGCGGGATTCGTGGTGACGCAGGCGAGGGCCTCGTCAAAGGTCAGGCCGCCGCGTATGGCATAACCCGCCTGAGTGGAGAGCCTTCCATTCAATCCGGTCTCTCCATGGGCTGAGAGCGCAACCAGTACTCCCAAGTCGATCAGCTTGCGTCCCGTGTCCCAGGGCATGAATGCCTGCTCTCCAAGACGCCCGGTGGCAGGAAACGGAGGAAGCACCACGGGTGTTCCCGTGCGAACCAGGAAATCAGGCTCCTTCCAAGCCTCGGCGCCTGCATCAATTACAAGGTCCAGATCGCCATAGCCCTCGGCCTGCATCTCCTCGTCCAGGTAAATTGCCGTACGGATGTCAGCAGTGGTCCAGGCTTGAATGAAGATGCGTACATCGCCCGCGAGACAAGCTCGCAAGACATCAGCGCCTTCGAAGTCCATTTCGGGATAACGCTCAACCTGAGCGGCATCAAAGAAAGCCTTGCGCCACTCCCACTCCACTCCCATGCGAGTGGTTGGTCTTCGCGCGAAATAGTCCCTGGGACTACCAAAGGCAGGTGAGTTGCCTTGGCTCGGTATATCCCCTATCGCGCCGCGCAATATCGGGGTGCCGCTAACCACGCGAGAATCCACCCGCTTGGCACCACTGGTCTTGACCACGACGGTGAAACCCCCGATCACATTGTAGTCCGGGGGAGCAATCAAGGCCGTTGTCACACCACTCCGCGCAAGCCTGTCCCAGGCAGGGTTGAATAGGTCCAGGGCATCCGTAACGGACAGATTGACAATGACCTCCTGCGACTGCTCCACAGCGCCGTTGGAGGGAATAGTGCGGGCGCTCGCATCCACCATGCCGGCCATGACCGAATGCACACTAATTGCACCAACAGGAGCACTACGCCCCGGCAAGACCGCAGCGATCTTGCCATCGCTGATTTGAATCAGCGCATTGCGCACGAGCTCACCGGGCGCAAGATGCAAGTATTCTGCGTGCACCACGAGATCCTTGCCCTTCGAAACATCCGCCGTCGTCGACGAAAGAGCCAGGAGCATGGATGAAATCAGGAAAACAGGGGTAATCATTGGTCGTCGTCTCCGTGAACTTGCTTGCCTTCAATCCAAACGCGCTCCACCCGACTGGCCAGATCAAGAGGATCCCCAGACCAAAGCACCAGATCGGCATCATGGCCCACAGTCAGGGAACCCACTGGAGCATTGGCGATTTCGCCAGCTCCCGAGGTCAAGGCCTTCCAGGCCGCGTCACGGTCAAGCCCCGCTTGAATACAACGCACTGCGGAGAGGCGTAAGGAATGAGGTGAACGGCTGGCTGCTCCAAGGGAAAATGACAGGGGGATCTTCTTCTTGCCCAGGGCTACCGCCGAAGCCGCAACACGTGGATCCGCGGCAGTAGCGATAGGAGGCAAGATCACCCCCAAACCGGCAGCGTGGATTTCGTCAGCCAGATCACCAGCCCGCGCAACCCCCGAGAGAGCACCTGTCAGGCCATGGCGCTGGGCAAAAGCGACGGCCCGGAGAGCCTCGGAACGGGTTTTCGCTGCGAGCAGAACCCCGAGACCCTTACTAACCAACGCGAACCCGCCCACGGGAGCCGCCATCCTCTCTTCCAACATGGAGATCGCACCAGGATAGCTCGCCGGTGCAACCCCTCGTTTGAAGGCGGCGGTGGAGAAACACACATGCAAGTGTGCCCGGCGTTGAACCACTGCGCCCGCAGGCTTGATCACCGCCGTACGTCCGCCCACCAACGCGCCAGGTTTGGGAGTCAAGAGCACCGCAGTTACGCCGGCTTCAAGAAAAGCCTGCCACCCCTTGGCCGTCTTGTCATAGCCAAACGCCAGATCAGCGCCATCCATGACTTGCCGCGTGCTGTCGAGTTCCTCGCCCTTCAGACCAGTCTGATCGCCCATGGCAACCAATCCAGCAGACAGATGGCCCTCCAGCTCAATCAGGTGTCCATCGTCGGGTAGCTCAAGGCCCTCGCCAACAGCTGCGACCTTGCCATCGCGAATCAGGATACGCCCGTTTTCAATGGGCCCCTCAGGTCCATGGACAACATCCGCCTGAAGTACAAGCGAGCCGCCATCAACAGAAACGGCACACAACGCCCCAAGAATTGGAGCAACAAGAATGTTCATCACTGTCCACCTTCCGCGTCAAAAGCAATCTTGCCCCCGGCAATCACTTGCCGGATGCTGGTATTTGAAGAAAGCGGGTCGCCGTCCAATAGCAAGAGGTCTGCTCGGTAACCCGCTCGTACCTTGCCCAAAGAACTGCCCATGTCCAAGACCCGGGCAGCTTCGGTAGTCAGGGCCGCTAGGGCCTTTTCCGGTTCCAGACCGTGTCCAACCGCAAGTGCCGCCAAGAGCGGCAAGTCACGGGTCCCAGCAGTTCCACCACTGCCAAGCAAGACGCGCACGTCCTTCTCTGCGAGCGCTCCCGCCAGGGATAGATCGTGTCCCCTCATGCTGGCAGACCTGTCAGCCCCCAGGGGCGCAGGCCAGACAATCACCGGGATCGAACGCCTGGTGAGAGTCGTCGCCAGGGGGAGCACCTCGGTACCGCCTGCTATCACCAAGCGCAAGCGATCGAAGTCCTTGGTACCGTCCAAGAGAGCGCGCAGTTCAAGGTAGCGGTGAACTTCCACCACCAAAGGAAGAGTGCCCCCCGCGACCCTGGCCCAGACCTGCTTCTCGGCGTCGTAACGCGGCTTGCGAGGTGGACGGTCTTCCTTGTAGCGCTTCTCCTTGAACTCCTTGCCGTCTTCCTCAGCTTCCTTGATCTCTTTTTCCCGAGCCTTCTTGGCCTTCTTGAAATCCTTCTCAAGCTTGGCCTCGGACTTGATGATCTCGGCGCGCCACTTCTCAAGTTCATGGACATACTCGACCTGTTCTATGCGGTAGTTCTCGCCCCCCTTGATGTACTTGATCAAACGCTCTACATGCCCAATGCGATCAAACGCATCGCCGGAGTTCCCGACCGTGGCACCGATAAATGCATCCTTCAAGAGGATGTCGATCCCGCCATCTGGCCTGCCAGAGGTATGAACAAGAGCCCCCAACCCCTTGACCGACGCCTTGCCGCCCAGCGCAACCCCAACTCCGGTGATGCCAGATTTCAGGGCAGCCTCCAAATGAACCTCGTTTCCATAGGGATTCAACCCATCTATGGCTCTCGTTAGAATGTTGGTATCTGCTCGCGAAGCGAACTCCGAGTCCAAGCCAAGGGTCGACCAGGGGTCAATGAAGCCGGCACAGACCACCTTGCTCTCGAAGACCTTGGCCCCCTCCGGGGCCTCCAAGTCCTTCCCTACTGCGAGCACCTTTCCCCCCTGAACCAAGACCTGAGCATCGCTGATTTCCTTGCCCGGTCTGATGATCACGCGCTCGGCCTTGATCAAGATAGCCGGATCCACCGGCGGCGCCTCTTGTTCCTGCGCGCCCAAGGCTGGAACCAGAGCAAACAGCGCTAGTGCAGGCAGCGCTGTCAAAGTCCCTTGCTGAAAGGGTTGGTTGTCAGTTTCCATTTGTGTTCTGGGGCCGTCTGATCTACCCCGATGCGATGAGCGGAGAACACACTTGCGCCCCACCCCACGCGGGGCATTGGAAACCGGGCACTAGCCCGGTAGCCCCATTCCACGGACCTGGGGCCTCCGAGAAAAGGACGCAGTTCGTAAACTACTGGAGACCTCCATCTTACACCGTTATTACAAAGCCCCAGCGGCTGTGCAAATGCGTCCAACCCCCCTCCAGGTGTCTCGAGACGGTCCATCTTGACCAAGAAAACCCGCGAATCTCGTTCGCTCAGGCACCCTCCTTGGCTCTCTGTCTTGGAATGCCGTTCTCCGATCCTCGTACATCCCCACTCCTGCTTCAACGCTCCTGGTGGCAGGAACGCCTGCAAGAACTCCCTCTGAAACCCGAGGCGCCTCTTGTTACCCCAAGGCCCGACCTCTCCACTCCTGAACGCACCGTCGTCGAGTTCCACATGCGAGCCCACGACGGTGCTCGACTTTGGGGTCTTCATGCCCGCCCGATTGCACCCAAGGGTCCGGTAGCAACCCAGATTCGCAGCTGCGGCGCAGCGGACCTGCCAGAAATCGACGCATCCGTCCTTGAGCATGGAGAAGCCGAGTTCATCATGCAGGAGCCCGCCGGTCGACGATTGGCCGACCGGGTACTTGATGTTGTCAACCTCTATCAAGTGGCCAAGTCCACGCCAGGACTAGATCGCGCTCAGATTTCTCTGGTCCAGGGTCCAGCCGAACAACTGCCCGATGAGTTTGTCATCGTTCGTCAGCTCTCGGATTGGGATATGTGCTAGCAGCCTGCTGAACAACACCCCCATCAATCACGGAAAGCGGAGGGGCTTTCCGTGATACATGAGAGAGTCTAGTGCACGCTCAAGCCATCCACATCCTCAGAAGCATCAATCCCGATTAGACTCAGCCGCAGTTCAACCGTCAGGGTACCGGAGGTTGACGCGCCTAGAGACCCGCTGAAGCGCACAAGATCTTCATCAGATCCAGACACGGAGCCACTGGCGAAGTTACCCACGGTGGAGAACCAAAGGTCTCCGGCCGCATCAAAGCTGACCGCGCTCAAGTCCTCGCCGCCGCTGTTGCTGAGTGACATGTCCGATCCATCGAAGAGCATGGACCAGGAACCAGTAGTGTCGACACCGAGAGTGGTCGGAGTGAAGAGCAAGACATCCTCGTCCCGCACGGTCCCGATGCCCACTTGAGTCGAACCACGGAAGGAGAGTGCCAGGCTACCATCAGCAAACTCGTGCACCCCGTCAATGTCCTCCCGAGATCTGTCAAGGTCCACATCTGAACCATCAAACAAGAAGCTGAAGGAGCCGGCCGTAGTTGACCCGGTCGAGGTAGGCGTGAACACCACCAGGTCCTTGTCGGTTATCGAGGGTCCGTTGGGACCACCTGTCAAATCGGGCACGGAATTGACCGAGGCCTGGAACGACATGATGATCTCTCCATTATCCCGCACATGGAACGCATCGATGTCCGTGGAACCAATACCCACTTGGGAGCCATCAAAGTAGAGGGCCCATGTATCCGTGGACGGATCATAAGAGACCACATCTTCATCCCGGACCGTGCCAAGACCTGGGACGGTAGTATTCGACAAGAATGATATGTAGTGCAGCGGACCACCGCCGGGGGGATCGGTAACCGTGACGTAATCCACCTCGGTAGCGGTGTCGACACCGCCTGGTCCAGTTACGGTCAGACTCACAGTGTAGATCCCGGCACTGGTATAAATGTGGCTCGGGTTCTGGATCGTTGAAGTCCCACCATCGCCGAAGGCCCAGGCGTAGCTCGAAACAACGCCGGTCGAGGCGTCACTGAAGGCAACCGTCAGGGGCGAAGTACCACTGGTTGGTGTGCCGCTGAACCCTGCAACTGGGGCGGGCTCGGTGACATCGATGTAGTTCGTGCGTGTCAGGGTGTCTGAGCCGCCTGGCCCGGTCACCGTCAAGCTGACCGAGTAGGTTCCAGCAACCGAGTACACATGACTCGGATTCTGAAGCGTCGAAGTCGCGCCATCACCGAAGGCCCAGGCGTAGCTGGTGACCACGCCGGTTGAGCTGTCAGAGAACGCCACAGTGAGCGGTGACGTGCCACTGGTGGGCGTACCGCTGAAGTTGGCAACTGGCGCAGGCTCGGTGACATCAATGTAGTTCGTACGCGTCAGAGTGTCCGAGCCGCCGGGCCCGGTAACCGTCAAACTGACCGAGTAGGTTCCGACTGCCCCATACACATGACTCGGGTTCTGGAGCGTCGAGGTCGCGCCATCACCGAAGGCCCAGGCGTAGCTGGTGACCACACCGGTCGAGGCATCGCTGAACGCAACCGTCAAGGGCGAAGTACCACTGGTGGGTGTACCACTAAACCCAGCCACGGGCGCGGGCTCAGTCACGACAATGTAGTTCGTGCGCGTCAGGGTGTCCAAACCGCCTGGCCCAGTCACAGTCAAGCTCACGCTATATGTTCCGGCTGCGGAGTACAGATGACTCGGGTCTTGAAGCGTCGAAGTCGCGCCATCGCCAAAGTCCCAACCCCACGTGGTAATGGTCCCCACCGATGCATCAGTAAAGGCCACATTCAAGGGTGCGGTACCACTGGTAGGCACACCACTGAAGTCCGCCACCGGAGCTGGCGCTCCAACAGAGATGTAATCAATCCGGGTACGGGTATCCGATCCACCTGGTCCAGTAACGGTCAAGCTGACTGAGTAGATGCCAACAACCGAGTACACATGACTCGGGTTCTGGAGCGCCGAGGTCGCGCCATCACCGAAAGTCCAGGCGTAGGCGGATACTGCGCCAGTAGAAGCATCAGAGAAGGTTACATCCAACGGCACAGTACCGCTCGTCGGCGTCCCGCTGAACTCCGCAACTGGTGCGGGCTCGGTGACATCGATGTAGTTCGTGCGTGTCAGAGTGTCCGAGCCACCAGGCCCGGTCACCGTCAAGCTGACCGAGTAGGTTCCAACTGCTGCATACACATGACCCGGGTTCTGGAGCGTTGAGGTTGCACCATCGCCGAAGGCCCAGGCATAACTGGAGACCACGCCGGTTGAACTATCAGCGAAAGCCACGGTAAGCGGTGAAGTACCGCTGGTTGGTGTACCACTGAACCCCGCCACGGGTGCGGGCTCAGCCACATCAATGTAGTTCGTGCGTGTCAGGGTGTCCAAGCCGCCAGGCCCGGTCACCGTCAGACTGACCGAATAGGTGCCAGCAACCGAGTACACATGGCTCGGGTTCTGGAGCGCTGAAGTTCCACCATCGCCGAAGGTCCAGGCGTAGCTGGAGACCGCGCCCGTCGAGGCATCACTGAACGCAACCGTCAATGGAGAAGTACCGCTGGTCGGTGTGCCGCTGAACCCCGCAACTGGCGCGGGCTCGGTGACATCAATGTAGTTCGTGCGTGTCAGAGTGTCCGAGCCACCAGGCCCGGTCACCATCAAGCTGACCGAGTAGGTTCCAACTGCTGCATACACATGACCCGGGTTCTGGAGCGTTGAGGTCCCGCCATCGCCGAAGGCCCAGGCATAACTGGAGACCGCGCCGGTCGAGCTGTCCGAGAACGCCACAGTGAGCGGTGAAGTACCACTGGTCGGTGTCCCGCTGAACCCTGCAACTGGTGCGGGCTCGGTGACATCGATGTAGTTCGTGCGTGTCAGAGTGTCCGAGCCGCCCGG
>DUBE01000014.1:158065-158346 GCA_012960475.1 Planctomycetota bacterium
GAATACACATGGCTCGGGTTCTGGAGCGTTGAAGTCCCACCATCGCCGAAGGCCCAGGCGTAGCTCGAAACAACGCCGGTCGAAGCATCACTGAACGCAACCGTCAAGGGCGAAGTACCACTGGTCGGTGTGCCACTGAACCCTGCAACTGGGGCGGGCTCGGTGACATCGATGTAGTTCGTACGCGTCAAGGTGTCCGAGCCACCAGGCCCGGTCACCGTCAAGCTGACCGAATACGTGCCAGCAACCGAGTACACATGGCTCGGGCTCTGGAGCGTCGA
>DUBE01000015.1 GCA_012960475.1 Planctomycetota bacterium
GGCCTTATTCCATCTCCTACGACGCACTCACTCCGCGCAAGCAGGAGTGCACGAACCTGCTCGTGCCCGTCTGCCTCTCCAGTTCTCACATCGCCTACGGTTCGATCCGCATGGAGCCGGTATTCATGATCCTGGGACAATCGGCTGCCACCGCCGCCTGCCTGGCAATCGACCAGGAATGCGCCGTGCAGGATGTCGACTACGACACTCTGCGGAAGCGCCTGCTCGAGGACAATCAGGTGCTCACCATGCCCGGCACGGGTACGGATAAGGAGCGCTAGGAGCCAGGTATGTGATCCCGGGCGGGGTTCGGGGTAACAGCCGGAGGTGCTCTATGGAGAAGGTTCAATTGAAGTGACTGTTCCCAGAGGGGATGTCTATTCAGAGGACTCTCTTGAGGGGTGGTAGATGTGGAATGTGTAATGCGTTCAAATACTGCACAATGCGCAGTGAAGGAGCATCACGATGCAAAACGAAATAACTGAATTACGAAATCAAGTCCGAACACTGAAGAGATTGATTCGTTGGACTTGGATTGGATGGAGTGCATTGTTGTTTCTATATATCATCCTCAATGTGATGAATTGAACACTTGTGGAACCCTGTGTAACCACAGAGGGGTAACGGACAGGGCGCTCTACCTGATCGGACCCTGAGGCAAATGTGAGGCAAATCTCGGAGCCTGTTTCCGACCAGGCTCGCGTAAGTTCATGCCTCTCTTGGGCTTGCGCCAGCTCAGGTTGGAATGTGGATCGGATTCCTAATCCGATGCTCGCTGGATCGGAGTCTTGAGGCCATGTCAGCTTGCTCTCAGTGGGGTTTGAGCGGACTCCAAACAGCCTCGCTGCGAACTCTGAGGCAAATGTGAAGCAAAGGGGGACGGGGTGACTGAAACCCCTGTTTGGCAAGGCGCCCTTCCTTGAATGACACATATCGTTCCGGTTCATGCCGATGGCGCTCGGAGCGCTCGAACGGTGCATTCCAAGCTCGCGCTCAAGACGCGGCGGCGGGTGACTCGCTCTCTTGGGGGCTCTTGGAGGATGTGAGGAGAGCGCAGCTAACGACGAAGAACGAGATCCACCAGACGTAATAGGCAGGGAAGAGCTTCGCGAGGTCCGAGAACTCATCGTAGACATCCCAGAGAAAGCGCGCGTTGTGGAGGCCACCCAAAAGGAGAATAACTCCTAGTACACGAGCGCCGAACACCCGGAGGAGGAGCGGGCTCAAGACCATCACCACGTTCGAGAGGTTGATGGCGAGGATGGAGAGGTACTCCTCCTTCTCGAACTCGAAAAAATCCTCGAAGTAAGCCCAGAAGGCGTCGTAGCCCCACATGTTCATGTCAGAATTCATGGGGAGGACGAAGGAGACGGCGTACATCGCCCAGCCTCCGACGAGGAGCCGGTTCAGGGCCGGAGTTTTTTTGGGGTTCGCTTCCATGGGATTAGTCGAGGTCGGCTCACGGGAAATCCCGCGTTGCTGGGATTCTTTCAGAGCTAAGTGGGAGCTAGTTGGAGCGAGTCCTACTTAGCCTTCTTCTTGTTCTCCTCAATCTGCTTGAGAAGTTCCTCATAGATTTCCTGTGCTTCTTCGAGTTTCCTTGGGGTCATCCCCTTGGCCATTTGGTCTCTTCTGGAAATTGGCCCTTGGTTGTGGTCGCTCTCTCCCTTGCCATGGAATGAACTCAAGGTGTACCAAGCATGAGCCGTCGGAGTTTCGCCATCACGAGGGTCGTCGTTGATCACCCCAAGAATGTACTGAGCCTCTGCATCTCCCTGATCAGCCGCTTTGCGCCACCACTTGAGCGCCTCCTCGACATCCCAAACCATGAACCCCCCCGCCTCAACCCTCTCCCTCTCCCCTAGCGGATACCCCGAATTCCAATTCTCAACCCATTCTGAGTAGATCCTCCACGCAAGGCTCTTCTGAGCACTCGCATCTCCCGCCTCAGCGTTTTCAATCAAAGCCTTCTCCTCTGCAGCGCTAAACTCCTTCTCAGCCAAAAGAGCTTTCTGCTTCTTCTCCTTAAACTGCTTGAGCAGATCCTGGTAAGCATGCGGCGCTTCATTTAGCTGTTTGATGGACATTTTCAGGACTACTTGGTTTCTATCGTCTGCACCGAACTGGCGCCCGGGGTTATCGTCACAGAAAACGCTAAGGCTGAAATATGCATAAGCGGTCAAATAGTTTTTGAAGCCCCTTCCCATCGAATCTGGCTCTGGTATGCCAACTGCATCCCTCATCTCTTGGTAGCGCGGGTCGGAGTAAATGTACCCGACTGCTTCGAGGGCTCCCACATTTCCCTGATCAGCGGCTTTCCGATACCACATCAGTGCTTCCTCTTCGTCCTTGTCTTGCCCGACTGTCCGAATGGGATCGAAAGACACCGCAAGGTATAACTGAGCCCTATGATTTCCCTGTTCAGCGGCTTTACGCAACCACTTCATCGCTTCCTTGTGGTCCTCGGGTATTCCCTCTGGGAGATCTACGAACACCCCTTCTTTGTAAATCTCCCATAGCTTGATCTGGGCCTTTGCATATCCCTGATCAGCAGCTTTGCGATACCACTTCACCGCTTCCTTCACATTCCCAAGCCGCTCTTCCCTGTATTCTTCTTCTTTGTTTGCAGCGTCCGGGCGTTGGCAGAACCAATCTCCAACCCTAACCTGATCTTCTGCATACCCACCCTCTGCCAGTATGGCATCGGCAATCAGGAATACCCGAACCTGATCTCCATACCCACCCTCTGAAGGTAGACCATAGGCAATCGGGAATACCCCCCGTCCCACATGTTCACCCTGGGACTCTAGCCAACTAAAGAAGAAGAATACTGGGATGACAAGCAGGAAGTGATAAACACGGAAAGCAGGGAGTTTCATTCCAAAATCCTACCAACCTCCAACCCCAGCGGAGGATTCAGCGTTGCTGGGACTCCTTCAGAGCTAAGTGGGAGCTAGTTGGAGGGAGTCCAAGCAGTCATTGAAGCTGCCTCTACTCATTAACTTCTTAGCCCTGATGCTGTGGCTTGTGTGAGCTTGGAATCTTGAGTGAGGGGTGTTTGCTTAACCCGTCTGCAAGGTGGAGCGGAATTTTCTCAGTCTATTCTCTTCCCGTTCTCGTCCCACTTGGACCAATTGCCCACTTTCTTGCCCTCCTTGTACTCACCCTCCTCCCCCTTCTGCCCGTTCTCGTGCCACGTGGTCCAAAGACCCTCTAGCTTGCCGTCCTTGTACTCACTCTCCATCCACTTCTGCCCGTTTTCGTACCAAAGGGTCGAAAGGCCCACTTGTTTCCCTTCCTTGAATTCACCCTCCATGAACTTCTGCCCGTTGTCACCCCACCATGTCCAAAGACCCTCTTCCTTCCCGTCCTTGTATTCGAGCTCCCACATCTTCTGCCCGTTGTCGTGCCAATTGGTCCAAAAACCCTCTTTCTTCCCGTCCTTGTACTCACCCTCCATCCACTTCCGCCCGTTGTCGTGCAAAGAGGTCCAAAGGCCCACTTGTTTCCCGTCCTTGAATTCACCCTCTTCAAACTTCTGTCCGGTCTGGTACCACTCGGTCCAGAGACCATGCTTCTCTCCGTTTCTGTATTCACCTGTTGAAGTTGTGTTCAGGGGGCGAGGTTTCACACAACCTCCCAAGACAAACGAGAACAGGAAAAGAAGGAGAGCGGAGTATTTCATTCCCAAACAATACCAACCTCCAACATCCCCAAACAATATCTACCTGCAACCAGAGTGGAGGATTAGCGTTCTTGGGACTCCTTCAGAGCCGGGTGGGAGCCGACTGCCGTGGCGTGAATGCACCCTGGCGTGTCAATTTGGAGTTACCTCCTAGGGCCTGTGAGATAAGGTAGTAGGCATGGGTAGTCAACCAACAGAACCAAGCCATCCACTGGGCAAAGACAACCTGAAACGGATGGATCAGTTACCGGAGTCCATTCTCAAGTACGCGCTCGTTCTCCTGGCGAGCAGCATTCAAAGCGGGTGCCGAGCCAAAGACACGCCTGCGGAAGTCATTTCAGGTGGAGAGATAGTTGGCCCAGAAGTGGTTGAACTTGATCGGCGGCAGTGGAAGATCGGTGACCTGGATGCAGAGACTCTTTTCTTCCTGGAGGACGGTATCCCTCAACACTCGACGACCGTCACGAACAACAACGCTACAGACCGCTGGTGGACAGGCTTGACGGTCTACGGTTACAGGGCCTCTGGATCGATTCCTCCGGTCAACACGGACCCAATCTCAGACGCAGCGTGGGAGGCACTGACAGAAGAAGAGCTCAACCTGAGGCTCGGCGGCGGATGGGGTTCAGGGGGTGGACAGGCCTGCAGATCCTCAAGCTCCCTGCCAGAGATCATCAAAGGCACGGTGCAGATGAGGCCCGGTGAGACCCGGAGCTACCAAGCCTCTCACACCAACTACCCGCCCTCGCCAAGGCGTGAGACGGTCACGAGCTGGAGCCTGAAAGGTCAGGCGGCCCTTCCATCGGACCAACCCTTTGAGGAGTGGCCCCCATTTGAAGTCAGCCTCACCTTCCGTTGGGACAAGGAGGACGGCTGCTCAGTAGATAGCAGAGCCCTTTGACCCTTGGGGCAAGAACGTCCTCATATCAGTTAGAAACGGCCCTCAAGGGGCAATTCGTGAGGGCCGGACTTCACCTCGCTCACCTTCATTCCCACCTCAAAGTGAATGATCCTCCGCTTTCATTCACTTCCAGGCCCTTCGTCACTCACCGTACTGAAGGACGCCGGAAGGTGCGGCAAAACCCACAGCCTCCAGGCGACAGCGCCCAGGGCGATGCCGGTGACGAGGTCGAACACGAGATGTTGTTTTGTGAGCACGATGCTGATGGCCATCGAGGTCCAGGCGATCCACAGCACGAGGCGCCGCCATGGCCGTCGGCTCCAGATGCGAGCCAGGAAGAGGGCCATGATGAGGGTATGCGAGACGTGGCCGCTGGGCCAGGCGTTGAAAGGCGGATCCAATTGATAGAGGCCGTCGTAGATCGCATGCAATGCGGCGCCCCTGCCCACCAGGGCCGCGTGCATCTGATCGCGCAGGGCCACTTCCGCGGGGCAGAGCAGAAAGACCGCCAGGGAGAGGGCTATCACGATGAACAGCGATCGCCATATCACGATCAGGGCCTTGGTCGCCGCAACGCCCGCGGGCAGGAAGAAGACACAGGCGAAGTAGTAGAGAATGTTCGTCATGTAGAGCCAGATCGCAGCGGGGACCGCGGGGATGGCGCGATCCAGGGGGATGGTGGGATCCCAGGCGACGACTCCTCGACCAGCCACGAAATGGGCCACGCACAGGTAGCTGGTGGCCAGGGTCAATCCACACAGGATCCCTCCCAGCCAGCGCGCTGGCGCTTCACCAACGTGGGCCTCCAGGGCGCTCAGTGCATGAACCTCCCCGCTCCCGCTTCCTGTGGATTCGTCAGATGTCAAGTGGCGGTCATTCTGCACCAGCCCTGCGCCAACATGAAAGACATCTAGACCAATCTGCCTTCAGAACCATCCACGGCAGAAAGGCCTCACTCCCTTAGTCCCCCGACGACTGGCAACCGCATGCGGTGGCTGAGGGTTGCTGGATCGCGCACCATGGGTTCAACCCACGCGCTCCGCTGCGACCATTCCATCGGCCTCTCCCGCATGCCTTCCTCTCCTGAAAACAGGGGTCAAGCGGGCGCTCTCTCGGTGCCCCAGCGACGAGTTAGTGCGGCACCCAGGAATGGGGGCAGCAGGGCAAGGGTCCGAAGCCCAAGGGGGCCATCGCCGGATATTCCGCTGAAGGCCACAAGTGCCAGGCCGAAGCAGACCAGGATCGAACCGATTGCCAGTCGCCAGGCCGGCAAGGGCGCCAAGCCTGGAAGCTGGGCCTTGGGCCTCTCAAATCGACCAAACAAAGCGATCGCTGGAAGGAGTCCAAGCGTACAAACAACAAGCCAAATAGCCTTTTGCCACCACCACTCGGGGGAGTTTGGTATGGCGCCCAGGCCCAGATCTCCCATCAGGTGCGCAGCCCCGACGAAGAGAATCATCACGGTCATGTGCCAAAGGAACACCGTCATGATCATGCCATTGATCAGCACGGTAACCGCCCATGGTTTGACAGAACTCAGGAAGCGCTTCATCGGCGCTTGAATCGAGAGCAGGAGTCCGATCTGAAGACAGCCCAAGCAGAGTAGCGTGATCTTCGGCGGCAACGTATTGCTGACGGGATCCCCTGAAACGCTAACCATGCTAAGGGGATACGGCCCCGCGAAGACAAGCGTACACAAGAGAGCGCCGCCAATGCCGGCGAGCATTAGCGGGCGAAATTTGCCTTCGAGCTGCTTATCGTTCCATGCATAGCCAAGCTGATGAACGGCGGACCAAATGAAAATGTAGTTCACCCAGGCCAGATTCCGCAGATCACAAAGGAAGAAACCAGCATCAAGTGCGCCCCCTATGGCCGCAAGTCCAAAGAACGAGAGCCATCCGAAGCGCGACCATAAGGCGTGCGAAATGGGCACCAGTAGCGCGATCACAAGGTAAACCGCAAGGAACCAAATCGGAATGAGCGAAAGCTGCGAGCCCGTGCCGATCCAGGGTCGACTGACTCCACAAAGATGGGCCACTCCGCCCATCACAATCCATGCCGCCAGGGGAACCAGCACCGGTGCGATCAGGCGGCGCAAGCGAGACTCAAGCCAGATCGAATAGCCCGTGCCCTTGCGCTTGGCAGCGGACCATGAAACTCCGTTGGAGAATCCGCCGACGAAGAAGAAAACGGGCATCACTTGAATGAGCCAAGTGAAGGGGTGGCTCTTGGTAGTGACATCTAGAAGGTGGGTGATTTTTAGGCCGCCCTCGCCATCCGGATAGGCGGCGGCCGCAGTCCAGTGTCCGAAGATCACGCACAGGATTGCTACAGCCCGTAAGAAGTCGACGTAGCGGTTGCGGGATTCCGGAGTGGCGCGGCTCATCTCGATGGCGCGCTGCCAAATCCCTAGCTTGT
>DUBE01000016.1:0-16604 GCA_012960475.1 Planctomycetota bacterium
GAAGAGTCGAGTTGCAAGCACTCCAGGCGTTGCTGAAGAGCAACCCGCCCGCAGCCAGGGCGTCAAGGTTTGGGGTGGCGGCGGTTCCTCCCAGGCAACCCAACGCGTCCCAACGCAGGGTGTCCAGAGTCACCAGAATCACATCCGGGCGGCCATCCTTCAGGCGTTGGCCCAGCACATGGGGCGCGCCCCACCAGAGGCCCGGGTGCTCCTGATCAACGTCTCCCCCACCGACAAGCGCTGCGGTACAACGGAGTTCGACCTCCTGGCCCTGATAGTCAACAAGGTCCGCCTCCAGCCGCAGCCAGCCTTGAGTTTTTTGAGACCGAAGGACCTTGGCCAGAGGCACGAACTCCCCCGCACCACGCACCGCCACCTGAAAACTCCAATCACCCGCAGCACCCAAGCGTGCGTCCGTGCCCACATCAAGCACCAGGTGCCCACCCCTGGGAACCCTGCAGCGGGCCACAAGGGCGCGCCCGGGTGTGCACACAAAGGTGCGCCTCAAATCGCCACCGGTGCCGAGCAATCCCGCGTCCAAGCCGAACGCATCGGGCCCGTCCCGGTAACCGCTGCGCACCAGTTCAATGCTCTCGAGACCATAGGACTGGGGACCACCCCCCACGGGGTAGAGCGAGAGCCGCGTGACCCGTCCACTCCAATCCGGTGAAAGGACCAGATCAAATCGCGCGACCTGAGTGCTTGTGTCCACCGGAACTCCCAGACGAAAAACCTCATCGCCGCCAGCCTCGGTCTGCCAGAAGAGCACAGCTTCGGTGCCCGCATGCCACTTGCCACGCAGCAGAAGCGCATCGAAGCCACCGGCCAACTGGTCCTCTGCCCAAACCCAATAGGCATGGTCCACCCCACGCTGAGGAGCGTAGTCCTGAGCCCGCACGCGCACACCCAAGGCGCCCTCTTCCCCGGCCAACAAGCCTGCGTTGACCGCTTCCCAAGGAGCCAGGGCAGCCAATCCGCTCTCGGCGCTCGTGGGTTGCCAGGATCGGAGCAGGGTGTCCTCCCGCGACAAGACTTGTCCGACGGCGCGGCCATCTTCGAGGTGCAGATCCAGGCGCACGATCCCGTCGATCTCGCGTACATCGGAAGAACAAGCGGCCAGCAACCCCAGCAAAGCCAGGGGCCAGACAGGCTCACCTGTTCCCATCGGGAACCAACGCATCCACGGCCTCCAAGTATTTCTGCGCACGCTCATCAGCCCCCTGGGCCTTGGCGCACTCCGCGCTCAAGCTGAGCAGGCGCGCTCGCTCTGCATCAGACAAAGGCGTCAGTTGCCACTGCTTTGCACCGCCAAGTCGCTCGCGCTCCGCTGCGGGAAGAGTACCCAGAGTCGCCCCGGGCCGTAGTTCTCGGGAATCTCCCTGAAAAACACAATAGTCCGGGTCAAGGTCCACAGGCACCGCAAGAGCCATGGAAAACTCCACCTCTGCCCTTGCGTAGTGCTTCTGAGCCAACAGACTCTTGCCCCAGGCGTCGTGCAAATCCCGACGGAAGGGATCCACTTCGTTGGCTTCCTCGAACAAACGCGCGGCCTGCTCGTAACGCTCCCCCGCGTGATGCCAACGAGCGATCTTCAGACGCAGATCGTACTCCCCCGGGTTCCAGGCCAGCCAACGGTCCAGGGCCTCCATCGCCTCTTCAGTCCGCC
Source organism: Planctomycetota bacterium (assembly GCA_012960475.1). Lineage (GTDB taxonomy): Bacteria > Planctomycetota > UBA1135 > UBA1135. Next base: position 1,667 of record DUBE01000016.1, read on the forward strand.
CGGCCCGCTCATGCAATTTTGCCAAAGAGCGCTCCGCGGAAAAAGCAGAGTCGTCATAGCCTGGGAAGCACAGTTCGGCCTCCTGATACCACAGCAAAGCCTCTTCAAATTCCTCTTCCCGTTCCAGCAATCGAGCGAGGGTCATCAGGGCCCGATATTCGCGACCTCCCACGGAGGCCCCATCCAAGAACAACTCCAAGGCCACGGTTTGGTCCCCTGCGTCCAGGGCCATCTCCGCTTTCAAGAACATGGCCCGAGGCGAGTCAAGGCCGGCAAGGGAAGCAACCCGCAGAGCCGCCTCCGCGTCCACACGAGACCCCTGCTGCCAGTGACCCCAGGCCATGGAAAGCCAGGACCTGCCCCACTCCTCCAACTCGGCGGGATCCTCCGGCGGTTCCTGCCCCACGGAGAGAAGCAGACGGCCCATGCGCCGGGGATCCTGACGGGGTTCCAGTGCCAGCTCCCTCACCAGCCTGGTCGCATAGACAGCAAAGTCCCGGTCCACCTCCTCGGGGGTCAGACCCAGCTCACGCTCAAAGGCCTGATCCAGATCAAGGCCCTCGTCAAAGGCCTGCAGCAAACCAACCATGGGCGCAAAGCCGTGTCCCTCAATCAGCATGGAGCACAAGAGTCCGCCCTGGTAGTAACCGAACAGAATGCGCGGACCGCGAAAGGCGCGGTTCAGGTCGCGCACCAGGATCAGATTGCCCGTGCCGACGCTGTCGAGCAACTCTCTACGCATATTGCGTGTCCAGCCTGGGTTGCGCTCGGTCTCTTCCCAGGTGGCGAGCCCCTCGGTGATCCAGCGCGGACAACGGTTGTGGGAGAGACCGAGGTGCACCACATGGCTGAACTCATGCCAGGCAGTACGCGCCCAGGAAAAAGACCCACGAATTTCCGCCAGGGGCGAGACACTGGTGACCACCGGGCCAAAGCAGACCCCCAGGGCTGGAAACCCCTCGAAACCCACCGATCGCACGCTGAAATCAGAAAAGCGCCGAAAAACCTCGATGCGCGTGTGCCCCGGAGTGTGTCCGTACCGTGCGGCAAAAGTCTCCCGGGCCTCGGAGTAGAAAGGAACCAGATAGGTCTCAAAAACCTCAGCTGCGTCAGGCATCCAGGCAAAGGTCAACTCTCCGCGCCGATCCTCCACGGTCTCCGCTTCCAACCGTGACAGCACCATGGCCAGATTGTGACGTTTCGCGTCCTGACGGCCCTGGGCTGCGGTCTTGGCCTTTTCGAGCGCCACCACCGCAGCGCGCTCATCACCGCTGTTGGCCAGGGCCAATCCCAGCAGAGCCCAAGCACGGTGATCCGTAGGGTCGCGCTCAACAGCCATCTGCAGGAACGGCCGCGCCTCCACAAAGCGATAGAGTTTCAGAAGAGTGCTGCCCACCAGACGCTCCGGGCGCGAATCCTTGGGACCTCGCTCCTCAAGAGCCTTGAGCAAATCCATGCAGTCCCCCCTGCGATGTTCGATCCAAGCCATGGCCGCCTGCAGAGAACGCACATCCCTGCGAGCGGGGGCCAACTCTTCCAACCGACTCAAGTGACGGCGCGCACGCACCAATTGTCCGTCCGCCAGATCACTGCTGGCCGCAGCCACCAAACCCAAAATCGAATCCGGCCGCAGGTTGAGGAGCTGCGCCAGGATCTGCTCAGGCGACTGACTCTGGCGCATGCGATTCAAGCGGTGCAACTCAGCCTGGGCCAGAAGCGCACCCTGATGACCTGGACAGAGTTGCAGAGCCTCGCGCAGGAGCAGACCCACTGAGCGCTTGCCTTGGGCCTCCACCTCCTGCTCGCTCTCAAAGTAGACCCCGGCCAGGGCAACCAGGACACTGGCCTCGCGGCCACGAGCCAGGCGGTCCGCTTCCACGAGTGCCACCGATGCACCCACCAGACCTCCCTCGTACTGATGACACAACCCGCGCGCCAACTCCTGTTGCCAATCCCCCGGGGGCGCACCGATTCCCACTTGAGCGCTGGCATGGGCTGCTCTCAGATTTCCCGACCGATCCTGGGCCTGCACCCAAGCCCAGGCATCCAGGGCATTGCTTCCAGGATCGTGAATTCCATGACGACCATCACGAGCGGAGAGCAATGCAAGGGCCTCGTCCGTCTGCCCGAGAGTCAGGTGCTGTGCCGCCAGGGTTCGTCCACAAACAGCAATCAGCGCCCGCCGCCGCGCAGGGTTCGAGTCTGTGGAAGCCACAGCATCTTGGTATGCGCGCCTGGCTTCGCGCAGGGCCAGGAGCGCCTTGCCCTGATCAGCGCGCACCAGAGCCAGCAGATTGCGGGCCGCCGCGTCCGCGGGCTCGTCATTGAGGTGCGTCCGAACCAAGGCAAGGGCGGCCCCGTACTGACCCAAACTCAAGAGCCGACGAGCCTCGGCCCGTTCCTCTCCCAGGAGGGCCTCGAGTTCAGGGTCCAGATCCTGGGCCCAACACTCCTGGCCCCCCCAGGGCAAGGGTGCCACGACCGTCAAGACGGTCAGCCACACAGCAGTCTTCAGCCAGCGCATGGCCCCAGCTTGGCACCTTGGGACCAATCCTCCAAGGTCTGACTTTCCCTCCCTGGCAACTCCTGCCCAAAAATTCACCCCAAGACAACTCTTGGATCGGGCGCTTGGGAAAGGGAGACTGTGGGGAATGGACTCACCGACCCGCCAGCTTCGCCGTTCCCACACCTCCCTGCCCAACCTCTTGTTGCCCGGCTTGGTGGTCCTCTTGGGCGCCTGCATTACCCCGACCCACACGACCCCGAACCCGGATCCCCAACCGGACCAGATCAACACCCACGCCCTGCCTCCCTGGTATGGACTCAGGGGCTGGACCCGCCTGGATCAGATCGAGGGTTGGATGAAGTCCAGCGGTCCGGTGAAAAACCCGGCCTGGGTCAATCAGGCGCGCCTGGCCCTGGCAGATGGCCTCATGGATATCGAGCCCGGTGCCGGAGACCACCTGCAATCCAAGCGCCGCAGTCGAGCCCACGACCTCTACGCCGCCGTGCTGTCAACACCCGAAGCCACGAAAGATGAAAAGACCCACGCCTCCTACGGCCTGCGCCGCGCGAACGGCAACCGTGTACCGCGCAGCCCCGCCAACGCAATGCTCCGCAATGTGCTGCCTCGTTCTACCTGGAGCGCGCGCCCCGTTCAGCCGAGCAAGCTGACCCCTGCAACCGGTCCCTGGAAATGGATTACCGTGCACCACAGCGCCCTCAGTGCATCGGATGGCACCGCCCAAGCCCAGGCTGCAAGGGACGTGCGCACGGTGCAGAACGGCCACATGGAAGAGGGCCGGGGCTACGGCGATGTGGGCTATCACTTCCTGATCGACGCAGGAGGCCGCGTTTGGCAAGGGCGCGAGCTGCGCTGGCAGGGGGCCCATGCTGGAGGCTCCAACAATGAGGGCAACATCGGAATCTGTCTGCTGGGGAATTTTGACAAGATCCGCCCGACCCAGGCCGCTTTGAGCGCACTGGGTCGCCTGGTCAGCGATCTGCACCGAGTAGCAGGCGTACCCTTTGGTCGCGTCACTGGTCACAAGCATTGGAGGTCCACCAAGTGCCCGGGCAAGTACCTGGAGGATCATGTGGCGCGCCTGCGCTAGCACGAGCCAATCGAAGGGCTGTGAAACAAGCTGTAAGACCAGGGAGACTCCCGGGGCGGACGCCCTTGACCTGCGCGGATTGACAGCCCAAAAGCATGCCTGCAGATGGCCGCACACGGCCACAGCAAACCCTGTGGGGACGACGAGCCCCTGACTGCACCAGGACGCCTGGTCTCCCAATCTCAAGGACCCGACAACCCTCGTGGACAACCTCGAAAACGGTCCGCAAGCGGGCCTTGGCAGGAGCTAGCCGGCGCTGAGGCCTTCGGAGGGGGATCCCGCGCCCGAAACCTAAGGGTGGACGCCCAAGAAGTACTCGTCCCAAAGGAGAACCTGCGGGACCTGACACTTCAAATATGTTCAGCGCCCTGGGAACGCTCAGCGACTGCTAGTCACGGGGCGGGCGCTGCCAACAGAACCTTCGAATTCCAGGTCGGCCGCCACCATTTCCGCAATCAAGGCGTCAAAACCAGTCTGTGGCTGCCAGCCCAGCAGTTCCTGGGCCAGGCTCGTGTCCGCCACCAACTCGTGCACCTCAGCAGGGCGCAGGAATTTAGGATCCGTGCGCACAAACTCCTGCCAGTCCAAGCCCACCACCGCAAATGCACGAGCCACCAGATCGCGCACGGAACAGGTCTGGCCGCTGCCGATCACAAGGTCCCGAGGTTCATCCAACTGCAACATGGCCCACATAGCCCAAACATAATCCCGGGCATGGCCCCAGTCCCGGCGGGCTTCCAGGTTGCCCAGGACCAACTCTTGATCAAGGCCCAGATGAATGCGCGCCACGGCCCGAGTGACCTTGCGGGTCACGAACTCCCGTCCGCGCCGTGGAGACTCATGGTTGAACAAGATGCCCGAGACCGCCCAGGTGTCATAGGCCTCGCGGTTGTTGATGGTCGACCAATGGGCATACAACTTGGCGACCCCGTAAGGCGAGCGCGGATGAAAGGGCGTGGTCTCCGATTGGGGGCCCGGGGTTGCGCCAAACATCTCAGAACTAGAGGCCTGATAGAAGCGCGCCTCAGGAGCCACTTGCCGCAAGGCCTCCAGCAAGCGAGCCGCCCCCAGTCCGGTAACTTCCGCGGTGGCCACTGGCTCCGAGAATGAGGTCTGGACGAAGGACTGGGCTGCCAGGTTGTAGACCTCAGTCGGTCTTGCCTCTTGCAGGGCGCGCACCAGAGAACTCTGGTCCAGGAGGTCTCCTGTGATCAGATGCAATCGCGGCAGGAGTTCGGTGATGCGCTCATAGCTCGGTCTGGATGTGCGCCGCACGAGCCCAAAGACCTGATAACCCTTGGCGAGCAGCAGTTCCGCCAGATAGCTGCCGTCCTGACCGGTGATGCCAGTGATCAAGGCTCTAGGCGCTGGAGATCGGGTCTGGATATCTTGCATGTCTGCTTGACGCCCTGGGGCGACGTTTCATTCCCCCAGTTTCGAAACCAAAAGGATCCACAGGCCCATACAACCGGTATACATCACAAAGGGGAACAAGCTGTGCCGGGTCAGGAATAGCAGCAGCATACGCAAGGAAAGCAAACCCACCAGGCCCGACACCACCACTCCGAGCAGCATCCCGGAGTTGGAGACCGAACCGAAGCCCAGTTCCATGGCATCTGGCAACTTGAGCAGGGCCGCCCCTCCCACTGCAATCAGGCTCATCAGAAACGACAGGCGGGCCGCCTGGGTGCCCGCCAGCCCGAGCATCAGGCCGGCGGCAATGGTGCTGCCGGATCGGGAGACGCCGGGAACCAACGCTGCCGCTTGGGCCACCCCAATGACGAGGGCCATCCAAAGGGGAGGCACAACAGCCACCCCCTCATCACTGGGTTGCCCGTGCCGCCGCCTGCCCCTCTCCCCAAGGGCAAGGAGGCACGCGGTCCCTAGCAAGCCCCACCCCGCGACCCGGACGTTTGCGCTGGCCTGCTCAAAAAGGTCGTCCGCGCATATCCCAAGCAGCGCCGCAGGGATAGAGGCAACAGCCAGCCAAATGGGCAAACGCCACTCGCGGCGCAAGAGCCCGCGCAGCAGAGCGATCACATCGACGCGATAGGCAACCAGCACGGCCACCAAAGTGCCCACATGCAAAGCCACATCAAATGCCAGGCCCACCTCCTTCAGTCCCAGGAAACTGCGCCCAAGCACCAAATGCCCAGACGAGCTGATCGGCAGGAACTCCGCCACCCCCTGCAAGACCGCCAACAGAAGCACTGCCAGCAGATTGGATGCTTCGGGATCGGTGACGGGGTCCATGGAGCTAGGATCAGACCAACTGGCCGGCGGCCTCTGCCACCGGGGTCCATTCGATCCCCAGATCGCGACCCACAGGCTCGCAGGTCAAGGTACCACCCAGGGCGTTGGCCGCCTGGGCCAGGGCAGAACTGCCTTGAATAGCACTCTTGGTTCCCTCCGACGCCAACTTGCGTACCCAGGGCAGAGTCGCGCTGGTCAAGGCAAGGGTCGAGGTGCGGGGCACCGCCCCGGGCATGTTCGCCACGCAGTAGTGAACCACCTGGTCCACCACATAGGTGGGCTCGTCATGGGTAGTGGGTTTGGCGGTTTCAAAACAGCCGCCCTGATCGATGGCCACATCAACGATCACACTGCCGGGCTTCATAACCTTGAGGTCGTCCCGACTGACCAATTTGGGAGCCGCAGCCCCAGGGATCAGCACCGCGCCCACGACCAAATCGGAGTGGGCGAGCTCCTCGCGGATTGCACGACGACTGGACCACAGGGTGGTGCAGTTGGCTGGCAGGATCTCGTCCAGGTAAGCCATACGCCCATGGTTCACATCGGCAACAACCACATCAGCACCGAGGCCCGCGGCCATGCGGGCCGAGTTCGTACCCACGGTACCACCGCCCAGGATCAGGACCCGTGCGGGACGCACACCGGGAACACCGCCCAACAAAACTCCAAGACCGCCAATGGGCTTCTCCAAGCAACGCGCGCCCGCCTGAATCGCCAACCGACCAGCCACTTCGCTCATGGGTTCGAGCAGGGGCAATCGGCCATTGACCACGAGCGTTTCGTAGGCGATACAGTGGGACCCCGTGGCCAGCACGCCGCGCGTCAATTCTTTGTCCGCCGCCAGATGAAAGTAGGTGAATAGGGTCTGGCCCGCGCGCATGCGAGGCCACTCCACATTCTGAGGTTCCTTGACTTTGAGCATCAGTTCCGCCTCGGCCCAGACCCCATCCGGGCCCGAAACCAACTGCGCTCCCGCATCAGAGTAGAGTTCATCGGCGAGGCCCGAGCCCTCCCCTGCGCCACTCTCCACCAGGATCTGATGCCCATCAGCAACCAACTCTTCGACCCCAGCCGGGGTCAGGCCGACCCTGTACTCATGGGTCTTGATTTCACGAACGCAGCCGATTTTCACAGGGGACTCTCAGGAAGGAGGCAATGGCCAGGACAAGGAACTAACGAAAATACCGGGGCAGAGAAGTCTAGCGAGCAACGACCTGGGATGGGCACATCGCCTGGCCTGGGAAGTGGGTTTTGAGCGTCGATTCGAGCCCCCCTGGGCCTCTAACTCTTCCCCATGGCTACCCTCTCGGCCCAAAGTAGTGAAAACTGTTGGCAGCGGCAGTCCCCCGCGCTAATCTCCCCCCGCTGTATGCAAAGGACCGCTAGCTCAGTTGGTTAGAGCGCTACGTTGACATCGTAGAGGTCACTGGTTCAACTCCAGTGCGGTCCACCAGCAACTATTGCTGGACCTGGGCCTGGAGCGCTCTTGCAGGCACATCTCGGCCCCTGCTGACAGATTTAGGCTCCAACTCATCGCCCCCAGGCCGTACAAGAGGGCATGCACAGCATTCTCCTCCTATCCGCCCTGGCCCTGGCCCAGGCCCCCGCCGACAACACCCCCGTCCAGCCCAGCAACACCGACGAGATCCTCGCAGCACAGCATGCAGCCTATGAGGCCCTTGCGAATGTGCCCCGAGAGACCCCTACCACCCGGGTTGCCCGAGCGGTGCGACCGAGCGTAGTTTTCATTGAAACCGAGGGATCACGCATGGTCAGGCGCGGTCCCTTTGGCAGCACCACAATACCTGTCCAAGGTGCGGGCACGGGAGTTGTGGTTCACGAGGATGGCTATGTGATCACCAACTATCACGTGGTGCGCGGAGCGCGACGGATTCAGGTCTCCTTTGCAGGGGAACCCGTACGCCACCTGGCAGAATTACTTTCCTATCGAGAGGCCGAGGACCTGGCTCTGCTGCGCATCACCAACAAGGGCAGCCTTGACCCAACTCATTCCGCCAATGCCTCCGGAGACCAGCCCCTGGGCCTGACCTCTGCTGGCATTGTGCGGCGCGCCCCCAAGGTGATCGACATCCCTCCCCGTCCCTACCCAGCGGTGCGCATGGGCACCAGTTCGGACCTGATGGTGGGCGAAGTTGTGGTGGCCGTGGGCAATCCCCATGGCCAACAACACACGGTCTCCAATGGCATCGTCTCCGGGTTGCACCGGGACATTCAGGCCCAGGATCTGCTCTTTCGAGATCTGATCCAAACAGACGCCTCCATCAATCTGGGCAACAGCGGCGGGCCACTGCTCAACATTCGTGGAGAACTGATTGGCATCAACACAGTCATGAATGTCTCAGCTGAGAACATCGGCTTTGCGATCCCGGTGGACCGGGTACGAGATGTGCTTGAGGACGAACTCTTCCCCAGCGCCCACCGGGCCTGGATAGGCATCAATCTGGGGGAAGACCAAACGGTAACCTCGGTGATAACGGGCAGCCCTGCTGCCCAGGCGGGCCTCTGCGCCGGAGATCGAATCCTGTCCATCGCCGATCGTCCAGCAGCTACGCCAGCGGAATGGACCCACGCATCCCTGCAACTGACTCCAGGTGCTGCCTCGATCCTGATGGTGCAGCGGGGCCCGCGAGAGGTGCGCATGACCCTGATCCCCTGGAGCAAAACCAGCGGAATACTCTGGAAGCATCTGGGCCTCAGGGTGCGCGAGGTAGCCTCTGGCCGCACCCCCTATATCGTGGTCACGGCAGTACGCCAAGGTGGACCGGCGGCAGACATAGGAGCGCAAATCGGCGACCTGATTCCAGCAGTGCACCCCGTGGAAGCGGGCAGCCGTCCCGCCTCCCTGGTGCGAAATCGCCGGGATCTGGCCGCCATCGTGGAAGCCATGACCACGGGCACCATGCTCGAGATCGACATCTACCGGGATGACGACAGAAACCAGGAATACGGCTACGAGGAGCTCTACAAGGGCGCGCTACTGAAGCACTAGGGCTCCCGGAAGCCAAGAGACGCAGGCTGGGACCCCAGACCTCGGTCCCGCTTCCGGTCAGGCCCCAATAGGGGTCCACAATCGTGCTTGTTTGGCCGATCAAGTAGCTTACTCTTGCGTTCTCACGCCCCTCCCCATGGAATCCAACCCCAGCCTGCTCAAGACCCTTCTGACCTTCAGTGAGCGCTTCGGACAGATGCTCTCTCGCATCCTGCTGACCGTGCTCTACTACGGCCTGTTGGGCCCCGTGGCCCTGATCTATCAGCGCTGCGCCGACCCCCTGCATCTGCGCAAGCGGCCATCGGGCAACTGGACAGCCTGGGACGACCACGGCACCGGCCTCAAGGCCGCCCGCCGACAGGACTGAACGCTCGATCGACCAACAGCCCCCAATGAACGTTCTCGGCCTCTCATTCGATTACCACGATTCCTCTGCCGCCCTCATCAAAGATGGCGTACTGGTAGCGGCTGCCTCGGAAGAGCGCTTCAGTCGCATCAAACACGACTCAAGCCTGCCCAAGCTGGCAGTGGAGTTCGCCCTCCAAAAGGGCGGCATCACCCGTGAGGATTTGGACTGGGTGGTCTTTTACGAGAAGCCCTTCGTCAAGTTCGAACGAATGCTGCTGACGGGCCTGGCCACCTTCCCTCGTTCCGCCGGAGTCTTTCGGGAATCCATGCAGCGTTGGATCAGCGATAAGCTGTGGGTCAAGTCCCACATGGCACGCAAGCTCGGAGTGCCCAAGAAAAAACTGCTCTTTGCGGAACACCACATGTCCCACGCAGCGGCGAGCTTTTTTACCTCACCCTTCGCCGACTCCGCCATTCTGACTGTGGACGGAGCCGGCGAGTGGACCACCGCCGCAATGGGCATCGGCAGGGGCAACAAGATCGAGTTGCTGAAGGAAATGCGCTTCCCCCACTCCTTGGGACTTCTCTACTCGGCCTTCACCGCCTATTGCGGTTTCGAGATCAACGAGGGCGAGTACAAGCTGATGGGCATGCACCCCTATGGCACACCGCGTTACACGGACAAGATCAAGCAACTGATCGAGGTGGGCGAGGACGGAAGCCTGTGGCACGACATGCGCTACTTCAACTACCACTTCTCACGAAACGACACCCTGTCCACTGCCTTTGAGGAGCATTTTGGTCGTCCCCGCCGAGACCCCAAGGAGAGCGACAAGAGTCTCGATCCCTACTACTGCGACATGGCCGCTTCGATCCAGGCAGTAACCGAAGAAGTGCTGCTCAAGATGCTGCACCACCTGCACGAGGTCTCTGGCGGCATGAAGTCCGTCTGCCTCTCCGGCGGAGTGGCCCTCAACTCCGTGGCCAACTACAAGCTCATGCGGGATGGACCCTTCGAAGAGGTCTACATCCACCCGGCCCCGGGGGACGACGGGGGCGCGGCAGGGGCTGCTTATTGGGCCTACAACCAGATCTGCGACCAGCCCCGGGGCCCGGCCCTGGACCATGCATTCTTGGGCTCTGAGTATTCTGACGAACAGATCGAGACCTTCTTGCGGGAGAACGACATCCCCTACGAACACATCGCCGATGATCAGGCCTTCTACCAGTTCGTAGCCAAGGCTCTCGAAGAGGGCCAGGTCTGCGGCTGGTTCCGGGGGCGCTTTGAGTGGGGCCCGCGGGCACTCGGCGCTCGCTCGATTATCGCCGATCCACGCCGGGCGGAAATGAAGGAGAAACTCAACTCCACCATCAAGTTCCGCGAAGCCTTCCGCCCCTTCGCCCCCAGCGTGCTGGAGGAACGGGCCAATGAGTTCTTCGAGATCCCGAACGCAGAAAAGCACTTCCCAGCGCGCTTCATGCTCTATGTGGCCCCCGTCCGCGAGGAGAAGCGCGATGTACTGCCCGCCATCACCCATGAGGACGGGTCAGGCCGCTTGCAGACGGTCTTCAAGGACACGAACCCTGGATACCACCAGATGATCGAGGCCTTCGGCGACTTGACCGGCGTACCGGTTGTGATGAATACCTCTTTCAACCTCAAGGGTGAGCCGATCGTCGAGTCTCCGGCCCACGCCTTCAACACTTTCAGCCTGAGCGGTATGGACCTCCTGCTGTTGCACAACTTCATCATCCGCGCTGACGCCAAGAAAAAAATCGCCGAGACACGCTTCCACCTGCGGCATGAAGGGGATTCGGTCCTGCAAATGGTCAGCTAAAGCCCATGCGCCTCTTCAATTCCATACTGGCCGCCCTGGTGGCCATCCTGCTCTTCGGTGGAGCCATGGAAGGCGGTTTGCGCCTGCTCGGTTTTGGCCCCCCCAAGACCCTCAACCGCTTTGATGCGGTCACGGGCTGGAGCAAGACCCCAGGTCTGCGGACTCACCGCTCCAGCGGGGAGTATGCGGTCGACTTCTCCTTCAACGACGCGGGCCTGCGCGAGGACCAGGATGTGCAGCCGGACAGCAAGGATCCAGAGCAACTGCGAGTGCTGTGCCTTGGAGATTCCTTTGTACTCGGGTACTCCGTACAGCGCGAAGACCTGTTTGTTGACATTCTGGACGCCCGCTGGGGCGACGAGGCCGAGGCAATCAACGTGGGCACGGAAGGCTGGGCCACGGACCAGGCGGTGGCCTGGCTGGAGTCCGAAGGAAGCAAGTGGCAACCCGATGTGGTGCTGCTGATGCCCTACGAAAACGATCTCTACTGGAATACCCAGGAGCAATACACGCGCTATCCCAAGCCGCGCTATTCGGAATTGGGAGAGCGCAGTCAGGCGGAGCTGGCAGACCCTGGTGCCGCACCCCTGCGCGACCGCAGCGCCTTGGCGCGCCTGATCCTGCCGAAATCCTCATCCCTGCCACGTATCGAGAGTGAAGGCTACAGCCTGCTGGCGGAGCATGGAGTCCTGTTGGCAGGAGGCGGCCCCAACGAGGACGCAATCCGTCGTCATACCAAGGGCTGTCTCAAGGCCTTGGCCCACTGGGCTGAGAATTCCGACACCAAGGTGCTCGTCTGTCCCATCCCTGCTCACTCCGCTGTTGACGAAACCTACGCCCAGGAGGTCTTTGGTCCCCGGGTCTTGAGCGGTCTGCCCCGAGATGCCTGGGATGCGAATCGACCAGTGGACCTCTTCTTGGAACTCGCCGCCGCCGAAGGCCTCGCCACCGTGGATCCGCGCCAGGCACTGATCGCCAGCCTGAAGAAAGGCGAGCAGCCCTACTTCTCCATCGACTGGCACCTGAATCCGGCGGGGAACAGGGTGCTGGCGGGAGTACTGCAGGACGAGCTGGCGCGCCTTGACTGGGCACCCAGGGGAGCCGAGAGCGCTGCGACTCTGCCCGCGCCCGGGAAATCACCCCTCCCAACGCCGGCCCTGCTCTACCTCCTGCTGGTGGCGCTACTCGGAACCATCTACTGCCGTCTGTACCCCCAGGAGAAACCCCTGCGCGCCTACGGACTTGTGGGCGCACTCCTGGGCCTGGTCTTCGGTTTGGTCTTGGGTTCGACGGCCCTGCTGGGCATCCTGCCGCCGGACCTGGGACGAGTGCTGTCTACTGTTGTGGTACTGGCCCTGTTTGGCTTCATCGCCTGGAAACTGGGAGACCGGGTGACGATCATCGCGGGCCTGATGGGATCCTTCATCCGCCGGGGGCACTGGTACCTGATGCCGCTCCTGGTAATCCTGCTCACGGTGGGATCGCTCCTGGTGGTGGCGGCCTCCTCACCACTTGTGGCACCTTTCATCTACACTCTGTTCTGATTTCACCCGCCCCGTTCTGATTCCCATGCAGCGCTTCCTCAAGGACAATTGGACTTGGATCCTGGCCCCCATCGTGCTGGTGATCGCCGCGGTGATCATCATCAGCATATTTACCTCCAATGGCGAACCGGCCGGCTTTGAGTACCCGCTCTAGGTCCTGCGCCGCAAGAGCAGGAACCCACCCGCGGCCTGGGCCACCAGCATGTGGAGTTGGGTGCTGTCGTCGATCATGAAGCGGGGCAAGGCGTAGAGGTCCGAGTCCTGGGTCACAACCCCGGGCATGGTGGTCAGAGCTGCTTCGTACCCAGCCGCGCGCACGGCTGCCTTGGAGTCGGGATTGAAGTCCCACGCCCGCCCATAGGGATAGGCAAAGGTGGCACCGCAGGCTCCGGGAAACAGTTCCTCGAGGTCCCGGCGCCCACCTCCGATTTCTTGCGCCTGATCTTCAGCCGAGAGACTGGAGAGTACCTCGTGAGTGCGGGTGTGACCGCCGGCTTCGATGGAAGCAGCGCCCACATCACTGCCCAGCATCTCTTGCACCCCTTCCGAATCCAGATGAATGCGCCGACAGAGGCCCGCTCCATCTCCCCCCTGCGCCTCAAAGCGTTGACGCACAAAAGCGTCCCGCTGTTTCGGCTCGCAATGGTACTTGAGCACCTTCTTGATGCTGTACTCATCTGCCGCGCCCCTTGAGAGCAGGTCTTGAAAGAGCAAGCCCGCTTCGCTGCTGTCGTCCATCTCCACCCAAGACCGCGCAAAAGCCTCGCAGGAATCCCTTCCGCGACCCAGAAGCCAAAAAAACTCGTGTCCCCAATTGGTGCGGCCATCGGTCAAGACGCGACTCTCTAGGTAGACAGTGCAACCCGCATTGGTTGCGGCCAACACCTGGGGCAAGGCAGTCAGGTTGTCCCGGTATCCATCATCCATGGAGAGGGCCACCACTCCGCGCGGCCCCTTGGGATCAGCGAGTGTCCTGAGTCCTCCCGCCACTGTACGGACGGGATAGCGTCCTCCAAGGGCGCGCAACAAGGACTCCAAATGCTGGGGCTGGATGCGCAAGTGTGCGGGCAGGTCCCCATTGACCAAAGGGTCATCCACGCAGTGTCCCGCCAGGATCAACAACCGCCGGGGGGCCAGTCGATCCACCAATCGCCAGGCACCCGTGTGATACAAGAACCGCGCCCAGACCTGGATCAAAAACTGCTTGAGGAGGTGCTTGCTCATGGGATGGCGCGCTCAGGAGCAGGTCTCGTCATCCCGATCCGCATCTGTAAAGTACCAGGACCTGGGATCCTGGGCCACTACAGCCAAAGGCGAAGAGGGATCGAGCAAGTGCACGATGATCTGTTTGCGATCATTGGTATGCGGCGCCCGGAACCCGCAGAACTTGAGTTGCTGCTGCCACCAGGAGCCCTCCACCGCCGTTGCACGGGCCACGCTGGCTCCCATCTTGTGCAAGTGCCCAAGGGCCGCTTCCATGGCCGCCGCCAGGGCCACGTCATCCAGGGCCAACAGGTCCACGACATAGCCCACCGCCGCACCACGCTCGGGGAGTTGCACCACCGCATAGCCCACCAGATCTCCATCAGGAGCAAAGACCCCATGGGCGCGGAAACGGTTGGAGGGTGCGTCGATGAAACGCCAGTTCAAGAACTCCGCACTACGCTCCTGCAACCAGGCCCACTGGGGGGCAACCTGAGCCAACAAGCCGTCTACGGCAGAGGTAAAACGCGGCAGAGCCACTACATTGACCTTTTCAAAGAAACTCTTGCGCAGCGCCCCACGCCGCATGCTGCCGCGCCAGGCAGCCCAGCCAGTTCCCATGGAAGCCAGTCGCCCGGCCCGCTGACGTTCCTGCCTCGCGGCTTCATCCGCGTGCAAGACAAAAGTCCAGGGGCGCACAGCCCCGACACCAAGCCAGCCGAGCTTGCTGATGAAAATCCCCGCAGACTTGGAGTTGGGCAGTCCGATCACGAGGGGCCACTTCCGCTCCCGGGCCAACTCCATCGCCCGCCGATCCAGATCAAGAAAGTACCCTTTGCCGCGATGATCTGAATGGGTCATCACATCCCCGGTTTCTCCTACGACCCCAGCGAATTCGCCGTGGGACAGAACCCGTCGCCCATTGCAGGCATAGCCCCCCACCGCCTGCCCGCCTGTGTCCCTGGTCAAAAGGGTAATCGAAGCCCCATGGGGCGAGTCCCGGTAGCGCCAGGGGAGCACCCGCTCCCCATCGGTCTTGCCGAAAGCATGGGCGTAGAGTTCCACCTGCTCGACTTCAATATTTTCTCGAGTTGAAATGCCTTGCCGGGGCGGGCCCGTTGTGATGGG
>DUBE01000016.1:16614-40010 GCA_012960475.1 Planctomycetota bacterium
TCCGATCTGACCATCGGAAACCTCTTGGGGGACAAGGGACATAGGGAGCATCCTGACCTCCCCCGCGCCAGTTTCAAGCCTCCAGCCCCTTGAAGCCACAAGAAGATGCTTTTGGTCCGGGTTCTGCCCTGACAGATTAGTGGACAAGGTAAAGTGCCCCCCCACCCAGCCCCCTCATCAAGCACTGTCCCCCCTGCCATGCAGCAACTGATCGAATGCGTGCCCAACTTCAGTGAAGGCCGAAACCAGACCACCATTGATCGTATTTCCGATGCCGTGCGCGGCACCGAAGGGGTCTGGCTCTTGGATGTGGATCCAGGGCGCGCAACCAATCGAACCGTATTCACCCTCGTGGGCGCTCCCGCAGCCGTGATCGAGGCAGCCCTGGCGGCGGCCAAGGTTGGCGCGGAGTGCATCGACATGACCCAGCACAAGGGAGAGCATCCACGCTTTGGGGCGATGGATGTGTGCCCCTTGATTCCCATCAGCGGCGTGACTCTGGATGAGTGCGCCGAGTTTGCCCGTGAGTTGGGCCAGCGGCTGGGGACAGAACAGGGGCGCTCGATCTATCTCTATGAATCCGCCGCGCGCACTCCTGAACGCAAGAACCTGGCCCAGGTGCGGGCTGGTGAGTACGAGGGATTGGCCAATCGACTGGCAAGCGGAGATCATGTACCTGACCACGGGCCCGCGACCTTTGATCCGCGCTACGGTGCAACCGCCGTGGGTGCGCGCCCCTTCCTGATCGCCTACAACGTGAACCTCAACACGACCAGTTCCCGCCGGGCAAACGCTATTGCCTTCGATGTGCGCGAGAAAGGCCGCATGCGCCGGGAGCCGGATCCTCTGACCGGGGAGATCGTGCGCGACGAGAACGGCGACCCAGTTTGGATTCCGGGTGCCTTGTCCTGCGTCAAGGGCATCGGCTGGTTCATCGAAGAATATGGTGTGGCCCAGGTTTCCATGAACTTGACCGACCTGGAGACCACGCCCCTGCACACGGCCTTCGACACCTGCTGCGAAAAGGCCGCTGCCCGGGGTATCCGGGTCACAGGATCTGAAGCAGTGGGGCTCGTACCCTTACAGGCCATGTTGGACGCAGGGCGTCACTATCTACGCCTGCAGAAACGCTCCACAGGAGTCAGCGACCGGGAGCTGGTGCGCCTGGCGGTCAAGTCCATGGGTCTCGACGAGCTCGGCCCCTTCGATCCAGACGAAAAAGTGATCGAATACGCGATTGAGGCCAAGACAGCTGTCCCGCGCCTGGTGAACAAGACCCTGCGGGGCTTCATCGAAGAGACCGCCTCAGAATCACCGGCCCCCGGGGGTGGTTCTGTCGCTGCTACCGTGGGAGCTCTCGGAGCGGCCCTGGGCACCATGGTGGCCAATCTCTCCAGCCACAAGCGGGGCTGGGATGACCGCTGGGAATCCCTCTCGGACGTGGCCGAGCGCGGTAAACGCTGTCATGCGGAACTGACTCTGCTGATCGACAAGGACACGGACGCTTTCAATTCGATCATGGCCGCCTGGAAACTCTCCGGCGACGCACGCGAAGTGGCGATCCAGGACGCCACACGCCTGGCAATCGAGGTTCCCCTGGCAGTCATGCGCGCTGGAGTCGAAGCCATCGAGATCTGCGCCAACATGGCAGAGAATGGTATGCGAGCTTCCCTCTCCGATGCAGGAGTCGGCGCGCTCTGTGGCCGGCTGGCTGTGCGCGGTGCGGCGCTCAATGTGCGCATCAACGCATCCGACTTCAAAGACGAAGCCCAGCGAAACCTGTGGCTGCAAGAAACCGCCGAACTCGAGCAGACCGCCCAGGTCATGGAAGAAAAGGTACTTGCGGCAGTGACCAAAGCCCTGAGCTAGTCGCCCGGCCGTTGTCCTAGATCAACGACGGCCGCGCACCCAAGCGCCCCAGCAAGCCATCGAGGTGATTCTCGAATGACGGCAGCCGCTTCTGCCCACGCCAGTGATCCCGCATGATTGAGCCCTCTCGCAGGCCACGCACCGTGCGCATGGCCAGGGCCAACAACTCCGCTGGCAGGGCCGGAGAATGTCCAAAAGAGAAAGGCACCAGAGTCAAGGGCAGGTCCGCCGGTGGTTGTCCACGCCAGGAGGCCACTACCTCTGCCGCCGCCAGGGCCCGCTGGCAGTCCCCGATTTTCTCGGCTCCTTCCGCCCCTATCAGGGCCTCGTTGATCTTGTCAGGTTGCGGGTCCGCCACAAATTCCTCAAACCAGTCGCTACCTGCCTGATTGTCGAAACTCGCTTCGCCCCACATGTCCCCGGTCATCGCAGCACGCTCCGCATGCCCCCATCATGGGCAAATGCACGGCCCAGGTCCAGTCCAGCTGAACGGCGACCCAGCAAAGGGACTTTCAGGGCGCCTAGTGGTGACTGGTGACCACATGCCGCTGGGGCGGAGGCACCAAACCAAGCATGCGACCCACGCGCTTGCGGCCGTAGACCGGGTTCTCGGAGTAGTACATGGCCCGCTCCCAGACCCTGCGCAGGCGCTGGGGCATGGCGTAGTACCAGCGCTCATAGGAACGCACCATGTTCTTGCGCAGTTCCTCCAGTTCGATCTGACTGAAATTCTCGTGGCGGTAGCCCGAACGATTCGAACTGACATAGTTCTCCGAAAGATCCGAGAGGTCCAGGTTGGCCTCGTAGGCATCCCAGGACTCCGTTCCGATCAGGGGATTGAAGACAGATATACGGATAAGGTCCGGCCCAGCCAGACGCAGAACCTTTTCGGTCTCAGCCACATCCTCTTTGGTTTCACCTGGGGAACCCACAATCAAGTAGACCTTGGCCCAAATCCCCGCGCGACGAGTCATGCGGGCGGCATTGATGATCACCTCGGGAGTCAGGTCCTTCTTGAGCACATCGAGCATGCGCTGGCTGCCAGATTCCCAGCCATAGTAGATGCGTCGACAACCGGCCCGGTGCATGTGCTTCAGCAAGGGGTAGTCCACGCAGTCCGCTCGGGTGTTGGCAACCCATTCGAACTTGAGGCCCCGGCGCAGGATCTCGTCACACATCTCGTGGATGCGCTTCTTGCGCAAGGTCAAGATCTCGTCAACGAACAGGATCACGCCTGGATCGTAGGTCTTGATGATATGTTCGAGCTCGTCCACAATGGCTTCTGTGGAACGCACCCGGAAACCACGGCCAGTGAGTTCCTTCTGGCAGAAGATGCACTTGAAGGGGCAACCGCGGGTGGTGAAGATGTAGATCAGGTGCTCAGGGTTGTTCTGGAAATAGGACTCCATTGGCAACAGGTGCCGCGCTGGAGCCGCCAACTCGTCAAGCTTCTTGATCAGCGGTGGCGCCGGGTTGTCGACCCACAGTTCCCTGTCGCGCATACTGGCCACGCCGGGGATCTCCATGATCGCCGCTTCATCATTGCCCTCAATGGCCTTGAGCAACTGAGGCAGGGTGTACTCTGCTTCGCCTTTGAGCACGTAGTCAAAGTGACCCGTATCCAAGAAGACGCCCTGGTCTACTGAGGCGTGGGGACCGCCCATGATCGTGATCTTGCCTTTTTCCTTGGCGTACTTTGCCCAGGCGATGGCGCGCCTGATGTTCGGGGTCAAGGCAGAGAAACCAATCACATCATTGCGCTCAATGGCGGCCTTCATGTCCGCATCGGTACCGATTCGCTCATCGTGCAATTCCACGGGAATCTTCTCGCGCTCGAGCATTGCCCCGAGGTACCCGATTCCCAGAATCATGGAGAGAGGGTCCTCTTGAACGTGAGGCTTGATGTAAGTCAGGAGAGTCTTTCGCATCGCTTGCAGGTCATTGATCAGTCAAACATGAAGGGCGCATGGGACGGGTGCCAGCGCGGCGAGGCCCGACGGGGTGCCAGCGCGGCGGGGTCCATGGCGTCTCATAGCTCCAATCGGATTATTTCAGGCAGATCATCCAATCATTCGGTAAGGAATCTCGATACCCCTCACCCCCCTAAACTCTACCCCCAGCGGGAGATTTGCGGGCCGCCAGGTCCGAAGATGATCACTTTCCAGTCTGGAGGCCCTGAAACAGGCCTCAGCTCGGGTTGGAGGCCCCTGCGAGGGCTTCATGGTACTGCTCCAAGTAAGCCCCAGCCATGGAGGCAATTGTGAACTTATCCTCCAGCCGGAGGCGCCCGGCGGCCCCCATCTGCTGGGCCAGAGCGGGGTCCTGCAACAGTTCGGCAATGCGCCCAGCGAACCCCGGCACATCGAAGGGATTGGCGATGAAGCCAGTCTCCCCATGAAGCACCACTTCCCGGGAGCCCCCAAAAGAAGTGGCGATCACCGGTTTCGAGTGCTCCATGGCTTCCAAGTTGACCATGCCAAAGGTGTCAAAGCAGATCGAAGGAGTGACAAAAATATCCACGGCTGCGTAGGCCTGCTGCAACTCTGCGCCGCTCAGCCAACCACTTGTGCGAACCCGATCGGCCACCCCCAGTTGCTGGGCCTGGGGCAAAAACTCTTGATTGTAGATCTCGGCCTTGCCCATCACCAAGAGGCATAGGTCCGGATATTTCGGCACAAGGAGTGCGAGCATCTCAAGCAACTTGCCGACTCCCTTTTGGGTGTGCAGGCGCCCACCAATAGCCAGCACCTGGCGGCCTTCCAGATCATGCTTCCGCCGAAAGGCTGCCACTTTATCCGCAGCCGGCAAAGACTCCTGCAAGGACAGGCCATTGTGCACCGTGGCGTGCACCCGAACCTGATTCATACGCAGCACCTCTCCCAGGGCATCGGACACAACGGTCAGTCGATCCACATCCCGTTCCAACACCTGACCGATGCGCCTGTTGCGGCCCGGGCGAAAGCGAAAGCGCTGACAGGGGATGCACTTCGAAAGCCGCGCAACAACATCGAAGTCCTGCCCTCCATGCTCTTCACCCCCATGAAAACAGGTCAGCTTCTGATAACAGAAGGTCATCACATCGTGGGCTGTGAAAACCACCGCCACACCGAGGCGCTTGGCCTGAGTCAGGGCGTGATAGCCGATGTGGGTGTGAATCAAGTGCGCGTGCACCAGATCCGGTCGCCAGTCCCTCAGAATCTCTTCCAGGGGCTGATCCATACAGGAGTTATGCAAGCTGCGCCAGGCCCGGAAACGCACCGGGTAGTCCGAGTAGAGGCGGAAAACGGAGATACCCTGCACCTCGGCAGGTGTTGCCTCATCCCGCTCCTGCACGGCTCCGACCACAGCGCACTGATGACCCTGGGCCTCAAGCGTTCGGGCCAGTTGAAAGGTCAAGCGCGAGGAGGACCCCACGCCCGGGTCGGCGATTTCAGTCAAGAACAGAATGCGCATCAGGACCGTTCCTCCAGGACCTGATCATAGAGGTCCAGCACCGCCCGGGCGTTGTGCTCCCAAGTATTGGCCCCAGCGTGCAGCCGACCCGCCGCGCCAAATTGTTGGCGCAGGCCAGGGTCATCCATCAAGCGCCCCAGGGCCTCTTGCACTGCGCCCTCGGACTGCTGCACCAAGAACCCCGTGACGGAATCGCGGATCGCGTCTTCTGCGCCACAGTCCAGGGTGCCGATCACCGCTGTGCCAGCGGCGGAAGCCTCCAGGTAGACAATGCCAAAGCCCTCAAAACCCCCGTCCTCTGCGGTAACCGGCGTGTGTAAGAAAATCTCGGCGCGCTGGAGCAAGTCGATCTTTTCCGCTTCCGAAATGTTGCCCAGTACATGCACCCGATCGGTCATACCCGCTTCTTCGATGCTGCGGCGCAGGCCCCGCTCGTAGTCATCCCCGGAGCACTTGCCCACGATCACATGATGCCACTTTGGCCGGGTTCTGGCCGCAGCCAGCCATGCGCCAAGCCCCAAGTGGTGACCCTTTCTTTGCTTGACCTCACCGATGGTCAGACTGAAAGGAAAGCGATGCCAGGGGCGCTCGCCGATCTGAGGCACATCGATGTACCGTTCCGCATCCACACAGTTGGGTACCACTCTTGGCTGGTCCGGCGCAAGGGTCCCTGGGGGCAAGGCCTCGATCCAACGGGAACAGGTATAGTTCGAAACGCTGATGAGGCCTGCCATGCGCTTGCTGGTGGCAAGGGCGCGACCACCGTGACGAGGTGACAACAGGGGCTGAATCGTATAGGTCCCATGCCCCGTGGCCACACAGGGCACCCCCGCCAGCCCAGCCCCATCCACCCCGATCAAGGAGTGGGGGTAGTCCTTGATCGCATGCACCAAGTCCACCCCACGAGCCGAACGCCAGACCTGCCAGGTTCCAAGCGCGCGCCAGGCGGCAAAGCGCAGAGGACTCATGTAGTAGAAGTAATCCGGAGGCAGAGCCACGCGAACGGGCCAGTCGGAGGGGACCAAATCCGAAGTGGGCCGATGCTTGCGCGCCAGGAGAATCTCAGGCTTGAGTTCTGGCCGCAGTTCTTGGCAAGCCTTGATCAAGCACATGGCATAACGACCAACCCCGTCGAGTTCCGAAAGGGAATCAGTCAGGTAGAGCACCTTCATGCCTGCTCCCCCATCCAATCCAATATGCGCTGGGCGCGAGCGTCCCAGGTGTGCTCCGGCGCCCTGGCGCGCAAGGCCTCCCCAAGGGCCCGCATGCGGGAGTCATCCCCCAAGAGATCGCGCAGAGCCTCTGCCAGGGCGGCTGGGTCCCCAGGAGGCACAAACAATGCCGTGCTGTCATCCAATACGTCGCGCATGCTGGGCAAGTCAGAACAAACCAGCGGCACCCCCACGGCCATGGCCTCAAAGATCTTCAAGGGCGAAGTGTAACGGGCGCTGATCGCAGGGGCGGCCCGGTTGGGAACAACCGAGATGTCCGCAGCGCGAAGAGCAATGGCCGCCCGCCGCGGATCCACAAAGCCGGTTATCTGCACCTGCCCAAGGCCTTCGGCGGCCTTACGCAAGCGAGCCACATCCCGATCCATTCCGCCCACAATCAAGAACTGCACCTCGGGCAGGTGGCGAGCCGCGTCTACCAGCACATCCACCCCCTTCCAGGCCAGAAGGCCACCCACATAGACCACCACTGGGCGCTCAAGATCGAGGCCCATGGCCTCGCGAGCTGCGCTCTTGGCGGGCAGGGATTCAAAGCGACTGCTCTCGTAGCCATCGTGCTCCACGCAAATCGACTCGGTGGGCAAACCAAGCGCCAACAGGTCCTCGCGCACGCCGCCACTGATAGCGATCACCCTTGCCCCCGCCTCAACAGCCCGGATCAAGGCCCGGCGGCGCAGGGCATGCCCAGGCACTCGGTGCAACTCAATGAACAAACCCGGCCGACCGCGCAGCATCCCCGCAACCTCCGTTTCCCGGGTCAGCACCCTGGTCGCCCCTGAAGCACGACGGGCCTTCCTGGCAGCGTTGTAGGCAAAGGAGAACTCTTGGCAGCGGGCAGGCACGAATTGCAATGAACGGGGCACAAGATCAATCCAATCGAGACAAGGAATCGCCTCCACTGCTGGCCGCTCTCCGCGGGGCACCGCATAGTGATCAAAGAGAGCCTCACCGGAAAGCTCTTGAGTGTCCCGCCGTCGCGCGTACCACAGGGTCGTGGGCGCGCCAGCCCTGGCCAAAGCCGCAGTGGCCTGAGCCACCTGCAGGGACTGTGCCCGTTGACTGGGCATACGCGCGTTGGCGATCAACAGCAAGGGCGGGTGCATGGCGCGGCTAGCCGTCGATGCCTCCGCCATAGCCCAAGGCCTCAAAGAGCTCGTTCTCTCCATCCCGTGCGCTTCCTTGAAGCATGTCTCGACGAATCGGCATGCGCTCTTCCAAATCCACAAGCGCCTGCCAAAGGCGATCTGCCTCGGCTCGAAATGAATTGCTGGGGGGAGCCTCACCCTTGCGAAGCAGGGCCGCCAAATTGAGCTTTTCCGCCGGGTCGATTCCCAGATCAAACAAACGCACATCAAGCGCGTCTGCGGGGCTGTGCTGAGCCTGCCACCAGGCCTGCCAGGGTTGTGGCTCCAAGAGACTGCTGTCCAACGCGCCCGGGACCATTCGCCGCTGACGCACAATCAACTTCCAGCGGCCGTCGTTCACGCTTTGGTAGCGCCCGTTTTCAGAAAAACTCAACCGTTCAGGACCAGGCCCCGTGCCCTCCATCAGGGGCAGCAGCGAAATCCCGTCCACCGCCGCCTGCACCCGCTCAAGATCCTCCCCCTGCACGGTCTGGGGCTCAAGCTCTCCAGGCAGTTGACTGGCATGTTCCAGGGGCTCCAAGCCCATCAGATCGAGCACCGTTGGCAGGAGGTCGATGGAATCCACGGGGCGCTCAATTTCCAGCCCTTTGGGCACATGTCCGGGCCAGGCGAACACAAGGGGGATGCGCAAGTTGTCTTCGTACATCCAGTTGTGCTCCCAGCGGCCGTGTTCACCGAGAGACTCTCCATGATCGCTGGTCACAACCACCAGAGTGTTGCGCTTGACACCCGAAGCAGCCAACTGATCCAGCAGCACTCCAATGTCCCGGTCCGCCTGGGTTACCCCGCCGCGGTACAGATCTGCGATCTGCTGTTTGTCCGCGGGAGTCGCCTGGTAACTGCCCTTCTCGATCAGCACCCGGTGCTGGGCATTGAACAGTTGTTCAAAAGGCCCTTGGTAGGCCGGATCCACGTAGGGCGCACGACAGTCCATGTCCGGGTTGTAATCCGTATGGGTCGAGTAGAGATGCACCAAAGCCATGAACCGCTGATGGCGATGTTCGTGAATCCAGCGGGCAGCAGAATCCACCACATAGGTACTGGCCTTGTGCTGGGAAAACTTGGCACCAATCAACCAAGGCAAGAGACGCGAGCGAAAGCGACTCCAAGGATTGTGCAGATCCACCTGACCGTGGCCGACCATCGCTTCGAGGTACACATCAAACCCATCCAGCAATCCCGAGCCATGGCTCACCGTGCCGGTCATGAAGGCCCCGCGCACAAAGTCCCCCTCCTGCAGCGCCACTCCATCCTTGCGCGGCCGTTCCTCCAGGCAACGAGCCAGGGTGCGGTTCTGCCCCCAGCGCAGACCCGGCTTCATGGAGACCAGGCCATGCCGCCGGGGCAGCTTGCCTGTCAACAGGGATCCAAAACTGGTCCAGGTGAAAGGAGCCTGGGCGTGCGCGCCGCGAAACACCGTGCCCTCTCCAGCCAGTTGATCCAAGCGTGGAGTCCGCATTCCCGGCGCACCACTGAAACCAAACATGTCATGGCGCAGGGCGTCCACCACCACCAGCAGAACATTGGGCATGTCCCGGTTACGGTCGTTGATGCGGCCCCGGGAACTCTTGGCAACATAGCTGCCGAGCAACAGTCCGCCGCCAGCCATAAGAGCCAGCATGAAAAATGGAATCAGCATGCGCACCATACGCGGTGTCCGGCGGCGCAAGCGCACGGCACGCCGCCCAAGAAGAATGCCCGCAACCATCAGCACGGCGAACAGGACCAGTCGGCGGGGATCGCTGAAGGGCAGACTGGAGAAAACCAGTTGGCGTGACCACCAGATCAACCAGATCCCAAGCCAGCATCCCCCCATCCAGCCCAGCAACAACTCATAACGACCAGTCAGAGTAGGGCGCCGCAAACGAGAATGGAGCAAGGAGCCAGCCAGCGCCCCCACCAACATTCCACCGCCGCAGTAAAACAGGTAGGTCACCGCCCAAGCACCTAGCAGGGCGGGCAATTCGTTCCAACCCGGCAGGTTGTGGCTGATCGCCCCCAGGCCAAATTTCTGCAGGTGATAGACGAACACGCTCGGATCCACGCCCAGCACATTCAGTCCGCCCTCCACACAAGCTGCCACCAGACCGCTCAAAGCCCCCGCATTGATCCCAGCCCGCGCGCTGGTCAGACGGCCGGGACTGGCGGCCGGAGATTGAGGAGTGTCGCCCATGGGGAGAGCAATCCTAGCAGGCCCCTGAACGAGTCCCAACCTTTGGCTTGGAGCGGTTTCTGAACACAGCCGGAACCACCCTCAATCAGGACTCAGCGCAATCGATCACCCCGACGCAAGAGAGCACGCAGCTTGCTCCGTTGCTCAGCCAACAGGAAGCGCCGCAGCTCGGGACTCACCACCCGCTCGGGCCGCTTGATTCCAGCCCACAGGTACCCCGCCGCCTGACAGATCCCGCCAAGAATCACCGGAGCCTGGAGACTACGATAGGCAATGGCTACCCAGGCAAAAATGGGGTCGTAGCCAAAGCACCAGTTCAGGTAGCCCCGTCGAAAGCGCAGGGCCAGTTGCCCACCGGAGCCGCTGGTGACCTGACCCTGGTGAGTCACTGCCAACTCGCGCACGGTGCGGGTCTGCCAGCCCGCGGCGCGCACCTGCAGTTCCATCAAGGTGTCCTCGCCTCCATCCTTGAGGGGCTTGAAACCGTCGGTCTCTTCGTAAGCCTCACGGCGAAAAAGATGCACGGCGCCAGCCACAGCATCGCGGGAGATATCGTGCTCAACCTGCTTGCCTTCGTACTCCTCATAGATCTGGCCACCGGCCAGACCCAGCTCTGGCTCACCATCAAAGACTTGCAACAGCTGGGCAAAGTACTTTGGATCCAAGCGCAGGTCCCCGTCGAGCACTCCGATAAAGTCCTCCCGCAGTTCTCCCAATTCTGCCAGCCCACGCTGGAGAGCGTAAGCCTTGGAAGCAAAGTCCCTCTGCTGCCCCCCCTCAATGCACACAAGGGTGATCCAGGGCTCGTTGAGAATCAGCTTCTCGACGATCTCTTCAGTGCGATCACGCGAACCATCGCTGACGATCACCCAACGGTCCGGCCGCACGGATTGGGCCAGCACCGATTGCACAAGAGCGCAAATGGCGTCTTCTTCATCACGGGCCGCGGTGATCAGTGCGAAAGTCATGGGATTGCGAAGTGTTACGTGCGCAACCCATTTTGCGCGGAAGCGAGCAAATAGGAAAGCGCACCCTCTTGTTGGCTCACATGGGTGGCATGTTTTGGGACAGTCTGACGAGCTTTCACACCCCAAGCGCATGTCTCTCGCACAAGCAGGCCCCCATCTTGAAGAGTGAAGCTGCGCTCAAAATCCGCTCCGGGAATGCGCGAGCCATCCATGTGCGCCAACACACCTCGCACGCGGACGCCCTCGGGAAGCAGTTCAAGGGTGGCCTGGCGATCGCTGCTGCTGGAGACAACGGGGGAGCCGTAGCCCAGGATCCCAGCGCAGAAAACGCCCCATGGAATCCCCATGGCCCGGGAAAGTTCCCGACCACGGAGTGCATTACGCGCCAACCAGAGAGAAAAACGGAGTTCCGCCCGATTGGCCCCCCAGGCAGCGGGCCAACGGGGCAGACCCGAACGCCCATGCCACTCCCCTTCCTGACTGGCTGCACGGGGATTGCGCGTAAGCAACTCCTGCCCTGCCATGTCCACAACCCGAATCAGGCCCGCACCAAGGAGACTGCCATGGTGCAGGTTCCCCGCAGGCCGGGGACCGCGCACCCAAGCGCTGAGGGTGGCACTCTCCAATCGGACCAGACCCGTGTCACGAAACAGGCGCGTGGAAGGAACTTCTGCCTTGGAACTCGGTGCGTTGGCCGCTTCCTCCAACATGGGCAGGGCGCGCGCCACCCAGGAGGCATGGGCCGCCCAGAACATGGGGCACTGGTAGCTGCTGCTGCGATCGGGGCCAGGCAGGTGGCTCTGCGGTTGCCCACTGGGCAACAGATGCCGGGACCAGGAGCTAAAACTCGCCAACATCGCCGAGGCGCAACGGGCATCCTTCAAATGGACAAGGCCAACACCCAGGGCGTAGAGATCAAAGGGGTGACTGGCGACCTCGTAATTGGCCCCGTGATACCAGGGCTTGGCCTCCACCAGGCCTGCCTTGATCCCATCGGGCCCCATCAAGCCGAGCAGGAAATCGATGCCCCGCTGCAAGTCTTCGGCCCAGGGGCTGGCTCCTGGATCGTGCCCAGCCCGCTCCAGGGCAAAAGCCAGGAAAGCTGTCACCCGGGACTGGTAGTAGCTCGAAGCATCCCCGGCTCCCGGGTGCCCGGCGCCGGATTCGAGCGGGTGATAGGGATAACTCCCATCGCTTCGCTGAACCTCGGCCAGAATACGCGCACCTTCGCGCACGGACAACTCCAGTACCTGGTGCTTGCTCAAACGAAAGGCTTGGGCGGCACCGGTCATGGCCCAAGCCTTTTGAGCGGGAATGCCCTTGTCCACGATGCAATAGCGCAGGTAGGTCTGGGCGCAGAGCACGGCCGCATGGGTGAAAGTCTCCACTTCATGGTCTTCGAGGTGCTCCCCGAAGATCTGCACGCATTCCACCAGGGCATCGCTGCAGGCACTAGCATCGATCACCGAGTTCGAGCAGTTGTAAGGATCGTGTCTGCCTGGCCGAAAGGTGAAACAGGTGCTGTCGCCTTCGCGCTCAAGCCGCCCAACCAGACGCCGGGCCTGCTCACGAGCCACGCCAAGCAGGAAATCGAAGTCCGCTCTTGGGTCATGGCGTGCGAGGGCGCAGGCCAACAGCAGAGCCCCGGCACTCTTTCCGGTGTGCTCGATCCTGTGGTAAGGGCAGATGATCGCTCCCTCGGCATTGCGACATGAGAGCATCCATGCAAGCACCCGGTTCAGGGGCTCAGTGAATTCCGCACGCACGGATTGACTGGAACTCATTGAAGCACAAACCTCCCAAAAGCTCGCAGCAAGGGGAGGGCGGGTTCCGCGGGTCGGCCCCGCAGGCGACTCCAAAAGCCCCGCAGCAGCAGATCCAGCAGGGACCAAGAGGTGCAGAGTTTCACGAAGGGCCCGGCCCAGAAACCAAAGTGCTTGCGCTGATAACGCAGGCGATCCCGGTGCCAATGAGCTGCGAAATCCGGCAGCTGTCGAGTGGAACTGCCCGTGCGATGCAGGGCACGCAGCCCTGTCAAGAGCCGGATGCGCTGATCACCTTGAATCAGGCGCAGGCAGAGATCCGCATCATTGAAAAACAGAGCCAGGTTTGAGTCCATGCCCTCCAACAGATCCCAGCTGCTGCGCCGCACCAGCAGGCAAGCCGCCGGGGGCTGAGGCACATCCTGATCCTGAGAGTAATCCCTACCTCGACAGAACCAGCGCTTGAGTTCACGGCTGTTGGGCAGCCAGCGCTCAAGCGGCGTCCCAAAGAAAAGCGGCGTCCAAAACCCAGGGGCCTCCATGATCCCCGGAGCCGCCTGGCCCGTTCCATCGGTGAGCAGGGGGGCGGCAGCCCCGTACTCGGAGTTCTCCTTGAGAAACTGGGCCAAGGGGCGCAAGGTCTCCGGCGCGACCTCACAGTCGGGGTTGAGCAACAGCAGCCAAGGCCGCTCACACAGGGCAGCTCCCTGATTCACCGCCGGGGCATAGAGGGTGTTGCTCTGATTGCGCACCAGTCGCACCCAGGGGAACTCAGCCGCCACCATCTCGGCGCTCTGGTCCTCGCTGGCGTTGTCCACCACGATGATCTCCAACTCCTGCGCCGAAGCCAGGAGTTTCAGGGCTCTTTGCAACTGAGCGCGCACATTCCATGAGACGATCACCACACTTACCCGATCCAGGGGATCAGGGCTCATCTGCCTGCCCCCATATGCTCCACCAATCGCCGCATGAGAGCATCCACCTCGTGGTCGCGTTCGATGATGCCCCGCAGATCGTCCCCCAAGGTGGTCTGCTCTGACGCCTCCAGATCCAGAAGAGTTCCGGTCCTGGCAGCCAGGTCCTCAGGATTGCCCTCTTCAAAGACGAGGCTCGCAGCTCTCTCTGCACCAAGAGAGGTGAGCAAGGGCGGGAAGCTCGGATTGGAAGTCACGATCCCGCGCCCAGTAGCCATGGCTTCGAGCACCACCTTGTCCACGCTGCCCGTGCGGCTGGCGGAGAGAAACAAACCAGCCCTTTGATAGAGCGCAGGCATCTCGCTCGGGGCGATGGGCCCGTGGAACAGTACCCGTTCCTGCAAGCCCAGGGAGCGCACCTGTTCCTTCACCTGGTGCCCAAAGGCAGAATCCCCTTGGGCCAGGGCGCCACCGGCCCATTCAAGCCGCACATCGCGCCCCTCCTCCAGCAACAGGGCCAGAGCCTTCAGGATCGTCAGCGGATCCTTGGAGGGCGTCAGGCGCCCGGCGGACAAGAGCACCTGCGGCAACCCAGTCGAGGCCTCCACCCGGGGATAGAACGAAAGATCAATCCCATGCCCCGTCACCACCTTGTTGGGCAGGTCCAGCCCAAGGGATTCCTCGCTGGCAGTAAAGACGCACTCGACTGTTTGCACCGCACGGCGCAGGCGAGCGTCCACCCCTGAATGGGTGTACCACATGAAGTGGCGCGCTCCTGCCCTTCGGGCGGGGCCCGCCGCCAGCAGGGAATAGCGCGGCACCATGTGGGTCAAGACATGTCCAAAGCCCTCCCCAAATGCCTCTCGCAGGTAGCGCCGAAACAACAGGTAGCGCTTGATGCGGCCGCTGCGTCCCACAACCCGCCAGTCCACATTGGCTCCCAAACCATCAGTGTCCCCGACTTCCAATGCGATCACCCGCACCTGCTCGGTCAGGCGCGCGAGCCCCTCAATCCAACGGGCGGCAAAGCCCAGAATCGGATCGTTGCGGTCGAGGACTTGGGTGATGAACAGAAGACGCACGGGCAGTCAGTCTAGCCCCGCGAGGCGTGAGATCCCAAGGCCAGGCCCGATCCCCTGCTAGCTCTGCCGCATGGCCGCCAGGGCCTTGACGCCGTCAGCGTAGGTGGCTATAGCCCGGGCCCGCTCATAGGGCAAGGCCGCCCTGGCAGCCTCTTGCCCCATCACAAGGCGCACGCCCTCGTCCAGAAGACACTCGGAGAATGCAGCCGCCATGCTCCAGGGATCAAAACCGGTCAAACGCCCGCAACGTCCGTCCGCCAACAGATCCCACATGACCCCCACCGGGGTGGAGACCACCGGCGTCCCACAGGCCATGGCCTCTACCGTGAAGCGCGGCCCTCCCTCGCAGGAGGAAGCGCAAACCACGAGCCGGCTCTGGGAGTAGATCTGGGCCAGGTCTTCGGGCCGATCGACCCACTCGATCCAGGTGGCACGCACGCCCAATGCTCTGGCCTGGGCCTGCCAACGCTCTCGCTCAGGACCCCGACCCACCAGCACAATGGAGTAATCCTGATCCCGTCCCTTGAGGATTTTCAGGGCGCTCAGCACATGAGGAATGCCCTTGTTGCTGACCATGCGTCCCACGAAACACAAGTCGTAGATCTTCTCTGGCGCGGACTCTGATGGGCAGAATACCCGCAGGTCAAGATACACAGAAGGTAGCACCATGATCTTGGCAGCGGGAACTCCCCAGCGCAACAAGAGGTCCGGCATCTGCTTGTGGTTGACCACCCGAAAGGCCGCCGCGCGTCGACGTGCGAAACGCAGGTAGGCCCGGGCGATGATCCGGTCCCGACGCTCGCGCCAGTCCGCCGCAAAGGGATAGCCCGGCACATGGTGAATCTCCGACAGGTAGGGCACACCCGTTCGTGAGGAGAGCTGGGCGCTACCAAGGCCGTTGTAGAACCAGCCGTAGTCGTGGGAGGTGATTGCCTCATGCTTGTGCTCCTCGATCAAGCCAGAGCCCTTGTTGACAATCCAGCGAGCAGTACCCAGTCGACCGCAGGGGGCCACATGCAGATGCACATTGCCATGCATGGTTGACACGGTTTGTGGCTTGCCAGGATTGGGGCAGAGCACATCGATACGCTCGAAGTGCTTGGAGAACTCCTGTTGCATGGAGTCAAAGGGACCGCGTTCACCGATTGAGACCTGGCGGTCGCCACTCACCATCAAGAGATTCACAGGGAAACCTCCGGGGAAGCCGGGGCCTCTACGTCGAGACCGAGCACTGATGAGTAGACAGCCTCCAGACGATCCGCCAATGCGGCCGCCCCGTGACGAGTGGCAACCCGCACCCGCCCCCGCTGCCCGCTTTCCCTGGCAAGGCGCTCATCACCCAGGTACTGATCCAAGCCAAAGGCCCATTCATCCACGTTCTCCCCGACCCAACCGCTGCGCTCATGGGCCACGACCTCAGGCACTCCCCCCACTCCGCTGGCGACCACCGGCAAACCCGATGCGGCGGCCTCCAGCAGACAGACGGGGGCTCCTTCGTTGGAGGAGGTCAACAGCACAGCATCCAGATCACTCATTACCGCCACCATGTTGACTTGAACGCCCAGCATGTGCACCCGTTCTTTTACCTCTGGAGGTCCATTTTCGATGCGCTGAGCCAGATTGCCCCAGAGGGCTCCGTCTCCGATGAAGACCAGGTGCAACTGGGGGTGCCGCTGGCACAAGAGCTCAAATACATCGATGGCCAGTTCAGGTCGCTTGACCGGGGCCAGGCGCCCGACCACTCCCACCAGGAAGTCCCCGCTGCCCGCCCCCACCTGCCGCCTCAGGAACCCGGAGCGGGCGCGAATGGAAAGGAATGGATCCAGGTCCACTCCCGGAGGGACCACCACCAACTCCTCTTCCGAGCAGACACCCAGCCGAACCAGGTCATCGGCGGTGGCGTGGGCCACAGCCAGAACCTGATCTGTGCGGCGCGCCATGCGGCGCTCGCTTCGAACCAAGAAGCGTGAAACCGAATCGGAGAAATAGCCCTCCAGCACATGGCCATGAAAGGTATGCACCGTGGGCAGACCCAAGGCCCAGGCCGCGCGCCTTCCAAGCCAACCGGCTTTCGAGGCGTGGGTGTGAACCAGATCAGGTTGGAAGTCCTGCAAGGCCCTGCGCAGAGCACGGCCCGCCCGAAAATCACCCCAGGGGCTGGGCCGTCTGCGCAGTCCGGAAATCTCCTGCACCTCGATTCCCCTGGCGCGCAACAGATCCGCCAGATTGCCCTCGCCTGCTTCAGGCTGCCCGCAGAAGACCCGCAGACTGTGGCCCCGGGCGCGGAGCAGGGGGTCGCTGGCCAGGGTCTGGCGCGCAGGCCCTCCCAGGTTCAGACGGGTCAGGACGCGGGCAATGCGCACAAAGGGGAGGGACGGGGGCTGGATGGATCGGCAGCAGTGGGGTCGTCGGCTGCAGAGGCGAACATCTCTTCGACCAACTGCGAGAGACTGCAGTGCGCCAGGGCCAGACCCAGTTGCCGCGCCCGATTCAACTGGGGTGCCCGATGGCGCACCTCTTCGAAGGACGGATGTACCTCGCGCGGATCCAAGCACTCGATGTCCCCCACAGAGCGCCCGGCCTCCATCAGCACCATCTGGGCCAAACCCAACACTGTGGTGTGAGCCACTCCACCCAGATTCAAGGGTCCCGCCGGAGCGTTGCACCTCTCGATCAAGTCTCCCAGATCCCTTGCGATATCCCGCACATGGGCGAAAGTACGCTCCTGCAAGCCATCCCCGTAGACGGGCAGCAGCCGACCAGCCTGGGCCGCCTGTATGAAACGCGGCAGGACCATTCCCACGGCGGGATCGTGGCCGGGACCAGTCACGTTGAAAAAGCGCAGATGAATCGGCCCGCGCCCCTCACGATCCGCCAGATCCACACGATCGAAAAGTCCCTCTGCCTCCACCCGAGAGCCCGCATAGGCCCAACGGCCTTGACCATCCGGAGACCGCAGGGGCGCGTTCTCATCCAGAGGTCCGGGAGAATCCAAATAGACCTCGCTGGTGGAAGCGGCCAGCAGTCGCGGTCGCTGGGCGCGAGGCAGGTTCCCGAGAGCGCCCGCAAGGGACTGCGCCAGTTCACGGGTCAGGGAGCGGCAGCCTTGTGGATCCTGCAGAACTCTTGAGACTCCCACGCGGCCGGCCAGGTGCAGAACCGTGTGGAAAGGCCCCGCGTCAAGCAACACCGCGCTCAGTTCACTCTGGTCCCTGAGATCAAAACGCAAGAACTCTGCCCCGGGGGCCATGCAAGCCAGTTCTCGCTCATCCCCTGCGGACAGATCGTCAATCACCACCACACGCAACCCGCGGGTCAGCAAATCCCGGGCACACTCCCGGCCGATGAAGCCAGCACCGCCGGGAATCAGAATCGAGGGGGTCTCGTGCACGGGAGTCAGACGCTGAGGAAAGGGCTTTCTTCCCGCCCGGCCGCTGCCGGGGGTCAGCCCAGGGGACTTATCCTAGCGCCACAGACCTCCGGATTCTCCATCGACCTCTCCCTGGCCCCCCCCGGCGGTCCGGAGCCGGGCTGACAACCATCAGAAAAACAGGCTCAGGTGGTAGACATTCAGCAGTGTGTAGGTCCCCGCAGCCACTAAGAGGCCCCAGCGAGCAAGAACGAAGTTCTTGTGCAAGACCAGCACCAGCAGAGCAAGGGTGATGAAAAAGGCCTTGGTCAGCACAAATCCCACGCGCCCGGTCTGCAAGAGGAACTCTGCCACGGGATTGAGCTCGATGCCTCCGGACTGCAGATGGATCAGGGTAAAGGTGCTGTCTCCGGCGTTCATCAAGGCGGTCCAGGCGATCAGCAGCACAACTCCCCGGCGGTAGCGATCCACGAAGGTTCCCTCGCGCTCGCCTTCGCGTCGTACCTGGGTACGTCGACCTCCAAACAATGCGTAAAGGGAAAAGCGCGGAGTAGGCGTCCTGCGTCGATCAGGGCCGCGCCCCAGGGCAGGGCGCCCGGAGTCATCAGCAGTTCCCGCGGCCTCGGGAAAAGCACCCGAGCTGTCGGCGAGATGGGCGGAATCGGCGGAATAAGGCTGCATGGACCCTATTTCATCGGCAGAGAAACTGTCCCTACTGCACTTCCCCTTGGGAAGCCGTGGCCGAAAGCCCCCAGCCCTCACCCCGGCCCTTGCCGATTTCGTCGATGACCGCCGTGGCAAAGCTGCCCGCAGGCAACCGAAAGGCGAGCAGCAGCCCCTCAGTGGTCTCTTCCAGACTGATCTCCGTGAGCAAGGCCCGCAGGGGCCGCCGTGTTCCAAGTCGGGACAAGAGCGGGCCCTTACGGGTGAGGTCTTCCTGGCTGACCCCGTCCTCGCTCAAGAGTCTCTGTTCCAATTCCAGGACGGGGCCCTCGGGCAAGCGCGCCCGGCAACCGGGCAGGGGGCCGCTGGCGCTGATCTCCAAGGTCCGTGCTCGCTGAGCATCAGCCTCGTCTTGCACCAAGAAAATCCCGCCGCTCTCGTGACGAATCGCCAGGTCTCCAGGAATAACGGTCTCAAGTCCCCCCTCCCAAGCCATGCGCGCCTCGAGTACCCGATTGAAAATCTGGGACTGCCAGGCCCCCAGCATCAACTTCCGCAGGGCATTGGACCAGTGGCTGTGGCCCTGGGCTCGGGCCCTTTCCCGCGCGCCGCTTGGGTCCCCGAGCACCAACATTCGCCCAAGATCAGCGTTGTCCCCGCGAACCCCAAAGCGCTGAGCCATGTAGCGATTGGGCACCCCGCGTTGTTGCAAGAGATCCAAGACCCCTTGCACCGCGGGCATGCTGCCCTTGGGCAGGTCCCGTAGCAGGATCCGAAAGCGATTCCCCGCCAGGTGTCCCCGGCGCAACTTGTGACCGTGCAGCACAGCATCGAGAATTTGCACGCGGGGATGTTCAAAGGCCAGGGCGTCCTCCACCGAAACCCCCTCAAGGGACAGACATTGACGCGTCACCGCACGGGCGTCCTTTTGTCCCGCGTGCCCGATCGAGCGTGGATCGAGATCAAAGTGCTTGGCCAAGACACGCTTGGCCCGCGAAGTGTCGAGCCCACACTTTTGAATGGTCACAAAAAGATGCCCACCTTCGCCGCTAGGAGGATAGGCGGGCACCTCTTGCACCTCAAAGTCCTCGACTTCGCGGCGTATCAGGAAGGGTACACCTTCCCACTCGGGGGTCATCCAGTTGCTGCGAGTCATAGACAATTCATCCGAACCAGTGGTACATGATACGGCCTTCGTCAGTCGGGCCGATCAAGCGCCTGTTCAATCCCAGGTGCCGCACGCTGGTTGAGTAGGGATCAATACCCAGGGACCAGAGCAGTGTGGCTTGCAAGTCGCGCACGCTAACGGGATCACGCACGATGCTGTAGCCCAGTTCGTCCGTGGCGCCGAACACCTCTCCTGCGCGCACTCCAGCCCCGGCGAACCACATGCTGAAACAACCTCCATGGTGGTCGCGGCCCAGACGGGTAGAACCAGAACGGGCCTCGTTCATGGGCGTGCGGCCGAATTCTCCGCCCCAGACGACCAGGGTATCCTCGAGCAACCCTCGGCGATGAAGATCGCGCACCAGAGCTGCAATGGGTCGGTCCACAGCAAGGCACTTCTTGGGGAAGGAATCCACCAGGTCGTCGCCTTTGTTCGTGCCGTGCAAATCCCAGCCCCAATCAAAAAGCTGCACCCAACGCACACCGGATTCCACCAGCCGCCGAGCCAAGAGACAGTTGGAACCAAACGAAGCCTTGCCCGGGGTCACGCCATAGTCCTTGAGCACGTGCGCTGGTTCACTCTCAAGGTCGGCCACCTGTGGCACACTGCTCTGCATGCGCCAGGCCAACTCGTACTGCTCCATACGGCTGCGCACATTCGGATCAGCGCTCTGTTTCCAAGTCATGCCGTTCAGTCGGTAGAGGGCATCAAGCCCCGCTCGCCGACCGGGGCGGGAAAGCCCGGCGGGATCCTGCACATAGAGGATCGGCTCTCCCGTGCTACGCAAACGCACTCCCTGGTGCTGGCTTGGCAAGAACCCCGCCCCCCAGGTGCTCTTGCCTCCTGTGGGATCACTGCCTCCAGAAATCAGCACGCAGTAATTCGGCAGATTGGGGTTCAAACTGCCCAGTTCCCGACTGGCCCAAGCACCCATGGATGCCGCACCGGGCTGGGCATTGCCCGTGAACATCATCAGGTCAGCAGGGGCGTGGTTGAACTGATCCGTATGCATGGAACGCACCAGGGTGGTGTGCTCGGCAATTGAAGCGAAGTGAGGCAGGTGCTCACTGACGGTCCAGCCAGTGCTGGGCACCTGATAGCTACGCCAGGGGGAACCGAGCAAGGTCGGACGTCCCTTGATGAAAGCCAACCGTTTACCCTCAATGAACTCCTGGGGACAAAGGGTTCCGTGCAGCCGGTTGAGGGTTGGCTTGATATCAAACATGTCGAGTTGCGGCGGTCCTCCAGCCATCTGCAACCAGATCACGCGCTTGGCCCGAGGTGTACTGGAGGGACCCTGGCCCAGGGCGCGCCCAGCCAGACTGGCGCTGCCGGCAGCCAGGAGATTGCGCCTGGAGGGATGCAAGGATGCGCTCACTTGACCAACACCTCATCCAGATTCAGCAGGACTCCCGCCACCAAGGTCCAGGCGGCATACTCCGCTGGATCGGCACCCTCAGGCAGTCCCTCCAGGGGAGAGTCCTTGGGCGCCGCAAAGCTCAAGGCCTGCTCGAGATCCTCCCCAAAGCGTTGCTCTTCCGCCTCAGCCAGTTGTTGCACGATCTCAACACGCTCGGGATCAGGCGGACGAAGGCGGATCATGCGCAGGGCGTATGCCGCACGCTCGACGGAACCCAGCCCGCCCTCTTGCACGATCCGCCGACCCAGGGCTACGGCCACTTCATGAAAGACCGGGTCGTTGAGAGTCACAAGAGCCTGCAGGGGCGTGTTTGTGGGGATGCGGCGAATGGTGCAACTTTCTCGCGAGGTTGCATCAAAGATCTCAAGCATGGGATAGGGCGTGGTG
This sequence comes from Planctomycetota bacterium, assembly GCA_012960475.1. Lineage (GTDB taxonomy): Bacteria > Planctomycetota > UBA1135 > UBA1135. The sequence goes on from DUBE01000016.1 coordinate 38,219, forward strand.
CGCCGCAGGAAAACATATAGGCCGCGCCTGAAGCGATTCTCATCCCTGTCGGTCTTCCAGTCCCGCTGGCCATTGAAGGCCGCCTGCCAAAGACCCGGGGGCTGGGGAGGAAAGACGCTCCTGCCCCCCAGCTTTTGAGTCAGCAATCCACTCAGGGCCAAGGCCTGGTCGCGCACCATCTCCGCTTCGAGCCGCACGCGCGGTCCGCGGGAAAGCAGACGGTTGTCCGGATCAAGATCAGCCTTTTGCGCGTCCTGCAGCGCATCTTGACGGTAGGTGGCACTCAACACCAAAGTACGCAGCATGGCCTTCTGATCCCAACCAGATGCGACAAACTCAAGGGCCAGCCAATCCAGGAGGGCCGGGTGACTTGGGGTACTGCCCTGGTGACCAAAGTCCTCTTCTGTGCGCACGAGCCCCACGCCGAACAGACGCGCCCAAAGGCGATTGACCTGCACGCGAGCGGTAAGGGGATTGTCTGGGGAACAGAGCCAGCGGGCCAGGTCCAGTCGAGTTGGCTCAGGGTTGGAAGTCTCCCGAACAAAAGCAGCGGGCATCGCCGCGAAAACTTGTTTCGCTGGCGAAAGAAAGTTGCCCTTGACCAATACATGGGTTTCGCGCTGCTTGTCCGAGGCAAGTGCCACCATGGTTGGGGTCTTGGTGCGAGGCAGAGCCCTGAGTTCCACTTGAAGAACATCAATCTGCTCTTGGAAGACCAGCAGCCCAGGGTCCGTGGCCCGGGCCTGAGCAACGAGGCGGGACCGATCCTCCAGGCTCAGGTCCTGATCAGCAGCCAGATAGATCTTGCGCAGGGAAGATTCCAGGGCCAGCATTGGTCCCATGGCAGCACTGGTAGCCAATCGCAGGGCGCCGATGGTGTGCTGGCTGCCATAGTCCTGCCACAATTCCAAAGTCCACTCCCCCGCCGGGGCCAGAAACCCAAGGTCAAACAGAGCCCGCTGACTGCTCCCCTGCCGAGGCGAAATGCCCCATCCGGATCCCCCATCCGTACGCAGATCGATTGCATTCTCTACGCCCCAATCGGCTTGGGAAAAACTCGCGCTGGCTTTTTGGATGGGCACGAGCAGGGGATCTCGGCCGGGTTGGAATCCAAGCGCTGGGGTGGGCACACTCTCAAGACCCGTTCGCCAGATGACCTCGCCATCGTCGTCCAAGAAACTCAACAGCACACCCGCCAGGCGCACCTCCAGGGCTGGGCCGGTGCGGTTGTGGATGATGACCTCTTCTATGATCTGCTCTGTGGGCCACTCGACCTGCCACCAGGGATTCGCCTCCGCACGCGTATGAGTCACGGATCCGTCACTAAAAACGCCGCTGGTATTGCCATCCACCGCCAACTCCGGGGGGCCGCTGTAGTCCACGCTGGATTGGGTCACAACCCCGCGCCCCGCCACGTTGACTCCCCCAGAGATGATCTCCACCTCGGCCAGGGAGAGAATCCTGTTCTCTCCGGGCAGATCGAGACGCACGAACCTAGCCTGCGGCAGCAGAGTGGACTCGGGCACCAGCCGCGCTTTCAAGTGACTGAGAACGAAGTTGCCATTGCCAGGAGATCGACCGGGGCCGCCGCGGGGCAGACGCGAATCGCTGACCACATCCAAGCGCAGGGCTCTGGTGGGCTCGCTGTTGAAGGTCAGAGCAAGGTGCTCCCGCTCGGGATTCGGACCCGTCAGCAACAGCAGGCCATCCTCAGCGAGTGTTCCTTCGGTTCCTTCCTCTCCTTGGGCGCTCACAGCAAGAACAGGGCGCCAGGATTGGTCCAGGGCCGCCT
>DUBE01000017.1 GCA_012960475.1 Planctomycetota bacterium
CAAGGGTCGCGAGCGTATGACCCTGCGCGCTTCTTTTGATGATGGTGCAACGTGGCCCTGGTCCGCCCTCCTGGACCCGGGGCCCTCGGCTTACTCCTGCCTGCTCGTTTGCGAGGATGGGGCGGTGTTGTGTCTCTATGAAGCTGGCGGCTACAGGAGAATTGTGGCCCAGCGGATTGAACCAACCGACTTGCCCCGAAGCTCCCCAGGTAAACGCTAAGCTGCATACATGTCCCGACACCTGCACCCTCTGATTTTTTGTTTCGTGATTGTGAGTTGTCAGAGTGGCACACAAGAACAGCTTGTTGCTCCCGAGACGATCGATTCCCGCGACGACAATGTTGCTCTCTTAGCCAGTAACGACTGGGTCACTCTTTTTGACGGCAAGACGCTTGACGGTTGGACGCCAAAGATCCGCGGGCACGCTCTTGGCGAGGACCCCTATCAGACCTTTCGCGTGGAAAATGGATCGATCAGGATTGGCTACGAGAACTACGGTGGCAAATTTGCTGCCCGCTACGGGCACTTGTTCTATGACGTACCTCTCTCGCGCTACTTGCTGCGCGTGGAGTACCGTTTCTTTGGCGAGCAGATGGAGGGTGGCGCTGGCTGGGCCTTGCGCAACAGCGGTCTGATGCTGCATGGGCAAGATCCGAAGACCATGGCTATCGATCAAGAGTTTCCGGTCTCGATCGAGATGCAACTGTTGGGGGGCGATGGAACGAACAATCGCACCAATGCCAATCTCTGCACCCCGGGCACCAACGTGGTCATGGGGGAGAGTCTCCAGAGGCGCCACTGCATCAACTCCACATCCGAGACCTGTCATGGGGATGACTGGGTTTGGGTGACAGTAGAGGTGCGCGGGGGCGAGGTCATCCGGCACTTCCTGGGAGACGAGCTTGTGATGGAGTACACCGCACCACAACTGGATTCCAGGGACTCCGAAGCCCAGCTCTTGATCAAAGAGGATGCATTGTTGCTCACAGGGGGAACTCTCTCTCTGCAGTCAGAGTCCCACCCTCTGGAGTTTCGTCGCATCGAGATCAAGATGCTCCCCGATGCCCCTTGAGGCCAGGTCCCAATAGGAAGAGGCGCGGTTCCGATTGGAACCGCGCCTCCGCGTATTCAAACAGCGCTCACAGCACGTATTGGCTGCTTCGCTGGGGTGGTGAGGAAGGTGGCTTTAGCACTCTCCCCAGGGGATCACCAATTGTCGCCCCAAGAATCGCCGCCGCTATCGCCGCCGCCGCCGCCGGAATCGCCGCGCTTACCGCCGCGCTTTCCGTCCCAGCCGCCGCCGCCGCCGCCGCCGCCGCCGCGGTAACCACCGCCACCGCCGCCGCCGCCGCCGCCGCCGCGGTAACCACCGCCGCCGCCGCCGCCGCCGCCGCCACCATCACGGCGCGGGGGACGATCTTCAGCTTCATTGACACGCAGGGGACGGCCATCGAGCTCTTGACCGTTCAGGTCGCCGATGACTGCTTGCGTGTCTTCTTCGCTCGCCATCTCGGCGAATGCGAAACCACGTGGACGACCGGTCTCCCGGTCCATAATAATGCGCACGCTTTCACAGGTGCGGCCGCCCTCTTCCAGGGCAGCACGAAGGGAATCCTCGGTCGTTGACCAAGCGAGGTTCCCGATGAAGAGCCTTTTGCTCACTTTCGAATCACAACTAACAGTAGGTCTAAAAATCTTGACCCCAGAAGTTGGGGTCTTTCTCACCTCGAACTATTCGAGGTGAATGCGGGTGCGCAGAACGAATGCGGACGGCCGTGCGGTGGACGAGTCGCAGGAGGGCGTTGGTTGTGCGCAGGGAGGGTCGGACTGCTCTTGGGGACGGGGCTTGGGGAATCGCAGTGCGCGGGAGAGGGGAGGTTCTTGTATTGCCTCCAGTTCGAAGGCGCAAAGTTAGCACAGTTTGGGCCCCCTGTGGGGTCAAAGGCCCCTGGGGGCCTCCAGGCGGCGCATTTCGAAGGACGCGATGGTCGCCAGGTCTTGCAGCAGGAGGTTCACCGGGCCTCCGGGCGCTCGCAAATCGTCTGTGTCCAATTGAACGGCGATGGCGAGATCCAAATCCTTGTAGTACCCGGCGCTGGACAAGAATCCAAACTGGAATCCGTCGTGAAAGGCCAGTGGCCCGTTGACCGTGTCCTCCAGCATGACTCCGAGGCCATAGCGAACGCCGGCTCCCAGAGACTCCGCAGGCACGCCTTCTTCGATCCAGCCCAAAAGGGCTTCTCCGTGGTGTCGGCCTGACCACAGGGCACGGGCCCAGCGCGCCAGATCCATGGGCGTACTGGCCCAACCACCACCGCAACCTTCGAACTGCACATTGACAGTGAATTCGCCGCCCTTCAGCAGGCGCGTGGGCACCCCAAACGTGCGGCTGGTAACCACATGGCCTTGGGCCAGTCGCGGGACTGCCTGGCCGTTGAGGGGAATAGTGTCGTACAGACCCTCGGGTTCCAGGATGCGTTTGCGGATCAGGGTCTCGATGTCCTCGCCCAGGATGCGTTCCAGAACGGCTCCGATCACGATGTAGTTCGTGTCTGCGTAGGCCCAGCCTTCCCCGGGTTGGAAGAGCAATTGTCTGTCGGTGATCGTCTCAATGCGTTCTGCGTCAGTCCACTTGCGCTTCGGGTCGTTGACAATCGACTGCATCACGTCCCGGGCGAATACCCAGCGGGGCAATCCGCTCTCGTGTCGTAGCAATTGGCGAATGGTCGCCTCACCAGCGCCGGGGGAGCGCAGGAGCCAGTCCGCTCGGGGCAGATAGTCTATGGCCGACCGGTCCAAGTTGAGGCGCCCCTGTTGTATGAGTTGCACGGCGAGGGCTGCTACATAGGTCTTGCCGATGCTACCGGACAGCATGCGGTGGGATGGCTCGAGGGCAATTCCATGATCTTGATCCGCATAGCCCACCGCGCAAGTCACCTGTACGCCGCTGGGCAGGATTGCTGCCACGGAGATTCCCGGAGATTCGTGCCTGATCCGCGCGGTTTGCAGGCGCTTTCGCCAACGATCGGAGATACGTTCCGCCAGCCGAGCCTGGGTTGAATCTGCACGGGCTTCCAAAGCCTGGCCGCGAACGGGACTGTGGTCTGCTCCGGGTCCCACGCAGGCGCACAGGGCAACCGCGACGAATACCATTCCAGCGAATAGACTTACATTTGTGGACCTCTGTGCTGGCAGATTGCACATCAGGTCCACCTTTTCGAGTTGAGCGGGCGACACGGCACCAGTGTGCAGCTTGTGGTTCATTTTGTCTATGCCTCCAGGTAGAGGCATCTCAAGATGGGGCAGTACTCCCTAGCTCAAGATCTCTTTGGGGTTGTCTCGGTCGAATCCGTGGGCGAAGCGGGCGGGTCAGAGGAAACTGTCAGATCCAAGTAACTCCAGGCGAGAGGGCAGTCACCCTTGATTCTGGCCTTCAGGAGCTAGCATGGGGGTGGATCTGCCGATGACTACATCGCTCCCCGCAGCCCAAGCCCCACTATCTGCAATGCGACTCTCCACTCTCACCTTGATTGCTTCGGTCCCCCTGCTTTGTTCTGTTGTGGTTTTAGCCCATGGACATCAAGACCCTCTGCAGGGTGAGGCCCCTGGTGTGCGCCACGGCCTGGAACCCGAGAGCGTCCTGCACGCCTACATGGGAACCTTGGCCGATGGCATGGACCTGATTGAAGATGGTCTGTTTCCACAGAAAGAGGAAGATGCCAACGACGATTGGGATGCTCATCTGGCTAGTGTGATCCAGTTGCAAATTGGCGCTCTAAAGGCCAAGGCCGAACTTCCGAAAACCCTGCAGGCAAAGTCGGCTGGGAAGCAAGAGACTGGGTCATTGGTCTACACCAAGTTGATGCATGAGCTCGTTGTACAGTTGTTCCGGATGGAAGTCGCGCTCATGGAGCATGACCGCAAGGCTTGGGAAGAGGCCTTGATCGATTTGGAGAAGGCCCGCACCAGGGGGCACAAACAGTTCAAGCCCCGTCGGCAAGGTGGTCGTCGCGGTGGCGGCCGGCAAGGTGGTGGAGATAAGAGGTGATTGATTTCGTGGAGCCCTCCCCCGACCGAGGGCTTCGTCGTAGCTGGATCTTGGCACTGGTCTTGATTGCCTGTGCCTCTTGGCCTTGGTATCAAGGACTGAGCGTGCCACCCATGGCGGCGGATGCGCCCGAGCTCTTGGGCAGAGCGGATCCCGCTGGGGAAGGCTGGCTGGAATACGCCTTGTCCTCGCCGCACTTCGGCGTGGCCTGGCGGCCGTTGACGGTGCTCTCTTTCTCCTTGGATCGGGCCCTTGGCGGTCTTTCTCTGGGCATGCTCAGGGGCACGGATCTTGTCCTGCACTTTGCCGCTGCTCTTGGGGTCTTTGCCCTGGGGCTGCGCCTTGCTGGGGACCGCAAAGTCGCGTGGGTGGCGTTGGCTCTATATCTGGCGCACCCCCTCTTGGACGACATCGTGCCCTTCCTGCCCCGGCGCTGCTACACCCTCTGCGCTGCCCTGTGCTTACCAGCAATGGCGATTGCCCTCGATCCACGGCCCACATGGGGGCGAGGTTTGTTGGCTGGCCTGCTGTTTGCCCTTGGTCTTGCTTCCCATGAAATCGCGAGTTTTTTCATGTTCGGGACCCTTGCATTTTCGCTTGCGCAGGACTGGGGCAAACCAGTTGGGGAGCGCGTGGGACGAGCGACCCTGCGCCTGCTACCCGGTTCAATCCTTGCGGCCTTGCTGCTCATTGCCCGAGGCGTTGTGCTGGGACGAATCGGTGGCTATGACACCAAGGGGCGGGCGTTGGCGCTGGTGGAACTCCTGGAACTCCTCGGCCAAGGGATGTTTTCGGTCAGTGGCATCTGGGCCCTGACGGGGCTGGCGGCATTGGCGGGTTTGTGCCTCGCGCGAGGATTCACTGGTGGACGTGAGGGACGTGCTCTGGGTTGGGCGTTCTGTGCTTGGCTCCTAGTGGCAGAAGGAATCCTCGGTGCCCAAGGGGTTTGGTTTCCGCGTATCGCTTACAGCATGCTGCCAATCATGGCTTTGGCCCTCGCCTGGCTTGTGACTCAAGATGGGTCTGCTCGGGTGTTGCGAGTGGGTGCGCTGCTTGTGTGTCTTCCCTTTTTGTTTGCCTCGCCCCTGTTGCGCGGGCCAAACAGTGTTCGAGAGCAGTTGCGGGAGGCACGCGCGGACTTGATTGAAGACCTTGAAGGGGCAGCAGATAAGGTCCTCAGTCTGACCGATCAACCCACTGTCTTGCGCTTGGTGTTGCCCTTTTATAGGGACAAGGGAACCGTCCGAGGGCGCGGCCAATCTGCCGGCCGTTTGTTGCCCAGGGATGCGCGCCAGCCCTGGCGTTGGGTCAACTTGCAACTGGACGAGGAACGATTGGTGCTTGAGCCCTGGCTCTACATCGAAGAGCTGGATCATGCCTGGGATGCGAAGATCCAGATCATGGAGGCTGCTCCGACCCTGCAGTTGGAGCTACCGCTTGAACGCGAGATCCTGCGCATGGGGGTCAGTACTCCCCGTCGCCGCAAGCCTCTGGCTGGGCCGCGCGAGACTTGGCGTCCTTCGAGGGCCTACAGGCAACGACGGCAGTTCCTATTTGTTTATGGCCCCGAAGGGGGGGAGCTGATTGAGCCGTGACGTTGGCGCGATTGCCGCACCGGCTTCCGCAATTGTGGCGTCATGGTGACGAGGGCATCAAAGGAGGGTGGTCACCGCACGGGCGATAGTGCGTAGGCGCGAGTGTGGATTGACGCGCCTGGGTGTCTTGGCCCAAGCGAGCCCGCTAGACTGGTGAGGACATGCCCTATCTGGTTCCCTTCATCACTGCGCTGCTCGGGCTGCTCTCACCCCAGGAGCCTGTCCCGCAATCCGCCTCGCCTGATCGCCTAGCCCACCGGCTCGCCGGGTGGGATTTGGATCGGCAGCCCTGGAGTTCCGAAACTGGTTGGCTAACAGGTCTGCTTGAGGTCTTGGAGATACCCCCCAGCGCCCAGACCTTGGTCTTCTCCCAAACCAGTTTTCAAAATACGCGCATCTCTTCCCACCAGCCGCGGGCTCTGTTCTTCGGCGACGATGTTTACCTGGGGTGGATTCCTGGGGCGCCGGTTGTGGAAGTGATCACCTTGGGCGAGGCAGAGGGGCCCGGATTCTTCACCATTGATCAGTCCAACACCAAGCGTCCGCGTTTGACGGTCCACGGAGAAGACTGCCTGACCTGCCACGGAGGACCCCTCACACACAATCGCCCGGGGCTCTTGGCCCGTTCCGTGCACCCCGCTGCGGATGGGATTCCGATACTCGGTTTTGGGTCGAATCTTGTGGATCACACTACGCCCTTGGCCAAGCGTTGGGGTGGTTGGTTTGTGACTGGCGATACGGGGGGGCAGCCGCACCTTGGAAATCGCACCACTACTGATGAAGAGGGCCCGTTGGTTGCTGCCGAACACTCAGCACCAGAGTTTCTCGCCTCGCGTCTCAAGCGCTTGCATTACCCCAGCGAAGGTTCTGACTTGCTGGCCCTGATGGTGCTGGAGCACCAATTGGACCTGCACAACCGCATGACCGAGGCGCGTCTGGAAGTGGCTTCTGCCCTGGAGCGTGATCGAGTTCTGGCCCCGCTCTTGGGAGAGTCTGCGGACCGGCGCTCCTCCTCTTCGATCGAGATTCTTGAGCACCAAGCGGAGCGGCTCTTGG
>DUBE01000018.1 GCA_012960475.1 Planctomycetota bacterium
ACGGCGCTGGCAGGCACCGCGTTGATGCGGTAGTGGAGCGTGCGTCCCGTTTGGTTGTCGATGGTCTTGGACACCGACACCTGCACACCGATGACTTGTCCCTTGGAGTTGAGTATGGGACCTCCGCTCATGCCTCCCACTGGAGGAAAGCCCGCAAGGGGAGCGAGTGTCATGGCCTTCGCATCCAGTACGGATCCCACGACCAGCATGGGGGCGAGCGCGCTCCCCGCCGATTCCGTCTGGGCATCACCCTTGCGAAAGGGCAGCACCTCGCCCTCTTCGTTCAGACCCACCATGGCGGGATAACCGAAGAAGATAGCGGTCTCTCCCTCGGTTGCGTTTCCCAGCTTGATGGGGGAGTTCTTGCGCGCTGGAGCATCTTTGCCCAGCAGGATGCGTAGAAGCGTCCAGTCCTCCGTTCCCTGTCGATCCACCTCGGCGCGTAGCACGCGCCCATTTGATTGCGTCAGGAGGATCTTCGATATATCGCCCGTGATATTCTCGTGCAGTACATGCTTGGCGGTCAGGACCTGGCTGTCTCCCAGCAGGATCCCTGTGCCATGATTCGAACTGTAGGACTCTTCGCTTGCCGAGTGCTGGACCTCGATTCGCACCACCCACTGCTGCAACTCTTCAAGTCGATCTGCGAATTCAGGCGTGTGCTCTTTCAGATAGGTCGCGCTCAACGAGCTCCCGTGTTCGAAGAGATAGTCTTCGTCGATGAACCAGTGTTTGTCCAAGTTCGGATACAGCATACCCGCCAGACACAATGCACCTGATGCGATCGTTGCAATGGCCCACTTCATCTTGAATCGTCGGATACGCGTCATGCGATATTCATTGTTCAAAAGGGCGCTGTAGTGTCCAGTTCATTTTCCTGAGAATGGGTTGCGACCTTTGCTCTCCTTGAAAGGAGGTTGCGGGTGCTCAAGGCTGGGACATGTGGCAGGTTTCTGCTTGCAAGAGAGGCCTCTGCCGCCGCAAGGCGTCGACATCGGCGAGTACGCCCACCGTCAACCCCTATGCGCTCCCGCTCGCGGTCCAGGCGTTCAGCGTCTTCACTTGGACTTCTGAGCCTTGCCCTCGAGGAGTTCCGCCATCGCCCGTCCCAGGGCGTCGCCGACTTCCATGTAGGTCTCGGCGTTGTGGTTGTAGTGGTAGCCCTTGTTGTTTGGAGAGACATCACTCTCACGCCACAAGGGCCGGGCCTCGATCGCCCTTACATTGCCCTTGAACTCCTTGTACTTTCCCTTTTCGCCATCGACGGCGAGCTGGGCCTCGGCGACGGTCAGGCCGTGGCTCTTGAGGTTCTCTCCACCGAAAGCGATGGTCGCGAGCACGAAGTTCGCCTCGGGTGCGTCGAAGTCCTTGCGCAGGGTCTTGATGAAGTGCACCAGGTTCTGCTCGTAGCGGCTCGCGTGGGCTGCGTTCTGGTCCTTGTGCCCTTGCCAGAAGACGAATCCGGCCACCTCGTAACCCTGGCCCTTGTATTCCGGGTAGTACTTCGAGAGGTTCGCCAAGACCTCTTTGGCGTTTCCAGTATCCGTGTCGTACTGCTTGCCGGCGTACCAGTTGATTGGTTTCGGTTCTGTGCCTTTGTCCCATGAGAGGGGGGATTCCTTGTAGCCAGCGTAGATCTTTCCATCGAATTCGTACTGCTTGCTGCCGGGGGGCAACAGATCCCAGCCCAGGCTGCGGTTGCCGATACAGGCCTTGAGGATGAGGACGGGCTCTTCATGGATATGCCCCATGATGTGACCAAATTGCAGTTCGACGCCGATGAAGCGGCCCTGGACGGTATGTGGGTGCTGTCGGTTCTCCACAGTTGTCTGCACATAATGCACGTCGCGACGCACGGTCCAGTTGCCTTCCTGGTCGAGAAGGTGCGGGTACTTGCCCTCCTTCTGGGTCAGGTACTGCAGGGTGCCCTTTGTTTCCAGAGGTTGCACCTGGCCACGGCCGAGCATGTTGGACTGGCCCAAGAGGATGTACACCTTGACGGGTTTCTCTTGGCTCGCCGACTTGCCATCGGGGTCTGGCAATTGGTCGGGTACTTGTGTGGCCAGGGCAGGAGCGCTGAGAAGCAAGAGCAATTGTGCTGCGAGGAGGAGGGAGGCGGCTGTGCGTATCATGGGGAGGGTGTGTTGAGGACTTGGGATGTGGGTGTTTTGGATCTTACGGGAGAGCGTCTCTCATAGGGCTGATTGGTTGACCTGCAGATCACGGAGATCAGGTTTCACGCGCTCGTCCTAGTTTACCTTACTCATGATCCAGCCAGCTCTTGGCGAGTTCTTCTCCCAGTGCGATGACACCCTTGGTGTCCAGAACCAGTTTCTTTTCCTGGGACGGAAGACTGAAGGCTTTGACGTGGATCAGGTAGGGGTCAGCGGCGGCGACATCGGCGATCTTGGCGGTGACATCGATCTCGTTGACCTGTTTGTCGTCCGTCGGCGGCTGCTGGCTGACAAACCAGCGCAGCTGCGGGAGACCCAGGTCCTCCCGGCTCTGATTCACGAGTGACTGCAGCCTCTTGGATGCACCCCTCCTGAATGGACCCCATGACATGTCGTTCTCGCCCAGGTGATAGAAGATCCCGGCCAGTTCGACCTCCTGACCGCGGTCTGTGATCTGTTGCATGGATTCCTGGATGAACTTCAGGAAGCCCGGGTACAGGTTGCGGGTTTCTGCTTCGCTGCCTTCAGGGGTCCAGTCGATGATCTGCGAGCCGCTGTGGGTGAACTTCGCAATGGCGATGGGGTCCCTGACTTTCTTTGTGAGTGCAGCGCCGAAGCTCAGCTCGGGGCCAAAAGTGTCGTAGAAGCCGGCGGGTCCCAGGGGCTCCCATCCGTCGGACTTCTTGTAGCCTCCGCCGATGCTGTAGCGATAGGCGATCCGGTGGTTGTCCTTGAGCAGCGAGGATTTTCCCCTCAGCATCTTGAGCTCCTGGACAAAGGCTCGCTCGCCTTCCATGTTGCGGTGTCCGGCGAGCACAAAGAGCTTCACCTTGCGGCCTTCTGGATAGGGCCAGGACTTGAGCGGACGATCCGCGCTGCGTGGCTTGTCGATCTTCTTCAGGTAGGCATCGGCGTAGTTGACTCCGTGTTCGAGCTGACCCAGGGTCCCGTAGTGATAGTGCAGGCCCACGCCTCCGCCTATCTCCACGCCCACATGGGATGTGGGGACATAGTCCGCAAGCGGGTCGGACTCGGTGACAAATCTCTGGCCAATGCTGATCGCATGCATGCGGGGGCGCAGGTCCATGCCCCAGATGGTCTTGGTGCAGAGCTCGCCGATGAAGAAAGGCAGGTCGGGCACCTTGAGATCGCGCCGCCAGCACGCCAGGAAGTTTTTCAGGTTCTGGCCATAGGCGGGCATGTACCCCTTTTCAAACATGTCGTTCTCGCCCTGGTGCCACATGAAGCCCTCGATCCGGTAGGGGATCTTTTTCTTGTCCAGCGCGGCAAGCGAGGAGCGGATCCAATCCAATGCGAGGGGATACATCTTGAAGCCGCTGGGATCGTCCGGATTCCAGTCTCCTCCCAGGTGCGTGCCTCCGGCCGCGATCTTGATGATTGCTATGGGAGCCTTGATGTTCTCGTCGAGCGTTCGGGCGAAGCTCAGCTCTGGACCGATCACATTATTGACGGGGGCGAGTGGGACCCAGCCGTCGGAGCGGTGCTTGTCCTCTCGGCCGATGCAGTAGGAAAACAGCACCTTGTTCTGTGGCTGTTCCAGCCCCTCGAAAGGCGGAAACTTGTGGACATCCGCGGCCTTCGAGTCGGATCCCACCATGTTGGACTGGCCTGCAAAGATGAAGACCCGCAGGGTCTTGTTGTCCTCTTGGGCAGATGCGGTGCTCGCGCATGCGCAAAGGATGGTCAGGGTGAGGAGGAAGTCATGCATGGTGAGTCTCAGCGGGGGCGTGAGGTTTTGATCCGACAATCTGTAGAGCGTACAGCAGAGGTCACACTCAGCGCCATCGGTTCAGCGGAGCTGTAACTTGGCAGACCGGGCGAAAGGTGTTCTTGTCCCGTGCACCTCTACTTCAGCTGATGAATCGTGTTGTGGATTGTTCCTTGAATCCGCTCACCATCTGCGGTCAAAAGCTCGTAGCGGATTTCCATGCACCAGGTGGGTTCGATGTCAGGAACTTCGAGCTGGATACTTTTGCCGTCGGACGACAGCTTGGCGGACGAGACCTGCAGGTCCCGTTCGTTCAGGTGTGGTGAGCCGTAGTTCCTTGTTCGCTTCAGATCCCAGATCTTCAGTTGGTAGTTCGTGGTCAAGCTGGCGGCGCCTGGATCAAGCGTGTCACTGAAGCCAAGGGTGAGACCCGTTTTGGTCGCGCTCAGCTCAACCGGCAAGTGCACGGGAGCACCCGTGTAGCGCAGGCGATAGAGGCCGCCGGGTTGATGTTTGTTCCCCGCCCAGGCGAACATGCCGGCAAGGTAGAGTTGGCCATCCCTGGGATGGAATCGACCACGCATGATGCCGGTTGGAAAGTCACGGATAGGAAGGGCGCACATGCCTCCCTGCATCTGACCGCCTACCTCTTCGTGTGGCACGACGAATACTTTGCCGGCGCCATAGGAGACATTGAGCAGTTTCCCCTGGAGTGCACCCCACTTGGGACTGTCAATCCAAAGGAGTTCACCCGGTGAACGATCAAAGCTATTGGTGATCCAGACCAGGGGCTGGTCCATTGCGGCGTCAGATTCGTCGGTCACGTCGTGGTAGCCGTACATGTTTCCATAGAACCCTCCCGGCTTGACATAGTTGATGCGATTCTTCGGGTTCCAGTGCCCCTCCTGATCAGTGACTATGAAGGTGCCGTCTGGATTGATGCAGACACCATTTGCAGCGCGGAATCCGTTGGCAACTATTTCGGTGCGCTGCCCGTCCTTGCTCACCCGTAGCAATGTGCCGTGCTGAGGTACGAGCGCGGGAAGTGCGTGGCGTGCTGACTTCGCGTACAAGAGGTTGCCGTCTGCATCGCTTTGCAGGCCCATTGCGAATTCATGGAAGTGGTCCGTGACCTGGTGGTCATTGTTGAAGCACTCGTACCAGTCGATCTCCTCATCACCATTCAGATCGTGCAGGATCACGATCTGGTCCCTGCATGTGACATGGATTCTTCCTCGCAGAAGCTTCACGCCCAGGGGCTGAAACAGGCCAGAGGCAATTCGGTGCCAGGTGACTGCAACGGTTTGTGGACCGTCCCCGCTCGTTTCTTCGGGGAGCGAATTGAGCCCGGACACCTTCCAAATGCTCCCATCCCAGGTGCTGACGATGGCGGTGTCGCCCTTGTCTGTGAAATCAAAGCCCGTGAGCCGTAGACGACAGGACCAAGGATTGTCTGTTGGACGCTTGAGTACGTCGACGGCGAAGGGCCCCTTGTTCGAGTCGATAATGGCTTCAGCTGTCAGGACTTGCGCCCAGCGCGAAGGCCCACCCTTTGTCTTGGGGGTGAGGTCGCGCGCGGGAATGTCGATCACCACCTCATTGGCCATGGTCTTTGCGTTGTTCAGATCTTGGCTGCTGGCAAACCAGAGCGTGAACATCCGATCGTCCGTGCCCGCAGGGATGTGCAGGCGCAGATCGCCGTTACTGGAATCCCAGTGCATTCCGTTCACTTGTCCTTCGACACCTGCGACCGTTATTCCTGACTCGCCGGCAGAGCTGTTGGAACTGGATCCCTCCAGGACCGAGAGATGATGCCCGCCTTTCGTCTCGTCCTGGACTTTTCCATCGATGTTCAAGTCCAGGTTCCAGTATCCACTTGGTTCAGTGCCAACTGCAGGGCTACCGATCGCCCAGTCTTGGACTTCTTCCCTTTCGAGGGCGGAATTGAAAAAGCGGACTTCAGAAATCCTGCCCTCGAAGAAGGTAGGGTCTGGGAAATTGGTTGCCGTGTAGCCGATACGCAGCACTGGGTCATCCAGATTCGCCTTGCGCTGCAGGTGCCCGAGAAGCGGGTCCGGTTCTCCGTCTACGAAGAACTGAATTTCTCCCGAGTCCTCGCGGTACCGGATAGCAACATCGTGCCACTGCTCGTCCGCGACAGTTTGGCTTCCCCGAAAGGCTCCGACCCAGCCGATGTCCAGCGTCAGGCGCCCTCCCCGCACGAACCAGGTCAGACCGTCAGAAACCCACTCGGATTGGTTGGCGGTCTGGGCCATGATCGTGCCGTCTTGACCCGTCTTGATGCGCGCCATCATGGTGAAGTCGCCTGTTCCTAGATTTAGGCCGGTGGCGTCTTCGAGTTCCAGGTAGGTAGCCCCTTCGAAGCGAAGAGCTTCTGTGGGAGCCTCTGTGTTCGTCGGAGGCCCCGGGTTTTCATCGAGCTGACCGAACCAGGCCGTGAGGCCTCTTGTGTCCAAGCTGGCGAGAGGGTCATTCCTATGGGCGACTTGGAGGATGAGGGGCTCGTCGCGGGCACCCACATTGAAGGTGCGCGTGAAGACTGGCCCACGGTCGCTGGGGAGGACTCCCGGCAGCTCCAGGATTCGTGTCCCGCCCACGGTGTACTCGATGACCGTATCCGGGCCGTGGTAGTACATACCTCGATACTGGGCCCAGTCCCGGGCCAGCGGGCCGTAAGGTTGGCCATCTCGTCCGACCAATCGTGTGTCTTCGAAGCTTCCATCGCTGGGGCGGCCCCAACCAGGACCGGTCGGATTCGAGAGATGCAGGTCGCCGGCAAGCCGAGGGTGGATGGCATGCTTGCCGTTGAAGTGGATGCTGTTCCAATCGATAAACTCTTCGCCGCTCCAGGCCGCCGCCACGCGCAGGGTGTCGAAATCGAAGACCATCCAATAGCGCCCCTGGGCCACGCCCCCCGGGCCCGCATCGAGGCGGATCGCATTGCCCTTGTAGGCAAAGTTCTTGCCGTCATTGCCGATCTCCATGGTCATGACCTGGTTCGGTCCGTAGTCCATCTGTAGCCACTCAGATCGATCTGGCGGATGAGGACCCCGGGACGAGCCTTCGGGAAGGAGTGAGAGGTAGGCCTGCTCCACCTTGAAGTACTGGGAGGGGTTGTGCTCCCGCAGGTACTCTTGGCGGATGTAGTGAATGACGTCGTACTTCTCTGACGGCACCATTTGGGTTTGGGCGACCATCATCCCAAAGCCCTCGGTCAGAGTGCGGTACATGGTGAAAGGGTCAGAACCGTTCTTGAAAGGCTGGGAGGCAAATTTGAGCGAGGTCGGGAGAGATCCCTCTCGGTCTCGGGTACCGTGGCAATTGACGCAAGAGCTGTTGTAGATTTCTTCGCCGCGCTGAAATGCCCCCTCATCGAAATCCCCAATGAAGCCAGCGTGGTCGATGTCGCTCTCATAATCGGGGAGCGCCCGCTGGGCATAGAGGGATGGGTTGGGCTCCAGCTCCCGTGCGCGGGCGCTTCCTCCGTCGCGCAATTCGATCAGGTATCGAACCAGGTCCAAGAACTGCTGCTTGCTCGCGAGAACACTGACGAGCCCAGAAGGCATCAGGGAGAGAGAGCTCTGGCGGTAAGAATCCAACTCCTCGCGTAGGAAGCGTACCTCCTTGTAGTTGCGCGAGGAGTCACGGATCAGCACTGACTCGGTATCTTCAGATACGAGCAGGCCCGTGACCAATTCTCCATCCGACTCGAGCAGGACGACCTCGTATCCCTTTCGAATGACCTGCGAGGGATTGAGGATGGATTCAATCAGCTGTTCGTCGGTTACTTCATCGGCAAGAGCGGTCAGGTCCGGACCGAGTCGGTTCGCGGCCTCGTCAGGGATGTGGCAACGGGTACACGCAAGGTCCCGCTGGTAGAAGACGACCGCTCCCCGTTCTGCGTCACCCAAGCGCCTCGCTTCTTCTGCCAGGTCTGTTGGAGAGACTCCTGTTAGTTGTGATTCAAGGTCCTGTGCCGCCCAAGAATCGCCATTCAGAAGCAACAGGACCGCAAGAAGCAGCACCAGGGAGGTGATTGGTTGACGCATCGCGATTGGATTCGGCCCTGTTCCCTACAGTTCTCGTATCCAGATGTTCCTGTAGCGCACGGGATTCCCGTGGTCTTGAAGATAGAGAGGTCCCCGGGTTGGGCCTTCAGCTTGCATGGCAGCGGTTGTAGTCCCGCTGACCGTCGCGTGGTCTTGGATGAGAACCCCATTGTGAAAAACGGTCAGCGTTGCCCCGCTGGTCTTGTTTGCGCTCTCATCAAAGCGCGCACCTCGGAAGACAATGTCATAGCTCTGCCATTCACCGGGCTTGCGGCATGCGTTCCGGAGGGGTGGATGCTGACCATAAATGGCACCGCACTGTCCATTGGGGTAGGTCTCGTTCTCGAAAGAGTCGAGGATTTGAACTTCGTAGCGCGCTTGCAGGTAGACACCACTATTGCCGCGACCTTGACCAGAACCCTGGGGGGTCGAAGGCGTGGCGAATTCTAGATGGAGTTGAATGTCTCCGAATTCCTGCTTGCTGACAACAGGGCCTTGTCCACGCACAGCGAGCATCACGCCTTCCTGCACTTTCCAACCTGCGGCATCACCGCCGGGCTTGGACCAGTTGCTCAAGTCCGTTCCATCGAAGAGAACCGTGGCGTCCGATGGGGGAGCGGTTCCCAACCCAGGTGTGATGACGGTCGGGTGTTGAGCGTCCTGTAGATTGGGTTGCCCACACAGGGCCGCGACGGTGGCGGCAGCAAGCAAGGGAGTCAATGCTGTTGTGAACCAGTATCTCTTGATCATATTGGGGCTCCGTAGTGGTAGATGAATTCCTACCTTAGCGTGGAATTACCACTCACACGAAAGTTGCCTGGCGATTTCATCTCCTCCCGATGCCGAAGCCAACCAGGAGAACCGATCTTGTGCTACCATTTCGACCAAGATGAGCAGAACCGCACTCACCCGGTGCATGCCCAAAGAGGCAGATCGAGGGCTTTTTCCTATGATCAGAACAATGAATGTCTCTTTGGCGTTGCTTTTCCTGTCGGTCAACCTGGCATTCAGTTCTGTCGCCGTCGGTGAGCGTCGCACCCTGACCTCGGAGAAACGCCCGAACCTGATCCTGCTCGTTACGGACGATCATCCGTTCGATGCCATGGGGTGCGCAGGCCACGCGATTCTGAGTACTCCGAACATGGATGCCTTGGCAGAACGAGGTTCTCGATTCACTCACGCCTTTGTCACCACTCCGATCTGCGCAGCGAGCAGGGCCAGCCTGTTCAGCGGCAGATACGAGCGCTCTCATGGCTACACCTTCGGTCAGCCTGCCTTGGACGACGGCATCGTGCACCAGAGCTATCCGAGCCTCCTGCGCCAGGCCGGGTATCGAGTGGGATTCGTGGGCAAGTTTGGGGTGAAGGTGAGTAGCAAGGGCCGCAAGGAAATGTTTGATGAGTATGTCCCTGGAACCTATCCCTATTTCAGGAGTCGTCCGAAACGTTTGCAGGAAGGTGTTGCCGCAGTACCTCCGCGGCACCTGACCGAGATCAATGCGGATCAGGCGATTGATTTCCTGCGTTCAAGGGACGAGCGGCCGTTCTGCTTGTCCCTTTCATTTCAAGCTCCTCATGCTGAAGACAACAACCCCGATCAGTATGTCTGGCCCTCCAGTTGCGATGAGCTCTATCGCGGAGATGTGATTCCTCCTCCGGCCACAGCTGATCCAGCGTTTTTCAAGGCGCTCCCCGAGTTCCTCCGTAGTGGTCTCAATCGTGAACGCTGGAAATGGCGCTTTGATACTCCCGAGAAGCATGCGCGCATGGTCAAGGGTTATTACCGCATGCTGAGTGGCGTGGACCAGGCCATCGGTCGCTTGATAAGCACGCTGGATGAACTGGGCCTGGGCGACGATACCGTGATCATGCTGATCGGAGACAATGGCTATTTCCTTGGCGAGCGCGGGTATGCGGGCAAGTGGACCATGCACGACCGCTCGGTTCGCGTGCCATTGATCATTAGCGATCCGAGATGCAAGGCAGAGAAGCGGGGGGAGTTGATTGACGCTTTTGCCTTGAACGTGGACATTGCGCCGACGCTACTTGAGTTGGCCGGTGTCAAGGTGCCAGCTGCAATGCAGGGTCAGTCCCTTTGCGCGCTCTTAGATGATGCGAGCACGACTTGGCGCGACGAGGTCTTCAGTGAGCACCTCTGGGAGTCCAGGCGTATTCCCCGTACTGAGGGCCTGCGCACACGGGATTGGAAGTACATCCGCTATCTTGACCATCCAGAGTACGAGGAGTTATACGACCTTCAAAGCGATCCCGGCGAGGAGCACAATCTGGCGCGCGAGGAGCAACACACTCGGCGCTTGATGAAACTGAGAGAGCGCTGCTCGCTTGCAGCAAGTCGCGCAGAGGGCTGAGTCCGCTCGATGCCGAATCGCCACCCGGCCAACGGTAATCGTGAGCATACATAGCCCAGTATTTTTCACTTACCTTGTGCCGGGTCTTGCCTGAGGAGTCGGGCTTGTGGTCTGGGGTGCGTTTCAAGAGAAACTGCTGGTTCGCTTGATTAGCCCACTCGTTGGAATACTCCCCGTCTGGGGTGGGTTGGTCTTTGGAGTGGCAGCAGGTTTCGCGGCACTAGTCAGCCGTGGTGAATTGCCACTGGACGGTTTCTTCGGTGACTAGGATTCCCGGGCCATTGACGGTGCCCCTCCGGCGCTCAAGTGTGGCTTGTGCTAGGAAAGCCGTACCGCGTTCCAGGGGTTTTTCGGGTACGAAGAACCAGGTGTCGGGTGGCGCCTGCGTGGGGATATCGGCGATGCTAAAGAAGAACCCACCAATCTCTTTAGCCGTCTCTGCGTAGACGAGACTGAGGGCGCGAGTCGTGAGGAAGCTGTCATCGTCCTGCATGTAGTTGGGAATGGTGATTGAAATAGGCATTCCGCGAGGCGCCTCGTATAGAGTCGGGTAGGACTTGGGGAAGGGCCATCCGCCGGAACATGTTGCGGGCTGATTTCTTGCGCCAGCGCCAGGCAAGACCCAATAGTCCGCGCCGGTCTCACCTTCACTGGCCATGACGCGCAGAAAACTCCAAGCTTTTGTTTTGCCATAACCTAGTTGTGGACGGCCGGCAATGAACAGGCTGCTACGCAGGTGCGTGCCTTCCAAGAGGGAGGTTACATGTCTTTCCGTGTCTATACCTTGGGTAAGGAAGGCCACATTACCTCCGCTCGAAGCCAAGTCTCCTTCCGCTGTGTATAGGGCGCGCTCCCTGTCCTCTCTCATGTAGGAGGGCAGGGTTCCTTTTTTGTTGGGGTCGTGATGCTGCAGGTACTGCGTGTGTTTCATCAAACCATCAGAAATACTCTCCGAGTACACCGCTGGCGAAAAGCCCTGGTCATTACGAAGACGATTCACAGTTTGGAAGGCCTTTCGCTGATGGGCCTTGGCTATCTTGGAAAAGTCTGGCCGCACGGCATACTGAAGCCGGATCTTGTTGCGATTTGGTTCAAGGCGGAACACCCAGGAGACTTCACCGTCGTCTACCGATGCCTCCGATCCAATTGGGCGAAAGACGCCATCGTGAAAACGGATCAGGTCAGAGGGGTCCAAGTAGTCCCCATCTGCATTTGCATCCAAGAGCTGCAAGATGGGCTGGCCTTTGGTGGTCTCAAGCAAGGCAGCCGAACAGGCCCACCAGCTATTTTTTCTCCGGAAGAACTGCAGCTTGGTTGTGCGCCCAGCCTGAAACCAGTCAAGCACAGTGACTTTCTCCTCATCGAGGGTCTTCCATTTGTTTCCGATTCCAACAGGGTCCACAGCCAAGTCGCCATTCTTCGTGCGTTGTACACGTCCAGCAAGCCTCTCCAGCAGGGCGGTGGAGTTCGAGCCCGGCAAGCCAAGATGGTTGGTGGTTAGCAACTCCACGCAACTCGATGGATGTACGGCGGCCACGGGAACTTGGTCCATCTCTCGCAAGGGAAGCTTGTACCAAGTGGGTTCATCAGAAACGGAGGCGGAGCACACGAGAGTGATGAGTATCGATAAGGTGGTCACAGGATGTAGTCCAAGTATTGAGGGGCGTGAGTTGTGGCTCGAGAATGTCCATACTAGAGAGAACCAAGTCAGGCTGATCAAGATTAGACGGTGTTCCGGCTTCCCTGATGGCAGGACCCCAAAGGCGGGTCCACTTCATTTGAGAGCACGGTTCTCAAGTGCTTGGTGCGACAGCACTTGCTTGAGCGCCCGATTCTCTCATCCAAATTCTTTGAGGCGCTTCATCCCTCCGAATTGTTTACGCCAGAGGTAATAGGGCTGCTCGGAGACTTCGAGGCGCTTCGCAATTTCCTACTGGCCTTCTTCTCATCCTTGCTCATGGCCTGGTCAGGTGGCGTGTATCTGTCATGCAGAAATCTCAGTGAAGACACTTGAGGTTCGGGGGCATCACTCCGGTACCCTCGCTCTCATGTCGAAAGACCGTCAGACCGCGCCCTTTTCCCCTGGACAGGTCGCGGACTTCCAGCGGGATGGATTCTTGGGGCCTGTGCCGATTCTGGAAGTGGAGGAGGTCCTGGACTTGCGCGAGCGGGTGGATTACTTGTGCCAGAATCTCGATTCCCTGGAGCCTGAGCTGTATGAGGTGGAGGCTGCTCACACAGAGCACCCGGAAGACGTGGTCTGTCACTTCTTGGGAGGCTGGCGGGTTGATGAGAGACTGCGGGAGCTTGTCTTTGATCCGCGCTTGACCGGGGCCGCCGCGCAACTGTTGGAAGTCGATCGTTTGCGCTTTTGGCATGACCAGGTCTTCTATAAGCCGGCGGGACATCCGGGAGTCGTCCCCTGGCATCAAGACTATTCCTATTGGACACGTACGGCACCGGCGCGGCATGTGACCATCAATATCCTGCTTGACAATGCGGGCGAAGAAAGTGGTTGCTTGCAGTTTGTACCGGGCAGTCAGGAGTGGGGGCTGCTGCCTTCAGTGGGGTTTGATCAGCCTCTGGAGAAGATCAGGGAGAGTCTCCTTGCAGGCCAGGAATTTGTACCCCGCGCGGTGCCCGTGACAGCGGGTTCAGCAACGATCCATCACAGTCACACCCTGCACGGCTCTGGTCCCAATCGCTCGAGCCGGCCGAGGCGGGCTCTGGCCTTCAATTACATGTGCGCTGAGACGCGGGTGGCGGATGATTCTGCGCCACTCTTGCGCGGGGCACCTCACCTTTCCCAAGGGGAATTGGTGGCGGGGGAGCTGTTTCCTGTGGTTTGGAAGGCCCTCTAGGGGCCTTTAGGACTGATTTAGGGGCTCTGGGGAATTGGGGTCACCTTTGTTGAGCCCTTACTGCTAGACTCCGCGCCATCTAAAGAGGCCGCCTAACGATAGGCGGCCGGGCGCACAGCAGATTCCGGTGGGGGGGTTCTTCCAAAGGGTTGAGCCACGAAACGGAACGCGCCTTGAATTTGATCGTGACCCCTTGACTGCTGGATGGGTTGGGTGCGATGCCGCGGGCAGCGGGTTGCACCAGTAAACCTACAATCCTTAAACACTCAAGTGACCTCGTCCTCCAAGACGCAGGCCAATAACTCGTTTGCGAGTTTTGGCCTTGCTCAAAATCTAACCCGTGCGCTCTCCGACATGGGCTTCACCGAACCCCGGCCGATCCAGGCCAAGGGTATTCCAGCCGTCCTCAAGGGGCGTGATGTGCTCGGCCTGGCAGCCACAGGAACCGGCAAGACCGCGGCCTTTGTGCTGCCCATGCTGGAGCATCTCATTGCCCAGAAACCTCGCAGCAACAGTGGCCCACGGGCATTGATCGTTGCACCTACCCGCGAGCTGGCCCTGCAAATCCACGCAGAGATCGAGTTGTTGGCCAAGTACACCAATGTGCGTGCAATGACTGTCTTTGGTGGCGTGGGCGCCGGGCCGCAGATTCGCGTTCTGCGCAAGAATCCTGATATCGTGGTGGCTTGTCCTGGGCGCTTGCTTGACCTGGCCAATGGCCGCAATGTGCGTCTCGACAATGTGGAGATGCTGGTGTTGGACGAGGCCGACCACATGCTTGACATGGGTTTCTTGCCGGATGTGCGGCGAATCATCAAGCTTCTGCCCCGGCGTCGGCAGAACCTCTTGTTCTCAGCCACCATGCCCCGAGAAATTCTCAAGCTGACCGATGGCTTGCTGCAGAATCCTCACATAGTGGAGCTTGGCCACTCCAAGCCTGCGGAGACCATTGAGCATTCTCTCTATCCCGTGGACCAGACGCGTAAATTCACTCTTCTGAAGCACCTTCTGGCTGACGATGGTTTTCAGTCGGCGATTGTCTTCCTGCGAACCAAACACAGAGCCAAGCGTTTGGCGCGGGACTTGGAAAAGGCCGGGCACCGCGCGATAGCCCTGCAGGGAAACATGAGTCAAGGCGCGCGCCAGAAGGCCATGGAAGGCTTTCGGATGGGCACATACGATGTGCTTGTGGCCACCGATATCGCCGCCCGAGGCATCGATGTGGCCAATGTCAGTCATGTGATCAACTTTGACTTTCCAGGTACACCCGATGCCTACACCCATCGCATCGGTCGTACTGGTCGCTCGGAACAGAGTGGACAGGCTTGCACCTTTGTGACCCGTGATGATCTGATTGCGGTCAAGGCCATTGAGCGAAAGCTCAAGATGACAATCCCCCGTATCAAGATCCGGGACATGATGAGTGGCGGTCGCGAGACAGCTGCAAGAGGTCGAGGGCAGATTGCGTTCTCCCGAGGTCCTGCCCAAGAGTATTCCGAGTCAGTCCCCAAGGGACACCGGGGCAAGCCCGCTAGTGGGTATGGTGGCCGAGGAAGCTCTTCCTTTGCCAAGAAGCAGTCGGGCGTGCGCTTTGGTGGTTCTGGCTCTGGACATTCCTCCGGGGGCCGGCCTTCAAGTGGCCGGAGTGGTGACTCTTCCACCTCCTTTGGTGCTGGGTTGGACAGAGATTCTTCTCGCAGGCGAGGGGGCGGGGGTCGCCGGCGTAGAGCGCGCTGATTCCCCATGCTGAGAGGGGCGCGGACCGCCCGCTGAGCTCCCGCTAGGATAGAGGTTGCAGTGCTATGAATTCTCTTGCAGCAGACCCGAGGCAGTCCAGGCAGATTGATTTGCGAGGAGCCTGCGGCGAACTCCATGGAGCGTCGTATGGTGTGTTTCAATGACCCAGCTCGGCCGACACTCACGCCCCTTCCAGGTGCGATGCACGCAGCCCGTGTGCTTTCCTGAACTCAATCCGTTCCTGCGGAAGTACGAGGAGTTCGGGTCCCCGGTGGTGCGTTCAGAGGCAGCCGTCGGGGCACGGGGGGCATGGGCTCGGCAATTCGCCCAAGAGCAGCCCCTGCACCTGGAAATTGGTTCGGGAAATGGGTTCTTTCTGGCTGGTATCGCTCAGGTCCATCCCGAGTGGAATGTGCTCGGGGTCGAGATCCGTTTCAAGAGGATCGTTACTGCGGCCAAGAAAATCCGCGCCTTTGGTGTCGAAGAGAATGCGCGTATTGTCCGTTATGACGCCTGGTGGCTGGACGAGGTTCTGGCCCCTGGTGAATTGTCCGGGCTGTACCTCAACTATCCTGACCCCTGGCCCAAGGGCAAGCACACGCGCAACCGACTGCTGTGTCCTTTCTTTGCGCAGTGGGCAGCTCTTGCCCTGCGGCCTGGCTCGGAGCTGCGGCTCAAGACCGACTCGCTCCTGAATTTCAGCCAGATGGAATCGGCCATTGTGGATCAGCCCTTCGAGATCCTTGCTCAGGTGGAAGACATGGGGCGCAACGGAGTCCCCTGGCCTGAACAGGAAGAAATCGTGACGAACTTTCAACGCAAATTCGAGCGGAAGGGACTGCCCGTGCATGGCATGGTGCTGCGCCGGTGCGGGGACTGAACAGCAGCGTTCACTTCACTCGAAACAGAGCAGTCCTTCCTCCTGATGGCCCTTTCAGCGATACTGCAGCCATGAATCCTGTGACCCCAACCCGGCCCCTCAAGCTCGGCATCCTCGGTGCCACGGGTCTGGTTGGGCGTGAGATGTTGCGATTGGTGGGGCAGCGGAGTTGGTGTTTGGGTGAGTTGCGTTTGATTGCTTCCGAAAGGCATGCGGGTCAGGTCTGGGAAGAGGGTTCCCTGCGGGGTGACTACCTTGAAGCCAGTCCAGAGGCCTTCGCGGGGCTCGATCTGTTGCTCTCCACCGCCAGGGGCGATGTCAGCCGCAGGTGGTTGCCGGAAGCGGTGGCCGCTGGGGTTGTGTGCATTGACAATACCAGTGCCTATCGCTTGGATCCCGATGTTCCCCTGGTGGTGCCCGAAGTCAACGGTGCCGAGCTTGGGGGCATGCAGCTCGGGCAGGGCGCGATCATCGCCAATCCGAACTGTTCGACTATTCAATTGGTCGTGGTTCTCGCCCCCTTGCTGCGGGGTCCTGGGTTGCGGCAGGTGGTGGTCTCGACCTATCAGAGTATTTCTGGCGCTGGGGCCAAGGCCTTGGAGGACTTTGAGGCGGGAACCCGGCGGGCTCTGATGGGAGAAGTGGTAGACCTGCCGGAGACCGTGCTGAATGTCGTACCCCAGATCGGCGAGCTGGATGGGCAGGGGCATACCGAAGAGGAGCGCAAGATGATGAACGAAAGTGCGCGCATCCTAGGGGCAGAGTTTCCCCTGGACGTGACTTCGGTGCGCGTGCCGGTGCTGCGTGGACACGGGGAGAGCGTTTGGCTCGAGACCGAGCAGGTAGTGAGCCTGGGGCAGATTGAGGAACTCTTGGAGGCTGCGCCCGGTGTGGTCCTGCACCGTGGGGATCAGCACCCGACTCCTTGGGGAATCAGCGGAGACCTTGGGGTGCATGTGGGCCGGGTGCGCGCCGTGGCGGGCTCCGATCGGCGCTTCCAGCTTTGGATCGTGGGGGACAACCTGCTCAAGGGGGCAGCCTGGAACGCGCTTCAGATCGCGGAGGCCCGGTCTTGGGGCACCTGAGCAGGAATTCCCGGGGCACTCTTGCCCCTTTCGGTGTTGAAATTTCGCCGCCCCCCCCGCTCGGGGTCTTCAGGCAGACCTCTCCGGGGCCATCACGGAGCTTCTCGGGACCCAGGAGGAGCGTGATCAGGGGCACAACAGGGGATGGGGTGCCCCTTTTCTGAGACCATCTGGTGTCCTGCACCCACTTTCCTAGTCCCTACTGGACAGGCATTTCCTCCTTGATCTACGCTGGGCCCCGATACCGGCCCCCAAGGCCACGCCCCTCAACCAAACGAACCAACAATCCCATCATGCAGACCAAGTGGATTCTTCCCCTCGCCTTTGCCAGCGGCCTCGCGCTGCCCGCGATCGCATCTCTGTCGCCCAGTGACAGCGCCCCGAATAAAGTTCAAGAGCCCAAGGACTCGCCCGAGAAAAAGGCCAAGCCCCTGAAGATTGGTTCCGTGCTGCCCAAGAAGCTCAGCCTGCCGGACTTTGATGGCAAGAGCCACTCGTTCGATGATCTGCGCGGCAAGGTAGTCATCGTTCACTTCTGGTCCGAACGCTGCCCGGCGGAGCGTCACGCTAATCCTGTCTTCCGTGCAATGCAAGAGCGTTACAAGGGCTCCAAGGATGTGGTCATGGTGGGTATCTGCTCCAACCAGGGGGAACTCGGTGAGCAGCCCAAGAAGGGCACGGATCACAGCAAGGCATACAAGGTTCTTCGCAAGAAGGTCACCAAGGAGAAACTCAATCACCTGATGCTCATTGATCACGGTAACAAGGTCAGCAATCTCTTTGCCGCTCGCTCGACGCCCCATTGTTTTGTGTTCGACAAGAAGGGTAAGCTGAGCTACTCCGGCGCTTTGGATGATGATCCCCGTGGCAAGAAGGGCAAGGATGCCACCAACTATCTGGTGGATGCCGCCAGCGCCCTCTTGGCAGATAAGCGCCCCGAGATCACCACCACCAAGCCCTACGGCTGACGCATCAAGCGCTAGTGCTACCCGGAGCCCGTGCGGCTCCAGCAAGACAACATGCTGAATCACATGTCCCGCGCCCTGTGCGCGATCGTGCTCCTCGTGCTGCCCCTGGCCTGCGGGGATTCGGAGGAGAAGACTGCCCAGACCTCACAGCGAACGCCAACGATCCAAGTTGTGGACTACGCTGGCCTGGAAGCGTTCCTGACGGAGCACAAGGGTCAGCCCTATCTGCTCAACCTCTGGGCGATTTGGTGAGGCGCCTGCGTGGCGGAACTGCCCGAGCTACTTGAGGTAGCCCCCCGGGCGCGGTCCGCCGGAGCCGACGTGTTCGGCTTGAGCTATGACATGATGGTGGCTGGGGCGGATTACGAAGGTCTGCCCGACACCATGGCCCGCTTCCTGGCCAAAAAGCAGTTCGACTTCGATGTGCTGCTCTATGACGAAGATGACTTTGAGGCGATCAACGAGCGCTTCGGGTTAGCTGGGGAAATCCCTGTGACCTTGGCGGTTGACAAGGATGGCGAGGTCGTTGATCGCCAAGAGGGCCGTGCGAACAGGGAGCGTTTTGAGGAGCTCTTGGATCGGGCGCTGCTTGGACAATAGGACTGCCTGGGGAATAGGGCCGTCTGAGGAGTTGGGCTTGCCCAGGTTTCGCTCAGCAACCCTGCGCCCTTCAGGCAAAGCTCAAAGGTTCACCACGAGCCGGGCCCACGGGGATTCCCGCGCGCATGACCACTTGCCCGCGTAGCACCGCCGTCGTGGGCAGGCCAGCCAGCTCACGCCCGATAAAGGGGTTGCAGGGGGAACGTGAGAGCAACCAGTCTGCTCGTAGGGGGCCGGCGAAATCCGGGTTGACCAGGATCAGGTTGCCTTCCAGGCCCGGCGCCAAGGGCCCACGGTTTTCGATGCCGTAGACCTTGACGGGCCCCGTCACGCACAAGCGCAGGATGTCTTCGTATTGCAACCAACCATCGCGCACCGCGGTCAGGAGCAGGGCCAGGGTGGTTTGCACTCCAGGGATTCCGCTGGGGGAGTTGGGGAAGGAGCGTGCTTTTTCTTCCGCTGTGTGAGGTGCATGATCGGAGCCAATGCAGGTCACCGGTCCCTTCACCAGAGCCCGGCGCAGAGCATCCTGGTGCCGGGCATCGCGCACCGGCGGATTCATCTGGGCCCAGGTTCCGAACTCGGTGTAGCACTCGGGCGCGGTCAAGAAGAGGTGGTTGGGGGTGGCCTCCACTGTCACCAGATCACCCAGGTCGCGGTCGCGCACAAGGTCGAGTTCTTCGGCGGTGGACACATGCAATAGATGCACCGGACGGCCGGTCTTCTCAGCAAGGGTCAAGAGGCGCTTGGTGGAACGCACAGCGCACTCCACATCGCGAACATCCGGATGTAAGGCTACTGCGGCGCCTGCGGGATGTTGCCGAGTCAGGGCGGCGTAGCGCTCAGAAAGGCGCGGGTTGTCTTCCGAGTGCACCGTGACCCGTCGAGTCCCCGAGCGCAGAACGCGTTCCAGGGTGGCATCGTCTTCCACAAGCAGGTCTCCCGTGGAAGAGCCCATGAAGACCTTGACCCCGGCGCAACCGGGGACACGTTCCCATTCTCCGAGCTGGTCTGCGTTTTCCGGGCTGGCGCCCAGGAAGAACGCGTAGTCCGCCCGGGAGCGACCTCTTGCCCGTGCGAATTTGTCCTCCAGTGCTGCCGGGTTGGTGGTGGCGGGGTTGGTGTTGGGCATTTCGCAGAAAGCGGTTACGCCCCCCGCGATGGCGGCAGCGGAACCGCTCGCCAGGTCTTCTTTCTCTTCGCCTCCTGGCTCTCGAAAATGCACCTGAGGGTCGATAGGGCCGGGAAAAACCAACTGACCGGAGGCGTCCAGGGTGGCGCACCCACTGGAGGCGGTTTGGTTGGGGGCGATCTTTGAGACCAGACCGTTGCTGATCAGGACGTCGGTGCTTTCGAGTCCGCTTGGGGTCAGCAGCTGTCCTCCACGAACCAGAAGACTCTTGTTGTCGGGATCGTAGGTCATCGGGGATCTTGTTTGAGGGCCGCGCGTATCGCGGTTCCAAGTTCTGTTGCGTCGGTGAGGCTCCTGGCATTCCACTCCAGTTCCAACCCATTGTCCGCATTCTTGGGAATGATGTGGAAGTGTACGTGCATGACCGCCTGGTGGGCCGGGGCGCCGTTGTTCTGAAGCACATTGTAGTCTTTGCAGCCCGTGGCCTGTATCACCGCTCTGGCGAGGCGCGGCAGCGCGCGCCCGAGGGCAGCAGCGTGGTCCTCGTCCAACTCGTGCAACTGGGCCGCGCGCTGTTTGGGAATCAGCAGTACATGCCCCCGGGAGAGGGGTTGGATGTCGAGGAAGGCGAGCACATGCTCATCCTCATAGATGCGCTCGCAGGGGATGTCTCCCGCGAGAATTGCGTCAAATATGGTGGGGTCAGAGGGCGGCATGGAATGGGGTGGGTCGAAGGCCCAGGTTAGCGCAGCAGGGAGGTCAGGCGCGCGGCATTTGCACGTTGGCGTTCAATGAACCCAGTGGGTTCCCCCTCTGGCGGAGATTCACATGGATCCCAGACCACTGAGGGTAGGCTCCAAGTTGCAAGTACTTGGGCAGATACTTCTGCGTTGGGCTCGCTCTCCCACAGGAGGGCACTGGGGTGACTCGATTCGATGGCGGCGGCGAGGGTTTGGATCTGTTCTTGGGTAAGGAGGGTTTCTGGATCCAGATCGAAGGAGATCAACTGCCAGTCATAGCGCCGGGCCAGATAGTCATAGGCAGGATGTGAAGCCAGCAGGGTTTTTTCTTGCAGCAAGTCTCCAAGGGTTTGGAGTTCCTGATCCAGGGCGTCGATCTCTTCTGCGAGGCGAGCAAATCGCGCCTCGATCTTGACTGCTTCCTTGGGCCAGGCCCTTTGCAGGCCGTCGCGGATCGCTCCACTCATGGCTTTCAACTGGTTCGGATCCAAGAAGGTGTGGGGGTCGATGCCCGCATGGGTGTGGGTACCACGGGGACCGTGACTGTGCAGGCTGTCGGTTCGTTCAATGAGCACCGAGGCCAGGGGAAAAGCCGTGTCGATCACTCGGGATGCGGGCAGGCTGACTCCGGCTACCCAACCCTCAAGACCCGCTCCGTTGAGCACGATCAATTGAGCCTTTTGAAAGGCCATGATCTCCGGGCGGCTCGGCTGCCAGGTGATCGGGTCCGCTCCTGGAGGCAAGCTGCAGTGCACGGGGATTGATTCGGGCACCAGGGCCTGGGCCAGGCTGGCCACGGGCCAGGAGGCGGTGCGGACTTCCGGGACCAGGGTCACGGGCTGCGGCTTGGAAGTTTCGCCGCAAGCTGCGAACGAGAGCATGCAGGTCAAGTGGAACAGGTACTTCATAGGAGCGTTACCAGGTCGGGCAGTACGCGCGCCAGCAGAAGAGAGAGTCCTGTGGCCAGGGCGGCTGCTGTGACAAAGATCAAACCGAGTTCAAGCCCGACCAGGCGTAGCTTGAAACCCGCCGGCGCCCCCAGGGCATCCATGGTCTGCATCTCCCTCTGGCGAAGGCGGAGGGACAGGGCCGCCACCAAGGCCACCAGGGCCATGGTAGCTGCGCTCAACAAGAAGCCCAGGCGATCCAGCAGTTGCTTGATCTTGAAGACGATGCCCAACAGATCGTCGAGTACCGCGCTAGGCGAGACCGCCTGGCAGCCAGCGCGGCTGTTGATGCGGCCCTTGAGTATCGTACGACTCTCCGCGTCCGGCGGAAAAATCAGCACAGAGCTCAGGGGCAGACGGCTTTGCTCTCCATGCAGGTGAAAGTCCTGGGCCTTTTCTTGACTGAAAGAGTTGTCTTCGATCAAGGCGCCGGACAGAGCCACTCGATCGGGGGCCTCGCTGATCACCAACTCGGGATTGGTTTCCGCCAGGGTCTTGGCGTCCGTGTGCCCGTGGTAGTAACCATCCAGAGTCCAGGAGGTTTGTACTGCGGTGAACACCGCGCCATCGTCGGCGGTTCCGGTTGGCGCGAGGATGCCCACAACCAAGAGGCGCATGGGCGCGGGACGGGTCAGGTCGTAGAGCCTAGGAGGATCGGAAAAAAACTCGTCCCCCAGGCTGGCTTCCAAGGCTATTGCGACCGTCGCACCCAAGACCACATCCCCGTTCAGCTGGGGCAGGTGCCCTTCAGCGGCTTGCAAACCTCGCTGCTCGTGGTATTCCTGAGAAGTGCCCACCAGCGGGTACTTCCTCATGGAATGTCCCAGGTGCAGGGGAATCACCAGGCCCTTTTGGGCGCGGCTGAGTTCCTCAAAGAATCCAAAGGTCACTTCCTCGTGGTCCGAGGGCCTGAAGAAGAGGGTTTCGAGCACCAGATCAAAGGCTGAGCCCTCGGCTCCCGCCAACAGCGGTGATGCCGCCGCGCGGGCCCGCATGGATTTGTCATAGCGGCCCATCATCAGTTCGCTGCAGAGGGGAACCACCATGGAAATGGTCAGGGCCAGCAGCACCAGGATTGTGCGACCCTTGGCGTAGAGGGCATGGCGTAAAGCCAGAGCGGGGAGGCCCTTCATCGCTCTGCGCCTCCATTGCCTCTTGGGGCATTGCTCTGTTGGGCGCTGAATCCCTGGGCATCGATCACCGAGTCGCACCTGGTCATCAATGTCCGGTCGTGGGTCACCAGAATCAAACTCGCCTGGCATTCGGCGCAGGCGGCAATCAAGAGGTTCAGGACTTCGGCTCCGCGCTCGAAATCCAAGCTGCCCGTGGGTTCATCCGCCAACACGAGAGGCGGGTCCATCAGCAGTGCCCGACAGATCGCAACTCGTTGGCGCTCGCCCATGCTCAAGGCAGCCGGCCTCCGGTGGGCGGCGCTCTCCATTCCAACCGCGCAAAGCAAGTCCATTGCCTTGGCCTTGGCGCTTTCATCGATTGGTTGGTTCGCTAAGAGCAGAGGCAGCAGCACATTGTCCCGGGCGGAGAGGTAGTCCAAGAGGCAGAACTCCTGGAATACCATGCCTATCTGGCGGAGGCGCAGGTTTCGTCTTTGGGCTTCACTGGCTTGTGTCTGGTCCTGCCCCAGGACCATGAGTTGGCCCGTGATGGGCTGCAAGTTGCCAGCGATCAAGGTGAGGAGCGTGGTCTTGCCGCAACCGGAGGGGCCCACCAACGCCAGGGTCTCGCCAGCTTGCAGGCGGAGTTCTGGGACTTGCAGTTTGAAGTCGCCGTCCTGGTGGTGGAATTCGAGATCTTTGGCCAGGATGACTGGTGAGGTGACGACGGGGACCGGCATTAGCGCGAGCCCTCCTGATTCGACTTGGTCTTGGCAGGTGGAGCATCAGGCGGCGCAGTTTCATTCCGCTCAACCTCATCGGGCTCAATTTCATCGCGTGTGTCCTCATCCGAGAGAGCCAGCGCCGGGTCATCTGTACTGCTGGCCAGCCGTTCCTGGGCCAGCGGGTCATACTCTTGAATCTTCCACCCCAGGGGACCAAGGGCCAGGGTGTAGCGCGCCTCGTAACCGGTGGTGCGCCGGTGGAAGTGACCGAAATGATGCACGGCTGCGTCCACCTGCCATTTCGCAAGCACTTCAAAACTATCCGGGCTCAAACTATCGGGGTCGATCTGGACACTGCCATGCCGCAGGTCTTCCACCTCCGCCCGGGCACCTCCCTGCTCTTGCATGGAGAGGCTCTGCTGCAGGTCCACATAGAGTTCCTCCAACAAAGGCCCCGCCACCGCGGTGGCCAGGGCGGAATAGATCTCCTCTTCGCCGGTGCTGTCGAAGGAACGGTAGAGGTTTGTGTGCAGGGCCAGAAAAATGCCTTTCCCGTCCGCACTAGTGAGCACGTCGTCGGAAGCCGCATCCTGGCCCAGGCCGATTCCCAGGGCCAGAAGAAACCCGGCCAGGCTGATCCCCAGACCATGACGGCGATGCTGACCCCCGCGCCCTGCGATCAGCAAGCCGAGAACTCCCAAACCCAAGCCCAGCAACAAGCCGGGTCGGTAACCGAGGGTGGATTTGTTGTCGTGTCCAGGGACGGGGACTTCCAACATGCGCAGGCGTTGCGACTCTGGCGGCGCGGTCCATTGCAAACCCGGTGAGTCACTCGACAGCACAAAGGCCTGATGCGTGCCATAGGCGATCACTCGCGTGCGCACTTCCAGGCCGGGAGCATCTTCTCGCTCCACGCTGACGGTCAGATTTGGGGGATAGTTCGTCCAGAAAAAACTCAGGTTCTCTACCGCCTGGGCAGCGGGAAACTCCAGGGCCAGGCGCAGAGTGGTCAGGGCTCTGGTACCAAAGCGTGGGTAGTAGAGCAGGCGTTCCAAATCTGGCGGGGTCCAATCGAAATGGTGGGGGGTTCCCTCGAGCAACACTCCATCCGCTCGCAATTCGCTGTGCTCGCTGACAAACTCCAGCAGGGTCTCCCGCAGGCCCTCCACTTCTACCGGATCAAGGCGGTGCAGGTCCTCGCGCAAGACCCCGACCAATTCATCCGCGCAGGCCAGATTCAACTGCACAGACAGGCGTAGGGTCTGCTGTTCCACCCGCAGCTCGAAATCCAGATGGGGCCCATCCTGGGGGTGCACCCAGTTGGATGGGGCGTCCGGAGGGGAGGGAGTGGCCCCCGTGAGGAGCAGAAAAAAGAGGCCCAGAGACAGCATGGGAGGTCGGTCGTTGGATTCTACGCTGCCAGTGGCCTTGGCGGGCCCTCCAGCTTGCGTCGTCCGAACCCAGGACAGACGGAACTCTTGCACTCCGCCTGCAATTCGTGGTGCTGGGGCGGATTAGAATGAGCCCTGCGGCCTGCTTCCAAAGGGCTACACCCGATCACGATGACTTTGCCTCTGCGCCCAATCCTGTCCCTTTCTTTGCTTCTGTCTCCGGTGCTTGCGCAGGTTCCAATTGAGGCGCCGATCTCGCGCGCCCTTGAACAGGCTGGTCCCGAAGTCTGGGAATACAACGATCATGTGGTTTTCCTTGCCAGCCCGTTCCTGGGTGGGCGGCTGCCTGGAACTCGGGGAATGGAGATTGCCAAGGAGTATGTGGAGCACTGGTTTGACAAAGCTGGCTTGACCCCCGCCTTCGAAGGCCTCGATGGTCCGCGCACCTCATTTCGTCAGCCTTTCGCCTTGGGCATGCGACGTAAACTCGAAAAGCAATCCTTGCGGATTGAGGGGCTGACCTTGACCGCAGGCGATGACTATTCCACCACTGGGCATGGAAGCAGTGGAGACCTGGAGGGAGAGCTGTGCTTTGTGGGCTATGGCATCGAAGAGGGCCCCGATGACTATGTTGGTTTTCCAGAGGACTGCGATCTAAGTGGCAAGATCTGCGTGCTGCTGCGCTTTGAGCCTCTCAATGAGGAAGGCGTCAGTCGCTGGGCTCGGAGGGGATGGAGTCGGCGCGCGGGCTTTCAGGGCAAGTTCAATGCACTGGCGGCCCATGGGGCGGTTGGGATTCTGTTGGTCAACACGCCAGGCGCAGCGGATCCCAGAGTCAACTCCTTGCTGGCAGCATCCGGAGGCTTGCAGCAGATGGTGGACCTGCCAGTGGTGCATGTGTCCACAGAGGCCGGTGCCCGAATCTTGGATCACTGTGGGGAGGACCTTCTCGCCCTGCGCAAAGCGTCCGACGAGGCCGGTTGCGTGCGCGATCTGGGCCGCTCCGCCAAAGTGTCCTGCGAGATTTCCGAGAATGCTCTGGTGGCCGAGAATGTAGGCGCGATTCTGCCGGGTCGTGGGTCGCTGGCCAAAGAGGTGGTGGTGGTTGGGGCGCACCTGGACCACTTGGGCATGGGCGCCTTTGGTTCTCGGGACAGCGCCAGTGCCGGGCGCGTGCTGCACCCCGGTGCGGACGACAATGCCTCCGGCGTGGCCGGGGTGATCATGATCGCCGAGCGCATGGCCCAGACCTGGAAGGAACTGCCCGACGATGCCGAAGCACGCACGGTGCTCTTCATGGCCTTCAGCGCTGAGGAGTCCGGTCTCAACGGAGCGCGGCACTACACCAATGAGCCGATCCTGCCCATTGGCGACCACGCTTTGATGATCAACTTTGACATGATCGGGCGCATCGAGAACAAACGCCTTTCGGTTTCGGGGGTGGGCACCGCGGAAGGCTTGGAGAAATGGGTCCAACCCTTCTTTGATGCCAGCGGTCTGACCATCGTCAGTCAGGCGGGCACTCCAGCCGCCAGCGATCATTACACCTTCTATCAAAAACGCGTGCCCGTGCTGTTTGGGATCATCGCGGACTTTCACGATGACTATCACACGCCCCGTGATGTTTCCAGCAAGATCAACCGGGTCGATGCGGTCGTGGCGACTCGCATGTTCACCGAGATCGCCAGATCCGCGGCCCTACGGGCTGAGCCTTTTCACTTCAAGAAGGCTCCTCGGGGACGGCGTCCACCCCAACGAGCCAAACCAGATCCTAAACCTCCCGCAGGTTCCAAGAGTGATGGAGCAGGGACGGGGGGGGGCTCGGTACCTCCAGCACGCCCTAGAGCTGCGGTTCAGCTCAACTAGCAAACGCAAGGTGAGGATTTTGCTCAGACCATTGGCCGGGAACAGGTCAAGGTCTGTCTTGGCACTGGCGGGTTGACGAAAGACTGCCCTGCTGAAACCACGGGGGTCCAGTTGGGAGATGTGCCAGTGCGCTGGGGTGACGAGGGAGTCAACACGCCAGTCACATGTCCAGTGCCAGGTACCTGAATCGCCTCAGTCCTTGTCCTCGGCGTCCTCGCTACCTTGCTGGTTGTCTTCTTCCTGTTGTGCCTGCTTGTCCTGGCGCTTCGCCTCGTCACGTGCAGCGCGCATGGGGTTTTTACCCTCCTTGTCCGAGTCCCGCAGCTGGATGCGTCCTTCTTCAATGCGCCGCGGCCAATGATCGTTGGCTTCATCCGCATCCGCTATCTCGCTCAGGGGATCGAGTTCGATGCTCTGGATAGTGCCCTCGGTCACCAAGAGCTTGGCTATGCGCCGGGAGTTTTCCTGCCAGATCTGGGCCGGCAGGTTGATCTGGGAGGTGCTGCCGTCGGTGTAGTGGATCGCGAGGTGTACAGGCATGGGCACGCCGCCCACGTCCTCCAACTCCAGCTCATAGAAATTCAGCGGTAGGGCCAGGAGACCTCGATCCTCCTCGCTGAGCTTCTTCAGGAGCGCCTCATATTTGCGCTCATCTTTTGGGGTCACATCCAGCTGGTCGAATTTGTTGTAGAAGTCCAAGAGACGCGGGAAGCGGTCGCTGCGCTTGGGGCTCTGGGCATGGCGCTTGCGGGTCAAGGACTCTCTGTCAGCGTCGCGCTTCTCTCGCTTCAAGTTCTTCTCAATGTTCGGGTCGCCACTTGTCACTGTCCAGTGGGTCAGGCCCGTGATCGCCTGGTCCACATGGTCGGTTGAATAGAACCAACTGCGCCAGAACCAATCCAGATCCACGGCTGAGGCGTCTTCCATGGTGCGGAACAGGTCCGCCGGCTCGGGGCGACGAAATGCCCAGCGACGACTGTATTCTCGGAAGGAAAAGTCGAACAGTTCGCGGCCCATGACAGTCTCGCGCAGGATGTTGAGGGCTGTGGCTGGCTTGGCATAAGCGTTGTTGCCAAACTGCAGCAAACTCTCTGAGTTGGTCATGATCGGGACCTGTTTCTCATCGATCATGAAGCTCACGATGTCGTCGGGCACTCCACGGCGGGGGGGGTAGTCCTCTGAAAAGGACTGTTCGGCAAGGAATTGCACAAAGGTGTTCAACCCCTCGTCCATCCAGGTCCATTGGCGCTCGTCGGAGTTGATGATCATGGGGAACCAGTTGTGCCCCACCTCGTGGATGATGACTCCGATCAAGCCGTGCTTGGTGCGCGCGCTGTAGGTGCCGTCTTTCTCGGGGCGCGGGCCGTTGAAGCAGATCATGGGGTATTCCATGCCTCCGACCGGTCCGTTGACACTGATAGCCACGGGGTAGGGATAGGGGATGGCGTGATGCGAGTACACATCCAGGGTGTGGGCTACTGCGTGGGTTGAGTAGCGGCTCCAGAGGGGTTCGCCCTCAGGCGGGAAGTAGGACATGGCCCAGACGCGACCCGCGCCCTTGACATCGTGTCCAAAAGCGTCCCAGGCGAAACGCCGCGAGGATGCCCAGGCAAAGTCCCGGACCCTCTGTGCGTGGAACTCCCAGGTCTTTGTGCCGGTTGGTTTGCCCTTGGTGCGCTCAGCAGCTTCTTCAGGAGTCACGATCAGGGTCGGCTCGCCCGCTTCCCAAGCTATGGCCAGTCGTTCCTGCCAGATGGGCTCCAGCACTTCGCCGGGGTTTTGCAGGACCCCGGTGGATGCGACCACATGATCATCAGGCACGGTAATGCGTACCTGGTAGTCGCCGAACTCCAAGGTGAACTCTCCACTGCCAAGAAATTGCTTGTTCTGCCAGCCTGCATAATCGGTGTAGGCGCAGAGGCGTGGATACCAGTGGGCGATTTCAAACAGTCGTGTGCCATCGTCGAATTCCTCGTACCCCGTACGTGCGCGGATGCGCTTGGAGTGATTGATCAGATAGGTCCAGCTGATCTGGAAGTCTGTGCTCGCGCCGCTGACTAGGGGCTCAGGCAGGTCGATGCGCATCATGGTGTCGTTGATCGTGTGATCAAGCTTGTCGCCTGCTCCATCGCTTACATCGATGATCGTGCAGGAACCGTCGAACTCGAGCCTTGAGAGCAGGGAGTGCAACTCGCGGTAGGACATGCTGTCCATGTCTGGTGCTAAATGACTGAGTGCTCCGTGGGATGTGGGACTGAGCTGGTTGGGATCGATCTGCAGCCAGAGGTAGCGCAGCGTGTCAGGTGACTGGTTGTGGTAGGTGATGTGTTCACGGCCAGTGATGCGCCCAGCGGTTTCGTCCAGGGCCACATCGATTTCATAGTCGACCTTTTGCTGCCAGTAGCCGTTGCCGGGGGAACCGGACGCGGTGCGCTGGGCATTGGGCGTGGGCAGAATTTCGTCCAGCTGCCGGAATCGATCTTCTGGTCTGTCGTCGAAGGCTGTGGCGGAAAAAAAACTCGCGGCGCTGAGAGCGCTCACGAAGATCAGAGGCAATGGGGAAATACGCATGGAGCAAAGTTGCTTGGGGATCGGGGGGGGGCATTCTAGCCCCTTGGATCGGG
This sequence comes from Planctomycetota bacterium, assembly GCA_012960475.1. Classification (GTDB taxonomy): domain Bacteria; phylum Planctomycetota; class UBA1135; order UBA1135. The sequence continues at coordinate 29,010 of DUBE01000018.1, forward strand.
AGGCGAGGGTGGGGCTGGGTTCCCGGTCAGGTAGAACTTGCGCAAGGTTGACCCGGGGCAGGCGTCGCTTCTTGCGGGTGGATCTCCTGACGCTCCAGCAACTCGAATACGCCCCCTTTTAGGCCCCAGAGGCTGCAGCAGGCGCCATTTCTGTCAGAGCCAAGGCCCACAATCAAACACAGGCCCCCTTCCCAGTCAGCTTCACGATCCGCTGGACTCGGAGTGCTGTCTCCCCCGGGATGACTGTGCCAGCTGCCGACCCAGGCATTTCCTTCCAGTGCATGCGCCACATCTGCCGCCGTCATTTCAAAGCATCCCTCGTCCTTGGCGCGATTAGGCAACTGCACTGCGTGCAATTCTCGATCCCCTTGACGCACGAGGATCCCGCAGGCCTCCCGTGGCAGCGCGGCCTGCCCCGCACGCATCAGCTCTTCACAGAGATCCCTCGTCAGCCACTCTGAAACAGAACTCATGACCCTAGCCTAGCGCAAACCTCTGGGCCAAGACGAAAACTCGGGGCCTTCCCTGGGTAGGGAAGGCCCCGAGCGAGTCATAGAGATGGCTAGAGGTACCTAGATTCCATCGCGGTTGCCACCGCGCCGGTTGTTGCCGCGGGTATCGCCACCACCGCCGCCGCCACGGCCGAAGCCCCAGTTGTCGTTGCTGTAATCGGCTTGGTAGGCCTCGTACTGGCTCGTGCTGAGGAAACCCTGCAGGGAGGTGGCGGAGGTCTCGCGGATCTCGGTCATGCCCTGGCGCATCATGTCGCGGCTGTCTGAACCCCAGCCCGTTTCTCGGATGTCGCTCATGAGTTGACTCTGAGCGCTGCGTGCATCGGTCAGGGTCGTGCGCATGCTGGCCAGTTGGTCATTGTCCAGGCCGAGCTTTTCGCTCATTTCGGAGAGCCTGTCTTCCATGCGCTTTTCTTCGCGTTCTGCCCGTGCTGCATCGCGCTCTTCGCGCTCTCGGGCGCGGAGCGCGTCGTTCGCGTCTTCCACCCAGGTTTCAAAGTTCGGAGGCATGGCGGCGGCAGGGTTGTTGAGTTGGGCCATGTACTCCTTGAGCTGGTCCATCACATCATCCATGTCCACGGCGCCAGCCGGGGGGACTTCCCTTCGTACGGCGGCCTGGGCCACCTCCATTTCCATTTCATCGAGACGGGAATTGATCTCCTTGAACTGGGTCATGACCCCGGAAAGGTCCACTTCAGCGGGCTTGGTTCCGAGTGCTTCGTTGGTTTCCACAGTGTTGGACACCATCAGGACGCTGCTCAAGGCGGCGCCTGCAAGTCCAGAGAAAAGGCCGATTGCGGCCACCAGGGGGAGTGAGTTGCTCATGGTAGAAAGGGTGTGTGGGTATTGGTTGGTTGTGAAGGGACCGATGGTCTGGGTAGTTGGGCCCTTGGAGAATAGTGTTCGAGGAATTACTCAGCGCTGACGGTGATCTCGATCTTGATTTCACCTTCGGTGCTCGAGCTCATGGACATTTCACGGTCGTTTCTGGACATGTCGCGCTCCATGTCCTGGATGAAGTCGCCTTCAAGGCTCAAGCTGACGGCCCGCTGTTCTTTGGGGGACCAGAGCAGGTGACCCTCGAGTTCCAATTCGACGGTGGTTTCGGGGATCCCGAGGATGTTGCCTGTGGGCAGGGACCAGAAGCCTCCGCCGCCACCCCGGCCGCCGCGGCCGCGGAACTCGCGCTCGGGCAGGGTGCCCTCCGCTTCCAGTTCGAGCTTGATCACGATGCACTCGACTCCATCGACCTCTTCAGTCTTGTCGGTCCAGGTGGCTTCCCCTTCCCAGTCAAGGTTTTTCATGGCTGCGCCGTTGAAGCCGCCGCGACCCCCGCGCGAGCCGCCGCGACGACCGCCCCCACGTTCCCCGCGTTCCCCGCGCTCGCCTTGCGGTTCGGGACGACCAAAGAGGGATTCTTCCAGGCCGAGGCCCAGGCCTGTGATCAAGGCTTCCGCCTCCAGATCCCATGAGTCGCCTTCTTCCAGCTCTTCGTCAGACAACAGGAAGTCTAGTTCCTGGGTCAGCAGGAGTGAGGCGAAGTCGGTGCCCTCGGGTTCGTCGCCCTCCTTGATTTCGTACTCCATGTCGCCGTTCTTGGCCAGGGAGAGTTCAATTACGAGCCCTTCGGATTCGCTGCTGCGTTCGAAGTCCTGCGGCTCATCGCGGAAGGTCATGGAGCCTTCCGTGGAGATCGTCTCCAGGGTTCGGAGAACCTTGGTGGGCGCTCCATCGCTGTGGGCCAGGACCTTGTCCAGGGTGGTGATGGTCAGTTCGCTCTCTCTGGCGCCGCCGCCACCAAAACCACCTTCGCGTTCTTCTCCGTCAATCACCATGACCATGTCGACGACCTCAGAGGAAATTGTCATGACCCGTTCCACGCGCAGGGTACGGTCGGCGCTGTAGTCGGTGGTGAGGCGTGTGCCCAAGAGGGCGAGGGGAGAGAGCAGCAGGCAGGTAATGATCTTCATGATGTTTCTGGGGGGGGGCAAGAAGTTGATTCATCCATGATCGGTGCTCGTGGGGGGTAGGGCAACCCCGCTTGTGTATCCCGTCGCCAGTGGGGGGAAGCCTGTTGTGAGCGGGGATCCTGGGGACGGTAGAAGTCTCGAATTGGCCCTAGAGCAAGCTTCGGCGCACTTCCGCCGCCCGGGCGCGGCTGACCGGCACCCGCGAGCCGTCTCCGAGCAGCAATTCCTTTGCCCCGCCTGGGAGCGAATGCAATTCTCTTACCTGCTCTAAACGCACTATGGCCGAGCGGTGCACCCGCAGGAAGCCATGGGGTAGCAGCGCTTCTTCCATGCGACTCATGGATTCGCGCATCAGTCGCTCCCCGTCAGTTGTGTGCAACTGGACGTACTGGTCGGCGGATTCGACCCACAACAGGTCCTGCACCATGACCACTTCGACGCGCCCTTCTCGCCGCAGGACCAGGCGGGTTCCAGTATCAGCCCCATCTCGGGAAGTCAGGCGCTCGCGCACCCGTCCCAGGGCGGCGGCGAAGCGCGCGTGGTCGTAGGGTTTCAACAGGTAGTCAATGGCTTGCACTTCAAAGGCAGCCACGGCGAACTCTGGGTGGGCGGTGGCAAAAACCACTGCGGGCGGTGCTGCACTGCCGAGGGAGCGCACCACCTCGATGCCGCTCATCAGTGGCATTTCCACATCGAGCAGGGCCAGGTCCACATCCGCTTGGCCCAGGCGCTCGAAGGCCTCTTTTCCGTCGCGGCAGACCGCAACCAACTCAAGGCCCGCTTCAGACTCAACCAGTGAGACCAACTCGCTTCGGGTCAGGGGCTCGTCGTCCGCCACCAGTACGCGTAGGGTCTGAGTCATGGTTGCGTGCTCAGGGGGAGGCGCAGGCGGACCCGGGTGCCAACGGGGGTATCACCGTGGACGAGATTTTCGAGGTCCATGCTGGCCCGGGTGCCGAAAGCCGCAGCCAGACGCGCGCGGGTGTTGGCCAGGCCGATGCCCTGGCCTTGACCAAGCTCCAGAATGTCGTCTCCAAACGAGCCCCCGCTGCAGGTCACATCCAGGATCAGGTCTTTGGCATCACTTGTGGCTTCAAGATGAATATCGATGGGCTCCGAGCTCTTGCTGACCACATGGCGCACGCAGTTTTCCACTAGGGGCAGCAGGATCAGGGGTGGAACTGCCTTGGTCTTGAGGTCCGCCGGAATCGTGATCCTGCCCACAATGCGGTCCCCATAACGTAATTGCTCCAGGTCGAGGTAACTGCGGCAGAGATCGGCTTCTTCATCCAGAGAGCTCTGCCCCTCGGTGGACCGGTCCAGGGTGACCCTCAGGAGATCTCCCAGGGTGACGAGTGCTGTGCGCGCTTCGGCGTTGCGCTCAGCCCCTACCAGGGCACCCACCGAGTGCAGGGCGTTGAACAAGAAGTGCGGTCGCAGTTGGGACTCGAGCGCGGAGAGGCGCGCCTCTCCCAGTTCGGCGGCAAGGGAGGCGTGCTCGAGGGCGAGCCGCGCAGTTTGGCGGCGATTTCTTTGGGATCTCAGGTAGCTCGCGCCAGCCCCGCACAGGAGCAAGAGGAAGGCATGCTTCAGGAGCCGGTCAAGCAGCCCATCGGACTGGTTTCTCCCGCCGAAACCTCGGCGGCGGTCGGCGTCCAGGGGGTTGCGACCGGCGCCGCGTTCGCTTCGCGGCCGACGTTCTTCGCCACGTCGGACTCCTTGGCGTCGATCTTCGGGGCGGCGCCTTTCCTCATCGGTTCCCTCGTCGGGCCCCTCTTGGGGTGCTGTCCGCATCTGTTCGTAATGTTCCTGGCGCAGGGCCATGCGTTGTTCGAAGTCAATGGACTTGGGGAGCTCCGGTCGAATGCTGTTCCAGGCAAGCCCAACACTCCAGGCCGCGCCCAGGGCAAGGACTCCATGGGCCGCAAACTGTTTGCCTCCAGGCCAGCGCGCCGCCAGGCTCATCAAGGGCACGATGCCCAATAGGGCTATCAAGGCCCATAGCCCCCAGCGAATCGACTGGCTCAACCAGAAGGCCTGCCAGTTGAACATCTTGAGCAGCTCAGGATTGCGGGAAGACGTGAACAGTCCGCGGAACTCCAGAGTGTTGGCCCCGGCGAACAAGAGCACCGCGATCAGCGCCAGGAGCCAGCGGCCTGACCAAGACAACAACAGACGCTCCAAGCGTCCAGGCCGTTGGTCTTTTGTGGGGAGCGCAGACATGGGTTCAGAGCTACTTGCCGATCTCTTTCAGCCAGCGAATCAGGCGGCGCTTGAGGGCTGGCGGGTTGAGGCCCAGTTCCTCTTCGAGCACCTGGGCCGAGCCGAGTTTCCCGTGACCGATGCGCTTGAAGATGCGCATGGCTACCCCTGGCTCGCAGCCCTCCAATAGGTAGGACGCCAGGGCACTGGAGACGAGCACATCCTCCCGGGTGAGTTTGTTCACATCTCTGCCCAGGGTGAACCCGAGTTTGGGCGACTTCTTGCTTTCCATGGTCGTGCGTGCCAGAGCCAGCCAATCTGCCTTGGGCCGCTTCATGCGATCGAGGGGATCAGCGCCCTGGCTTGCGGCGCTGCCTTCGGTGGCGTCCCTGGTGAAAATCAAGCGCGTGCCGCACATCTGGTGGGTGACATAGATGCCGACCCCCTCGGCTATCCAACCATGTTTGCCGTAGGTGCCAGTGGTCCAAGCCAGATGCCGGGCGATGGTCATGCGCAGGGCGCCATCCAGGCGCTCGTTCTTTTCCTTGCTCGAAGAGTTGGCCGCATCGTGGGAGAGATAGGAGCAGAGTAGATCCTTCATCATCTTGCGGCGGGCGGGCTCAAGGTCAGGATACAGTTGAATAAACTCAGCGGTGGCCTTCTTGCCCTCGAACAGATAGAGCGTGCCCGGGTTGAGTTTCTGGTCGCAGACGAGCAGCGAGTCCATGTAGGTATAAGTCGCGTGGGCCAGCTTGCCGATCTTTTGGGTTTCCTTTTCCGAAAGGGCTGAGACACAGCGCACCCGGTTGGTTTTCAGCACACGAGTGAAGGGCACCCCGAGGGCGCCGTCCTTTTCAAGATCGGTCTGGCTGCCTTCGGTCAGTTCCGGGACCGTTGCTTCGAAGCGGTCGCGCAGTTTGGTGTTGGTCTTGAAGGCGGCCAGTGCGCGTACGGATTCCGCCAGCATCCAGACCTTGTCGGAGCCTTCCCCGTGCAGCACCTCTCCCAGGCGTCCATGCAGCACCACATGGTCCGGGGCCAGGGCCAAGAGTGCTTCTTCCTGGCGGCGCAATGCGATTGGGGCGAGCTCTTGGCTGTCCAGCAGCAGCAGGACAGCATCGATGTGAGCGGTCAAGAGTTCGGCGCGTTTCGTTGCCAGGGGTGCGGCGATTTCTTCTTCTGCGGCTTTGGCTCTGCGCGGCCTGCTGGGAGGAGACCACTCGCCGGTCTTGCGGTCCTTCTTGTGGCCCAGGGTCTTGCGTGCGGTGGCGTGCTCGGGTGCAAAGGCGAGTAGCAATTCGTAGGTTGCGTTGCGCTCCACAAAGGCCTTGGCTTTCTGGCATTCCAGGGCCAGGTTTTCAAGCTCCCAGGCTATGCGGCGTTTGAGTTCTGCCAGGCGACCGTCCTCCTGCAGCAGAACGGGCTGGGTGGCAGGAGCGGGGCTGACAGGGGCAGTGCCGACAGGGGCAGTGCTGGGGGCCAGCAGAATCAGAAGGAAAATCAGCATCGTGGGCAGGAGGTGTCAGTCAGCAGGATAAACAAGCCAGATCGGATCAAGAGTGCTTGATCTCCCTCAACCACTTGCGGAAGGCTTCTTCGATCTGGGGGAAGGGTCGTTCGAGCACCTCTTCCAGCAAGGTCACAGGGTTTTCACGCTGTCCTGCCCGACGCAGAATCGTATGCACTGTCTCCGCGTCGTGGCCCTCCAGCAACCAAGCAGAAAAACCATAGGTCACATATAACTCGCGCGTGCTGAGGGAACCAACGCTGCGTCCCAAGGCCACACTCAGGCTGGTGGGCTTGCGTTTGCGTGTCATTGAGGCCCGGGCATGCACGATCCAATCGTCTTCGCCCTCTTGAATCTTCTTGGTGGGGTCATCGGCCTTCTCCACATAACCCGACTCTCTGAGTTGCACCGAGAGCTTGGTCTTGTTCATTCTCCAGCACAGATAAATGCCCAGGCCCTGATCCATCCAAGCGGGCAGGCCGTCTTTGATCCAACCCCCATCGGCACGCCCATATGTATCCAAGAGCGCGTAGCTGATGATGAGGCGAATGGTCTGGTCCATGCGGCTCTTGCCGTGGGAATTCCAGACCCCCAGGCGATCCGCGCGGCCGAGCCAGGCGCCGTTGGAGGCCTTGAGGCCCTTGCGCGCGTTGTCTGTCAGGTCCGGGAAAGCGCTGATGAAGTCCGCTCCCTCTTCATTCAGGACCAGGTACACATGCACGGGGTCCTGGGGTTCGTTGGTTCCGATCAAGGGGTGCATCCAGAGAGTCAGGGCCTCGAGCTTGCGAGCCAGGTCCAAGGTCTCGGACTTGGCGTTGCTTGAGAGCACCCGGTAGTGCTCTCCCTGTGAACAGGATTTCCAACTGACGCCGAGCATCTCTTCGCTGGCAAGAAGCTCAGACTCTTCGATCTCGTCGATTTCCTTGAGGGCTATTTTCCAGGCTGCATTCTGAGCCTTGCGCTGTTCCAGGGCGCGTACGGTGGAGGCCTGCACCCAGTGCGTATCTCCGTTCTTTTCCAGTTGTACCTGGCCCAGGTAAGTGCGCACCCGAGCGTTGTTCGGCAGGGCTTCCAGCAGGGCGCTGGTTTCGGCATCGATTTGTTCGGCGGTCAAGTCCGCCTGGTGGGCGTCGAGCAACTTCAGTATCGCCAGCGCATAGTCTTCCAGCAGCCCGGTTCGCTCACTGGTCAATGCTGCGACCGCTGTAGCATCGCGGTCCTTGGGGGCCCTGTACTTCTTGCGACTCCACTCGCCGGTCTTGCGATCCTTCTTGTACTTGAGCGTCTTGCGCGCGCCCTTGTGCTCCGGGTCGGCCGTGAGCAGCAATTCAAAGCAGAGGTCCCGTTGGAGATATGCGCGGGCTTTGGTGCAGCGGATGGCGAGTGTTTCGAGGGCGCTGGCGTGGGTCGTGTTCAGGGCCGCTCGGGCACTGGGGAAGTCTTCGTCCTGGAGCAGGGTGAGGGGTGGTTCTGCGAGTGAGCGCGGGCCGGAGGGGGCCAGAACCGGTGCGGGAGTTGAGCCAGAGATGCCCAACAGGGTACTGAGAAACAGAAGGGTGAGTTTCATGGGTAGAGGGGGCAGAGCCATCGGGACCTCGGCGGTACTCCCATCCTAACCTGCGCGGCCACCGTTGCCGTTCTGCGCGGTCTTGTCCGTTGCCTGACCCCTCACGGCAAGCTCGCTGCGACCTTGCCCCTTCATTTCTTGTGTGTCTTCGCCTCTCCAGCGTGTGTTGGAGTGCTGTCCCGCAGGCCTCCTATTCCCGTGGGCGGCCAAAGAACCTCTCCCGGGGAACATCATCCCCGCAGGAGTCCTTGACCAGGGGGCCCAGCGGTGCGAGGGAGCCTTCTTTCAAGACCGTAAGGGCCGCATCCACAGCAGCCTTCACGTCCCCTTCCGCTTGGGCTTGGTGGCTCTCGAGCAATGCCCGCATTGACTCTTCCCGGGAGAGTCCGGCTGCGATGGCCGACGCCTCCTGCAGGCTCGGCTGATCCCCCGCCAGCAATTCGCCCAAGAGCTCGTCGCGTTTCTCCGAGGGTACCAGCCAACCGAGTGCTACCACCGCTTGCACTTGCACTGTTGGGCTCTTGTCTTTCTCCGCGATCTTGAAGAGCATTGAAGCGACTTTTGAATCGGCGGAAGCGCAACTTGCCAGAGCACGCAGCCAGTTGCCTTCCAGGCGCTCGTCCTTTTCTTTGCGCAGGCCAGATTGGATCAGCTTGACCGACTCGGGAGCTTGCAGCTGCTCCAGGGCAGCGATCGCTTCGCTACGCAGGTCTTCGTCCTTGGACAGGGCAAATTTCTCAACTACGACCCACCAACTGGCGGGGGAGA
>DUBE01000019.1 GCA_012960475.1 Planctomycetota bacterium
TGATGGGCGCGGCAGGCCCACTTGTGAGCCGGTCCTGCCCAAACGGAGGCAAAGGGCGCAAAGTCAAAGCCCAGACCAGGCCCAGCCTCCGATTCTCAAGGGCGCGCAACCTGCTCAAGGAAGCTCGGAAACCGAATCGGGCTGGGTGGAGTTCAACAGTCGCGGCCTGCTCGCCGAGCACTTGGGATCCACCTCTCGCGTGCAGTTGGATCTGCCCGCATTCCCGAGCGCGGTGCTTGCTGCATTGGCCCTTGAACATAAAGGTGCCGCCTGGCTCCTGCGCGATCGAGCCGGGATTGCGCTGCCCGCCATCTGGCGCGCGGGAGTTCCCCTGGGCCCCGGAAGTCTGGTGTTCAGCGGGGATCAGCTCGATCTGGTGCTGGTGATTCCCGGTGGCTAGGGGATTCGAGGGCTTGAGTCCCTGGTTTTGGGCCCTGCCAAGTGAAGCCGAGCCCCTGAGCGTCTATCCTCTGCGCCTGTCAGCGAACTGACTCAACCTGTACCCAGCCATCTGGCTTTCAAACAATTCCGCCAACCAACCGTGGAACGCATTCTGATCATCAAGACCGGCGCTCTGGGTGATGTGCTGCGCAGCACTTCGCTGCTGCCGGGGATCCACAAGCGCTGGCCCGGGGCAGAGGTTTCCTGGGTAACCGCACACGGGGCCGAGCCCCTGCTGCAGGGTCACAAGATGGTGGAGCGGGTGATCGCGATCGACCCCGCAGAATGCGCCGACTCGCTTCCGAGTCTGACCGCCTGTACTCCTGATCGCATCTTCTCCCTTGATGATGATCCGGAACTTTGTGCCTTGGCCGCTGCCCTGCAAGAAGAGAGCGACGCCGCCCTGGTGGGAGCCTGCCTGAATGATGCGGGCGAGCCCGCCTACACCCCGGACGCGGAGTGCTGGTTTGGCATGGGGCTCTTGTCTCGGGAGGGTCTGCAAAAGGCTGACGAGCGCAAGCTGGCCAACCGACGCACACATCCGGATCTGTTGGCCGAGGTCATCGGCGTCGAGCGCGGCCGTCCTGCCCTGAACTTGTCGGCGGCTGACCTGGAAAGCGCCGCGCGCCTGCTTGATGAGCTTGCGCCCGCGAGTGCTGGCCTGCGCATTGGTCTGAACACGGGAGCCGGCGGCCGCTGGCGCACCAAGGCCATGCAGCCCGAGGAAGTGACCCACCTCGTGGCGCTGTTGCACGAGAAATTGGGGGCCGCCGCACTCCCCGGGGTCCAGTTCCTGTTCCTGGGAGGCCCAGGGGAAATCGAGCGCAATCAAGGACTGCTCAGCTTGAGCCGCAGCGCCACCCCTGCTGCAAGGCTGATCGATGCGGGCTGCGAGCACTCCCTTGGTACTTTCGCAGCCCTGGTGGGAGGGCTGGACCTCTTGGTTACTTCCGACAGCCTTGCCCTGCACCTGGCGGTGGCCCAGGAACGCAGGACCGTCGCATTCTTCGCGCCCACTTCACCCTTTGAGATCGAACTCTATGGCCTGGGTGAAAAAGTGATCTCCAGCGCGCCTGATGCCGGCAACTATGCCTGCGACACGGACAACAGCACCATTACCGGAGAGCGAGTGGCTGCTGCGGTGTTGCGCCAACTCTCCTGAATCCGTCTCTCAAGACTCCAGAGCATGTCCCCACAGTTCCTCCAACGTCTGGCCAAATTCCTTGAAGGCCTTGGCCTCCTGATCATCCTCGTGGGCTTGATGATGAGCGTCGAGATGGGCATGCGCGACGAAGGCCTGTCCTCCATGCGCGCGGAAACCTATGGCCTTGCGGCGGGCGGAGTCCTGTTTGCGATCGGCTGGCTCTTGGAGCGGGCCTTGGGGTCGCGGGACTGAAGCTCCTACTCCTCCACCACAAACTGCAGAGTGTGCAGCCTTGCGTAGGCACCTTTGGCCGCCAGCAATTCCTCGTGGTTGCCGCGTTCGATGATGCGGCCTTGATCGAGGACCAGGATCATATCGGCCCGTTGGATTGTGGAGAGGCGGTGGGCGACCACCAGGGCACTGCGGCCTCGGAGCAAGCGGGCCGTGGCCTCTTCGATGCGCGCTTCGGTGCCCGAGTCAATGCTGGCGGTGGCTTCGTCGAGGATGACCAGGTCCGGCTGGCCAGCGAGGGCTCGGGCGATTGACAGGAGCTGACGTTCGCCCGTGGAAAAGGTCGCGCCCCGTTCGGCCACTTCAGATTGCATGCCAGCGGGCAGGTTCGCGATCATCCGGTCGGCGCCGCTGGCTTCTAGGGCCTGCAAGAGAGCCGCTTCGTCGATGTCGTCCCGATCCATCAAGATGTTTTCCTCCACGCTGCCAGCAAAGAGGAAATCGTCTTGCAGGACCAGTCCGATGCGCTTCCGCCAGTCGGCCAGGTCCAGTTGCTTCAGGTCGTGCTCTGCGATCTGGATGCGGCCAGCACCGGGGTCGTAGAAGCGTAGCAGCAGGTTGACAATCGTGCTCTTGCCCGAGCCGGTAGCGCCGACAAGAGCGACCGTTTGTCCGGGCAGGATCTCGAAGTTGATGTCCGCGAGCACCGGGTGGTCAGTCAAGTAACTGAAGCTCGTGTCTTCGAAGCGAATTCTTGGCGCGCTGCCGCGCGGCCCGAGGCTGGCGGGCTGCGCGGGGGTAGGCAGGGCGGAGTCCGTGTCCAGCACCTCAAAGACCCGCTCGGCGGAAGCGAAGGCCGATTGCAGAATATTGTAGCGCTCGCCCAGGTTGCGGATCGGCTGCACCACCAGGGTCAGGTAGAGCCAAAAGCGCAGGAAGGCGCCGATGGTCAGCTCGTCCCCGGCGATGGAGATCACCCCTTGGCGCAGGGTGGCCCCTTGGATCAGGTAAACCGCCAGGCTCATGATCGGGAAGAACAGGGCGAAGAGCAAGATCGTGCGCTTGTTGGCGGCATAGTAACGGCTGAGGTGTTCTCCAAAGCGCGCGCCCACATGGGCCTCTCGTCCAAATAGTTGCACCACGCGGATGCCCTGCAGAACCTCTTGCAGATAGCCGTTCAGGCGCGCTAGTTCCGCACGCACGGTGCGGTGGGCGCGGCGAGCTCCACCCCGGAAAGCGAGACTGATCAGGATCAGTATGGGGGTCATCAGGGTGACCAGCAGAGCCAGGGGCGCGTGGATTGTGAACAAGAGTGCCAGCACAACCACCACGCGCAGCATGTCGAAGGCCAGGGTCACAACGCCGGCGGTGAAGAGCTCCGCCAGATTCTCCACATCGCTGGAAACCCGCGTGACCAGCGCTCCCGTGGGGCGCGAATCGAACCAGGCCAGATCCAAGTAGGAGATGTGCCGATAGAGGTGCCGACGCAGATCGTGGATCACCGCCTGTCCCGTGCGGATCAGGGTGGCCACCTCGAAGTAGCGTAGCCAGGTCTGGAGGGAGAGGATGCCGATGTAGGCCGCCACCAGCAGCAGGAGATGATGGATGAAGGGGCTCGGGTCCGCATTCTCGGGGGCCGCGAGGGCGTCCGCTACCGGTCCGTCCAGGCTCTGCTGCCAGATCCAGGGACCGATCAGGTCCAGGACGAAGAGGCTGGTCAGAACCGCGAAGCACTTGATGAACAGCCGGATATGGGGGCGCGCATAACGAAGCAGCCGCCGAAACAGGCGTCCGTCCCAAGCCTTGCCCGCCACAAGTTCGTCCGCTTCCCAACTCATGTGTCGTCTCCCAGGGCGGCGCGTCTTTGCTGGTGATCCCAGGTCTGCTTGTACCAGCCCGACCTCTTGACGAGTTCTTCGTGGGTGCCCATGTCTGCTTGGGCCCCTGCTTCATCGAGCACCAGAATCTGATCGCAACCCGCTACGCTGGAGAGGCGATGAGCGGCGAGAACCACACTGCGCCCCTGTCCCTCCTTCCGCAGGCTTTGCAGCAGGGTCTTTTCCGTGTCGGTGTCGACGGCCGAGAGGCAGTCGTCAAGGATCAGGATCTGTGGTTTTCGCGCGAGGGCCCGGGCGATGCAGGTCCGTTGGCGTTGACCTCCGGAGAGGGTCACGCCGCGCTCTCCCACCAGGGTCTCGATGCCTTTGGGGAAGTTTTTGACTTCGTTCGTCATGGCGACCTGTTCGATCAGGTCCGTGAGGCGCTCGGGGCCGATGTCCCGGTCAGTGCCGAAGCGGATGTTGTCGGCGTAGGTGACCGAGAAGAGGAATGAGTCCTGGGGCACATAGCCGAGGGCTCGGCGTACCTGGGCGAGGGGCACAGCGCGGAGGTCCACTTCGTTGCTTGTGATGGCTCCAAGGGTGGGGTCGATCAGGCGCCCCATGAGCAACAGGAGTGTGGTCTTGCCCGCGCCGGTGGGGCCCACGATGCCGAGAGAGGTGCCTGCGGGCAGGTCGAAGGAGAGGTCTTGGAGGGTGGCAGAGTCGGCGTCTGGGTAGCTGTAGCTGACGTGGGCGAAGTTGAGGGAGGGGGCAAGGGTCTGGGTGGGGCTCTGCTGCGATCCCTTCGATGGCACTGCTCTTGCTTGTGTCGAGGTCTCTTCTTCAGGAACCGATGTCAATGCGGAACGCGTATCCAGCAGGGTCTGCACCCTCTTCGCGCTGGCCACCGCTCGGGGGTACATGCCCGCGATCCAACCCACGGCGATCAGCGGCCAAAAGACCTTGATGGTCAAGTCCACGAACTGAAACAACTCGCCGATGGGCAGGCTGCGGTCAATCGCGGCCAGACCTCCGAGGATCAAGATGACTGCAAAGGTAAGATCAAAAGACCCATGGATGCTCGCATGGGTCCAGCCTCTCGCGCGGCCCAGGGCGATTTGATGGTCTCGGTTTTGTTCGCTCGAGCGCTCAAAGCGTTTGGCCTGGGAGTCCTGACGGTGGTAGCCCTGCACCACCCTGACGCCCCCAAAATCCTCATGGGCCCGGTGGCTGATGTCCGCCAGACTTTCCTGCACCGCGGTGGAGTGCACATGCAGCCGAGGGGTAAGTCGCTGCATGATCACGCCCACCGCCAGCAAGGGCAGCAGCATGGACATGCTCAAGAGGGGATTGAGGGAGAAGAGCCAGCCCAAGCTGATAGGCACGATCACAGCTGCGCCCAGGGTGTACATCAGGCCCGGCCCCAGGAACATGCGCAGGGATTCCACATCGGCAGTCAGCCTGCTGACCAAGTCTCCGGAACGACTCTTGGCGTGGAAGGAAAGGTCCAGTCGCACCAGATGATCGAAGAGCTCTTGCTTGAGTTCCACCTCGAAGCGTCTTGAAACCACCACCACCAACCAGCGCTGCCAGAAGCGAAAGAAGGCGTGGGCGATTGCTGCGCCCGCCATCAGCAGCAGCGTATGAGTCAGCCACTCATGGGTTCCGCTTGAGCGTACTTTTTCAATGGACTGGCCCACCAGGATCGTGACCGCCACATCCGCCATCTGGGACAGGGGAATCGCAACCACCCCAGCCAACAGGCGGGGCTTGTGGCGCAGGAAACGCTTGAAATAGGCACGCAGGAGTTTCAACGGTTGGCTCCTGCTCTAGCCCTGGCTTGACCACTGTTGGGTCAGGGTTTGGACTGCCGCTTCGATGGAAGAGAGTTCCGCGGCCAGGGCCTCGGGATTGTCCCTGACTTCGCGCAGGCTGGGCCAGGTGTGGGAGCCATAGCCGTTGCTGGGGTCGGGGGCCCAGAAAATGTTGCGGTACCACTCGCGGCCCGGCAATCCTTCATTCCGTCCCATGGCCTTATAGAGACTCGGCCGATCTGCGTGACGAATGGCGTCGCCCCGCAGGGCTGGGCCGTGCTGATTGAGGGCTGCTCGCAGATCAGGCCAGGTGCCAAAGGGTCCGGGCGTGAGTTCTGGTTCAAAGTCCATGCGCCGTGCCCAACGCAGCCAACTGGTTTCATGGGCGCGGGCCAGGGCTTCGAGGGTTTGGGCCAGGTGTTCGGCCTGCGCTTCTCCCAACCAGTCAGCGGCCATGCGCGCATGCCAGGCCAGATCCTGGGCCGCGCGGGTTTGGTCCAAGCACAAGTGCCCTGCGGCGGAGAATTCTTCCATGAGTGCCTTCAATGTGCTCGCCGCCAGTTGGTGTCCCACATATCCCGGGTCCAGAAACCGCTCAATCAAGGCCACATCATCAAAGACCGTGTGGTATTGGCCGCCGTTGGATCCGCTGAAGGAGAGGTCCAGAACTGGCAGGCAGAGGTGATGCAAGAAGGCAGAATAATCTGAACCGGAGCCCGGTAAGCCGAAGCGCACCTGACCCCGGGCCCGGCGCAGCCAAAGGTCTGCGAGCGTGTCCTTGTTCTTGCCGTGCGGCGCGGGTATCCGGGCCAGGGCGTCGGACAAGATGCCCTCAAGGCCTGGACTGCCCGAAGCGCTGAAGTTCGTGCCGCTGACGAGGCCGTCCGCATTGATATAGGCCGAGAGGTTTGCGGAGAGGTTCTTGGCGTTGGCCTCCGCCCATTCGCTGCTGCCGATCAAGCCTGGTTCTTCCGCATCCCAAAAGGCCACGCTGACTCCGCTGTGCAGCACGCGGCCCTGCTTGACCTCTGCACCGAGTCTCAAGCTGGCTTCGAGCAGCGAAACCGTTCCACCCCCCGCGTCCTGGGCGCCGCGCACCCAGGCGTCCCGGTGATTGCCCAAGAGGACAAAGCTCGGCAGGGTGCCACGCATGTGCCCGATCACATTGACGATGCGTCGCAGGGTACGCGGGGCATCGACTTCCAGGGTCACCTGCGCGGGGCCTGGACCGCCGCTGTCCAAGTGTTCCAAAATCACCTGCGCGTCATCGGCCCCAATGGGCAGGCTGACGATGGAGGGGAGGTTCCGGGCCAGGCTCTCTGCATCCAGTCGCGGCCCCGGCTGTTCGGGGGTGCCCGAGGGATACCCCGGCGTGGAGGGGTCGCCTCCAAAGGCGGCCAGGGGAGCAATCGACCCGCGCTGCACCGCCCAGCCCGGCTGCCAGGGTCCATTCGGCCAGACCTCGCCCCGCTCGGCCCCGGAGTCTTTTGGGTCGGTGAACATCAACACGCCCAGGCACCCCGCTGCCTCGGCCGCTGCCGCCTTGACCCCGCGATAGCTGCGGCCATACCGGCAGAGGGCAATCGTTCCTTCCAGTTCTACGCCCGCCGCTTGAAGCCGTTCGAAGTCTTCGTACAGGCCATGTCCGCAATCCACCACGGGTCCAGTGACCCGTGCGCTCTGGCTGTAGGCATGAAAGGGCGGCACATCTCCGGGGGGCACCGCGTCCCCGTCGAAGCGCCGCAGACGCAGGACGCTCGGTTGCTTTTGTTCGGGTCCTTCAAAAATCGCCAGCTCGGTTTTGCGTGGCAGGGACAACAACACCAGTCGCTCATCCCACTCCACATCAAAGCCCGCGCCCAAGAGTTCTCGCCGCACCATCTCCGCCGCCCGAATCGAACCGGAAGTCCCTGCCAGCCGCGCAGTGGAACAGAGTTCCCGCAGGAGCCGTTGGATGCGGTGGGCTGGGGGCGGGGCTGCCTCTTGACTCGTAGCTCCGACGGCCGGGAGGCTGGCCAGAATGATGGGGATGAGGAGCATGGGGCGAGCAGTCTACCCCGAAAGCAGTGCCCGGCACCGCATCATCGGCACCTGGTCAGTTCACGCCGTCCGTGACATGGGGGATTTCCTGGACATATCTCACGTGTGCCTTGAGTTCCCCTTGGGCGATGACCGTGCCCTCAAGGTGGATGGGATCGCAGGCAGCGAGAAGCGCCCGGTAGCTGGGGAATGCAAGGGGAGGATCGGTGGATGAAGCATCCAGATCGCTGCTTAGGTTTTCCAAGCGAAAGTTTCTGGGGCCGGCGAGGGTCCATTGGATCGCGCCCTCGGTTTCCGATGTACGTGGCAGGAGGAACTCCCAGTTTCCGGTGAATCCGATTGGGGCCAGTTTCTTCCGTAAGTGAAGCTGGATCTCTCGGGAACTGGGGCTGCCAGTGGAGGCGCCCAGAGGAATGTGGCAAAGGCCCGATGTGATGGCAGGAGGGGTGACGGAAAATCCCTGGGCCACAAGCGTAACGATCTCGAAATCCGCGGGGATTTGCAGATCAAGGGAGCGCAGGCGGTGGCGTTCAGCCAGGACGAAGCGAGCAAAGTGGCTCACGCGTCTCTCCTTCTGGATCAGAGTAAGGTGCTGGGATTGAACCACTTGGATGTGAGCGGCACCGGGAGTCATGTGGGGTGGGTCTTCTTCAGAATCGAGAACCGGTGGCCCGCCCCAACGGATTGTCAGGAAATTAGAATCGGCCACGCCCACCCGGTAGACCGTCGCCTTTCCAGTGGTCTTCTTGGACCAAACCTCGCCACCATAGAAGAGGAGGTCATCGCGGGAAGAGTGCATGGTCAGTTTGCCACTGATCGTCTTTAGCAAGGGCAAGGTGCAACTGCGCGCCTCTCCCAGTTTTTCGATCGGGCAGCGATAGTCCAGGGCCAAATGGCCTGTACCGGCTGCTGTCAAGAGAAGGGTCAGGCTCTTCTTTTCAGGCAAGGGCCGTAGGAACTTGGGCAGGTCCATCCGTGATATGTAGGCTCCACCGGGCATGATTTCGCATGTGCTAAGGCTCTCTCCCAGGACCTCAACGCTGGCTTGGACGGTGGATTCCAGGTAGGACTTCCCCAGCGTCAGTTCGTATGTGGCAAGGGATGTGATCAGTCGCCGCTCCCCACCCACCTCAGAGCTGGGGTCTGGTTTGTCGCCGGGTTTCGGAGCGTCCTCGGCTGGCGGTGTTGGTGTTTGGGTAGCCTGCCAGAGAGTCTCCCATGTTTGTCCTCGGCTGTTTTGAATAGACGCTGCTTGACTATCGGGCTGCATGGTCATCAAGCCCAGTAATAGGGCTGCAGCGGCCGGCCCAGATTGCTTGAGTCGTGCGGTTTGCATGTTGACGACTGCCAGCAAAGCAACCCCTCCCAGGAGGAGCAGGACCAAGCCTCGTTCCCACTGTTGGAAAGCCAGCACCGTGGGCGTGACCTGGAAGAGCAATAGCAGCAACAATCCATGGACTACGCTTCGTCGGTTGCCCACCAGGAATCTCAGGTAGTTGAGCATGATTGCCGCGGAAGCAATAAAAGCAATCCCGATCGATTGTGGAAGTGGGTATCTTGCGCAGAGATATGTGACCAGAGGGAAGTAGTAGCCAAAGACAAGAGCCAGTAGGACTAACTCCGAAGTGTTGGACTTGCGCTTAGCAGTAAGCAGGGAGAGTAGCGTCACCAGATACATTCCCGTGACAAGCGGCGCTAATTGCAGGAGGCGCGTCAGGGCATCCAGCACGCTGAAGCCCGGGCGCAGGGAGAAGCCCTGGGGGACGCCATTCGACCGTAGGGGTTGCTCCCAGGTGTAGTTGTCCTGATCCACTCGCTTGCCATTCTCTTGCCCGCCGAGAATGGACATGGGAACATTGCGGTCAAGAGAGACCGCAATGTGGTGTTCTCCGGGCGCGGCAACAGTGTCTTTGCTCAGACCGTAGGTTCCCTTGCTCAGATTGCCTGTGTCATAGATGAGGTGAAAGATCGCCTCACCTTTGGCGGCAAGCACACCGGACCAGAACCAGCCAGCCGAGGTGGTTTGAAATTCGCCATCGGGCGCACCCTGGACTTCGAACTTCTTGGCCCCGATTGCTTGTTGGGTGAGTGGTTGCCAGTCTTTCCCGTTGCTTCTGGTTGGAAACGGGAGTTTGAATGCGAGGAACTCATCATCGGAAGATGTGTTGAGCACATGAAACTCTCCTTCGAAGGTACCCGATAGACTGCGGGCTCCTTTCAGTCCACGCCAATCTTCATTGGACTGGAGTTTGTAGGTAATGTGGGCGGTCGTGGCTCCCTTGATCTTGTACTCGGTATCAGGGGCGCTCACTGGTCGCGTCGTGACTATGGGCGATGCCTGATAGACCACTTGCGTGAACGGGGTCAAACCCCAGGCGATGAACTGAGGTCGATAGGAGAGCAGTCCAAACATTCCCAGATAGCCGAGACTCAAGAGGCCGGTCATGAGGACGACGGTCTTGATGGTCGCCCCGAACCCCCCAGGGGTCTTGTTTGGTTCTTGAGGCCGTGGGGAAGTAGGTAGCTTTTGAGGCTCTTCTTCTGGATGAGGGTGAGTGGGCTCCGGCGATTCGATATCGAATGTCATAGGTGAATACTGGGTAGAAAAGGGGGCTGGACCCTTTTCAAGATCATTGCGAGCGCGAGCGGACGTGGATTCCTCGAAAAATGTCCTCTTGAATCCAGTGCGGGGTTGCCAGACAGACAATCAACTCTATTTATCAGGCACTCCACGGGCCCACTGGCCTATGCGGTTTCTGACAAATCGAATTGGTTACTTGCCAGGTAGCGCATCACCGGGTTCGAGGATGGCAGAGAGCTTGACCAGTGCTCGGGCCAGGAGCTTGCGCACGCCATCGGGGCTGCGTTTCATGCGTTCGGCCACCTCTTTGAGGGGCAGCTCGGCGATGCGAGAGAGGGAGATCACTTCCCGGTGGTCGGGGCTGAGTTCGTCGAAGGCGAGTTCCATGCGTTCTACCAATTCATCGTGTATCATCGCGTTGCTCGGGGAACAAAGGCAACTGTAGGCATCGCCCAGTTGCGAGTCTCGCGCGCCTTGAACTTCGTAGTCAGGGCGGCGCTTCTCTGCAAAGTGATAGCGCCTTTTCTCCCGGACCTTGTTCAATGTGACCGTGTGCAGCCAACCGCGCAGGGCAGCCTCGCTCCTGTACTCGACTTGGTCCAGGTGCTGGAGGACTTCGCGGCAGGTGGACTGCAAGATGTCCGTCGAGGATTCTTTGGCTCGCAGAGCCGGGTCCGCACGCAAGCGAACAAATGCACGCAAGCGTGGAAGATGTAATTCCAGCAGAGCTTCCTGCGCGTCCCGGTCGCCGTCTTGGGCAGCGTGCAGGAGATTTCGCGAGGGGCTTGCTTCGTTTTTTGGGTCTGAATCCACGAAATTACGCGGCTGTGGTTTCTTACAGCATCAAAGGGCGGTGCCCTGAGGCAGTGGCCTGCAGCACTGTCTTGCCGCACTGGGGGTTCGAGTACTCTATCATGAGTCTCCCATGTGCGCGCTCCGCTTCTTGCCGACAGGCTCATAGCGTGTGTGAGGACGATCTCCATGACTAGTCCTGACTCCAAGCCCCCGCCGATAGAGCCTTTGGTGGAGGAACTCATGTACGGGTGCTTGGAGGGTGAGCCTGAAACCTGGGCCGATGCGGTGGAGCGCGCAGGGCGCGAGCATCCTGCTCTGGCTGCGGAACTGGGCCGGCGCTTTGCATCCTTGGTTCAAGCAGGGATGGCATCGGATGAGGGCTTGGGGGTGCGTCTGGGTGAGGACTTTGGTGAGTTCCGTCTGTTGAGTCCACTAGGCGGGGGAGCAATGGGGTTGGTTTATCTTGCTTGGTGGAAGCCCCGAGGCAAGGCGGTGGCGCTCAAAATCTTACGTCCAGGGCGTCAGTTTCAGGCGGAAGCCCGTCGGCGTTTTGAACGTGAGATGGTGTTGGCCCGAGGTATTCGGCATGAGGCAATCTGCGAGGTGTTTGCTACAGGGGAACATGACCATGTGCCTTACATCGCCATGCGTTTCGTGGATGGCAACTCCCTGGCCCAACATCTGGAACAGAACCCCTTGCCTTCGGGCGAGGACTTGCTGATCCTCCTTGGTCAAATTGAGAGTATCGCAAGGGCTCTTGCCCAGGCGCATGATCAGGGGCTTGTACATCGGGATGTGAAGCCTCAGAACATGATGATCGACGGGAAAGGGAAAATGGTCTTGCTGGATTTTGGTTTGGCTCGAAGCACGAACTCCGAATCCAGCTTGTTGACTGCTGAGGGTGTGCAGGTGGGCACTCCGGCTTACATGGCGCCGGAAGCCGTGCGTGGGGAAGAACTGGACCAGCGCAGCGATGTGTATTCCTTGGGTGCCACTCTCTATGAGGCCTTGACTGGACGACGGCCATTCGAAGCGGCTACTGGAGCGGGCTTGATGCACCGTATTTTGAACGCGCCAACTCCGGATCCGCGGCGGCACAATCCTGGGATCTCTTCTGATCTCTCATTGGTCGTGCGTACAGCCATGGCCAAGGATCCCCTGCGTCGCTACCAGGACGGGAAGGCCTTGGCTGAAGACTTGGCAGCATTGGAGTCCGGCAAGAGCATCCAGGCCCGGGAGCCCGGCCCTTGGCTGCGACTCAAGCTGTTCTGTCGTGAGCAGCCGCGCTTGGCTGCGGGCTTGCTGGCTCTTTTCTTGTCGGTTGCGTTCATCGCCGGTCTGACCGTAGAACTCATCAACCAGCGCGCGATTTCTACTGTCCGGAGCCAGCTGGTAGATGTGCTTCGCAAGAGCCCCGGCGATCTGGCCGCCGTGCGCGACATTCAGCGCTCCCTTGGGGATCTCCCGAATGATAGTCCTGTGATCTGGAAACTACGGGAGAACCTGGCGAACCATCATCAGGTTAAGTCGTTGGCCGTGAAGGGGGCAAGCGAGAGCCGTCTTTGGTCCCTTGAGCCCACGCTGCGGGCTGGCGAGTTCCTGGCAGGGATCGGCGATTCTTTGTACCGCGTAAGAACACAAGGCGGTTCGCCAGGTGCCCATCCCTGGGAGCTTCGGATTCCGAAGGACGCTTTCAACCGTCGCGCCATGTCGTTGGCAGATAGCGAGGGTGCATGCGTGACCTGGCAGACTGGTGAGCCAAGTGCCTACCGCACTCATCTGTTGATTTTCGAGGGCACCGATCCAGAGAGGTGTGTTGAGCAAGCCAATTTGCTTGAGGCCCGCGTCACGGACCGCGGAATTCTGTGGATCGAAGCAGATGGTGACGGATCTCTTTGGGTGAGTCAGCGGGAACCAGGCAGCACCCATGCACGGATCTTGCTAGGGGGTACGGATGCCTCGAGGGCCGGGGCACTCCTTGCTCACGGAGAGTGGCACGGAGCTCTGATCTCCCCCGCTGGTCGGGTGCTCTATGCTTGGCGAAGGGACGCGACGGGTCCGGCACAAATGTGGGCCTGGGATGCGATCACCGGCGAGCGCTACGGTCCGCCTGTGACTCTCGCGGCGGAGTTTGGCATCTATGCGGTCTGCTCACCCGATGGGCGCACACTCCTGACCGCCAGCCGGTTCAGACAAGAGGTAAACAGTCAAGGGGCATCTTCACAGCCGAGCGCGATGGGTGAGGTTTGGGCTCTGCGCAAGCAGGCACTTCAGCATCAAGGGGACCTGGATCCGGAAACTCCCCGTGGTCAAGTGGCTGCTGCTGCTATCTCGTCAAGCGATCTGATTGCTGTTGTTCATGAGGACGGCATCATGCGGACCTGGAATAGAGACGCGGAACTGAAACACCAGTTCCGCAATCTGGTCCGACCCCACAGGCTCAGGTTTGAACAGAAAGCCAGCGCAGATTCCAGGGACCGCCTGCTGGTGCTCTGTCGGGACGCAACTGCGCATCTGTTTACCATGGATGGTCAGCAAGAAGCCATCGTTCCATTGAGGGATGCTTCCCGCGCACGGCTTGTAGTGGGCATGAACATGGTGGTCATGGGGGCATCCGGCCAGGACTTGCGCACCTGGGATTTGCGCCCTGCCGGAAAAATCCCCCTACCCGGTTGTGAAGGTGGCGTGACAGTGATTTGTGCTGTTCCGGATGACGAGATGATCCTGGGTACTTCCTGTGGGCGGTTGTTCAGTTTCGATCCGCAGAAGGGGACAACGGAGGAGATCACTTTTGGGGAAGGCATACGCGAAAATTGGATCTTGGATGTGGCCGTCCTCCGGGGGAAGCGGTGGGAACGGGATAGCCTCGCTGTTCTTGTTCGCGATACCGGGGGGGGAGGCTTGGCCCGTTTGGTCTTCATGCATCGAACGAAATCGAAGTGGATTACCGAATCGAAAATAGAATTGCCCAAGGACTGGGGCCGTATCTCCCGTATGTCCGTCGACAGGGACGGCGTGCGCTGCTGGGTCTCTACCTTTAGCGGTCTGCGCGAATTGCAGTTGTCAGGGGGCTCATGGCATCCAAAGGCTAATCCCATAACCCGCGTCAACGCATGGGCCGTGGCCAGCTCCCACGGAACTCAGGACCTGCTTGCCACCATCACCAATGAAGGGCCCCGGCTTTGGCGTGTGTCCGGCCCGACCTACTCATCCCTTGAGGACTTTCCTCCGCATCTTTCGGCGAACCTCATCCGAGTAGCAGCCCTCGCCTTGGATCCGACGCACAACCGTCTCGCAGTGGCCACCAGTAATCCCCTTTCGACTCAGGGCACCTTTTGGTTGGCAGAGGTGCCACCACAGGGCCAAGATCTACTCCCGGTCACCTACCCGCCAGAACTCCCCTTACCAATCAGTCAATTCGCCTTCGCCCCTGATGGAGAAACGCTCGCCTGTGGCAGCATTTCCGGCGTGATCTCCTTGCTGGTTCCAGGGTCTGACTCTGGCCCCCAAGACCTGCGAGGTCACCAAGCCACAGTAAACGCCTTGAGTTTCTCCTCCGACGGTCGGTATCTGGTCAGCGGCGATGCTCAAGGTGAGGTCTTCCTCTGGCATATGGAGATCGAGAGCTTGATCCAGGCCACGGATCAGCTGCTCGGGCGTTGAACCGGGAGCCTTTCTGGTTACCGTGATTCCATGGCGGAAGGCGTGATGGTTCAGGCGGTGATCTTCGATCTCGATGGCACACTGGTGGCCACCGATCGGTTTTGGCCGGATGCGGCGCGGGCGGGGGCACTTCGGGCCTTCAAGGACCTGGGCTGGGATCGGGACCTGCCGGACGGGAGCGTTTGGATGGGGATGGTGGGGCAGCCATTGGAAGAGGCTTTTGAGGCGGCGTTTCCCGAGCTGGCCGCGGCGGACAGAAAGCACCTCCTTGATTGTTGCGTGGAGGAAGAACATCGGCTCCTGGATGAGGGGCGCGCAGGTTTGTTGCCGGGGGTGATCGAAACCTTGAGGCAACTGGATGGGATGGGAGTTCCCTTGGGGGTGGCGAGCAACTGTTCCCAGGGGTATCTCGATGCGCTCTTGGGGGGCCTTAGGATTTCCAAGTGGATCCGTGAGGCGCGCTGTTTGGACTCGCCTGGGATTTCGAACAAGGCAGGCATGATCGCGGACCTCTTGCTTACTTTTGGCACGCGCCACGCGGTCATGGTGGGGGATCGGCAAGGGGATCGGGATGCGGCCTGGGCCAACGGCTTGCCCCATGTGCATCTCTATCGGGGATATGCCCAGTGGGGAGAGTCCGTGTCGGCGGAGGCGACCATTGGCGGGATCGACTGTCTGCCAGAGGTCTTGGTTCGACGGACGCGGGCCATCGATCAAGTGCTCTCCAAGTTGGAGGTGCCCGGGGGCGCCGCCACCATCGGAGTTCTGGGGCGGCGCTGTTCAGGTGTGCGCGACCTGGCCCGGGACGTGGCGGCGAGGCTCAAGGCAGCGGGACGCGAGGTGCAATCTCTTGACGGGTATGGCTGGTTGCGGGATCCTGACGAGGTCGCTGAGCAGGATCCCGACGATCCCCTGGTTGCGGTCAGCGAGGCCCTGGATCTGAATCAGGCGGACCTGGCCCTGAGTGCGCCCCTGGATGAGGGGTGTCTGCGGGTGGTGGCCCTGCCCTTCGGCCTGCACCCCTCGCTCTTGAGCAGTTTGGAGCGGGTGATCTGGGCGGATGGGACTCCAGAGGTGCTGGAGCGGCGCCTGAGGGGGGAATTTTCCAGTCTCGGGGGGTCTCGCAGGATGGAGTGGGTGCGGGATCAGGTCTGGCCACTGGAACTCGCCATGACCCGAGCTTTCCCCCCCTCGCGACTTGCGCACCTCACCGTGGACCTTTCGAATGCGCTGGAACCGCGAGTTACCCTTGCCCCAGGGCCTGACTAGGGGCTATCCTGTGCGATTCGAGGCCAGAGAATCAGTCCCCTAGGGACCTCTCCAGAGCCATCCGTGATGCGACCACTTTCTTGGGCTGCCCCCGCCCCAAACCCAGCGCCACCCCTATGGACCTCACCCTGCCCCAGCGTTTGCAACAGGCTGTTCAAGGATCATTTCACAAGACCGCACTTCTTCAAAAGCGCGTTCGCGAATTGATTTATGGTGCCTCGCCTCTGGTAGAGACCCGCGAGACCAATCCAATCAAGGTGGCCTTCCTCGAAATGGAGCGCGGGTTGATTGAACTCGTGCCCGACGAAGACACCACGGCGCCGCCTCCGACCCTCTGACCTGGGCGGGATTGTTCTCTTGGAATCCAAGGAACGAGGTCCTGTTCATTGGCTTGCCCAGCGCGGGGGAGTGCGCGAGTTGTTGTGCGTTCCAGCGGCGCTCTTCGGTTGTGTCGCGCGCCTGCGCGCTGGTCTCTATGAGCGGCGCTTGCTGAGCGTGCAAGAGGTGGGCGTGCCTGTGGTTTCCATAGGCAACATCACCGCTGGCGGTACGGGCAAGACTCCCATGGTGGCTCTTGTGGTGCGAACTTTGATCGCTCAGGGTTATCAACCGGCGATTCTCTCTCGAGGTTATGGTTCTTCGCCTGGGGTGCCCAATGACGAAGCTCTGGAACTCGCTCGTCTCTTGCCCAAGACCGAGCACGTGCAAGAACCCAGGCGGGTCGCTGGGGCCGCGCGTCTGGTGGACCGGGGCGCCGATGTGATCGTCATGGATGATGGTTTCCAGCACCGGCATCTGGCCCGTAATCTGGATCTGGTGTTGATCGATGCCACCCGGCCTGTGGGCTTGCCGCGGCCACGGAAGGGTGGTGAAGCGGTGCAGGCCTTCTTGCCTCGTGGGCTCATGCGAGAGGATTTTCATGCCCTCAAGCGGGCGGATTTCCTGCTGATCACCCGCGCTGATCAGGTCCCCCCGCAAGAACTGGAAGAACTCGAACTCAAGCTGGCGGCGCAGGCAGGGGGTATTCCAGTGGCCCTGGCCCGGCACCGGCCGGAGCAGGTCTGGACTCCCGATGGGGGCCGCCCGGTGGAAACCCTGGCGGGTCTGGAAGTGGATCTGATCAGCGCCATCGGCAACCCTGAGGCCTTCGAGCGCACGCTGCTGGATCTGGGGGCCAAGGTCTGCGAGCACCGCATTTTTGAGGACCACCATGACTACTCCGCGAAGGACCTGGAAGGGCTCGGCGAGAGACCTCTCTTGACCACCATGAAAGACGGGGTCAAGCTCGAGAGCGTGGGTGGGCCGCAACCATGGATCGTTGAAGTGTCGCTTGAGATCTACCGTGGGGTTGAGCGGCTCGAGGAGTTGCTATCTACCCTGCCGAAGCCTACTGCTGCCGCCAGGCGCGCCAGCTTGCGGGGAGGGCTAGTTGGCTGATCCCTTCTTGGACGCGCGCATCGGCGACCAGCCTGTGCCCTTCACCGCGGTGGAAATCCCTGCTTTGGAGGAAGGACCTGCTGGCTGGAAGGAACGCGCACAGTATGTGGCTCTTCGTACAGCGGTGGCCGGTTGGGGAGTTCTGCCAGCGGGCTTCTCGCGGAGCTTCTCCCGGGGTCTTGCGCGGTTCCTGCCGAGCTTGGACCAGCGTCATGCGCGTGGTGCGCGCGACTTCATTGAGACCGCCTTCCCGGGGTACAGCGAACAGCAAGTGCGTGACTTGGTACAGGCTGCCTACGGGCACTTGATGGATGTGAGCCTTCGGGCGGATGGTCTGCGCCGCAAGATGATCGGCAAGAGGGTGGGGGACTTCTTCGAGCTTGAGTTTTGCGCTGCTGCTCGCGAACTGTTCGAAAATCGGGGCCACGGCAAGGGAGTGCTGGGTCTGTCTGCTCACCTGGGTTGGTGGGAGATCACCGCCAACGTCATCAATCCCCTTGGCCTGGGGCCGATCTGCGCCATCACAAAACCTCCCAAGAACGCTTTCCTGACCCGTTACATGGTTCGCTCCCGAGCCCTGATGGGGGGCGCCCTGTGCCTGCCCCGACACGGGGCCATGAGGGCCCTGCCAACCCTGCTGCGGGCCGGGGCCACGGTGCAGTTGCTGGTGGACCAGCGGGCTCATCGGCGTTTCGTGGAGGCTCCCTTTTTTGGGCGCAAGGCCTCCTGCGATCGCACCCTGGGGGTTCTGGCCCGGCGGGTGCCCCAGCCGATTCTGGTGTATGCCTGTCTGGGAACCGATGACCCCGAGCGCTTCCGCTTCGTGGCTCCCAAGGTGATAGATCCCGCAGAGTTCGAGGGCCTGACCGCCTCCCAAATCACGACTCGGGCCAATCAGGAGATCGAATCCTTGATCCGCATGGCCCCTGAGCAGTATCTCTGGTTGCACGATCGCTTCCGCGATCGGCCGGTCAGCGAACCTACCCCGCAGCCAGCACTCCCATGAACGGCGCCGATTCCCATCCCTTTCCTCCCATGCGCGAGGTATGTCTTGAACCCCTGGCCCAGCGTCCGAGCCTGGTGAGTATCGAGGATTTTTGTTCTGTCCCTGATCCTCTGCCGGGATTTGGCGACTTCGTGGACTCCCTGCCAGACATCTATGCGGGCACGGCCTTCAAGAAGTTGGTCGCGGCGATTGTGACCGCGCGTCGGGCCAATCGCCCGGTGGTCTTTGCCATGGGAGCCCATGTGCTCAAGGTGGGGCTGGCGCCTTTGATTATCGACCTCATGCGTCGGGGTGTGATCACTGATGTGGTCTTGAACTCCGCAGGGGCGATCCATGATTTCGAGGTGGCCACCGTGGGGCGCACCTCTGAAAATGTCGACACGCAATTGCCTGCGGGAAAGTTCGGCTTTGCAGATGAAACTGGTAAGGCCCTGGCTCGGGCGGCCAAGCGCGGAGCCCATCCCCCCGAGGGCGAGGTCATGGGTTTCGGTCGGGCGCTGGGAAGGGAACTGCTCGATGCCAAGGCTCCCCATGTGGAGTTCTCCGTGCCCGCGGAAGCGGTGCGGTTGGGCCTTGGGGTGACCTGTCATCCGGCTATTGGCGCGGACATCGTGCACATGCATCCCGATTGCGATGGGGCGGACCTGGGCGCTGCGGCGATGGCGGACTTTCAACATGTGTGCGGACGCGTCGCGGATATGAACGGAGGAGTCTGGGTCAATGTGGGCTGTGCGGTGATCCTGCCGGAGATCTTCTTGAAGGCGGTTAGCGTGGCGATCAACTTGGGGAAGAACTTGGACAACATGGTGACCGCTAATCTCGACATGATTCGGCAGTACCGGGCGGAGACCAATGTGGTGCGTCGGCCCCCGGGGGAGGGTTTGAGTTTGATCGGCCAGCACGAGTTGCTCTTGCCCCTGTTGCGAATGGCGGTCATTTCGGCTATGGATGATGAGGGAGCGAACTCATGAGCAAACCCCAAGACCTGGACCTGCCTGCTCTGCGCAAGCATTTGGAAGAACTCGGCAGCCCGCGCATCTGCGTGGTGGGGGATCTGATCCTTGACCGCTATCTGGTTGGCTCGGTCAGCCGTATTTCTCCGGAGGCTCCGATACCCGTGCTGGCCGCCCAGCGCGAAGAGTTGCGCCTCGGTGGAGTGGGCAATGTGGCGGCGAACCTGTCCACCATGGGCGCCGAGGTGCGCATGGTGGCGGCGGTGGGCAAGGATGACCTTGAGGACAAGGTACGAGGGCTGCTGGGGCAACTCAATATTGATGCGACGGGTGTCCTGGCGGATCCCTCGCGGCCCACCATTGAAAAGACCCGTTTCCTCTCAGGCGTGCAGCAGATGCTGCGGGTGGATCGTGAGGATACGCGGCCCCTTGATGAGGAGATGGTCAAGAGCCTCCTGGCTGCGGCGGAGATAGCCCTTGCCGCGAGCGACGCCTTGATCTTGTCGGACTATGGCAAGGGCGTTTTGACCCAGGAGGTCAGTCAGGCCTTGATTCAAGCGGCGCGAGCCCAGGGTATTCCCTGTTTGGTGGATCCCAAGGGTTCCGATTGGACGCGCTACCGGGGCGCTACCCTGGTCACCCCCAATCGCCAGGAAGCTCATGAGGCCCTGGGCCGTGAACTGCCGGACATGGATGCGGTGCGCGCGGGGGCGGCAGACCTGATTGAGAACAACGAGCTGGACGCGGTGGTGATCACCCTTTCCGCCGACGGTATCTATCATCGCCAGCAGGACGGAACAGATGGACATGTGCAGGCGGAAGCGCGGCAGGTCTACGATGTGACCGGTGCCGGGGACACAGTGGTGGCGCACCTGGCCTTGCACCTGGCCTCCGGCCTGCCCCTGTCCTCTGCCGTGGGTCTTGCCAACCAAGCGGCGGGTATCGTGGTGGCACGGCTAGGAACCCACGCGGTGACACCCGATGAGCTGTGCAGTCGATTGGAGGACCGCGATCCCGGGGGTGAGGGCAAGATCTTGGGGGACAGGCCCGCTCTGGCAAAACGCCTGGAGTCCTGGCGTCGGGGAGGCCGCAGCATTGTCTTCACCAACGGTTGCTTTGACATCTTGCACCGGGGTCATGTGGAGTACCTGCGCTTTGCCCGCCGGCAGGGAGATCTGCTCTTGGTAGGGGTCAATTCCGACGCCAGTGTGCGCCGTCTGAAGGGCTCGTCCCGTCCGATCAATTCCCTTGACGATCGCATGGAGGTCTTGGCCGCGTTGGAAGTGGTGGATGGGGTGGTGGCCTTTGATGAGGACACGCCCAAGGACTTGATCGAGTTGGTCACCCCAGCGGTCCTGGTCAAGGGCGAAGACTGGCGCGACAAGGGCGTGGTGGGCCAGGAGTGGGTGGAAGATCACGGGGGCCGGGTGGTGCTGGCCAGTTTGCTTGCGGGGCAGTCCACCAGTTCTGTGCTGGAGCGCGCGGCCCGGGGAGAAGGGGTGACAGAGGGCTCGGGGGATTGACCAGGCACCAACTGGTCTTTGGCTCCAGCGGAATCGTGATCGGAGCTATCGGTGCGGTTTGCGGCATAGGCGGGGGCCTCTTCGCCACGCCTCTGCAGCACTACGGCTTCAAGGTGCCTCTTTCCAGGTCAGTCTCCACCTCGTTGGTGTTGGTGTTTTGCACTGCGCTTTCTGCGACGATTGCGGAGAGCCTCTCACCAGATTCCGCCCTGCGCTGGAGTCTGGCCCTGACGGGAATTCCTGCGGCTCTGGTCGCGGCTCAGTTTGGCATGCGCATTTCCAGGGCGCTTCCCGAGCGTCAGCTCAAGAGGCTCTTTGCTTTGACTTTCGTAGTCTTTGGCCTGCGCATGTTCTTCGACTCCGGCGCGGCCTCGACCGAGGTCGTGGCTGAGATTTCCAAGACTGCATATCTGAGCATTTTGCTCTTGGGTTTGTGCGCTGGCCTGGTCGTGCCCGTGCTGGGTATCGGCGGAGGGTTGATCATGGTCCCGGGCTGCTTGCTCCTGGTGCCGGAGCTGGGCTTTGCGGGAGCCCGTTCCCTCAGCCTGGCCATTGCCGCCTTTACCTCCTTGCGCGCACTGTGGATGCATGCCAGCGCTGGCACAGTGGATTTTTCCCGGGGCCTGCCTTTGGGGCTCGGCGCTCTCATCGGCGCCTCGATCGGAGTACAACTGGCACATCTGCCCATGTCCGGGACCGTGGGACAGATCCTCTTGGGCCTGATACTGTGCGTCAGCGCCTGGCGCTTTGGTCGTGACGCACTCGCTCAGGCGTAGATCCCGCGCTGGAGATCGGCTTCGGCCACCTGACGTACCGCGTAGATGTGGGAGGCCTTGCGCAAGCTGCAGTCGAACTCCGCACTGACCGCCAAGACCGCATCCCAGGCTTCGCGCATGAACCGGCCGAGTCGTTTGTCGACGACCGGTTCCACCCAGCCCAGGCCTGTGCGGCTCTGGACCCACTCGAAGTAGGAGAGCACTACGCCGCCGCCGTTGGCCAGGATGTCTGGAATGATCTCGATATTGCGCTGGGCCAGGATGCGGTCGGCTCGGGGGCTTAGGGGGCCGTGGGCTCCTTCGACGATCATCTTTGCTTCGACTCTTACAGCGTTGCCCGAGTGAACCGCATTGGCCACGGCGCAGGGCACCAGCAGATCACAGGGCAGGGTGACGAACTCGTCCCGGTCAATCTGATCCGCCTTGCCGGGCCATTCGCCCAGGTCTCCGTGTTTGTCGCGCCAGGCAATAGCGGCGGGGATGTCGAGTCCGTCCTCATTGAAGAGGCCTCCGGTCACGTCTGCCAGACCAGTGATGGAGAAGCCATCCTCGTGCAGCATGCGCGCCAGAGTTCCGCCCACCACGCCAGCCCCCTGCACATTGACCTTGAGACCCTGGCGCGGCATGCCGAAGTGCGCCAGTGCCAGGCGAATCACGGCACGCAGGCCCTTTGCCACCGCGGTTCGGGATCCTACGCTGCCTCCCAGGGCACGGGGCTTGCCGGTCACGGCCGAAGCAACGGTGGCGCGTTCGTGGCTGCTGATGGTGTCCATCAACCAAGCCATGACCCTCTCGTCTGCATAGATGTCCGGCGTAAAGACGTCCCTTTCGGGGCCGATGTCTGCGATCAATGTGGCTGCGTACCGCCGTACCGCGCTCTCCAGTTCGTTATTGGAGAGTGTGCTCGGGTCCAGGCGCAGACCACCGCAGGCGCCGCCAAAGGGCACCCCCAGGAGGGCACACTTCCAGGTCATCCAGCCCGCCAGGGCGCGCAACTCATCGAGCTTGAGGTCCGGCTCAATGCGTAGGGGTCCGATGAAGGGCCCCAGTCCCGCGTTGTGTTGAATGCGGAAACCATCGAAGACCTCCAACTGCCCCCCGGCGAGGCGCACGGGCACTGCCACCGAGATCTCCTTGTCCGCCTTGCGCAACACCCGGTATTCGTTGTCCGAGAGTCCCATGGTGAGAGCTGCCTCGTCAAAGGTACTCATCATGGTCTTGAAGGGTGATTCGTCGTCGAGCAGAGGGGTACGGGGCATGGTGCCCCAACGCTCCGTGCGCCTCGTGGTCATGCGAAGATCCCTCGCAGGCGATAGACCGAGGCCACCCGGTCGATGGCCAGGATGTAGGCTGCCGTGCGCAGGGAAACCTTGTGCTTTTCCGCCGTGGAGGCAACCTCGCTGAAGGCATCGATCATGATCTGCTCCAGGCGCGAGTTGACGATCTCTTCTGTCCAGAAGTAGCCCATGCGGTCCTGGACCCACTCAAAGTAGGAAACCGTCACGCCGCCTGCGTTGGCCAGAATGTCCGGCACGATTACCACGCCCCGGTCGTGCAGCATGCTCGACGCGGCTGCTGTGGTGGGGCCGTTGGCTCCCTCGACAATCAGGCTTGCCTTGATGCGATCCGCATTCTTGGATGTGATCTGATTCTCCGTGGCGGCGGGGATCAAGAGGTCACAGTCGAGTTCCAACTGGTCCTCGTGGGTAACTGTCGCTGCATCCGGGTACCCCGTCAAGCGCCCCTGGTCGCGCATCCAAGCCATGACTGCGGGCATGTCGAGGCCCTTTTCGTTGTGGATGGCGCCGTACATGTCGGAGATGCTGGTGACCTTGTAGCCCTCGCGATGCATCAGCAGGGCACTCACGCCTCCCACATTGCCCGCGCCCTGCACGATGACGCGTGTGTCTTCGGGGCGTCCACCGGTTAGTTGCAACGCTTGATTGGCGGCGATCATCACTCCGCGGCCGGTGGCTTCTCGGCGTCCGCGACTGCCGCCCAGGGCCAAGGGCTTGCCCGTGACGATTGCGGTAGTCGTGCGCCGTACATGCATGGAGTACGTGTCCATGATCCAAGCCATGGTCTGTTCGCCCGTGTTCATGTCCGGTGCGGGAACATCTCGATCCGGACCCAGGATGTCCATGATCGCCACGGTGTAGCGCCGGGTCAGTCGTTCCAGTTCTCCTTGTGAGAGTTCACGCGGGTCGCAGATTACGCCACCCTTGGCTCCACCGAAAGGCAGGTTGACTACCGAGCACTTCCAGGTCATCCAAGCGGAGAGGGCGCGCACTTCATCCAGATTCACATCTGGGGAAAAACGAATGCCGCCCTTGCACGGGCCGCGCAAGAAGTTGTGCTGCACGCGGTAGCCTGTGAAGACCTTCACCGTGCCGTCATCCATCAGGATCGGCAGGGCGACTTTCAGTTCCCTTTCGGGCTGGCGTAGAACTTCTCGCAAGCCTTCGTCGAGGGCGAGAATATCTGCGGCTTCGTCAAAGCCCCGGGCCATGGACAAGAACGGGTTGTACTCGTCCTGCAATTGGGCGTCAGAAAGGCTGGCTCCGGAAGACATGGTTGGGTCCGGCTGGTTTGGTCCGCTGATGGGAGGATGGGTTGTGGGCTGGGCTGGACGGCGGCGCTGCCGGGTCCTCCCCCCTTATATTGCTGTCATCTGAGGGGTCCGGTCGGAAGCATCCTAGGGAGAATTTCCTCGTTGATCAAAATGGAACGCTCAACAGATGCTGGCATTCCGACTGTGCTTTGGGGTTCCATGGTGCCTTGTCCAGCCCCGATCCCGTTGAATCTGCCTTGAGAATTATCTGCCCGCGGGCTCAGCTTGTGGGTTTGGAGGGTTTCGATGTTGGAGATTCTGGGTTGGCGGCAGGTCTCCTGAGGGAGCCCGGAGGTCCTTGGATCCGCAAGCTGCCCGGCAGGATCACCACATCACCAGCTCCCGGTTTGGTCCAGAAGTGGTTCGGGCCAGGGGGCAGCCTTTCCAGTGGTCAGGCCCGGGCCGCGGCACAGCATGAGGCCATGGTGCTTGAGAGTCTGGGGTCACTGGGAGTCCCTGTTCCCAAGCCTCTGGCGGTTGCCATGGGACAAGACCGCAGTGCCCTCTTGCTGGAGGAAATCCCAGGTGGGCGCACCCTGGCAGAGGTTCTGGCCCTCTGCACACTCCCGGAGCAGGAGGCCTTTGCCCGAGACCTCGGTCGGCTGGTGGGCCGCTTGCATGGCGCGGGTTGGACTCATAGGGACCTCTACTTGGAGCATTTCCTGGTGCGGCCTGAGGAATCCGACCAGCGTCTTGTGCTGATCGATCTGGGCCGTGCCAGGCATCGCAGCGTGACTCTGCCCCTGGGGGTTGGCCGGCGCCAGATCAAGGACTTGAGCGCTCTGCTGCACTCCACCCCGCCTGGAGTCTCGACCCGGGCAAGGGTCATCTTCTGGCGCGCCTGGTGCGAACAGGTGGGCCGTCCGGATCGTGCCAGCACCCGTCGCTTGCAGCGCATCATCGCCCGTCGCCGCACGCGCATGGCCAGGCACATTCCGCTGCATGGGGAGGTCGCCCCGCGTCCTGGGCACCTGTTGCTGCGCCTGCCCAACTGGGTAGGGGATCTGGTGATGGCCACCCCGATCATCGCCGAGGCCTGCGCCTCGCCCCGCTGGAGTCGTGTGACCGCCCTGGTCAAGTCAGGGCTCGCGCCGCTCCTGGATGGCGGTCCCTTTCCCGGGCTCGTGGTGGTTGAGCGGGGGTCCGCTCAAGAGGAGCGGGACCTGATGCGGGGCCTCGCCCCGGATGCAGTTCTGTTGCTGAACCACTCCCTTGCTTCCGCCTGGGCGGCCCGCCGCGCGGGCATTCCGGCGATTATTGGGCTGGCGGTGGGGGGCCGCGGACCTCTTCTGACCCATGCCCTGGCGCCCCCGACCCGGGGTGGCCGGCGACTGCCCGTGCCCAGCGCCCATTTGCAGCGTGATGTGGCTGGCCTTGCGGGGTTGGTTGTCAAGGACCTGCATCCGCGCCTGGGCGTGTCTTCCGAGGCGCGGGAAAATGCGGCCCGCGCTCTGGAGGAACTGGGAATTGGACCGGGTCAGCGCTTGCTGCTCTGTTCCCCCGGCGCTGCCAAGGGAGCGGGCAAGCTCTGGCCCACGAAGTGCTTTGCAGAGACCCTCGCCGGTTTGCTCGAAGATCCAGACTGCCGAGCAGTGGTGGTGGGCGGCCCCGGGGAAGAGGAGTTGATTGCTGAGGTCGTGGATCTGGCGGGGCCAGGGGTCTCGGCGCTTCCCGAGCCCCTGGGCCTGGCTGGCTTGATTGCCCTGGTCGAGCGCGCCGAGTTGTTGCTTGTGGGGGATTCGGGGCCTCGCTGGATTGCCGCTGCCTTGGATACTCCTTGCGTGTCGGTCATGGGTCCGAACTTTCCGGAGCTGACTGCCACCTCTTTGGAATTTTGCACGGTGGTGCGGTTGGAGGGCTTGGATTGCGCGCCCTGCCTGGAGCGGACCTGTCCCCTGGGGCACCAGAGGTGTTTGACTGAACTTCCTGTGGCTCCCGTGTTGCAGGCGGCGCGGGAGTGGATTGAGCAGGCGGACGGGGTCGGGGCGTGAGGGGCCGTCTCCTGATTCGCCTGCCCAACTGGCTGGGGGATGTGATTATGTGTCTGCCCGTGATCGAGCAGGCTGAGAGGACTTTGGGGTCGAGCCTGACCCTGGTGGCGCCCGAGTCCTGGCATGGTCTGTTGACCGAGGCCGCCCCCCGGGCGCGCATATTGGTGAGCCTTCGTTCCTTGAGCGATCCCGCCTGGCGAAGACACGCTCAGGCGCTCTTGCTCGATGGGTCGTTGCGCTCCGTGAGTCAGGCCTGGTGCGCGGGGATTGGAGTGCGCCTGGGTTTGAACGGGGGAGGACGCTGGGCTCTGCTCAACGGAGGCGTGGCTCCGGTCCGGGAGCGTGGACGGGCACCCCTTTCCCAGATCCGGCGCCTGCGAGGATCCCGCCGTTCCCCGCGGCCCTTTGGGTCCACAGCTGCCGAGCTGCTGGCCCTCCTTCCCGGTCGTCCCGCAGGGCTGGTTCAGGATCCCAGGCCGCGCCTGATCCCTGCTGGGGCCCAGCTCAAGCGCGCCGCAGCGCTGCTTGAGGACCAGGGCCTGGATCCCCTCGAACCCTGGGTGCTGGTCAATCTTGGGGGGCGTACGGGCTCCACCAAGGGACTGCCAGTTGCCCTGGCAGCAGACATCGCCCGGAATCTGTGGCAGAGGGGCATTCCCTGCCTGGGGGTGGCTGGCCCGGGGGAAGAACTTCGGCTGCAGGACTATCTCAAGGCCCTCGCAATGGCCTCCCCCGGGGACTCCTGCCCTCCGCGGGTCTTGTCCGATCCACCTCCGGACCTGCCCCTTCTGGGGGCTCTGGGGGCCATGGCCTCGGTGGCGGTGACCCCCGACGGGGGGGGCAGGCACCTCTTGCGCGCGGCCGGGGCGTCCTGCGTGACCTTGTTCGGTCCCACGGATCCACGTCACTCAGCCCTCCCAGGCCCTCCAGAAACCGCCCTGGTGGGGCTCATGCCCTGTGGGCCGTGTCACCTGGAACACTGCTCCCAGCCAGGGGAGAGCACCCTGGGATGTTGGAAAGCGATTTCCGGGCAGCAGGTCCTTGCGGCTGTGCTGGGTTTGTTGGGCCCGGTGTGACGGGGGCCAGCGCGCGGCAAGTCCCACCGCAAGCAAGTAAATCCCAAAAGGATGGTCTCAATTTCTCCTGCTTGTGGTTAATGGGTGGGAGACGAACCCGGGCCCCCCTCAAGCCGCACCGCTGCCTCCGCTAGGTTGCGTTGAAGGGGGGCCGCCCCACTCTCCAGATGCCTGCAGGTTTCTTCGAGGCTGATTTCTTGGTCGCGGCGGGTATCGGACCGAGCCAGGAAGCGTTCCCTGGTATTCATCGGATCGGTTGCTATCGGCTGGCTTGATCGTAGCCCGCCAACTCGCGCACCCAGATGTTGCGGAAGCGTACCGGGTTTCCATGGTCTTGCAGTCTCAAGGGCCCCTTGCTTCCGTGGGCCCCGTATCTGGCCACTCTGCGGTGGCTGGTGGCTCCCAGGTACTCCTTTGCGTGGTGCACCACTACGCCGTTGTGCAGGACGGTGATGCGGGCGGGGGCCTTCAGTTCCTTGCCCTCGAACTTTGGAGCCTCAAAGACCACATCCAGGCTCGACCATTCCCCCGGGGGAAGGCAGGCGTTGACCAGGGGCGGCCATTGTCCATAGAGCGCCGTGGTCTGACCATCGGGATAGGTCTTGTTCTCGAAGCAATCAAGAATCTGCAACTCGTAGCGGCCCATAAAGAAGATCCCGGAGTTTCCCCGGCCCTGGGAGTGCCCCTTGACCGGAGTCGGGCATGAGAATTCCAAGTGCAGTTGCAAATCGCCAAACTCCCTTTTGGATTGGAGCGTGCCTGTGCCGTTGACGCGCATGAAGTCCTCGGCCAGGTCCCAGGCGGCTGGCTTGCCCCCGCTCTGCCATTCATCCAGGTTGGTTCCATCGAAGAGCTTGATCGCGTCCGAGGGCGGGGCCGTGGAATCGCCCGGAGTGACCACCTGGGGCCAGGGGCGTTCGCCGTGCACCTTGTATGGTTGGTCAGGGAGTTGGGGCGTGTCGTCGTAGGTCACTTTCTGGTCCTGAAAGGCGGCCAGGGGCAGGGCGGTGAGGGCCAGTGCCGCGAGTGCGGTACGAGGAAAAGGGCAGGCGATGGTCATTGCGTGGGTGGGTGGTGTGGTGGGATCGACTTGTTAGCTAGAGCTTAGCAGCCTGCGCCCTCGGCCAGAGCCACTCTTCGGGCCAGCCTGGTGGTCGCAGCTTGCTGACTCTTCTGAACGGAAGAGCTGCTTGGGCTATCAGGAGAGAATCTGATCGACAATGCGCCCGTGGACGTCAGTCAACCGACGCTCAAGTCCGTTGTGGTAGTAGGTCAGGCGGGTGTGATCCAAGCCCAACAGGTGCAGGATTGTCGCGTGGAAGTCGTGCACGCTGACGGGATCCCTGGCAGCCTTCCAGCCGAATTCATCCGTGGATCCGTGTGTAAATGGTGCTTTGACGCCCGCCCCGGCCAGGATAGCGGTGAATCCACTGGGGTTGTGATCGCGGCCTTTGGTGCCCTCCTGGAATGTCGGCATGCGGCCAAACTCCGTGCACAATACGACCAAGGTCTCTTCGAGGAGTCCGCGCTGCTTCAGGTCGCGGATCAGCGCTGCGGCGGGCTGGTCAAGGATCGGACCGTGGATGTCGTAGTCGGTCTTGAGCTGCTTGTGGCCATCCCAATTCCCTTTTCCCTCGCCCATTGCGTAGGCGCCATTGAAGAGCTGAACGAAGCGCACTCCGCGTTCAATGAGGCGTCGTGCGAGCAGACAGTTACGAGCGAAGCCCGCTTTCAGCACATTCGGGTCGTCGGTACCGTACAGCTTGCGGATGTGCAGAGGTTCCGATGAGAAATCCGTGACCTCTGGCACGGACAGCTGCATGCGCGCCGCCATCTCATAGCTGGATATTCGCGCGGCCATTTCCGTGTCGCCCGCGTAGCGCTTGAGGTGCTCCTTGTTGAGCGTTCGCAGAAAGGCCCGCGTTGCCAGGTCTTCCTTTTCACTGATGCCGCTTGGGCGGTTGAGGTTGCGTACAGGGGTGGCAGCGTTGAAGGGCGTTCCTTGGAACGCTGCTGGCAAGAATCCCGACCCCCAGTTGTTGAGGGAACTCTGCGGGACACCGCGTGGATCAGGGATCGCTACAAAAGCTGGGAGGTTGCTGTTCTCGCTACCGAGGGCGTAGGTCGCCCAGGCACCCATGCTGGGGAAGCCGTCGCGGATGTAACCAGTCGACATGCAGTTTTCGCCCGGACCATGGGTGGCGGTCTTGGTGTGCAGCGAGTGGATGTAGCAGAGGTCGTCGGAGAGCTCGCCGATGTGCGGCAGAAGCTCGCTGGTCATCTTTCCGCACTCACCGCGAGGTCGGAATGGATAGAGAGGTTGTTGGAGGTTGCCGTTTGCTCCCTGGAAGGTGAGCAGGCCATCGCTGCCCGGGAGCGGCGTGTCGTGGCGCTTGATGAGCTCGGGCTTGTAGTCGAATGAGTCGATGTGACTCAGAGCGCCGCTGCAGAAGATCACCACCACATTACGCGCGCGTGGCTTGAAGTGGGGGTTGCGGGCGGCATGCGGCGCGCCAGGATCGATCTTGATTTGATCGTTCTTGAGGAGTCCCTCTGCATTCAAGAGCTCGGCCATGGCCATTGCTCCCAGACCAGAGCTCATGTGTCCAAGCAGGTCGCGTCTGTTGAAGGGCCTCATGGGAGGAACACCAGCTCGTTGGAGTTCAGGATCGCGCGGCAGAAGGCGACGAGGCTTTCCTCAGCAATGAAGGACCATGCCGCGCTCGATTCAGCGGCGTTTGGTGGGCGTCCGTAGGCGCTTTGGTAGGCCACCTCGACAGAATCACCCCCCCCACTCTTCAGGAGCGAAGCCATGCGTCTTGCCTGATCGAGGACAAAGGCGCCGTTGAAGAGGTTCAGCGCCTGGATGGCCGTTGTGGACTTGCTCCGCTTGGGGCAGACCTGTCCGGCGTCAGGCAGGTCAAAGGAGCCAAACAAGGGAGCACGCTCCATTCTCACCTTGTGCATGTAGACCATGCGCCTCCACTCGGCTGGACCAATCGACTCCTTTGGAATGTAGACCCGGACATAATTGTCATTGGGCTTGAAGGTGCTGAAGCCGGCCCCTCCCATTGAGAGGTCCAGGCAACCGCTGAGTTGGAGGATGCAGTCGCGGATCACCTCGGCTTCAAGACGCCTGGGCGGGAAGCGCCACAGGAGGCGCGTTTCAGCGTCACGGGCAAGGCCCGCGGCATTTGGGCTGCTGGTTTGACGGTAGGTGTTCGAGAGCAGGATGGTTCGATGGAGCGCCTTGACAGACCATCCGTCCTGGATGAATTGACGAGCAAGCCAGTCCAACAACTCGGGGTGAGATGGGGTGCCTCCGTTGGTTCCGAAGTCTCCTGGGGTTGAGACGATGCCCGTGCCGAAGTGGTGGTACCAGATTCGGTTGGCCATCACCCGTGGGGTCAGCGGGTTGGTTGGATTTGCGATTCCGAGCGCCAGCGCCACGCGACGCTCTTGCTCTGGTGCGTCCAATGGGAGGTCAAGTGTGCCGAGCGCGGAGAGTGTGTCAGGAGTCACGATCTCGCGCTTCTCCATCACATCCCCACGGTAGAGGCGGTAGGTCGGACCAGGCTGTTCCAGTTTGCCTGCGTAGATCATGGCCGTTGGTGTCACCTTGAGCGCTCGCTGTCGCTCTTCGGCTTCCGCGATTTGCGAAGAGAGCTCATGAGAACCCAAGGAGGCGCTGGCCTTTCCGCCCTCCGTCCCAAAGGGGAGCCGATCTTGTGATCCGGAGACTATTGTCCATTGGCCCGGCACCGCGCTGACTTCGATGGTGTAGTTGGTGGGCGTGCGGTCCGCGAACCTCTGCAGCCTGTCCCGCCCCCAAACCACACGATCGATGATCGCGGGCTCTGGCAAGTCGAGTTGAACCCAGCCACTTCCAGGCTTGTCTGAGATCCAGCTGCGGGGGTTGCCGAGTTGGCCGTCGTTGATGTGTTCAAGCTTGTGCTTTGGATTGTTTGCGTAGTCGCCAGACGAGGAGGGCGTCGCAGTCAGCGCGACATTCGTCTCGTTCGACCAGACCTCAAGCTCATCGATGCAGGGCTCAGCGTTGTTGGTGGCGTGGATGCGCATGCGTACAGCGCGAGCCAGTATTGGCTTGAAGCGTTCCAGGTTGTGCCTGGAACTGATGGCTGGACGGAGGCTTGGAAGCTCGCTTCGAAGGGTTTCGATTTCCGCGCTGATCTCCAACTGCTTGCTTAAGCTGAGCGCGTCCTCCTTCGAGAAGAGCGGGCGTTCGCCGTGGCGGACACCGGCGAACACCGCAGTCAGGGCGTAGAAGTCGCGCTGGGGCACCGGGTCGAACTTGTGGTTGTGACAGCGCGCGCAGCCAAGCGTCAGCCCAAGGAACGCGGTCCCCGTCGTGTTGACCATTGCCGTCAACTCGTCCTGGCGCTGCAGGGCTGTGTAGGCGGGCTCCTTGCTTTCGACTTGATCCCACGCCCCTGTCACCAGGAAACCTGTGGCAGCGTCCTTTCCGACAGTGTCTCCAGCGAGCTGTTCCAAGATGAATTGGTCATAGGGCGTGTCACTATTGAAGGCCTCGATGACATAGTCGCGGTACCGATAGGCATTGGGGCGAGGGTTGTTCATCTCGAAGCCGTGCGAGTCGGCGTACTGAACGACATCCAGCCAGTGCTGAGCCCAGCGTTCACCGTACCTAGGGCTGGCGAGGGCTTCATCGACGAGCCGTTCCCAGGTGTCTTCTCTTTCGTCTCGGATGAACTCGTCGACCTGCTTGGGCGTAGGCAAGAGGCCGTGAAGGTCGAGGTAGAGGCGCCGAATCAAGCTCACCCGATCGGCTTCGCTTGAAGGCTCGAGTTGCTCCTGTCTGAGGCGTGCCAGCACATAGCCGTCGATGGGGGAGGCAACCCAGGGATCTTGCGAGAGAGGAGGGATCGGATCACCGATCGGTTGGAAGGACCAGTGGGTCGTCTTTCCCGTCTCATCAGAGCCATCGTCCTCCCAGGCAGCCCCCTCATCGATCCAGCGCTTGATCAAGGCTATCTCCTCGCTTGAGAGCGGCTCACCCTCTGGAGGCATGCGGTCGAGTTCGTCAGGGAGACTGATCCGTCTGAAGAGCTCGCTCCGGGCGCTATCTGCGGGGACGATTCCTGGTTCGCCCGAGTCTCCTCCAAGAAAGGCTGCCGCCCTTTGGTCGAGGCGCAGGCCCTCCTTCTGCTTCTCTGGGCCGTGACATCTGGTGCAGTGCGCTGCAAGGACTGGCGCGACCTCCCGTCCGAAATCGACCATGGGCCCGGTTTCCTGAACCAGGCATGTGCTTGAGGGCGCAAGGAGTGCGCCGGACATGACCCAGAAGAGGCGCTGGAGGTTCATGCAGGAGATGATAGCAGAAGGGAGCCATTGCTCTCTGTTTCGTGGGTTTCGCAATGTACTCACGCCAGGCGCTCTGCCTGTTGGTTGGGGAGGGGCGTAGTTGCAGCGTCGATTGGATTCAGAGGGGCATGAGCGCTGGGCCAAGTTGTCCTCCGGGCTCTGGTATTCGAGCTCCTTGCAATTCCCAAGGAGAATCCAACCCTGTGTGCTGCCTTGGCTTGTCCCTGTCGCTACTCTGGACCCGTCGAAGAGGGCTCTCGCTCTCCGAACCCTAACCTGCCCCATGTCCACCGTCTTCGAAGAATTTCCGCCTGAGGTGCCTCATCAGCCCGAGTTGGTGTCCATGACGCGCGAGGGGGATCTGGTGACCTTCCGTATCGAGCGGCAGGAGGTCATGAACTGCCTCTCTTTCCCGACCCTGCGCCGCTTTCGCGGGCTGCTCGAAGAGGTGGCCGCGGATCTCACGATCCGTTGCATCCTGATCACCGGAGCGGGCGAAAAGGCATTTTGTGCTGGAGCGGATCTGAAGGAGCGTCGGACCATGGACCCTGCCTTGGTGCCGGAATTTGTGCGCAACATTCGTGCGTTGATGGATGATGTGGAAAACCTGCCCCAGCCGACCATTGCAGTAGTCAATGGTTTTGCCTTTGGGGGCGGCACTGAATTGATGTTGGCGTGTGACCTGCGCGTGGCGGCGGAGGAGGCGCGCTTTGGTCTGACCGAGGTGACTCTGGCGATCATTCCCGGTGCGGGTGGGACCCAGCGATTGCCGCGTCTTGTGGGCAAGAGCCGGGCCAAGGACCTGATCTTGACCGGGCGTAAGTTTGATGCTGCAGAAGCCATGGAAATTGGTCTCGTCAATCGATGTGTCCCGCGTGCGGAACTGAACGAGTGTGCCAGTCAACTCGCCAGGGATATCGCAGCCAACGGACCGGTGGCCGTGCGCGCCGCCAAGAGAGCCATAGATCAGGGGGGTGAGGCTCCCTTGCCCCGCGGTCTCGAAATTGAGGCTGAGTGCTACGGCTTGGTACTGCCCACTCAGGATCGCCTCGAAGCCCTGTCCGCTTTTGCGGAGAAGCGTCCTCCGACCTATCAGGGACGCTGAACAATCGTCATGGGAGAACGCATGGACATCACAGGGGCTGCGCGCTTGCTTGGTTCCCCGGAGAGCACCGTTGTGCGCTGGGCGCGTCAGGGGCTCCTGCCCTGTCGCGGCAGCTACCCCGAGCTGCGCTTTGAGCGTTCGGCCCTGGAACGCTGGGCGCGGGTTACGGGCATGCGCGGACGGGCGGGTCAAGCGGCCCGGGTGGATTACCAGGATGACCTTTTGGCGGCCGGGATCCTGCGTGGCGCGGTAGGCAGCGCACAACCGACTGATGCGGCCAAGGCGATTGGTTTCGCGGTGAATCAACTCAGCGATCTGCCCGAGGAGGCGCGCCAGGAAATCACCGATGCGGTGATGGAGCGTGAGCGCATGGCCAGTACGGGGCTCGGTCGGGGCGTGGCCTTACCCCATCCCCGACGGCCCGTGGAGCGTTGGATCAAGGAGC
This sequence comes from Planctomycetota bacterium, assembly GCA_012960475.1. Taxonomy (GTDB): domain Bacteria; phylum Planctomycetota; class UBA1135; order UBA1135. The sequence goes on from DUBE01000019.1 coordinate 34,065, forward strand.
CTCGGCTCAGTGTGCTCTTCTTGGAGGAGTCTCTCGACTGGGCCGCCATTGACGGCCAGCCGGTGAGCACAGTGCTGCTCTTGCTTTCACCTAGCGTGCCCATGCACTTGGAACTGTTGGCGCGGGTTTCCATGGCCTTGCACGACTCGACTCTGGTGGAGTTGCTGCGCTCGGCTCCGGATGCCGTAGCCCTTTTGGAGCGGGTGCGCGTGATTCACCGCGAGGACTGATGCCCGGAGCCCGCGAGACTTTGGGCGCGCCCTTGCAGCGGGTGATTGACCTTTTCGAAGCCAGGGAAGAGCGCTGGGGTACTCTGCTTGTCCTGGCCATCGTTGTCGGGCTCTTGGCGGGCTGTCTGGCCCTTGGTTTGCATGCTGGTACAGAGCAACTCGTCCATTGGCTCGCGCCCCTGGCAGCGGGCCCGGGTGGCATCGTGCTTCCCGCCTGCGGCGCGTTGCTCGGTTCCTGGGTGGTTGTGAGCTTGATGAAAGAGCCTGCCGGTCACGGGGTTCCCGAGGTGGTGCGTGCGGTGTGCCGTGAGGGTGGACGCATGCGCCCGCGCTCGATTGTTTCCCGTTGGCTGGGCAGTTTATTGCATGTGGGCGCGGGCGGTTCCGCAGGGTTGGAGGGTCCCATCGTGCACTCCGGCGCCGCAGTGGGGGCCACCATCGCCGATCGTGCTCACTTGGACGAGCGGCAGCGCGCGATCCTGGTGGCCTGTGGCGTGGCTGCGGGCATCGCGGGCATATTTCACGCGCCCCTGACAGGACTGGCCTTTTCCATGGAGATCGTTCTGGCGGAGGTCAGCGCCCTGTCGCTCTTGCCGGTTGTCCTGGCTGCTGCGGTTGCGGCAGCGCTGGCCCAGGCGTTGCACGGGGATTCGACGATCTTTGCCGCACCACTTGAGTTGTCCGTGAGCAGCACGGATTTGCTCTTGTGCCTGGGCCTTGGCCTGGCCTGCGGACTGGGGGCGGTGATGTTGACCCGCGGGGTGGGCTGGATGGACCGCCTGGGGGGGCGTTTGAACCTGGGGCGGCTGGGAGCCCCCGCGTTGTTTGGCGTGGGCGTGGGTCTGATCGGGTTCTTCGTGCCGAAGGCCCTGGGGGATGGCTATTCACTGATCCATGAAGTAATCGCCGGGGATTTGAGCGCAGGGCCCTGGCTGTTGGCTGGTTTGTTTGTTGCCAAACTGCTGGCTTCGTCGATTTCCTTGGGATCCGGCGCGCCCGGGGGCGTGTTCGCACCCAGTCTGGTACTGGGAGCCTTGACCGGGGCTCTCTTCCATCGAGTGATCGAGCCCTGGATTCCCGGGGATCAGTTGGCTTCGGTGGGGTCATTCGCCCTGGCGGGCATGGGAGGCATGGTGGCTGGAACCTTGCAGGCACCCCTGACCGGAATCCTGCTGGTAATGGAGGTCACGGGTGGTTACGGGGCGTCCCTGGCCCTGATGGCTACCACGGTCACTTCGCTGCTGGTGGCTCGACGCTTTGAGCGCTGGTCGATCTACATGCGGGTGCTGGCCGAGGCGGGGGACCTGCTGCGCCCCGGCACGGACCAACGGATCCTGGCAGATGTGCGCGTGTCTGAGTGCCTCGACGATGCGGTGCTGCCGATTAACGAAGGCATGACCCTGGCGGACCTGGTGCGCGTCGCCCGCCGAACCTCCCGCAATCATTTCCCCGTGCTTGACGAGGACGGCGCCCTGGTGGGCATGTTGGAACTCAGCAGCGTGCGCGAGTTGCTTCTGGATCCGGAACTCGCCCGGGTGACCCTGGTGGGTACGGTGATGCAGGAGGGCGGCGCCCGCGTCAGCGCCGACGCAACCCTAGCGGAGGCGCTGGCTCAGTTCGATGCGGCCAGTGCTTGGGTCTTGCCTGTGGTGGAGGGTGATCGGTTCTTGGGCTTGGTGTCCAAGAGCACTCTCTTTGGGATCTATCGCAACGAGTTGCGTTTGCAGACCCAGGAGGGGTAGTGCCCACACGTACTTGGAGGCCGCTTGTTTTCACAGGTCGTCCGGGGCAGGATCCATCAAGAAAGACGCGGGGGCGTCGGCCCTTGGCCGACGCCCCCGCGTCTGTTGCATGGGTGCTGAACCCAGGCCCTAGGGCCCGAATCCAACAACTAGGTTCCGATCAGAAGTTGACCGTGACACCGTCCGAGAAGTTCGAACTCGCGCCATCGCGGTACCACATCTGGTAGTGGTACTGGTCGCCCGGGGCGATCAGACCACCCGGAGGGAATGGCAGCTCGGCGGGGACCAGGAATCCCGGTGCGCCAGGTACCACGCCGTTGTCGTTCGCAGTGAAGAACACGCTGCTACCGCCGGTGGGACTGGGAGCAAAGTTGCCAGTAGAGTTCCTGGCCGGGAAGTTGACGCCAGCAGCGCTGCTGTAACGACCGATCTGGCCGGTCAAGCAGAGGATGCCGTCAGCAATCACAACACCGGGATCGATCTTGGTAGCCGCAACCACGACAAAGCCGAACTCGCCGTCCGGGCCGCCTGTGGCGTTGATCCACATGCCGCCGAACTGGGAACTGGAGGTGTCCAGAGAAACCGAACCACCCGAGCTGTTGACGTTGGCCGGAGCA
>DUBE01000020.1 GCA_012960475.1 Planctomycetota bacterium
GCCCCACATGCAGAGTCACCTCAGCCCGTTGCACGCCTCGGTCCTCAAGGCGCTCCAGCAATTCCCGGGTAAAGTGCAGGCCCGCTGTAGGCGCAGCCACGGAACCGGTCTGGGCAGCGTAGACCGTCTGGTAGCGAGTCGCATCCTGCACGAGTCGCGGGTCATCCGGGGCGCGCTCGATGTAAGGAGGCAGGGGAATCGCGCCAAACGACTCCAGCAACTCTTCATCCGACCGCCCTTGCGCCAGATCCCCCTCCAGAGCAGCGATCCAGGTGGCGGCTGGCTGGCCATCGGGGTCCGTTTCGCGTTCCAACAAGCGCACCCCCAAGCCCTCCGCCACGTTCAACAGGGAACCGGCCCGTTGTTTCTTCCCCGGCCGCACAAGCGCGCGCCACGCGCCAACAGGCTTGGCCAAGGCTTCAAGAAACAGCAACTCCACCTGCCCTCCGCTCGATCGCTGGGCCATTACCCGCGCGCGTCTAACACGACTGTCATTGACCACCAGAAGGTCCCCGGGCTCAATCCATTGGATCAGGTCGCGCACATGCCCGTGCTGGGTTTCATCCTCGAAAACACGGTGCACCAGAAGGCGCGCCGAATCCCTCGGTTCTGCCGGAGTCTGGGCAATCCGATCCGGTGGCAGTTGGTAGTCAAAGTCGCTGAGTCTCACGCGCCGCAGAGGATAGAGTCCCGCCCCCGGGAAAGCAGGTCCCTAACAGAACCCATTTCTACAGGTGCGCGCCGCGAATGCCGTAGATGGGCCTAGGGCCGTTAGGCTCCCCGATTCAGCCCACGCCCGGGGGGGCCGTGAAGTTGAATCGAGGCCTTCTGTAAAGAAGTCTGGGTCGTCGAGGTCAAACTCGGCGACCCTTTTCTTGTGATTACTCGATCTCGGCGCGCTTGAGCCGGGAACTGACCGTCGCCTTGTCCCAGCCCATCAACCGCGCAACCCCGGCCACGTTGACCCGCCCATCGGCGGTGCAGGTCTCGACTCGCGCGGCGTTGAGGGCAGGGTAGCTGCGCGCATCAAGGGGTAACTTGCGATCCCGGGGTATGCCCATGGGCCGCAGCAGGTCCATGGTCTGCTCTAGGTCCAGGTCAATTTCATTGGCCTGAATCACCAGGGTCGACATGGCCTCACTCAGCTCTCGCAGACCCCCTTTCCAGGGCAGACGCCAGAGCCAGGCAAAGGCTTCTTCGCTGAGGCGAGGCGGATCACAGGACTCCTCGCGGGCATGCAATTGCAGCAAGCCGGGGATCCATGCAAAGAGTTCATCCCGACGTCGGTCCAGGCCCTCCACATCTACCCGGCAGCGCAGCACCAGATCCAGCAGATCCGAGTTCCACTTCCAGTTGTTCGGATCACTGCTGGTGGACAGGATCAGATTGCGGCCCTGGTCCGAACAGATCAAGTCCAACAGCAGAGCCTGCCCTTCCCTCGACAGGAACTCCGGCTGGGTCAGGAATATGGGGCCATCTCCGACCTCAGACCTTCGGAAATTGCGTCCATCGAAGCGGCGGGCAACACCCAGACCCCGCAGATGAAAACCCCAACGCGAAAGAGTGGCCTTCCCGCATCCCGCTGGACCCACCAGAAGAATCGGCCCCTTGCTGGCGGAAGCCCGGGACAAGCGGTCCAAGAGGCCAACGAATCCAGGCACACGAGAAGGCAGGTACAAGGAGCGGTGAAACCGTTCCCGATGCAAGCGGCAGAAACGTATGACTTCCAGTTCACGGGCCGCACCAGGCGCGCACTCCGCAAATATCTCAAGCAAGTCCGTGTCAATGCTCTTTGCGCGAACCGCTTCCAGACAAAAGAACCCGATCAGCAAGTCCCCACGCTTGAGGGGCAGTGCTACACCACCTACTGAATCGATGTGAATCGAGAGCTGGGGATCGGCGCCCTCAAAAGTGCTGACACCACCCAGGCGCTGAGCGCGGTCCAGAATCCCAGCGCCTCCCTGCCACTCGCCCTTGAGGGGCAGGGCCTTGCCTGAGGTGGCAACCAACAGTGGCTCGCCATCCTCAAGCACATAGCCAAACCAGCGGCGACGGCCAAGACCCCGTTTGGTGGCTTGCATCAGGTTGTGGAAGGGAGCGTGAAGTTCAAGGTCATCGAGTACGGTTTCGACCGTATTGTCCTTCTTGGGCGCGACCTCCCCATTGTCGACAGTGGTCTCTTCCACCTGGGGCAAGGACATGTGCTCTGCCCAGGGAGCGGCGATACGTTCCAGCCGACTTGCGCACACGTTGGGAGCCTGGGGCCACTCCACATGCAGCCACCCGCAGACGCCCACATCCTCTGCCACAATCGGCACCACACCAACTGAACGGGTATCCGGATGGAGGGCCGCAGATGGCTTAGAGACGCTGCGGTGATCGAATACCGTGCTGCAGTTCTCCATGGCATCCCGGGCGGGATCCGCTCCCCTACGCCAGCCTCGGCGCCGGGCGGCGCCCCAGACGGACACCTTGGTCTGGACTCCGGCTTCCACAGCAGCGAACTCCAACTGGGAATGACCATCGCGCAAGGAGTGCACACTGAGCACCAGAGCGCCCAGGGCCTCGGCGCTGCGGACCAACCCCTTCTCCGGGCGCACGAAGGAACCCGGTGTGCGCGGAATCCCCGCTAGGGCAAGAGAAAACTCAGGCTTGCGCTCGCGCAGGGCCACCAGGAAAGCGGGCACGGGCCAAGGCTGGGAGTGCATGGGCTCAGCGTCCTGATGGTCAATGCCGAGCAAGGCATGAGCCCAGGCAGTGAGGCGTGTACTACCCGGCAAGCCCCCCGCGAACCGTAAGTCCTGCAGACACTCTTTGGGTTGGCCGCGCTCCAGTTCAACAGCCGCTCTTTCAATGCGCGCCTGCGCTGCGAACGGCCTCTTGTGTTTGAACAGGGTGCCCCAGCTGGCCATTGCGCGCTCGTGCTGACCAAGCACATGCTCCAGGCGCGCCCTCCAGATAGCAGCGCGATCTGTGTGCATGCCCATGTCGAATAGTCCCTTCAAGAGACGCGTACCGATCTGCTCGTAGCTCTCCCCAAGATCAGGTTGATTGATAGTGACCTTGGGATCCACAGCCCATTGAGCCCAGCCTTCGTGCCAACTCACATTCGGTTGACCCACAAAAATCACCGCATCCTCGTGCTGCAGGCCGCCCACCAGATGACGCATCAGATCCTCACCCACCTGCAATCGACGGCCTGCGAGATGATCTTCCAGAATCTTCCCCATGTCGCGCCTGGGAGGCTGGGCATCCAAGGGACGCACCGTCAGTGAGCGCACGGCTCGCACCGCGCTCAGAATGTCCCGCGCCCGAGCAAATGCGCTCTCATCGGGCTCGCCAAAGGACGCCAAGAGGTTCTCACGATGGTGGCTCATTCAGAGCTGCCCTCAGCCGAAAGGTCAGGATCATCGAGGGAACCGATGGCCCGGGCCACATCGCGCAGGATGACTTGAGTTTCAAAACGGTTGAGAGGAAACTCCTCGACCACCTGCTCGAAAGGCACCCCATCAAGAAATGCTCGGTGCACCACTTCACGCTCCAATTGCTCCAGGCGATTGATGATCTCCACCGCCTGCCAACAGACCTCGGGTTTCATGCCCACGTCCTTCCAGGCCACCGACCACGCGCCCAGAGGCTTGCAGTTCTTCTTGAGGATGCCACGCACAACCCGATCCACCAATTCGAGCAGGAACTCCTCTGAGTCGGAATACTCATCCAAGCCAACCGACTCGGCAATCGCCACGCAGACCTCGTCGTGCACGACCTCCGAATCAAGCAACAGGGTGTGCTCATCGATGTAGGCCCGCACGAGTCGGTGCAGACGCAAGGGATCGCCGCTCAGCAGCCTCTTGAGGACCTGACGCGGTGTGCCGCGCAAGGAAACCCAACGAGGCACGTTGAGGGACTTGGTGGTGTCGAGGGAGGACGAATCCAGCATGGGCTCAGAAGACCCGTTCTCGGGATCAGGCTGACTGTCGGCGAGTGAAGAGGACATTCGGGGGGAGCTCCCATGGAAAGCGGCCCCTGGGACCTACGGGAGCCCCCTGAGCGTAGAAGTTCCCATTGAGAGCGGAGTCTTGGAGCGCTTCCACAAGCCAGGGTCATTGCAGCTTCTTTGATTCAGCCTCTTCCAGCAGGTCCCGGTGAAGGGGTTCCTCCTAGCAAATTAAGGGTTCTCCCAGGCTCATGAATCGCAGGGGCCAGCACCCCGAGGCTCGACCTTGCGTGCCTGAATGCGTACCGTCTGCCCTCGGAGTACTCCCTGTGACAAGATTTCTAGAAGGCAAGACCAGTTTGGTTCTGGGTGTCGCCAACAAGCGCTCCCTCGCTTGGGGCTGCGCCCGTTCCCTCTCCAATGCAGGCATGCGGGTCGCCCTGACCTATGCCAGCGAGCGCTTGGAGAAGAACGTGCGCGAACTGGCAGAAGAGCTTCCCGGATCAATCTGCGTACCCTGCGACGTGACTCGGCCTGAGGAGATCGACTCGGCTTTCGAGACCGTCGGCGCTGAGTTCGGCGGCCTCGACGCCCTGGTGCACGCCATCGCCTTCGCCAAGCGGGAAGAGCTGCAGGGGAACTTCTTTGAGACCACCAAGGAAGGCTACATGTTGGCCCACGAGGTCTCGGCCTATTCACTCACCGCAGTGGCCCGCCGGGCACTGCCCCTGATGAAAGATCGAGAAGGGTCCATCGTGACACTCTCCTACCTGGGATCGGAGCGTGTCATCCCCAACTACAACATCATGGGCATCGCTAAGGCGGCGCTCGAAGCAAGTGTTCGCTATCTTGCTGCAGACTTGGGTCCGCGCGGAATTCGCGTCAACGCGATCAGCGCAGGCCCCATCAAGACCCTCTCAGCTGCGGGTGTAGGCAACTTCTCTGAACTGCTTGCAAGCATCGAGGGCAAGGCGCCCCTCAGGCGCAATGTGACATCGGAAGAAGTGGGCGACACCTGCCAGTTCCTGTGCGGGCCCCAATCCCGGGGCATCACTGGCTCGGTGATCTTCGTGGATGCGGGCTTCCACATCATGGGTTAGGAGAGCCTGTCAACAAGACAGGCCCCGCCCCACGAGACGAGCCCTATGACTGAACCTCAGCCGAGCAGCAAGCAGGAGCGCTCCAAGTCTCCCCTCCTGGGGCGCATCGCACGCATCCTCGCTGCCTCCCTGCTGCTGCTGCTGGTCCTGGTGGAATTGGGCACACGCCTTGTCCCGCTGCCCGGATTGAGCCAGAGCGACCTCAATCCCAGTCAGGAGCAAGCCGACGGCCAACTGCGCACCATCGGCCACCCCTATCTGGCCTATGTTGGCCGCCCCAATTGGAGTCGCGAGGCAGATGAAAAGGACGGCCAGAAATCCCACGGGCCAAGAGGATTCCGCAACCCAGAGCCGCCCCTCAAGAAAGCTCCAGGGGTCTTCCGCATCGCCTGCCTGGGAGGCTCCAGCACCTATGGCAGCAGCCCCAGCAATGACAGCGCCACCTGGCCCGCGCAGTTGGAAACGATTCTCAACGCCAGCCAGCAGCGCCCGATCGAAGTGCTCAACGCGGGCCTTATGGGCTGGAGTACCTTTGGAAGCCTGATCAACTACTCCCTCAGGGTGAGCGACTATCAGCCGGATCTGGTGCTGGTCTATCACGGGATCAACGACATGCGCTGCGCCCTGTATCTGCGCGGCGGAGACCCTCAGGCTGACAATACCCACTGGCGACTGGGATGGCCCCGACTTGTGCGCACGCCCGGGGAGTCGTTGCTTGAGCTCAGCCAGACCTATCTGATCTGGCGCAGGTACATGTCGAGTTATGGAGTCGGTCAGAAATCCCTGGGCTTCTATGGCATCAAGAACTATCGCGCAGATGACAAGGATCCCTTCTGGCGCGAAAAGCCCCCGAGCTTGGGGTTCGAGAACTTCCAACGCAACATGATCAGCCTGCAGGCGGTGGTCAAAGCTCACGGGGCCCAGGTCATGTTCGGCACCCAAGGCTGCAAGCGCAGCGACATCCACGCCAAGTCCAAGCACCAGCAATGGGCCGGACTCGATGAGATCGAGACCATCACCCGTCAGGTGGCGGCCAAGCGTGGAGTTCACCTGTGCGAGTCTCGCCTGGCCCTTGAAGGCCAAGCCCAGGAGCGCGGAGTGGGGGTGATTTTCACCCGCGAGGTACACCTCACGGACGAGGGGGCGCGAGTTCTGGCCGCCGCCTTCGCAGACCGCATTGGACAACTAGGACTGATACCCGAGTAGGTTGTTCGGCAGCGGACATCACTGTCCTCGCGGCAACACAATCGGTCGCCCGGAATCGGGGAACGCGCCAAACCAAAGACACGCGCCATAGATCGGCGTCAAGACCTCCGGACGCAGGACCTCTTCCGGCGTACCCTCGGCAGCAACCCCGCCCTCCGCCAACAGCACTACGCGCGAGGCATACTGGCTGGTCAGGTTCAAGTCGTGAGTCACCACCAGCACCGCCGTGCCCGCTTGCGCTTGTAGATGGATTAGGTCAAGCACCCCAATCTGATGTTCCGGATCCAAGGCAGTGGTGGGTTCATCCAACAAGAGCGCGGGCGCCTCTTGTGCCAGCGCCCTCGCCAGCAGTACCCGCTGGCGCTGTCCACTGGAAAGCTGCCCCATCATGCGCCCCGCAAACTGGGCCCCGTCGGCCTGCTCCAGGGAACGCAAGACCAACTCTTCGTCGTGCGCACCTGGAGAACCCCAAACAGGCACATGGGCATAACGCCCACCCATCACAAAGCGCCTGACAGGAACACCATGGACCCCGTCAAGGCTCTGGGGCACCACCGCCATGCGCCGCGCCAATTCGCGAGGAGTCATGCTTGCCGTCGCCTCTCCGCCCAATTCCACAGATCCACCCCCGGGCGTCAAGCTGCCGGACAACAGGTTCAGCAAGGTGGTTTTGCCCGAACCATTGGCTCCCAGGACGAACAGCATTTCCCCGCCACACAAATCCAGATCCACCCCACTCAGCACGGGTGTGTCGCGCTCGTATGCGAAATTCAAATCCCGAGCGCGCACCAGCGGGTAGTCAACACCTCGCTGCTCTACCACGACCGATCCCTGGTTTGAGTCAGCAAGATGAACAGAAAGAAGGGCCCGCCCAAGAGTGCCGTCAACGCCCCCGGGGGCAAGATTGCGCGCCCCATGATGACCAGTTGCAAGAGATCCAGAGTCGGCAGCAGCAAGGCACCGATCAAAGCTGCAGCGGGCAGCAGCCGCGCGTGCCCCGCCCCCACGAACTTGCGCGCTATGTGTGGCACCACCAAACCGATGAACCCTATGGCGCCCACCGCCGAAACGGCACAGGCCGTGGCTCCACTCGCCACGCCCACCACCAGCCAACGCATGGCGCGGGTGGAGACCCCTAGCCGCCGAGCGTCAACCTCTCCTCCTGCAAACAAGTCCAGCGCAAAGGCCGCCCGAGGAATCACCAACAGGGCCGGGATCAAGCCCGCCAGAATCATGCCCACATGGTAGGGCTCCCGATCTCGCAGGGTGCCGAAACTCCAAGCCAACATGGCCTGAGCTACTTGCCAGTCATCGAGCACCAGTGCTTGAATCGCCACAAAGATGCCACCCAGGGTCGCATTGACCGCCACCCCCACCAAGATCAAGGTCGCCGATCCCGAGCGCTCCGGCCCCTGGGCAATACCCAGCACCAAAGCCACCGTGGCCACCGCCCCCAAGAATGAAAAAAACGAAAGGGCATAGGGCGTCCAACTGCGCGTGCCCTCCAACAAGAGCTCGGGTCCATACCCACCCACCAGCAGGATGGCCAAAGTCGCCCCCAAAGTCGCCCCCGCTGAAACTCCCAGCACCCCGGGAGCCGCCAAGGGATTGCGGAACAGTCCCTGCAAGTAGACCCCGGAAATCGCCAAGGCCGCACCAGCAAGGCTGGCACAAAGAGCTCGCCAAAGCCGTAACTCATGAATCGCCTGCTCAGCCCCAGGCAGAGCCTCGCCCAGGTTCATCAGACAGGCCAAGGCCCGCAGCACTTGGCCAAACCCACTGACCCCGGTACTACCCACGGCCACCTGACAGAGGATCAGGCCAACAAACGTAACCAATCCAAACAACCAGAGAGGTAGGAGGGATCGCTTGGGGCCTGGCATGAGCAGCAGAGTAGAGGCCGGGGGCAAGGGTGTCGAGCCGGGCTTGGAGGCGAGCGGCAAGAAACCTGCACTGAGGGCAAGCGCCTTCGGCTCCCTGGGGCTCCCCATGGGCTACCCTCCCTGGATCGCCCCTCACGGGTCAGACCCCAACAACACCTCCATTCCTCATGCTTCAGACCCTGCTGCCCGCGCTCCTGTTTCTTCTGCTCAGCGTTGCTGCCGCCGCTCCCGCCTCGACCTTGGAAGACCCCAAGATCCCAGAAGACACCCAGATCATCACCCTGGACTCGGGGCTCCAGTACTCGGCCCTCTCGACAGGCGGCACCCAAGAGTCCCCCAAAAAGGGCGACAAGGTGCTTGTGCATTACACCGGCTGGACCACCGACGGCAAGGTCTTTGATTCCTCACGCTTACGTGGCGCGCCTGCTGAATTTGCCGTGGGCCAGCTGATTGCTGGTTGGAACGAGGCCCTGGTCATGATGCACCCGGGCGACCGTTGGAAGCTGACCATCCCAGCGTCCCTGGCCTACGGGGAGCGCGGCTCACCTCCGCGCATTCCCGCCAATGCAGCCCTGATCTTCGACATGGAACTGATCGAAGTAACCGTGCGTTCCTTGCCCTTCGTGCCTTTCATGAACACCCCCGAGAGCAAGGACCTCAAGTCTGGAAGCAAGTACCAACCCCTCGTGCAGGGCCGAGGCGAAGAACCCGCCAGCTCATTCGACTACGCCAAGATCGACTGGGCCATCCACACGCAAGAAGGTGAGCTGCTCTACAATGCGGCCATGCTGAGCCAGGATCTGAGCGGCAAGGTCAGCAAGATTCCATTTAGCTTCTTCCAGGAAGCCCTGGGAATCATGAAGCCCGGCGGTAGTTGCAACCTGAAGGTGCCCAAGTCTGCAGGCCAGGAGTGGCTGAGCAGGCTGCGCATTACCCAGGAGTATGAGCACACGATCTGGCAGTTGCACTGCAAGTCCGCTCGGAGCTACCCAAAGCCGGAGTTCATTCTGCCCTCGGAAGAGGAACTGACCAGCACTCCCAGTGGTCTGAAGTACAAGATCGTGCGTCAGGGCGAGGGCAAGAAGCCATCCGGGCCCCAGTCCCGGGTCACGGTGCACTACTGCGGCTGGCTCACCAACGGTACCCAGTTCGATAGCTCCTATGACAGGGGCGATCCGAGCTCCTTTGGTCTCAGCCAGGTGATTCCTGGTTGGACCGAAGGCATGCAGCTGATCGGCGAAGGTGGCGCGCTGATCCTGGTGATCCCCTCGGATCTGGGCTACGGCGACCGCGGCTCGCCCCCCATCATCTCCGGCGGGGCAACCCTGGTCTTCTATGTGGAGACCTTGGCGATCAACGACTGAGGCCGAAGGTCCCTGCGACTTTTTTCAAGCGCCCCGCTGAGCCGCTCCCAGGCCAGCGGGGCGCTGCTGTCTTAGCCAAGGCCTCGTCCAAGGACTATGCTCGGCCCCATGCAGACTATTGACCCCCAAGACGAGTTGCGCGTGTACGACGCCTATGTGGCTGGACGCTTGTCTGCTGGATTGGCGGCAGGAGTACGCACGGGACTGTTTGATCTGCTTGATGCCGACGGCCCCATGAGTTGCGCCGCCCTGGCCGAAGCCTCCGGACTCCACGAACGCGGAGTCCGTGCCTGGCTCGCAGCCATGCAGGCAGGTCAGTTGGTGCAAGAGGTCCGACCTGGTGATTTTACCCTGACTCCCGCGGCAGCTCGTGATTGCGTACGCAACAAACCGGGCTCTCTCGCGGGCCTGATCGATATGGAGATTGAGAACTTCCTCTCTCCCGCCCTGGTGATCGAAGGCCTGCGGGGGGGCGGCCCCTGTGTTTACGGAGACAGCGATCCCTGGGCAGAACACGCAGCCGACCCTGCCAAAGCGCGCGCTTTCAGTGACGCCATGCATGCGATTGCCTGCTCCCCATCCCTGGCACTGGCAGAAAAAGCACCATTGGAGAATGCACGCCGCCTGCTCGACGCAGGGGGCGGTTCGGGCACAATTTCTGTCGCCCTGGCCCGCGCCTTCCCCCAGTTGCACTGCACCGTACTTGAGATTCCAGCGGTTCTGCCCCACATCGAAGAACGAGCCCGTGAAGAGGGCCTTGAACAGCAGATCAGCGCACTGCAAGGAGACCTCTTCGCGCAGGCGTGGCCCACCGGCTTCGACGCGGTCCTGCTCTCTCAAATCATGCACGACTGGAGCGATGATGAAGGCGCACGCCTCCTGCGTCGGGCCTACAACGCCCTCAACCCTGGCGGCACGGTCCTGATCCACGAGAAACTCATCGAGCCCGACGGCGGCCCCTTGGCCAACGCGCTGGTGAATCTGGACATGCTGGTCTGGACCGAAGGACGCCAGTGGAGCGCAACCGACTTAGAGCAGCTGATGCAACAAGCGGGCTTTGAGGGAGTGCAAGCCCAAAAGACCTACGGCTATTGGTCCCTGATGAGCGCAACCAAACCGGGCTAGCGGACCGGAGCCTTCTCTCCGCCCACCTCAGCCTCGCCCTTCTGAAAAATCAGCAGGTGATTGAACCCGCGCAGGAAGAAGTTGCCCTCTTCGGCGGCCTTGCGGTAGCGCACATCTTCGAGCTTGTTGCTGCCGCGCACCACAGCCACATGGTCCACCGCCCGGAAGCGACGCTCCAACAGACCTGATACACGCGCGCCGATGGGCACAAAGCCCTTCTTCTTCTTGAAAGTGTCACTGATCAGGATCGCAAGAAAAGACCCGTCCGCCAGGACACGCTCAGCTTCCCGGAACACGCGGCCCAGGGCATCCATGTAGCCAGCCTGAAAGGCGTCGAGCTTGCCAATACAGCGGGGATCGTCAGAGTAGTCCAGGTGGCTCGACCAAGGCGGATCCATGAACAGGAAGTCCACGCTCGCGTCTTCGAGGGGCAGGTCCCTGGCATCCGCCAGCTCGATATCCGCGCGCATGGGACGCAGATCAAAGCCACGCGACTCGCGCCCCAGTTCCTTGGCCACATCCAAGGTGGTCCCGCCCCCGCAGAAAGGATCGACCACCAAGTCCCCTGGCTGGGTATAGCGCTGGAGCAGGTTCCAGATCACATAGGTCGGAGTACGGCCTTCATAGCCAGGGATTCCCAAAGGCTCGTCCCCGTGCTGTTGGGAGGGATGATGCCAGAGGGTCGTGGCCTGGATGCGCGGGGGACGGGAGTGGCCGCGCCGCCGGGCCTTGTCATGGGGAAGGGTCATAGATACGTCTGGGAGTGTACGCTGCGCCCATGGCCACTCTGCAGGAGGAGATTTCTCTACCGGACAGCGATGGTCCGGTTGCTGCCGTCAGTGCTTGGTGGGATCCGGGCGATACGGGACGGGCGGCAATTCTGCTGGCCCACGGGGCGGGTGCGGACTGTCTGAGTCCGTTCATGCTGGCTATTTCAAGGGCTCTGGTGACACAGGGCCTGGGAGTCCTGCGTTTTCGCTACGCCTACTCCGAACGCATGGCCAGGGAAGAGCGACGCATGCCTCCGGACCGCACCCCGCGCCTGGAAAAGGTGCATGAACTGGCCCTGGAACGATTGGCGCTTTTGGCTCCGAACCGCCCGCTGGTGCTCGGGGGCAAGTCTCTTGGTTCGCGAATGGGATCTCATCTGGCGGCCAAGGGAGCGGATGTGCGAGCGTTGTTTCATCTTGGATTTCCACTGCACCCAGTCAAGAAGCCGGGGGTGGAACGAGCTCAACACTTTCGTGCCATACCGCAACCAGCTCTGTTCTTGCAAGGCACCCGAGATCCCCTTTGCGAATTGGAGCTGTTGCGCGGAGCACTTGACAATCACGGGGGACCGGTCAGCTTGACCCTGATCGAAGGCGCGGGTCATGACTTCAAACTGCGCAAGCGGGATCCGGCCTACCGTACTGAAGAGGAAACGCTCGAGTTCTTGGCCTCGACGATTGACAAGTGGATCGCAACCACGCTTGGCGCCTAGGACCTGGCGCTTCACCCGAAGCGCTCTGATCGACGCAATCGGATCACAGCACTGAAACAGTGCAACTGAATTCACGCTGCAAGAACAGCACCTCACGGAGATGCCGAAGTACTGGGATCAAGCCCTCGGCCGCAATGATGGTGTCACCGGGCAGAGGACAAGTCCTAGCCCAGATACCCCTTTGCCCAGCGCACCAACTCCTCATGCTGGCGATGGAAATCGTGGGTGCCGCCCGCCACCGGGGCCTTGAAGAAGCACGCAGCAGCCCGCAGGGCACCGCCCTCTCCGGCCCGCTGAGCAAAATCCACCAAGCGCACCAGATCCAAGACCAGGGGCGCCGCCAAAGCTGAGTCGCTGCCTGTCCAGGTCATCTGCAGGGTCATGCGCGCCCCCAGAAATCCCTCGAAGTGGATCAGATCCATCGCGGTTTTCCAGTCCCCGAGGGAGGGCACATAGTCGATGCCAACTCCGGTGTGCAGCTCGTCGCCGCCTCCCAGCAGTTCCCGCAGGGCGCGGTCCTTGTTCTCGATCTTGGTGGCCCGATGGGCACTGTCTGCCAGCACGGCCCCGTCTCGGTTGCCCAGCATGTTGTAGCCCTGCCAGGCGTGCACCTTCAGAGCCCGGTGGGTGAACATGGGAGCCAATGCAGTCTTCAGCAGCGTCTCTCCGGTCTTACCGTCGCGGCCTGCGTGAACAACGTTGTTCTTCTCCGCCAACTCCATCAAGGCCGGGGCCGAAGCGGAAATGTTAGGGGTGAAGTTGACCAGAGGCCGCCCGGAAGAAAGTGCCGCATAGGCATAGAGCAAACTGGCCGGTTGAGGTCGTCCACCATCAAGCTCTTCTTCGAAAGCGGCCAAGGACTCCCAGGCATCGCGCGATTCTTGACGGACTTCGGTACTGGAGAGATCCACCACCACCATGCCATCCAGATTGTGTTCGGCCTCAAAGGAATCCCAATCTGCGATCACGTGCTTGATCTGCTCACGGGGCAGGAGTGCGCCCAATTCCGCGGAGCGAGGGTCCAGGTCCTGACCACCGACCTCGGTGGCATCGAGCATGCCCGGCCGGGTGGCGGCGGCGAAGAGGTCTCCCTCTTCGGCACAAGCCTGCACCAACTCCGCGGGCAGGACCCCAGCACTGACGAGTTCGGCCACCGAAGCGGAGAGATCCCTGGTCGAAATCTCGTGCCCCCCGAACACAAGATCATCTTCCGTGACCAGGGGCAGCTGACTGAAGGGCTCACCGGAGGTGACCACTCCAGTGGCTTCGTGCAGCCCTCGACGCAGGCCATAGACTCCATAGGCCAGACAGGTGCTGATGGCACCGCGGGCGCCGATCAACCAAATGCCCAGGGGCGTGCTGCGGGGAGTGACGGTCAAGGCTGAAAGGGGCTTGTGGAACGCGCTGGACTACTGTTTCTTGAGATGCTCCAGCCAAAGCTGGACCAGTTGGGCATCCCGCGCGGACTCGAGAGCTCCCCGCTGGACGCCCACGGGGGGCAGAGGAGTCGATCCGGCTTCTGCCGTCTGTTCAGAGCCCGGTATTGTGCCTTCTTTAGGGGTGGGCGTCTGCCCCGCAGACGAGGTCTGCGGATTGGAAGTGCCCTCAAGGGGAGCCGCGCGGCCAGATTCAGAAGAGTTCGGTGGCTTCGCTCCCCCAGCCAGGGCTGAGGAATCCTGCCCCGAGACGCCTGCGAGGGACTGGGCCATGGCCATCAAGGCCGCCTCTCCGGCTCGGCGCGCCTGGGCCAGGGCCTCGCGCGCTGCCGGTTCACCCGTGACCTCCTGCTCCAGGGCCGAGGCCCTGTCCAGCCAGTCACTGAGCTTCTTGACCGCCTCGGCGTCTGCAAGTTGTGTTTCAAGGCCACGAGCTTCCTGGGCCAGGGCTGTGGCCTCCTCGGCCAGATCCTGGGTCAAGCGCCCTTCGCCCACGGCAGTCAGGACCTGATCTGCCGCGGCAGTGGCCCCAGCACGCACGGATTCCATGGTGCCCTGCTGGATGCTTGTGATGGACGCGGGAGGATGCGTTTCGCTGACCACCGAAAGCAGCACACCGCCCGCCAGCGGCGCCAAGAGCAGAGGCCAGGAAACCGGCAAGGCCAATCGCCAAAGGCGGCGCGGGGGCACCCGCATGAGCACCCGCCGGGCGGCAAGTTCTGCCATGGGTTGAGGTTCGCTGAGCGCCTGATCCTGACAGGCAGCGCTGACCTCGGCCATGCCAATCCGTCGACTCAAGTCCTGGGCGACCTGGGAAAGTGTTCGGCGGTGACAGAATCCCCAGGCAATTCCAGCGCAAAGGCCTGCCAGGCCCGCGCTGAACAGGACCGGGACCGCGGCGGGGGCCTGGCCGTCACCCACCGCCAATGCGGTCAGGGCGAGATAGACCCCAGACCCCAGAAGCAACCCCTCCGCCGTGCGCGCAGCACCCAGGGCGCGCGTACCCCGCCTGAGAGCACTCAAGAGAGCGCCGGTGTGGGCACCTCTCGTACTTGTGCTCGAATCTTCGCTCAACGTCCACCACCTGGATCGGGGGCACTTGAGACCAGGGGCAGGCTCGCACTCTTGTCAAATCCCAGGGGCAGGCGCTGCTTGGAAAAAATCAACCGCACCTCACTGCCCCGTTGGGGCAGCAACCATGCGTTGGCCAGCCAGGCGGACTGATCCACGCATTCCGGCAGAGCGGTCGTCAAGAGAGTATGCGCCTCACGAAAGAAACTCACATTGATCAGATTGCCGTTGACCGCCGCGGCAAAAACCTCAGGTGTGTCTTCGCCGCGCTGAATCATCTTGGAGCCCAGATAGATCAATGCATGCCGCCGCAAGGTGCGCCCGCGGAATCGATCACGCACAAGATCTTCAATGCGGAACAGATAGACCTCGTCCCCCTCGCGCCAACCCACATACAGATAGAAGCCATCCCCTTGGGGCAAGGTGACTTCATAGGGCAAGACTCCCGCGTCGATTTCCTCCTGGCTCGGAAAGGGATCCTTGGAAGCCCAGTCCGCATTGCTGCCGGGCTTGGCCCCGAGGGTCAGGAGCGCTGCGTTCAGCATCTCGGGGTCCACATCCGTCAGCAGCAATGTTTCGTGTGCAGCTCCCTGAGGACCCACCAACAGGTACTCAAGCAAATCATTGGTCACGGCCACTTCGGCGGGAATCGAAACGCGCCCATGGTCCAGGTCCAGGTCAATGCCCTGGGCCTCAAAGACCTCCCGCAAGCCGGCAACGGGATCAGGGCCAGGGTCCTGTTCGTGGCTCAGCAAGAACGACGCCAAACTGGCAAGGGCAAGGAGGGTCAGGCGCATGGTCATAGTCGCTGGGGGTAACGGACTGCGGGTAGGTAGGGTTCAGGCCGGAATCCACTGCTAGCCTACCCGGTCCAAGACCACCAGATTCGCAGCATGACGCTAGGCGCCTGTTTTCCGCAGCCAACCCGGTGGTTTTGAACCAGGCGCGGTACAGCCGGATTCATCAATGACCAGAGCGCAGGGCTTCAATGTCCACCCCAACACGCTCCAGTTCCGGCTGCAAGAGCTTGAGAATCGCCTCCGCAAATTGCCGGATTTCATACTGGGCGTCAACCGAAAGGCGCTGGTCGAGAAAGTGCAGCACACCCTGCAAGCTGACAGTCCAATAGGCTTGGGTGTAGAGGCTCTGGGGCAGGAGCATGCGAGCGATTTCCTTGGCCACGCCGCGCTCGATGCGGTCTTCGTAGCGTTGGAACGCGGCCTGGCATTCGTCCAGCATCACCTGACGTTCACCAGAATGGTCGAATTCCTCGGACAGATCCACAGAGGCCTGCTTGTTGCCATGCGAAGGGTTCGAGCGCATGGTGCTGGGCACATAGAACTCCGGGGTCCATTGCACATAGCGACCGCTGATTTCGTTCCAGGAACAGCCCTTGTCCGTGTCGAACATCACATCGAACACATCCAATGAGACGGACTGGCCGTTGGCTTCATACTCACGCCAGCCGGAGCCGACCTGATACTTGAAGGCCTGTCGAAAGACAAACAGGGGGGCCTTCCAGTGAAAAGTGAAGAACGAATGACGAAAGGGCGAAGTATGCCCGTGCTTCCACAGAAAACCGCAGAGCTTGCTGTCCGCTTCACTGAACCCCTCGCTGCGCTTGTCGTAGGAAATACGCGCAGCGTTGACCACCTTGAGGGAAGAGTCCTCCTGCATACGATCCACAAGAGCGATGAAGCCAATGCCGTCGTCAAGAGTTTCGATAGCGCCATCTGGCAGGGAAACAGTGGTCGTGGTCATGGTCAGATACTGTGCGGCAACAGGAAAAAGAAAAGGGTCCGCAATGAACGGCGGATCTCCCGCAGTGTAACTCCCCCACCTCTGGCCATCAACGCTGCAGCCGCCCACGCTGTGACTGGGAAAGGGCACGCAGGGCCTGGCCCAGATGGCGCTCGATGACCAGCGCGTCCCCGGCTCCCATGCCCGCCCGCAGCCAACGCACCTGCAAGCTGGTCCGTGGGTTCTGCTCCCCCATCAAGGCCACACGGGCAGCGCTCAGGAGCCTGGCAGAGACATCCCGGTCCTTGGCGCCAAAGTGCGCCAACTCGTACAGCAGCCGCGCGTCCATACGCCACCATTCCCCAGCGGCGGCCAGTACCTGATCGCCCTGACCGTTCTTGGCAAGCACGCGAAAGGCCTCCAACTCGGGACGCCAGGTGGAGAGGATCCCGGGCAGGCCCTCCCCACGAAAACGCAAGGTCAATTCAGCCTCGGCCCTGGCCATGGGGCGCTCCAGGATCAACTCAAGCCGTTGGGCAGAGAGGGGTCCGTGACAGGCCAGGGCGCGCAGGAGGTCCAGCAGTTCTGCCGCCTCAAAAGAGTCCTTGGGCATTGCATTCCCACCCACCAGGCGCCTTTCAATCTCCCCACGCAGGACAGCACCGGCGCCTTCCAGATTGCACAACTGATCCACCACCGCCAGACGCAGATCCGGGGACGCCACCTGCAAGAGGGGGGCGAGTTCCGCCAGGGCCGCGCGCTGTCCCAACGCCTCGATCGCCGCCACCTGCACCTCCTGTTGGCCTCTCTCGTCCGTGATCCACTGGACGAAATGCGCGCTGAGGAACTCACCCTCCAGGCTCTCCAGGGCGCGCACCGCCCGCAACTGCAGGACCTGATCCACCCGATCAAACAACGCGACCAGGGAGTCCGCGAACTCCCGGGGCTCAGACATGTGCTTCACGCCCTGCAAGGCCGCTTCGAATTGCACCCGCCGAGGGACCCCTTTCCCCATGGCACACACCAGGTCCGCGCGACCGGCCTCGCTCCTGGCGAGCACGACCAACGCCGCTTTCCCCAGTTCATGACGCGTGGTCGGGTGTTCTTCGCTCGCGAGTTCCAAACCGCGCCGGGCCAGGGCGCGCCCTCTCCCAGGGTCGACCCGCGCAAGAGCTTGCAAGAGATCCGTTGCACTGGCCTCCGTACGGCGGCGTTCCTCGTCCGAAGCATCGGCAACCTGATCAAGGGCGCTTGCGAGTTCCCCTTCCAAGGCAGCGCTGACTTCTGCATCTCCCCGAAAACGACTGAGCAATTCGATCGCACCGGTTACACCTGATGATTGAGCCACAAGCAAACCGAGCAGATCATCCCGAAACGTGGGCAGGGCCCTGTTCCGGGGCAGATCGCGCAATCGCTCCCAACGCACCGCCTGGGGCAAACCCGCCCAACGATTCCTCAAAGCCTGCTCCTGTTCCCCATCGAGCTTCGCATCAGACAACCAACGAAAGGCCGCCAAACGCAAACCCGGTGCCTGGTCATGCACCAGTTCCAGGAACAACTCAACCCACTCCTTCCCGTGGGGCCCATCCAGTTGCCCCGATGCAAAAAGGGCAATGTCAAAGCGCAGGGCCGAATCACGCTCTGAATGCAACCAAGGTGCCAGGTCCGCCGCTCGCCAACGGTGCCTGCGTCCGCCCAGGGTCTGCCACAAGATCAAGGCCCGCTCATCATCCAGTTCGCGCCCCAGCAAGGCAGCTTCCCTGGGCGACAAGCAGAGTGCCGCTCCCTCCAGTAAGAGGTCCAGTTGATCTTCAACATCCCCATCCAGATCAATGCTGCGCGCCCGCTCAAGCAAACCGACTCCGAGGGCTCGACCCAGCTCAGAATCCTCGCGCGCCCCCAATAGCCGCGCCACCTCACGCCTCTGCAACAATACCCGGCGACTCTCGATCCCTTCGCAAAAACCAGCCAGCAGCACATGGATGTCTGGGTCGAGCCCGGAGCTGGCACACAGGCCTTCGATCAGGACTTTTTCCGGATGATCCGAAGCGCGTAAGGCTTGGGCCAGCTGCGGGGACACACCCCCAAGAGCCAAGGGCTCAAGCACGCTCACCAAGTCCACCGTCCCCCACAGAACAGCGTCAAGCTGTTGTTCCCAGGCCTCGGGTCCAGCGACCATCAACCGCCAGCGGGCCACCGCCGCCACCTGCGGGTCAGAGTCCCCCACCAGCACAGCCAAGACCCCTGGCAGGTCGCAACGCGCTGCCGCCATGCGAACCAGGGGATGCACATCCCCCGCCAGGCGCAGCATGTCCACCTGCAAGGATCCAGCCAGCCCCGCGCGCACCAGAGCCTTGATCGCTCCGGCACGAACATTGGGCTGGGAATAGACCAGACAGGCGCGAACTTCGTCGAGCACTGGCCCGAGCAGACCAGAGGTCTCACAGCGTGCAAGAGCTTCCAGAGCCACCAGCCTCTCGGGCCAGGAATCCGAAACCAGGAGCGCCTCAAGGCGCTCGGGTTGGTCCCCCTCGCCCAGGGCCAGGGCTCGAATGCGAGCCTCACGCTCGATCGGTCCGGACTGGATCGGTGCCAACAGGGCCAGGCCCGGAGAGACCAGACCCAGCAGGAAGAAGACATCGAGCAGAGCACCCCTGACCCCTATCACCCGCTCTCCCCTCCCATGGAACGGAAGGCGGCGGGCAAACCGTCGATCAAGTCGCTCGCGATCAAACTCGCTTGTCCCAACTTCTCGCACTGCAGGTCCCCCGCGAGGCTGTGCAACTCCACCCCGGCGCAAACCGCATCAAAGATGCTGTACCCTTCGACCTGATCGGATCCATCAGAGCAACGACACAACAGGGCCGCGACAACCCCGCTGAGAACATCCCCCGATCCCGCCGTGGCCATCCCCGGGTTGCCGCGCCGACAAACAAACTCGCGCTCCCCACGCACGACAACGGTGTGCTGTCCCTTCAGCACCACCGTTGCGCTGGCGAGCTCCGCCATTCTTCGCGCAACTTGCATGCGTTCGGCGTCACTGTTCCCGATCTCCTCCCCAAGCAAGGCACGGGCTTCACCAGGATGAGGAGTCAAGACCACTTCACTCTTGGCCTGGGCCACCAGGCCAAGATTGCCGGCCAGCACAGCGAGTGCATCCGCGTCCAGCAAGAGCGGCGTGCCACCGTCTTCTTCCTCCAATAAACGATGCACCAATTCGCGGGTGCTGCCGGACTGGGTCAAGCCCGGACCCACCAGACGCACATCCTGGCGCTGATTGCGCAGGGCCGAGGGAATGCGACCGGCGAGCAGATCCCTCTTGGCGCTCACATCCAGGTGCAGGGCCTCGGGGCAGGCGCCCGCCACAACGGCCAGGGTCCCGGACCAAAGATGCGCCACCGTGACCAGACCCGCCCCAGCGCGCTGGGCTGCCCGGGCCGACAGGATCGCGGCCCCAGGCATGTCACAGGAGCCAGCGATGCACAGCACGCGCCCGGCATCGCCCTTGTGGGCGTGAGAGGGCAGGGGCCCGGGAAGATGGGGTGCTGGGGGAGAAGGCATGGGGAGATGGAATGCGGGCCAGAGGGGCCCACAACCTTGGGAGGCAGGTTTCGCCGGGGAGACCGACTCTAACCCGAGCGAGGCGGTCCTGGCGGCGCTATCCTCCCATCCACAAGCCATGACCATGCCCCGCCCCTCCGCCTGGATCCCATTCCTGGTGCCCCTGATTTTTCTGGGCGCCATTGGACTGGCGGCGGCGGTGCTGGCCCTCAAGCCGGACTCGATCCTCTCCTGGGTCGGCTACGGAGTTGCCGGCCTGCTGCTCCTGTGGCTCGCGGGCACGACCTTCTGGCCAGCCCGAGCAGACCGCGCCTGCCCCGAATGCGGCCAAGAGGCGCTGGAGCGCATGGACCCCACCACTACCATGGGCCTCTGCTGCACCCAATGCACCTACCAGGACCCCCTGGCCAGCGGCTGGTTCCTGGCGGAGGAAGAAGTAGAAGGTCTCGACGACCTCGTGCGCCAACAAAGGCAGACCATGCGTGACTCCAAACGCTGAATTCCCCTTCCCCATGGACCATACTGATCCCTGATGGATTCAAACGACGAAACCCTGATCCCCATGCGACTGAGCAATCTGGTCATGCGGGACAACTCCAACCAGCAATGGTTGCAGTTGGTTGAAACGGACGGGAACCGAGGCTTCCCCATCGTGATCGGCGCCACCGAGGCCCACGAGATCCAGCGCGTCTTGACCGGCACCGAGTCTCCGCGCCCCATGACCCATCAACTGACTCTCGATAGTATTCAGGCCCTGGGCGCCCAAGTGGAACGGGTTGCGATCACCACCCTCAAGCACAACACCTTCTACGCCGAGCTGATCCTGCGTTCCCCCGACGGCAGCGAGCACACCCTCGACGCCCGCCCAAGCGACGCCCTGGCCCTTGGCCTGCGCGCTGGCGCCCAAATCCAGGTGGCGGAAAGCGTCCTGGAAGAAGTGCGCACAGACCAGAGCGGCCAAGATCCCTTGGACGATCCCCCGGAGTCATTGGATCCGGAGTGAATGGCCCGGTGATTGCCGGCTTTCCACCAGACATGGACCCACCACTCCCACTCCATGTCCCAGGGACTTGGAGTGACAGTGGTGGGTCCTGGATCAAGTAAGACCAAAAACCAACCGCAGCCCCAGCCGTTGGAGACAGCTGAGACTGCGGAGGGTCTGAAAAAAGAAGGATCTAGAAGTTGACCTCCAGGCCGTTCGAGAAGTTCGAGTTGGTTCCATCGCGGTACCAGAGCTGGAACATCCAGGTGGATCCTCCGACAATGGTCCCTCCTGGGGGACTCGGCAGGGCCGCCGGCACATCGAAGCCAGTACCCACGGAGGAGGTTCCTACCAGGTTCACCAAGACGCCAGCACCCTGGAACTGGCCAATCGAGTTTCTCACCCCACCGGCAACCGAGTTGTAACGACCAATGGGAGAACCCAGGCACAACAGGCCATCACTCACAGGGGCACCGGCATGAGCGCCAGCAGAAACGAGGAAAAAACCGAACTGGCCCAGGGGGCCGCCATCGGCCTCCATGTGCAAGCCAGAAACACCAAGGGTACCGGTCAATGCAACCGGGCCGCCGGTGGAGTTCACGTTCCCCGGATCACAGAACGCCGTGATGGGACCGCCGCTCCCGAGGTTCTCAAACCAGGCGATCTTGTGGTCGAAGAAGGAACCAAAAGACCCATCGTGGGAAGCCGAAAGCACATCAGCATCGCCATCTCCGTCGAGGTCCGTGGCGTAGACCCAGATTGGCTTAACCACAGCAGTCGTGATCACCTGTTGCGGCCCAAAGGCTCCGCCACCGAGGTTCTCATACCAGGCGATCTTCTCGTCGCAGACCGAGACACCGGGACATCTATAAGAAGCCGAAAGCACATCCGCATCGCCATCCCCGTCGAGGTCCGTGGCGTAGACCGAGTAAGCCCCAGCCGCGGCATTCGTGATCACCTGTTGCACTCCAAAGACCCCGCCCCCGAGGTTCTCATACCAGGCGATCTTGTCGTCCGCCTGAGAAGCCGAAAGCACATCAGCATCCCCATCTCCATCGAGGTCCGTGGCGTAGACCTGACTGGCCGCATTCGCAGCAGTCGTGATCACCTGTTGCGGACCGAAGGCCCCGCCCCCGAGATTCTCATACCAGGCGATCTTGTCGTCGATGAAGGAAGCCGAGAGCACATCCGCATCCCCATCTCCGTCGAGGTCCGTGGCGTAGACCGAGCAGGCCGCATCAGCATCAGCAACAGCCGTGATCACCTGCTGCCCCCCGAAGGCCCCGCCCCCGAGGTTCTCATACCAGGCAATCTTGTCGTCCCACTGGGAAGCCGAGAGCACGTCAGCATCCCCATCTCCGTCGAGGTCCGTGGCGTAGACCGAGACGGCCCCAAACAAAGCAGTCGTGATCACCTGTTGCGCCCCAAATGCCCCGCCACCGAGGTTCTCATACCAGGCGATCTTGTCGTCGATGAAGGAAGCCGAGAGCACATCAGCATCCCCATCTCCATCGAGGTCCGTGGCGTAGACCGAGGTGGCCCCAGCCGCGGCATTCGTGATCACCTGTTGAGCCCCGAAGACCCCGCCCCCGAGGTTCTCATACCAGGCAATCTTGTCGTCCAGGTGGGAAGCCGAAAGCACATCCGCATCGCCATCCCCGTCGAGGTCCGTGGCGTAGACATGGTTGGCCCCAACCGCATCATTCGTGATGACCTGTTGCGCCCCAAATCCAGATTGCGCCCCAGCCACCCCCGCAAGCGACAGGGGGAAACCGACAATCAAAGCGCAGGCAGCAAGACGGGAAGGAACAGGGACGGATACAGGGAAGGAACTGGAATGGAACATGAATACCAAATGAGCGTATTTGCACCTAAGCAAGGACTGCAAAGGTGAGAGGTCCGTCCAGGGCTTTGAGTTCGGAGGGCCCACAAGACTGTGGATTCGTGCCTCTCCGAAGGAATCAGGCCCTACACCAAGAGACCAGATTGAAATCCTTACCGCCATCCACTGCAAAGAAAAGAAGTAAGAACAGAGAAAGAATTGGAGTGGAACATGAGAGTACCTCTACACCTAAACACGGATGGCAAGGGTGAGAGGTCCATCCAGGGCCTTTGGGTTCGGAGGGCCCACAAGATTGTGGGTTCGTACCGCTCCGAAGGAATCAGGCCCTACAACCACAAACCAGATTGAGTCCCTTTCCGCCATCCCCCTTCGTCGGGGCATGTCTCAGTGTTGTGCATTCTCTGCCCCGCTCCCCTCTGGGGCCGATTGGTATGGCGGGGGGTTGTCTCAATTCGAGACTCACTGGTCGCCTCAATTCGGAATTCACGGGTCGTCTGGCTCTTCTAGGTTGCTGACCATATCCCGGCCGGCACCATCCACTTGCCGTGCGGCACTCTGTGGCGGAGTGTCCCTCCACCGTACATGGGCCTATGCCTGGCCGATCTTGCCGGGAGCCTTCTGGCCGCTTTCCTGAGCCTCTTCGGGCTTGGCCTCTTCCTTCACGCGCTTCCCGCGGATCTCCCGCTCGCCGCGCTCGGACTTGCGCTTACCGCTCAGGGTGCCGTCGTCGGCCAGGGTCGCTTCGTAATTGGAGGTGCCGTAGGCCTCTGACTTGTAGGTGCCCTTGACGGTCTTTGTCTTCTCGTCGTAGGTCACATTCAGGAGCGGGCCACCGCTGCCCCTGACACCCAGGTCCGCAGTGACGGAACCATCCTTGTGGTGCTGGAAGGTCAGGGTGAACTCGAAGACCACTTCATCTTCATCGGAGTACATCGCCATGTCCCACACGCCACTCAGGGGACCATCAGCCTTGGGACTACTGGAAGCTTCCACCACGGAGAGTTCTTCGGCCTCGGGCTCTTCGGGCTCCTCTACATAGCGCGGCAGAATCGAGTCCGCCATGGCGAGGTTGTAGGCGGTGACTGCCGAACAGACCGCGGACTGGACCAGGTTCTCTTCCACCGCATAGCGCGTGGTGTCGTTCTGGGTATGCCAGACGAAGCGATAGTTGCGGGCCTCGCGCCCGGTGAGACCCTTCTCGGTCCAGTAGAAACCGGGTACGCCAAGACGGTTGAAGGACGCATGGTCGCTGGAACCGCCACGGGGCATTTTCTTCTGCACGGAGACGGAAATAGGCATCTCGCCGAAGTGGGCGTTGACCGGTGCAATCGCCGCTTCGAGCATGGGTTCCATCGAGGCGATACAACTCAGGCCGCCCTGATAACCGGTGCCCCCATCATCCACGAAGCAGGCCGAAATCCCGTCCAACTGGCCGGTGTCCCTGAGCCATTCGGCGTAGCGCCTGGAACCGTGGAGACCCTGTTCCTCCCCGCTCCAAAGACAGATGCGAATGGTGCGCCGGGGCTGAACCCCACTGGCCGCAAGGATCCGCGCGGCTTCGATCATCACCGTCGAACCGGTGCCATTGTCCTGACAGCCCTGGGAACCGGGGCCGTTCCAGGAATCCAGGTGGGCCGAGAGGATCACCACCTCGTTGGGGAATTCGGTGCCTGGAATCTCGGCGATCACATTGAACACCGGGAAGGGGCCTTCGGTGAAGAAGTGCACCAGATCGGCTTCGAGTTCCACCGACTCGCCAGCGGAGAGTTGCTCTTCCAGGGCTTCGTAGTCCTTACGCGTAATGGTGATCGAACGGTCCGTGGGCAAGGTATCCATGGTCAATTCCATCCAGCCGCGCACACCACCAGTGGTCACCTGATCGTTGCGGCTGGCGCGAATTGTGCCAGCGATGTCTGCCTCTTCGATGATCGCCTTGATCTCCTTGCGCACGCGGGCCTGTTCCAGACGCGTGAGCTTCTCCTCCTCGTTTTCGCCTTCCTTGGCTTCGTCCTGATCGGAGTTTCTCCCACGACGGCGTCTGGAGCTGGAACTCTCAAGAATCCAGGCACCATCCAGTCGATCGCGCACAGCGGCGAGTTCTTCCGAAGTGGTCGGACGCTTGAACACAGGTCCTCGCAAGGGTCCATCCGTGCCCGGCGCCCAGGCGCGGGTCGTGAATTCAAAGTCCATCTCCAGCGGCGCAACCATGCGCACGGTGGACGGACCGCGATCAAAACGCACGGGGACCTCGCCCCACTTCCAAAGGTGCGCGTTCTTCAGACCATAGGAGGAGAACTTCCCTCTTGCCCAGGTGGAGGCGCGCTCAAGGCCCGAAGACCCAGTCAGACGCGGACCGATGTCGAGGCACAACTCCTCCAGGGTAGCCCAGACCTCTGACCGCTCGGTGCCTTCGATGACCAGGGCAGAGACTCGTTCAGGAGCGCCCTGGCTCAAGCCCGAAGGGGCCAGGGAAAAGGCCGGGACGATGAAGGGGGCGATAACAAGGAGGCGCTGGATTTGCATGTTGAGAATCTCTTAGGTGACTCGGAGGTCTCCGATGCTAACCCCATGGGCACGGGAGGGGGGATCTGACAACAGAGCTCGTACCGAGAAGCTTCTCTCAAGCCATCCAAGCGGCTACCTTGGCTCCCGTGCAGAAAAGCCCAAGCCCCAGGAAAACCCCCTTGCTGGGACTGCTGGCCCTGTTGGTGTTCTCAGCAGGTCTGCGCCTGTTCCCGATCCAGCACGGCCTGCCGGACAACCATGTGCCCGACACCCATGTGGTACGCGCTGCTCTGGGCATGGCCCAGGATCGCGACCCGATTCCCCCTGTGGGCCGTTGGAGCACCTATCCCAATCTGCTGCCCTATGTCCTGATCCCCTGTTACGTGGGACAGTTTGCCCTGGGTCAGATCCGTGGGGAATGGGACGAGCCGGGAGCCTACGCCAAGGCGATCAAGGCAAGTCCCGAACGGGCACATCTTCTGGCGCGCGTCGTGTTGGCCTTGATCAGTGCCCTCGCGCCCCTGTTCGTGGTGCTTGGACTGCGCGCGGCGGGCTATGGTCGGGGTGCCTGGTGCGCCGGCCTGCTCAGCGCGAGTTCCCTCCTGTTGGTGCAGTTGGCCACTCACGAACGACCATGGGCACCTCTGGCCACATTCATTGCACTGAGCATGTGGCCCGCGGCCATTCACGCCAGGACCGGCGCGACGCGACCGCTGCTCTTGTCTGGTCTGGCCGCGGCCCTGGCCTTCAGCACTCATCAGGCCGGAGCCTTCGCAGTGCTGATCCCAGCGGTGGCCTGGGCATCAGCGCCACGGGGATGGCAGGGAGCAGAGCGCAAGGAGCGATTGCGCAGCGGTTTCTTGTGTGCGGGCCTCTTTGTGGTGCTGGCCCTGACCGTGGGTCACCCCTACTTGATTCGATATGGAATGACCCCCACCGAAGCAGTGGCCGCCGGAGGACATTTGGCTGGCTCTCAGCATGTGTCCATCGGAGGTCAATCCGTGGTCTTTCAGCTGTCGGCCCAGACCTTTCAGAAACTCGGCAAGGCCCTGGTGGGCTATGACCCGCTGCTGTTGCTGCTGGCACTGCTCGGCTTCGCAGCTGGACTGAAGCAGCGGGAAACCAGACCCGCGGCTGGCTTCGCATTGCTGTGGGGTCTGTTCTTCATGACCAATCAAAACGATCATGTGCGCTATCTGGTACCTCTTGCGGTGGCTCTGGCCTGGCCCGCTGGAATCGCCTGCGAACGGCTGCTGACCAGGACCCTGACGCGCAACCTGTTGCTCTTGACCTTCTGCCTGCCGGTGGTCCAGGCTCTACGCCTGGGGATCATCCTGCGTCGGCCGGACACACGCGCTATCGCTTCCGCGCAGTTGCTTGAACAACCGGGGAACGAACCCATCGCTGTAGGAGTGGGAGGTCCACCCTTGGCCCTCAGCCGCACAGCCCTGCGGCGACTGATGGAACTGCGCGAATTGCGTACCAGAGAACTACATCGCCTGGGAACCTTGGAGGGAGGCAACGAACCAATCAATGGCTACGGCCTCGACGCCTTGCCCTTGGAAGATGTGTTCGAATTCGACCTGCGCCACCGTGCCTCCTGGCCGCGCAAGCGAATCGTGGACAGACTGGGCGAGCAAGCCAAGGACCCCTTAGCGGTCCTGCGCTCTTTCGGATGCGACACGATCTTGTTGGCGGACCGCACGCCCATGGATGATCACCCGGCGGCCCTGCTGGATACGCGTGCTGCAAGTCAGGAGCCGGGCCCAGACCTGAGCCTGCACGCGCAAGGGGTACGTCCGCGCCTCAGGCCTCTGGTACTGCCGCCCCGCCCCTTGGCAAGTTGGAGCCCAGGCGAAGGAGTCAAGGACGCGCGCCTGCCCCTCGAACTCGGCTTCCCCTTGACGGAGCTCTGGAGAATCGAAAGGCCAGGACCGCTGCTGGAACTTTATCGGGTGCCACGCTGAGAACAACACCGGCGGGCCACCGAAGGCGCTATGATCCCCTCGCGTTCTACGCACGGAGGAGTGGCAGAGTGGCCGAACGCGGCGGTTTTGAAAACCGCTGACTCGAAAGGGTCCGGGGGTTCAAATCCCTCCTCCTCCGCCACTCTTTGGATGCTGCCCTACTTGATCTGCTGGTAGCGTCCTTCAAAGACGCGCATGCCGGGAGCAACACCCCAGAGACGATCCGAGGTGATGAAAGCTGGACCCTTGGGACCCAGAATCGTGGTGGTACGCTGGGCGTAGGGCTTGCCGCGGTAGGTGCCAGAATCAACCACCACATAGGCCTTGTCCTGCAGCCAACCCTGCATGGAACCAGAGAGGCCCATGTTGTCCATCCACAGGATGTCGTAGCACTTGCGCATGGTGTTCCAGGAGGTCATGCGGTACTCCTGATAGACCGGCATGCCCGGAGCGGGCTCGTTCTCCACAACGGTGATCAGCGCCAGACCGCCAGGGAAAAGACCACTGCGCTCCACCGTGCTCATGGAGACAGCCGCCTTGCCGGGCTCGGGAATGATCGAGCCCTCCAGGCGACTGACGCCCAGGGTCGAGGTCAGCTTGGCCAATTCACCCCGGGGACGGGAGTTGCCCGTGCCCGCATCCCGAGCCACGCGCCGCTCGCCTCCAAAGGGCTCAAAGGTTCCGTCAACCATCACGAAACCTTCGTGGGTGTCCACCATGGATAGAACCTCCATGTGGGCCTTGCCATCTTCAAAAGTGAAAGTGCCACGCTCGATGGCCAGCTTTCCCTGGTTCTCCCCCAAGGTCGCGGTCAATAGAGTCGCACCCGTCCAAGTGGCCACCGAACGGCTGACCCCCTTGCGGTTGTCACAAGCAAACGACACCAGGTGTCCAGCCTGGGGATCGAAGGCGTAGAAAGTCGTGGAGCGGTAACCTCCGGGCAGGACCTCCCCAAGATCCACTACCAGTTGTTCACGAACTCCATGGCCGTCAAGAATGCGCTCCACCACCAGGGTTGCAGTCCACTCCATGGGTGAACCACCGGGGCCGTCATAGGCAACTCCGCGCCCGACCCATTGGCCCAGCATGGGCTGAAAGGCTTTGAGGGCCCGATGGGGTCGAGGCCCCTGGTTGGGCATTTCAAGGGGCTCCTGGGGAGCGACGAGCAGGGTGGCGCAGAAGGCCAGAGTAAGGGAGAAGGTCATGGGCTCAATCTTTGGTCAAAGGAGAATGGACCCCCCATCTATCGGCAGCGCTACACCTCACACTTCAGCCAGGCACGTCACCCTCCTGACCTGAAGCCATAAGAGTCCAGGATTGAGACACAGCAGGTCAATGCAGGCCCCTCAAGAGGGCCATGGCCTGACACCAATCTGACAGCCACAAGCGCCTCGATCGTCGCTGCTGCCAAATCACCTCACCAGCTCGCGCAGCACCCTGCGCCCCGAGACCAGCTTCTCCAGTTCTGGATTCCCCTTGGCACGGGCGGCGGACAGAACCGACAGGGCACGGCCGCGATCTCCAGCAGCCACCAGCCCTTCCACCGCCAGGACTGTCATCCAATGGTCCGTGGGAGCTTTGATGAGCACCTCCTGCGCCAATTGTCCTGCCCGCACCGCATCCCCCTGGGCTTCCACCACGAAGACCAGAAGACGCCGCAACTCGGGCACATCGGGATCACCCGCAAGGTGTTCGAGCAGGAGCAACTCTGCCTGACCTGCGCGCTCGGTTCGCAACCAAAGCAGGGCCAGGCTATAGGTCGCACGACCCTCTTCGGGATCCAGGGCACGGGCCTCTTGGATCATGGGCTCGGCCTCGGCGTACTCCCCCGCCGCCACCAGACTGATGCCCAGATTGACCATGGCGCGCAGATGAGTCGGCTCAAGACTGAGGGTCTTGCGATAATGGTCACGGGCTTGCTCCGGACCCCGCAGGGCCTCCACCACCACCGCAAGGTTGAACCAACCATCCGCAAACATGGGGTCGGCAGCCAGCCCCCGACGCAGGTCCGCCTCAGCCTCGGTGTTGCGACCAAGCTGGTGCTTCAAGTGCCCCAGACCAATCCAGGCCTCAGCACAACGCTCATCAATAGCCAGGGCCCGCTGATAAGCGGCCTCCGCCTCCTTGTAGAGGCTGTCCTCTGTGAGCCAGTCCCCCTCGCGCACCAAGGGCAGGGGATTTTGGGGATCCATCTTGCGAGCCGACGCCAAACGCTCCCGCCAGCCACCCGATCCCAACTCGCGCTCGATCTCGGCCAGTTCCAGCCAGTCGGTGGAACTGGCACCTAGGCCGGTGACGGTGTTCTTCATCCATTCAAGGGCTTCTTCCGTACGCCCCAGCTTCCGCAGCACCTCTCCCCGGGCGGTGCGCAACATGGCATCCCCGGGTTCTTCCTCCAACAACATCAAGATTGCGCGCTCGGCTTCCTCGAAACGGTCCGAGCGCACCAATTCCTGCACCACCTGACTGCGCTTCCAGAACTCAACCTTGTCCTTGGGGTCCGCCAGGGGGCCGTCCCCGATACTGCCCTCCGCTGCGCCACTAGCGTAACCCAAGGCGGCAAGAGTCTCCTTGACCTCCAGAGAATCCGAGCCCAGGTCCACCCGGCGCACATCACGTTCACCGGCGTCCAACAACTCCCCCAGGTCCTTGAGCATCCCCTTGAGTTGGGCACTCTCCTCCCCGGAACGATCCTTGACTTCATTCGGGTCCCCACTGAGATCGTAGAGTTCCGGCCGCGGCGCACGGATCAGACGCCAACGATCGTTGCGCACACTGCGCAGATCTGACCAGCCGTGATCGAAGTAACTGGACAGACCCTCGGAGTAGGCACCAAGACCCGTATCCAATGGCTCGCCCCCCATGCACACCGCCCCATGGGAACGACCATCCATGGCCTGGGGCGGAAGACCGAGCAGTTCCAGCACCGTGGGTGCCAGATCCACGCCGCTGACCACTCCAGGCACCACCGTTCCCCCTGTCAGACCGGGATGGGACAGAATCCAGGGCACGCGCGTGGTGGCGTCATAGATAAACAGTCCGTGGCTGCGCTCCCCGTGCTCGTTCAGTGACTCCCCGTGATCGGCGGTAAAGGCAACCAGGGTGTCAGCCAGCTGCCCCCGCTCCCTGAGGTCATCCAGCAGAGTCCCCAGCATATGATCGCTGAAGGCGATCTCAGCGTCATAGGGCTCGCCATTTTCAGAAGCAAAGGGCTCGGGTGCCTCGTAGTCCGCGTGGGGATCAAACAGGTGCAGCCAGAGAAACCAGGGGCGCCCCTGCTCGACCCCCTCAAGAAACTGCTGCGCTCGGCGCACTCCATCGTCGGCGGTGGTCTCGCGAAACATGAAAGTCGGTGCCCTGAGCGCCTGACTCAGATCGTCGTCGTAGACATCGAAGCCCTGGGCGAGCCCAAAACGAGAATCCAGCACGAAGGCGCTGACCACGGCCCCCGTGGCGTAGCCCTGCTCGGAAAGCAGAGTGGCCAGGGTGGGCACATCCTCAGGCAGGCGATGGGTCCCGTTGTTACGCGCACCGTGCCTGAAGGGCAGCTGACCGGAGAGGATCGAGGAATGTGACGGCAGAGTGATCGGTGCCACGCTGATGCAGTTCTCAAAGCGCACCCCCTCTCTGGCCAGGGCATCCAAGACAGGGGTCCTGGCGCTGGGGTATCCGTAGCAGCCGAGGCGGTCTGCGCGGGTTGTGTCCAAGGTGATCAGCAACAGGTTGGTGCCAGAGGGCAATCGAGCGTTTGAATCGGTTCCGCAGCTGAACAGGGCGCAAAGACCAACCAGGGCCCCCACCAGAACCGGCGGTCGACAGACAAGAGGGAAGCCTCCCTCCTCTGGGCGGTCAACAGTTGGGCAGGGTCGCATTGCAGGCTGGGTCGGGTACGGGGCTCCTGGTCGGCGCAAGAAGGCGGAGTGTTGTCTGCACAGAGAGTGGGTGTGCTTGTCTCACGGCGGGACGGACGCAGAGACATCCCAAGGTGAAACACATCCTATCCCCAAGAGTGTCTCAAAGAAGTGCCTCTTGGTCGAGCATGGCCCCTGGGGTCTACACAAACAAGGGCACCTATGCCTGAATAGGACCTACGGCGCGGATCTCCCTGCGCCTTTTCCCCCCGACTCATCCAAGTCATGCGAATCCCCTTTCTCTCCTCCATCTCCTTCCTCGTTGCCCTCGCGCCCCTGGCGGCTGCAGGCGACATCTTCGTCGATCCTACCCTGGGCGTAGATGCTGCTGGCAACGGTAGTCTGGCCACCTCTCCGCTAAGGACCCTCTCCTTTGCGTCAGGCATCGCCATCCCCGGCGACCTGATCCATCTGGCGGCAGGCGTCTATGACAGCGCAAGTGGAGAAGTGTTGCCCATCATGCTGCCCCCTGGCGTCAGCCTGCAGGGTGCAGGCTCTGGCACGACGGTCCTGCGGGCCGCCGGCGCGCCCATTGGCGTCCACGCAATGATCGAGATAGGGCCTGGAGCGGGTACCCCCACCAGCATCCTGCGAGACTTGTCCCTGGAGCAGGTTTCGGGAGTCTGGCCTGAGGCCTTGCTGCTCTCAAGCCACGCCGTGGACATCGAGCGCTGCGAGTTCGATGGCAGCACGATCGGTTTCATGTTCGAGCCCTGGGACGACACGGACGCCGACAACATGCGCATCGTCAACAGTACCTTCACCAATCAACTGGAAGTAGCGGTCGAGGCTATTCTCTCTCCGGATGCCGCGCATCCCGCCGAAGTGATCTTCACCAACAACCTCGTCCAGAACGCGGTTGTTGAACTGATGTTGGATGAGCTCTTCGCCACGTCCGTCGCAAATGGCACATGCCTGTTCGCGGACAACACCTTCACAGGCCTGGGCGGACTGCATGCGGGCCAGATCTGGAGCGCCAACTTGGACAGCACCCCCAGAGACAGCTCCTGGGAGTTCCGCAACAACACCATGGGAGATCTTGGTGA
Source organism: Planctomycetota bacterium (assembly GCA_012960475.1). Taxonomy (GTDB): domain Bacteria; phylum Planctomycetota; class UBA1135; order UBA1135. Next base: position 32,161 of record DUBE01000020.1, read on the forward strand.
AGGCCTCGGCCTTGAATACCAGAGCACAGTGGCACCCAATGTCACCGTTGGCCTCTTGGTTGAAGTCCTCGGCAACACCTCCCACACGGCACTCGCAGGAGCAGAATTCGGCTCCATGGGAGCTGGCGGCGGTGTCTTCAATGATGTCTTCATGATCATTGACGGCAACAGCTTCAGCGGTCTTGAAACCGCCCTGGCGATTGAACTTCTCGAACCAACCGATGGCGTCAGCGGCATCCACGAGTTCGAACTGACCAACAACATCCTGCAGGGTTCTCTCGAAGGAATGGTCATCGGCTTGGAGCAACTGACCCCTACCGCCAGCGCCCTTGAGAAGATGATCATCATGCGCGGCAACACGATCACTGGCAGCCTTGCCGCTCTCTTCGTGGAAGCGGAATTCCCCGCAGGCTTCGCCCAGGAGTTCGATCTGGACCTTGGGACCGCTGGCTGGCTGGGTGCCAACATCCTGCGAGCCACCAGCCCTGGAGGACTCGCCATTGAACTAGCCACTGGTGGCCTTTTCTGGCCCATCGGCTTTGATTCGGTCCCCGCCGTCGGCAACGACTGGGGCACCCTCGATCTTGCAGAAATCGAAGACCTGATCTGGCACGGCGCGGACGAAGCTGGCGTGGCCATTGTTGACTTCAGCCAGCCCGCTGGCGGCGGCGGCGGCGGCGGCGGAACTGCCCCCGTGGCCAACCCCGACAACGGCGCAGTGGATGCTGGTCAAGCAGTAACCATCGCTATCCTGAACAACGACCTGGCCTTCGGCGGCGCGACTCTCGACCCCCTGTCGGTGGCCATCGTAGCGCCCCCGGCCAGCGGCAGCGTCTCGCTGAACGCGGCTGGTGAAGCGACCTACAGCGCCGACATCAACGCTGCCTCCGGCACGATCCAATTCGGCTACACGGTTGCGGATTCTGGCGGACTCACCTCCAACATGGCCCTGGTCAGCATACAAGTCACTGCTGCCGGCGGCGGCGGCGGCGGCGGAACTCCCCCCTTCGCCCAAGCCGACAGCGGCGCAGTGGACGCCGGCTCAGCAGTCTCAATTGGGATTCTGAACAACGACCAGGCCTTCGGTGGTGCCTTCCTCGACATATCCAGCGTGGTCTTCACCAGCGCCCCCTCCTCGGGTAGCGCCATGGTGAGCGCTCAAGGTGTGGTCACCTACACGGCCGCAGCGAGCACACAGGACAGCACCGTGGTCTTCGGCTACACAGTTGCCGACAGCAACGGCCTGACCTCCAACTCGGCTCAAGTAACGGTCGACATCACCGGTGTCGGTGGTGGCGGCGGCGGCGGCGGCGGTGGAACTCCCCCCCAAGCCAACCGCGACAACAGCAGCGTGGTTTCTGGTCAGAGCACCATGATCTTCATCCTGGGCAACGACCAGGCCTTCGGCGGCGCGTCCCTCGACACTGGTTCGGTGGCTCTCCAGAGTTCACCCAGCAACGGCAGCGTCAGCATTGACGCCCAGGGCGCGGCAACCTTCTTGAGCGACGCCGGTGCCCCGGCTGGCTCCGAAACCTTCAGCTACACGGTGAGTGACTCCAACGGTCTGGTCTCCAACGTAGCCTCGGTCACCGTGCAAGTCAGCAGTGCTGGCGGCGGCGGTGGCGGCGGCGGCGGCGGCGGCGGTGGCGGCGGCGGTGGCGGCGGCCGTGGTCCCCTGGCGATCTCCGACTCTGCTCAGGTCTCCATCGGCGGTCAAGTTGTGATTGCAGTACTGGACAACGATGTGGCAGGAGCCAACGCGATTGACGACGGATCGGTTGAGATCATGCAAGCGCCTGGCCAAGGCACTACCTCGATCAGTTCCAATGGCGAGGTAACCTACAGCGCTGGCGCGAACTTCACCAACGGCGTGGACGTCTTCACCTACAGGGTGGCTGACGACCAAGGTGTCATGTCCAACACTGCCACGGTCCAGATTGACCTGCAGGGCGGCAACAACCACGCGCCTTCGGCGATCTTCGACAGCGCTGATGTGGACCCCGCCATGACGGTTGAAATCCATGTACTGGACAACGATACGGACCCGGACGGAGACGCCCTGGACTCCGACACGGTGCAGATTCACCAGCAAGGCACCCGCGGCAGTGCGGTCGTCCAAAACGGCCGGATCTTCTACACCCCCCATCCGGGCGTGTCTCGCATCACCGATACCCTGACCTACAGCGTCGCGGACATCAACGGTCTGGTCTCCAACACGGCGACCATCCAGGTGAACATCTCGGACGTCAAGCGCTAATAAACAAGCGCTTCGACTACGACCCGGGCCCGACATCTAAAAAGGATGTCGGGCCCGAGTCTTGATTGTGCGGATATGACTGACCGCGGCAGCTGATTCCCTGCAGGATCTCTGGGCTAATACAGCCAGACGAGGCCTTCTTTCCAGGCCTCAGCCGCAGAGTACGGGAGGATGTCAACCTTGAGGGGCAAGGAGAGTTCGTCGCGCTTCATCGCCGGTGTGAGCAGCGACTGCTCCGGCAGGGTCACACTCATCCTCAAGTCTTCGTTCTCCTGAACCTCAAATCCAGGACAGGCCCAGCGCTGAGTACGGCCTCGCAGGAGCAGGCGGTAGCGTCCAACACGAACAGCAGGCCAGACGCCAGGGCCAGTGCGCAGCCGGCGGGCGGGAATCGCGGAGACCTTTCGCCAGGCGCGCTCCTCGCTTTCGACCACACTTGGGCGACGCACCCGCCGTTGTAGCTCAAAGCGCATACCAGCGAAGCCGCCCTCAGGGAGCAACCTGTCCAGTACAAACTCCAGCCGCAGGCCACGCTCGATGTGGATCTCCACTTCGTGACGGCCCGCATCAAGTACGCGAGGAGGACCATACTCTCCAAGGGCCATGCCCACCGGACCAACAGAAATGCGCCAATTGCCCGGTTCCAGGTAAGGAGACCTGAAGCCCCCCTCAAATGTGCAGCGGG
>DUBE01000021.1 GCA_012960475.1 Planctomycetota bacterium
GCTGGCAGGCCTCGGATGAAAGCCCACGCACTTCGGCTTCGGGCTCAATGGACCAATGCTTGCTTCCTTGGCGCACCTCACGCACCATGCGCAAGGGCCGGTAGCCACCACCCCGGGCGATCGTGGCCAGGGCACCCGCCATCTGCCAGAGGGTGACCGAGATCTCGTGACCAAAAGAAACTGATGCGTGGGTGTAGGTCGGGATCCAGCTGCCTTTCACCAAAGGTGGCAAGAAACCCGCCGACTCGGGACCCAGCCCCGCGCCCGGGACGCGACCCAGGCCCAAGCCCACAAGGGCGCGGCGGAAAACCCGCGGCTCGATGCGACATCCGATTTGCACCATCACCGCGTTCACCGAGCGAGAAAGACCAACAGCAGCGCTGATTTGCGCCTCTTGCGGCGCACCCTTAGCCTCGCGGATCCGCCGAATGGCGCGACCGTGCCGAAGAAAAAACCCGTCCCGTGCGTAGGTGGGGAGCATCTCTTCCGGCCGCACCACCCCCGCGGCCAGGGCGATCGCCATCACCAAGGGCTTCAGAATTGAACCGGGAGTGAATAGATACTGGGTGGGAGCAAAACCACTGACCGCATAGCGAGATTTCGATCCCACCGCCAGCACATCTCCGCTTTCCACTTCCACCACGATGGCCATTGCACTGGCCGCTTCCGTGCGGGCAAGGATTGCGGCCAGAACCCGGTGCATGGCCTGCTGCAGATCAACCCGCAAGGTGCTCACCACCGCAGGGGGCGCAATAGCGGCACTGGCTTCTAGGAAATAATTAGGCAGTCCGCCCTCCCCGCGCCAGGCCCGCCACCGGTCGCGAGCCACGCTGCGGTTTTGCCAAAGATAAATACGCCCTTCTTGCTGGATCCGATCCTGCCAAAGAGGCTGGGCCAACAACTTGCCCGCCAGATACTCCAGTCCGGACCAGGGCCGGGCGTTGTTGGCCAGGTCGTCGCGCCGCGCTCCCAACGGATCAGCGGGAGCGCCCCAATCCAGGGCCGAAGGTTGTTGGTCTCGTTCGCGCTTGGCCCGTGATCCCGCGTCTTTGTCACTGAGGGTTCCCCAGTGACCGAGAACATCACCGGTAGGCTCGCCCATGGGAACCGCGGCGCCTCCCCCCGCGCTGGTGGTGTGCCGACGCTCCAATAGGGGCGTCAGGCTGAGTTGCCAAAAGTAGATACGCTCCTCCGCCATCCACTCTCTGATGGTGGCAGCGCAAACCGGATCCACCCCATGGGCCACGACGCGGTGCTCGGTGGGCATCCACTCAGCCCACAGGGCGTCGCGCAACATAAGGGCTTGATCCCCAGAAATCTGACGGCCGAGCTTGCGCGCGAGCGCTGGAGGCAAAGCTCCAAGCTCCACCCTGTTGTCCTCATCCAACAGCCCGAGAGTTTGACCGATGCCATTCAGCAGATGCTTGGTCCAGCGCTCGGGATGGCCCACGCCTCCCTTTCCCAGGGCTTCCATGCGCTGCGCTTCGGCCAAGAGCAGGGTCGGCGCCCAGGCCAGGGTGAAGTCGTCGCTGGCTTCGATGGGCTGCACGGCGATGCCCTGCACCGGGCGCTTCAAGAGGCCCGCGCCCTGTCGAATCCAGGTCTTCAGCAATGCGGCCTTTTGCGCGTCAAAGCGCAGCATGCGCGGCTCTCTGTAGGCCAGCCAGCCGTCCTGGGCGGCGACCCCCTGGGGCAGGATGCGAGCCATCACTTGAGCGCTCAGGGTGAGCCCCGAATCGTCAGTCACAACGGCCGCACCTTCGAGCAAGCTCGCCAGTCCCTTCGCAATGCGCCATGGCGTGTGCACCAGCAAGAGGGCGCGGGGCGAAACCGAAAGGGTGTAGACCTCCACCGACCGGGCCAGGGGCGCCCCATCGCGATCGTGCAGCCGAAAAGCTGGAGTCGGGGCTTCGGTGCGACGAGCGGTGTTCGGCTGCTCTCCCGGTTCAAGCAAACACAACCGCAGGGCCGCGCCGGCAACCAACACAAATGCGAGGGCAAAGAAAACAAAAATAGGCGCCGGGTGCAGACCAGACACCGATTCAATCCTCCTTGATTTCTTCTTGAGGGGCTGGTCTTCGGTGTCTGACAGTTGGTGGATCTTCATAGTAGTTAGGTGTGAGAAACTGGAACTGATGATAGTTCCGGGTTAGAGGTGGGAGCGTGGGCCGTAAATCTTGAGCAGAAAACCGCGCGTGTCAGTGCGAGGCTATTGCGTGTGTACCTACTTGCATTGCACCCATGCACCTCGCTCAAGGCTCTTCCACCTCCCCCTCTTTCACCTCCCCCTCTTTCATCTCAGCTGCATTCCACCGTTCGCGGACCACCAATTCAATGCGCGCGTTCTCTTCTTCTAAGTGGTCGCGCTTGAGTTCGAAGGCCACGCTTTCCTTGGTCAGTCGATCGAGCTCACCGGCGTCCTGATGAACCCTGGCCTGCAGAATGGCGACACCGAGGCCGGCAGCCAGGGCCAGGGTGCAGCAAAAGAGAATCCCCAGGGCGCGCTTCACTCTTGGGACTCTCCAGGCTGGGGATTGTCTGATTGCCGCTCTCGCGGCTGCTGATCTGCGGCAGCCTCCTCTAGACTTGACTCCGGCTCCACGCCGGTCCTCAGCGCGGCCCGAACGCGCGCGCTACGTGCCCGAGGATTGCTGCGAATCTCTTCCCGGCTGGGCTGCAAGGGCCTCGGAGTGAGCAATTTCCAAGCTCCGCGCTTGGCACCATCGGCCATGAAACGCTTGACCACACCGTCCTCCCCCGAGTGGAAGGTGATCACACACAGGACACCCCCCTCGGCCAGGAACAACTCCGCCCCGTCAAGGCCAGCAGTGAGTTCGTCTCCCTCCTCATTCACCGCCCGGCGCAAGGCCTGGAAGACCCTGGTGGCGGGATGCAGCTTGCCCCGGCGTCCCACAACCTGCTCGATCAGCATGGCCAGGCCCAGGGTGCGCCGGAAGGGCGTGGCCCGCCGAGCCCCGACAATTGCCTTGGCAATCGAGCGCGAGCGGGTCTCGCCCCCTTCAAAGTAGAACAGATCCGCCAGATCGCTCTCGTCCCAGTGATTGATGATGTCCGCCGCCGTGCGCTCGCGGCTCGGGTCCATGCGCATGTCCAGGGGTCCGTCCAGCTGAAATGAGAACCCTCGGTCAGGCCGGTCGAGCTGGAAGGAGCTTGCGCCCACATCCATCAGGAGCCCGGCCGGCCTTGCGACACGGAGCTTCCGCAACAAGCGCGGAAGTCCGGAGACCCTGCAGCACGCAATGCGCGCCCGATCTCCAAAGGGCTTCAGGCGCTCCCGAGCCACATCCAGAATCGCAGGATCCTGGTCCGTGCCAAGCACGGTGCAGTTTGGCAGTTCCTTCAGCAGTTGCACTGCATGCCCCCCGGCACCCAGTGTTGCATCCACGATCAGGCTCGAGTTTCCAGTGGCATCAACGCTACCCCCCAGCAGCTCCACCACTTCCCGAGCCATCACCGGGATGTGCACATCATCGTATCCCATGGCAACCTTCCAGGGGTCCGGTTGGGCGGCTTGCACCCTCAACCCCCTTGCCCTCCGGGTTCGTCTGTACTGTTTGAATTGAATTCTACAAAGGCCGCTTCACGATCCGCTTCTTCGGCGTCCCAACGTTCTGCCGCCCAAATCTCAATTCGCTCCCCCACACCGAGCAGTACCACATCGCGATCGATCCCAGCAATCTCGATCAGATGCGCGGGCAGCAAGAGCCGACCGGAGGCGTCCAAGGTGAAGTCATGTCCACTGCGCAACAGGGCACGTTGAAGATTGCGATCTCGGCGCGAACCGTAGGTATCCATGTTGACCTTCCAAAGCGCCTGGCTATGCCCTTGCCTGGTGAACAGGTCAATGCAGCCATCAAATCCTCGCATGAGGACCCCTGCACGATTGCCCTCCTCATCAAGGGGCAGCCCGGCATGAAAACGCTTGGGCAGGAAGACTCGGTTCTTGGGATCCACTGGGTGGCGCGATTCGCCGATGAACAGGGCAGGGACGACTCTCTCGGAGTGCCCGTCCTCGTTCTGCCACTTTCCCCCACTTGATGCCATATAGCTATTCAACTCCCCCACAAGCCCCCAGGCAACCACTCCCCGTAGATTCGGCCAGCTTGTCTCAGATTCGAGACGCAGGGCCCGGGGGCCTCCCGGAGAGAGTCCACCAGATATTGGGGGCGACAGGCAGGAAGGAGGGCCACAGCCACAATATCTGGGCATTGCAACCCGACCTTGGGCTGGGAACTAATTTGCCCAGCCAGACCCTGGTCCCCCACGCGGACCTCTTTGGGTGAGAACGGCCCTTCTCGGAGCCTTCAGCCAAGTTGTCCCCTTCAGGGAAGATCCTGGAGGCGAGTACCATCAAAAGGAGCGCCAGGGTGGTGAGGGGCACCTTCAATCAGATCGAAGTCCGCGAAGTCGCCATCGTATGGTGTCCTGTCAGCCCGATCCTCCCCGATGCCGCTCCTCCCCGACAGCAGACAATCCAGCACTGCTCACCTAGCCCCCCTCGATGCGCGGCCCCTGACTGTTCTGTTTGATGTATCGAACAAGTGCAATCTGCGCTGCCGGTTTTGCTACTTCAGCTACGACAGCGTTTTTCACCGGCCTGCGGTAATGATGACGCCCGAGACCTTTGAGCGAGTTGCGAGCCAGGTCTTGCCCATGGCGCGTGTGGTCTATCTTTCTGCTGGGAGCGAGTCTCTCATGAACCCCGACTTCAAGGATCTCCTGCGGATCTGTGCGTCGTACCAGCCGCCCATGACCAAGCTGCTGACCAACGGAGTGCTGCTGGATCGGGAGACGATTGACGCTCTGATCGAGCATGAATTGACAGAGCTGCATGTGTCGGTGGATGCGCCCAATCAAGAGACCTACGAGTATCTGCGCCGGGGCTCTAGCTGGGATCTGCTCAAGAGCAACCTGGCCCTGCTACAGCAACGCAAGAAAGATGTGAATTCCCCAGGCCCTCTACTGCAGTTCAATGTCATCTTGCTGCGCTCGAACTTGGATCAGCTCAATGACTTTGTGGACCTAGCCCTTGAATGGGGTGCAGAACGCATTGCCTGCCGCCATCTGATGCCCTACCAGGATCTAGGAATGGATGAGGAGCGCACGGACCACGACCCGGAACAGGCAAACCTCTGCTTCTTGAAGTTCCTGGAGTACGCCCAAGCGAAGGGCGTGATGGTAACCAGCTTCCCGGACTTCTATCTCGTGGACAATGAGCCCTGGAGCATGCCCGTCCAAGCCCTTGACCAACTTGCGGAAGGAGGTGAGATGGCCCAGGCAGAGCTCGACGGCCCGCTCGGCCATTGGGACACCCCAGCCGACAAGCTCAGCTTGGTAACGGAGAGCGTTGATCTGGAAGGTTGGGCTCTTTCGGTCCTTGGAGCCTGCACGGTGGAGATTTCCTGCTTGATTCCGGAACAAGAGACTGCAACGAATGGAACAGGGGGTGTCCCCCGCAAGACCAAGCCTCACTCGACCCTGCTGGGACGCGCGACCTTCCTCAACGCCGTGCGACCGGATGTCACAAGCATTCACAGGGAACTTCCAGCCGCCTATCGATGTGGTTGGCGGTTTCGTCTGCAAGCCCTGGACCTGCCAACCGGCGTGAGAGCAGATGCCACGATCCTGGTACATGTGATCGGCCCCAATGGCAAGCGGCGAGAACTCGGGCAGCGCGTAATCAAGTTCTCTTCGGGTTCCGATGCTCGGCCGCTCCTTTTCTGTACCAAGCCTTTCGAAGATGTCTACATCGACCCCGAAGGAAATGTCTACCCCTACCCCGACTGCCAAACCGTCGAGCCCTTCGGCTCCCTCTCCAAGTCCTCAGACTTTCGCTCTATTTGGTTTGGAGTCCAATTCGAGAATCTTCGCCGCCAAGTTCTGGACGCAAATCCTCCGAGCATGTGTACGACCTGCCCGGACTTCATCAACCGCAATGTAGATGACGCTCGATTCTTCGCAGCGCGTGATGTAGAACCTGCCCTGA
>DUBE01000022.1 GCA_012960475.1 Planctomycetota bacterium
GGAGACCGCGCCCGTCGAGGCATCACTGAACGCAACCGTCAATGGAGAAGTACCGCTGGTCGGTGTGCCGCTGAACCCTGCAACTGGCGCGGGCTCGGTGACATCGATGTAGTTCGTGCGCGTCAGGGTGTCCGCGCCGCCTGGCCCGGTTACCGTCAGAGCGACGGAGTAGGTTCCGACCGCCGCATACACATGACTCGGATTCTGGAGCGTCGAGGTAGCGCCATCGCCGAAGGTCCAAGCGTAGCTGGAGACCGCACCCGTCGAGGCATCACTGAACGCAACCGTCAATGGAGAAGTACCACTGGTCGGTGTGCCGCTGAACCCTGCAACTGGAGCGGGCTCAGTCACATCAATGTAGTTCGTACGCGTCAAGGTGTCCGAGCCACCGGGCCCGGTCACTGTCAGAGCAACCGAGTAGGTTCCAACTGCCGCAAACACATGACTCGGGTTTTGCAGAGTCGAAGTCGCACCATCGCCGAAGGCCCAGGCATAACTCGAAACAACGCCAGTGGAGGCATCGCTGAACGCCACCGTCAAGGGCGAAGCGCCGCTTGTCGGTGTGCCGCTGAACCCTGCAACTGGCGCGGGCTCGGTCACATCGATGTAGTTGGTGCGTGTCAGGGTGTCCGAGCCACCGGGCCCGGTCACCATCAAGCTGACCGAATAGGTGCCGGCAACCGAGTACACGTGACTCGGGCTCTGGAGCGTCGAGGTAGCTCCATCACCAAAGGCCCAGGCGTAGCTGGAGACCGCGCCCGTCGAGGCATCGCTGAACGCCACCGTCAAGGGCGAAGTACCGCTGGTCGGTACACCGCTGAAGTTGGCGATTGGAGCAGGCTCGGTGACATCGATGTAGTTCGTGCGCGTCAGAGTGTCCGAACCGCCAGGCCCGGTCACCGTCAAACTGACCGAGTAGGTTCCGACTGCCGCATATACATGACTCGGATTCTGAAGCGTTGAGGTCCCGCCATCACCGAAGGCCCAGGCATAACTCGAAATCAGACCCGTAGAGCTGTCGGCAAAAGTCACCGTCAAAGGCGAAGTCCCGCTGGTTGGTACGCCGCTGAAACCCGCGACGGGCGGCGGCTCAGTCACGTCGATGTAAGCCGTACGTGTCAGGGTGTCCGAGCCACCGGGCCCGGTCACTGTCAAGCTGACGGCGTAACTACCCACCACTGAATAGACGTGGCTTGGATTCTGAACTGCCGCCGTCGACCCATCACCAAAGTCCCAGGCCCAGCTGGACACGACACCAGTTGATGCATCTGTAAAAGCAACCGTAAGAGGAGCCGAGCCACTTGTGGGTGTACCCACAAAGTCCGCAACCGGAGCGGGTTCCGTAACATCCACATAGGCGGCACGGACCAGGCTGTCCGAACCACCGGGGCCGGTCACGGTCAAGCTCACCGTATAGCTACCGGCGGCCGTGTAGAGATGGCTCGGATTCTGTGCTGTGGAAGTAAATCCATCGCCAAAGTCCCAAGCCCAGCTGTCAACGGTTCCAGTGGAGGCATCGCTGAAGATCACATTCAACGGCGCTGTCCCCGCAAGGGGCGTACCGCTGAAATTCGCCAGGGGCGCTGGAACCGCACCGCTAAGGGCAAAGTTGTCCGCATAACCAATCGAATCCTGAATGTTGTCCACACCGTTCCCCACCTGCGCCGTGAGGGTAAACACCGTCGCAGGAGTAGCACTGGGGAACAACACCGCCAGATCAACAGTCACATTCGATACTGCCGTCATGGAGAATCCGTGGCGCGACGAAGTCTGGGGAGTAGCCGTACCCGTGTCCGCGTAGTACACGTTGACCGTGGTGACGCCATCGGTGACATCCACGCTCATCCAATCGTTGAATGTAGAGTTCGCTGTTTCGTTGCGCATGAACGCCGCGTCGAAAGACAGCTCAGTCACACTGGCACCGATATTGAAGGTCGTAGAGACACCACTTCCGCCCACAGGCGCGTTGCCGGCACCGCCCGGATTCGACGGACCCGTTGCTCCATTCGAACCAGCGGTGGAGACTTCAAGCCAATTGACGCCATCCGTGGGCAAGCCGCCATCTGATGTAGTGAGACCAGCGGGCAGGATCAGATGACTGAGACCCGCATCCACCGCCCATGGAGCGGCAGGCGCAGCGCCTGCGGTCTGAGCTTCAAAACTGCCATCGGTTATCTCCGCCGGCGGCGCATCACTCACAGTGATGTAGTTGGCACGTGCTAGGAGGTCAGAGCCACCGGGCCCGGTGACCGTCAAGCTCACGCTATAGGTACCGATTGCTGCATAGGTGTGGCTTGGATTCTGCGCTGCCGAGGTCGCGCCATCACCGAAGTCCCAAGCCCACGAAGTCAGTGCCCCCGTGGACCCATCGCTAAATGAAACGGTCAAGGGGACTGTCCCGCTTGTAGGCGTGCCCGTGAAGTCAGCAACGGGCGGAGGATCCGCCACATCGATGTAGTTCACGCGCGTCATGGTGTCCGACCCACCGGGTCCAGTCACAGTCAAGCTGACCGAATAGACGCCCACCGCAGAGTAGGTGTTGCTCGGGTTCTGAACTGTGGATGTGCCACCATCACCAAAGTCCCAAGCCCAACTCGTGATCGAGCCAGCAGAGCCATCGCTAAAGACCACATTCAATGGCGCAATCCCGGCAACGGGAGAACCATCAAAGGCCGCAACCGGGGCGGGCACCCCAGCAACGATGTAGTTCGAGCGGGTCAAGAAGTCCGAGCCGCCCGGGCCCGTCACCGTCAATGTCACCGAATAGACACCGGCAATCGTATAGGTGTGGTTCGGGTTCTGAATTGAGGATGTTCCACCATCACCAAAGTCCCAGGCCCAGCTGGCAATAACCCCGGTGGAAGCATCACTGAAGACTACATCCAAGGGAATCGTGCCGTTGGTGGGTGCGCCACTGAACGCCGCAACCGGAGGCGGATCGCTGACTACAATGTAGTTCGTACGCGTCAGAGCGTCAGAGCCACCTGGGCCCGTGACAGTCAAACTCACCGAATAGGTGCCAACGGCGCCGTAGACATGACTCGGGCTCTGCAGGGTCGAAGTAGCACCGTCACCAAAGGCCCAAGCCCAACTGGTTACTGGGCCCGAAGATGCATCCGCAAAACTCACGGTCAGAGGTGTCACTCCACTGGTGGGCGTGCCCGTGAATGCAGCGACAGGCGGAGGGTCTACCACGGCGATGTAATTTGCCCGGGTACGAGTGTCCGATCCCCCCGGACCGGTTACGGTCAAGGCAACCGTATAGGTGCCAGAAGCACTGTAGACATGACTCGGGTTCTGCGCGCTTGAAGTGCCGCCATCCCCAAAGTCCCAAGCCCAACTGGTCATCACGCCAGTGGAGGCATCACTGAAAGCTACAGTGAGAGGAGCAGTGCCGCTGGTGGGCGTGCCACTGAACTCAGCCACCGGGGGCGGATCAGTCACGTCGATGTAGTTCGTGCGGGTCAGGGTGTCCGAGCCGCCGGGTCCCGTCACAGTCAAACTCACCGAATAGGTGCCAACCGCGGAATACACATAGCTGGGATTCTGAAGGCTTGATGTACCCCCATCTCCGAAGGTCCAGGCCCAACTCGTAATCGGACCGCTGGAAGCGTCAGCGAAAGCTACACTCAGAGGAACTGTTCCACCTGTAGGCGTCCCGCTGAAAGCAGCAACAGGGGGCGGATCACTCACCACGATGTAGTTCGTACGCAAGAGGGTGTCTGTCCCCCCCGCGCTGGTCACGGCCAGGGAGACGCTGTATGTTCCAACAGCGGCGTAGGTGTGACTCGGACTCTGCAGAGTCGACGTACCTCCATCACCAAAATCCCAGGCCCAACTTGTCACTGCTCCGCTGGAAGCATCGCTGAAGGACACGGTCAACGGGTTCGTGCCGCTTGTGGGCGTGCCGCTGAAATCTGCCACCGGAGGAGGTTCTGCCACACTGATATACGCCGTGCGCATCAAAGTGTCCGAACCGCCTGGGCCGGTCGCGGTCAGGCTGACAGAGTAGGTTCCAGCTGCTGTGTAGGTGTGCGCCGGATTCTGAGCGGACGATGTTCCACCATCGCCAAAGTCCCAAGCCCAGCTCGAAACTGAACCAGTAGATGCGTCACTGAAGGCAACAGCCAATGGCGCCACTCCGCTCAGCGGCGTACCGGTAAAATCGGCAACCGGCGCAGGCACAGCTCCGCCAAGGGCAAAGTTGTCCACATAGCCAATCGAAGATTGAATGCCATCAAGCAGATTGCCCACCTGAACTGTCAGGGTGAACACCGTCGATGTACTGGAGCCGGGGAAGATCGTTGCCAGATCAGCGACTACATTGGAAACCGCCGTCATCGGGAAGCCGTTGCGCGATGAGGTCTGAGGAGTAGGCGTGTTCGTATCAGCGTGATACAGATTGAACCAGGTGGAACCATCGGTGATATCCACGCTCATCCAGTCGTTCCACTGAGCCCCGGCAGTCTCGTTGCGCATGAAAGCTGCATCAAAGGTCAGTTCGGTTGCGCCAGCCCCATGATTGAAACTGGTAGAAACACCAGTGCCACCAGAAGGGGGCGAACCCGCGCCGCCAGGGTTGGAGGGAGGTGTCGAAGCGTTGGATCCATCGCCCGATACCTCAAGCCAGTTCGTACCATGGGTCGGCAGACCACCATCAGAGGTCGTCGCGCCCGCAGGCAGAACAATGTGCGCTGTTCCCGAGCTCACAGGCCAGTCTCCCCCAGGAGCCGCTCCTGCTGTCTGCAATTCGAAACTCCCATCTCCAAAGCCAGGCGGCGGCGGGTCAGTCACGGAGATGTAGTTGCTCCGCGTCATCGTGTCCGGCCCGCCAGAGCCGGTGATGGTCAGAGATACGCTGTACTGGCCCGCCACGCTGTAGGTGTGGATTGGACTTTGAAGAGTAGATGTAGCGCCATCTCCGAAGCTCCAAGACCAACCGGTAGGACCACCGGTTGAATGATCAGTGAACGCAACAGTCAGGGGGTGCAGACCTGATGTAGGCGAGCCGCTGAAATTCGCTGCAAAGGGCGGCGGACCACTGGAACCATTGTAGATCAGAAGAGCAAAGTCCTGATCGGTGCTGTCGCCATTGCCGGGCACACCGTCACCGCCGATTGAAGCGGCCGTAACTGTTACCGTGAACGATCCGGCTGTTCCTGCAGGTAGGAATACCAGCTCGGTGTTGTTACGCACATCAGCTGATCCACCGGTTGCTGAATTGGCTCCTGAGAACACATTGCCCAAATAGGTGTTGCCCCCAATAGTGACCTCCAAATTGAGATCGTTCACATAGGGCGCACCCGTTGTAGGGCCCGGCGCATCTGTCCAGACCAAGGCAATTCGCACGGGCTGACCACCGTCCACAACGCTGCCGCTGACCTGATGAATCTGTCCCGTTGCGGTCAGGACCTGGGACTGGTCTTCTCGAATCGTCGCCAACCCATCAAAGGCGCGACCCAGGTGCATACTTCCCGATCCCTGGGAGTTGCTGGGCAGAGAACCACCCGCACCGGTTCCTGTCATGTATTCCGCAGTGGCCACCAGCACGGCTTTGAGCAGCGCCGGGCTGGGCTCTGCCAGACCCTGGTTGATAAACCACTGACGCACAAGCGCCGCACCCCCAGCCACGCCAGGAGTCGAGTGACTGGTGCCAGAGGACCACCCGTACAGAGTCTGACCCAGGGGCCAATACTGGTTGCAGACGCTTGATCCGGTGTATGCGCTCTGGGGTACACCGGCTTGAATATGAGTTCCAGGCGCAGTGATCTCAGGCTTCCAGCGACCATCGCCTCCAGCACTGTTGACGGGTCCACGACTGGAAAAACTGATGATGTCCTGCCAGCTGTTCGCGCCCGAATTGGCGATCGCACAACCATCGGTTCCGGTCTGGCGCACGTTCTCACCTGCCGCAACGGTCAAGATGTTCTTCGCAACCCCCGGTGACCCGACAGTACCGCTCCCAGACCCATCGTTACCGGCAGCAAAGATAACCAGGTACTCCTGGTTGCCCGCCACGGAGCTCTGCACATCGCGCGTCAGGAAGTCATACTCCTGCGCGTTGGATGTGTAAGTGAACGAATTGGTGAAACCCCAGGAGTTCGTGCTTATGCGCGCACCAAGTCCATAAGCCTGGCTCTCAAAACTTGAAGCGTTCATCCCACCCGGACCAAAAATCGCCGTCACGCCGACTCGCGCCCAGGGCGCAATGCCCAGGCCGTAGTTATAGCCACCAGAATCCTCAACTGCCGAGCCGGTGCCATTGTTGAAACCGCCCACGATGTGCGAGTTCAAGAATCCGTGCCCACCTTGGGAGCCACTCTGCCCCGTGGGGTTCAGCTCAAAGGCCACGCGGCTGTTGGGCAGGTCCGGGTGTCCGGTCAAGGAATAGGCGTCATCTACCACGTTGACCGAAAAACTGCCAAACTGGGTGGAATTGAACCCTTGGCTCGCCAGCCAGGCCAAGTAATCCGGCCCAGAGGGAGAGTTTCCAGTCACATTGCCAGCCACAATCTGTCCCTGCACCTCGTCTGCTGCGTACCGCGTCAGCTCACCCTCAGGCTCGATCTGAAAGACTCTCTCATTGCTGGCAATCGCCTGCCAAGCTGAGGGATGTATGGTCGCCCGCACGTTGATGTAGGGACCGACCACATGTGCACTGCGGATTTCATCTGCCAAGGAGCCAATTTCAGCAATAGAATCTCTCACCCTCCCTTCATTGACAAGCTGCACTACAACCTTCTGGGCTTCCCCTTGCCCTGCACGCAACACGCGCCGCAGGTTGGGGTGGATCCGATAGGCGGGCTCGTAGTTGCCCACGAACTGAATGTAGTCCTCGGCTGCGGCGAGGGCTTCGAGACCTGCCACGTGCTCAGCGGACAGACGCACAACATAGGAGTTCATGGGGACAAACTGCATGAAGGTCGTCCCAAGGTCAGTCAACCTCTCAATCCATTCGTCCTTGACAGGGCCGTCAAACTGAATCACATATAGACCCGACCGGGGATCAAGAGTGAGCTCCGTGGGCCCACCAAAGCGCTCAAGCGGATCGAGCCCCGCCAGGGTTGCCCCAAGTCGCCGACCGTCAAGCAGCAGGCCGTTGAACATGACCAGATTCATGTCATCGCGAACATTGAGTCCGCGACGCAGGAGGCCTTGGGTTCCGCCCAGCATGCGGTCATCCACAACCACAACAGAAAACGCGCCATAGTCATGGCGGCGCACCACGGCACCCTGGGCAAGCAATTCGAACAGCTGCTCCTGGCGATCACGGCGAATCCAAACCCTGTGAAAGGGTCCCGCACCAATCAGACCACTGGCAAGTGGGTTTGCAGGATTCGCCTGTTCAGCGAGAGTGACCAGCGCCCGCGGGGCCAAGAAGCCCTTCTCGCTTGGCGCCAACAACGCCTGCACGGATCCAAAAGAAGCAAGAAGAGTGACGCAAATCGCTGTAGCGGTACCTACGTGCATACGCAGGCCTCTGGGGAGTCCCATAAGTCAGGAGGAGGCTGGAGAAAAGAGGGAGAGGATCGCGCAGCTACCGCTGACACTGACCCCAGGATAAGGGGAAACTACAATTCCCGATTGGCCGGGTGTGCGGCAGCTGACGCCCCTGTGGACGGAGCAGGGGGGCTCCAGGTTCCCCCCGCGTGATTGCGGGGCCACGAAAAGTCCGCTTGGGAGCCAATTTCGGCCGAAATCAGCGGTTTTTTGGCAAAGACAAGCCCCAAATCGACGATTTTGGGCCCCTAGAAGGTTCCGCTCGAATCGCCGCCACGCACGATTGCCACGGATGCGGATGCTCCGATGCGGGTTGCACCCGCCGCAATCATCGCCTCTGCTGTAGCCCGATCGCGCACACCGCCAGAGGCCTTGACACCCATCGTAGGCCCCACTGTCTGCCGCATCAATTCCACGTCCTCCACGGTAGCCCCACCGCTGGAAAAACCGGTGGAAGTCTTGACGAAGTCAGCTCCCGCCTCGCGCGCCAAACGACTGGCGCGCACAATTTCATCGGGACTCAAGAGGCAGGTCTCAAGAATGACTTTCAAACGCGCCCCCAAACGATGGCATATCTCAGCCACACCGCTGATGTCTCGCCTCACATAACCCTCGTCCCCGGACTTCAAAGCACCCACGGCGAGCACCATGTCCACCTCACAAGCACCATCTTCAATAGCCCTTCGCGCCTCATAGGCCTTTGTCTCAGGACTGCACGCACCCAGGGGAAAACCCACCACGGTGCATACCAGGACCGGCGAACCGCTCAGAATCTCAGAGCAGCGCCGGACCCAGGAACTGTTCACACAAACAGAGGCGAAATTATTGTCAAGTGCCTCACCGCAAAGACTATCGATCTCCTCAGCCGTAGCATCTGTCTTGAGTAGAGTGTGATCGATGTGACTCGCCATGTCGCCGATGCGTGCGGGGTCCGCACCGCACATGCCCAGCCGGCAAGCACCGGCCTGAACCGCCGCCATCAGGTCCTCAGGGCAGATTCGAAGGGCCAGGTCCACGCAGCGCCCCCCATCTAATTCGTCCAGGGAAGTCACCCCAGCAGCCACCAGCCGCCGACCCACTTCAACCAGCAGGTCCTCAAGTCGTGTCACTTCGTTCATCGGGATGTCCTTGTAGGCGCCCCGTATCTCGCCTCGATTTCATCGAGCAATCCCGCTCGCCTCGCATGACGTCCACCACCGGGCTCGGTCATGCAAAAAGCTGCCAAAATCGCGTGCGCCGAGGACGCGGTCAGGTGCCGAGATCCCAAGACCAACACATTGGCATGGTTGTGTTCCCGCGCATTCCGCGCCACCGCCTCATCCCAGCAGTTCGCCGCCCGCGCACCGGGAACCTTGTTGGCAGCCATGGCCGAACCAATGCCCACCGTATCGATCACCACTCCCAAGTCTGCGCGCCCTTGAGCCACCGCCTCGGCCACTTCCTGAGCGCGCTCTGACCAGTCACAAGGCCGATCATCGCCAGGTCCAAGATTCATGGCCTGATGACCAAGCTCACGCAGAGACTCAAGGATGGACCCCTTCAGAGCAAAGCCCCCGTGATCGCTGGAAACCGCGACCCTGGCAGTGCTGCGGGTGCGCCGCAGTCCACCTGTGGCAGCAGGCACGCCCTCAATAAACCGGATCCCCCGACGTTGAGCCTCTTCCTCTGCTGCAAGGGTGAACTGGGCCCGTGGCGAAACGGTCAGAGTTCCTCCATTCGCAATGTTCTTGAGGCAGCCTTCGGTGATGAGTGGAAACTCTGGATTCTTGGGGACCTGTTCCGGTTCGGAAACGGGCCGCATTGCCTCCAGCACGGTCACCTCGGCGGGCAATTTGGTGGGCCTCGTTTCCGGGCTCGCTACGCGCCCTGCTGCACGCCTGGCGATGGTGCGAATTGTGGCCTCGTCAATCATCAACGCCAGCTTATGGCACCCCAGGGCCCGGGAGAAGGCCCAGAACCACAAGATCCCTCCAGGGACCCGAAAGAAGCGTCCTAGCCCGATCGGACCCGCACCCCCCTGAGAACAACCACTGGATGCTTGAGATCATACGCCAATATCTGTGGGATAGCGCTTGGGGTTGGCGCCCAGCGTTCTAAATCACCCGCTTCGGGGTGGAGTCCGCCGGGCACCCGCCCGAGTATCACCCATGCGCACCCTGCTCAGTCAATTCTGTGATTCATTCGACGAGGTCATCAGACCTCTCCTCAGCCCCCTGCACGAAAGCGCTGAGGCTCTCCTCAAAGCCGGACCGGACCTGCCCGGCATGGCTGTACGGGCAGACCTGCTTGACCTGCAACACCAGTTCGAAGCCCTTGTAAAAAAGATCAGCGAGCAACAGGCCTATGTGCTGCTCTTCGGCCCCCTCAAGAGCGGCAAGTCCACATTGATGAATTGCATTGCGCGCTCTTATGTAAGCGAGGTATCAAGCCTGCCCGCCTACCCCTGCATGGTGTTTGTCTCCCACGGAGAAACACGCTGCTTTGATGTAACTCGCTACTCCGGCCGCAGTGAGCGCTTCACCGATCCCACCGCCCTGCATCTGTTCATCAACCGCGCTCACTCGGAGCTTGCCGATCGCATCCGAATTGCAGAAGAAAATGGCGATACCTTTGATCCCGCGCTTCACTATTCCGAGGCGATTCGCCGAATTGACGTACGCCTGCCCGCAGAAGAACTGGCCGAGTCGGGCGCAGTACTGGTGGACACGCCGGGACTCTATGCACGCATGCGCTTCGGCTATAGTCAAATGACCCGCGACTTTCGAGACGCCGCAAGCTGCGCAATCTTCGTAGTCAAATCGGACAACCTATTCCTTGAACAAGTCTTTGAGGAGTTCGAAGAGCTGTTGGATCTCTTCAGCCGAATCTTCTTGGTAGTCAACCTCGACTCCGCCAAGCGCGATCTGGCCCCGGATGGGCGCCTTATTCCGAGCCTGGAACAAGAAGACCCCCTGCGCATCATCGAGGCCTTCGAGAACCTGGCCATGAGCGCTCCCCTCAAGCGCGCCGCTGATGAAGGGCGCCTGCGTATCTACCCCATCGACCTCTTGCGCGCCGCCAGCGCACGTCTTGCAAATGACGATGAACCTGAAGCCATCCAGGGGCAAATCGACTTCGAAGCCTTCCAGCGAGACCTGACCGACTACCTGAACTCCACCGAGTACCTGGTGGCGTTCCTGGGTGACAGCCTACGCCGCGCCCAGGCCTTGCTTGACGAAGCGGCACAATTACTGAAGCACCCCGAAGTAGGCGAACTAGAGGTCTCCGTTGCCCAGCTGGACGAAGAACGCCAAGGCATCACCCACCAGCGACAAGCCGTTCAGCGCCTGGATGCGCAGGACTGGAAGGTGGTCTTTGGTGAGCTATCTCAGCGCCTGGCGCCCAACATTCGGGAGCAAGCCCGTATGGCCTCCGCCGAAACCGAGCGCAACCTAGACGCAATCCTGGCCCGCTGGTTTGCCACTCCAGCCAGCTTCCAGGCTCTGATAGAAGACGATCTGGTGCCAGCACTCGACCGTTACCAGGCAGAACTTGCCGGACATGTACGCACGATTCTAGGTGAAGAAGTGGCCTCAGGCACCGCCGGGGTGTTGTTGACCACCGACATAGCAAAAGACCTGTACACCGCAGGCATTGATGTCAACGCGATCGGTCGAGAAGTAATCGCCCTGTTGACAGATACGAGCACGCGACGCCCAATTGACCTACCCCTGACAACCAGCCAGATCCCGGTCAAGCGCGGCTTCTTCGACTGGATTCTGTTGCGCCCAATGGAACGCGTACGCCGGAACCTGTTCGGACAACCAAGCTCTCCTGTCTTGCGGATACCTGTAGACGTCAAGCAAAAGCGCTTGGGTCCCGACGCCCGCGCAGCCCTTGTACGGCAAATCGATGTATTCAAGAGCCGCTTCTTCCACGAGACCCTGCATCACCTGCAAGAGCAAATCGTAGGGGCCTATACCAACGCCGCCATCGAAGCACTGCACGACGCACTTGCAAGGCGAGACGGTGAACTGGAAGTCAAGGGCAATGAACTCGTCCGTCGCCTACTTGAGAGACGCCGTGTTCTGGCGCACCTTTCAACACTCGGAGAACGTGCCGAAGGAGCCATGGCCAAGATCGAAGAACTCTCCTTGGAGTACGGCGCCACCGAGCCAGACCTCTTGATCGTGCCTATGGAATTACCGGGCTCCAAAATGCCCGTCATCCCTCAGGCGGGCCCATTGGGTGGCGCAATCCTTGATCCGGCGACCAGCCCATGGGTCGTTCCCGAAGGCAGGGTTGAGGCGCCTACGGATGTTGAAGAGAACATCGCCGCTGGCGACAGCGACTAACTGCTCAACCTCAAGAAGGAACGGTGAAGGGCGCAACGCCTCGACGTTTGCGTAACCAGTTGAGAGCCGCCAGAATTTGTGGCTTGCGCACGAGATAAATTTCGAAGCGGCGCTTGCCTGGTAGATCCAGCAATACGAAGGCTGTCAGGATGGTCAAGATACCCTGCCCCGGCAGCACGAGCATTGCCACGCCTGCCAGCAACAAGACAGCCCCAGCCGCGTTGCGTCCAATACGCACCATGATGGCCACAAGCGGGTGATGGGATTGCCAGAAAAGCCCCTTGGGCTCCACGGAAGAAAACCAGTCCGCTGGCAACAGCCCCAAGAGCCAGGGCAGGGCCGCCAAAGAGATCACCAAGAATCCCGCGCTCCCTAGCGCCACCCAGGTAAGCACATCCCGATACTCGGACCACCAGTCGAAGGGCACTCTTGAAACCTCCTAGGAACCTGGAACGCCACAATCCACGGAAGTCCGCCGCAACATACGGCGCAAGACTCTTGCACGATCGCTCCAGGCGGCCCGCTGGCGTTCAAAAGACGCGCGACCAACACACCACTCGGGTGAATCCCGAGGAAGGTCATCGGGCAACTCGCGGGCGTGATCTTCAAACAAGTCACGCAAGAATGCGAATGCCATGCGCGGCGTTCCGAGCCCATGCAAGGCATCTCGCATCTCGATCAGGTCCAGATCATCACTGAGCAAATCGCCCACTGAAGCCGACGGCCCGTTTGAAGCAGCAGCCAATCGCCGATCCGCAAGTTCAAGCAACTCCTGCCCGCTCCAGCGAATCTCGTCCACCAAGGCCGCCTTGTCCAAGCGCATGCGTCTAAGGCGATCAGGTCCCGCCCCACGTACCATCGGAGTCAGCTCCACTGGCAGAAACAACTTGAGGCCAAACCCGTCCAGTTGCAGCAGCTTGTGCTCCAAGACCGGGTCTATGAATGAACCCATGGAATCCGCACGGGCCTCAAGCAAGGTGGATTCATCGATACGATCCACGAGCAACACAAGGCCCGACCATTCCATGCGGCGCACTAATTGAATTACGCGCCGAAGCAAGCGATAACGGCCTTCTTCAGCAGATTCAGCCCCTCGCAGAAACTGTGGTGCACTGGACCTGGGTAGAGTTACTAGGGCTTTATGCAGCAGAGCTCGATCCGGTCGCGTGATGCTCATGCTACGAATAATGCGGCGGGCCATATGCCTGGCGAGGACGCTTCGCCAAACAGCATGCATGACGAGAGACCCAAGCAAGACAGCGCCGACAACAGCGATCGAGAGCACAATTGATGATTTGAGTGGCCACCAACCCTGCAGCTGCAACAGGGGCGCGAGGCACATCGTGGTCCCTACCAAACCCAAGCCGCCCCGGACCAATAACCACAGCCGACCGCACCTCGCGGCAAGAAGGCTCCGCACCCGCTCCTCACGATCCCCTTCCAGATCCACGTGATAAGCAGCCACCAGGAGAATCAGTTCAGCCCGCTCAGAGGCACCGAGCTTGTTCAAACGCTGCGGGTCTTTTCCAAGAACCTCGCTCAAGCGCATGAGGCCTGCGGACAACATGAGGTCGATCAAGTCAACACGATTCAAATCACCGAAATTCCTCGGCCCTGATTCGTTGTTCCCCCGGCGGCTTTGAAAGATCTCCAGCCAGGGATCCACGTCGGTGATCTCAACTGTGAAGCTCTTCCCACTTGCATTGAGGCCTCGGACAACGCTGCGACGCAGGGCACTCTTGCCGCTACCACGTTCCCCAAAAATGACCGCTGAAGCGGGCTCTCCATCTGATCCCAAGAGCCGTTCATAGCTGCGATGTACTGCCCAAGAATCAACCCGATCCAAAAGAGGGTCGCGATCGGCATCCTCGTGGGCGAAGGGCGCTTGCTTGAGGCCCCATCGTCTGCGCCAGGTTTCGGTGAACATCTCAATGCAGGTTTACGCTTCCTCGTTCGCTGCTTCAAGGGTCTAGGTCAGAGCCTCTAGACTTGCATCGAATCCGTCGGCAGATTTCCAACCAGCCCGATAATCAACGCAGCAAAGGAACGAGCTGCCTGGGCCCCGGCCTGCACCACTTCCTGATGATTCAGAACCTTGGTTGAAATCCCTGCAGCAGGGTTGGTGATACAAGAAACCGCCACAACCTCCATGCCTGCCCCGTGGGCGGCGTCCGCTTCCAGCACAGTACTCATGCCCACGGCATTGGCCCCAAGACCCGCCAGCCATGAGATCTCCGCGGCTGTTTCATATCCCGGTCCCACCATTCCCGCGTATACACCGCTTTCAAGCTCAACCCCTGCTTCGGTTGCTGCCTGCACCAGGGCCTCCCCCAATTCCTCGCTGTAGACACTGCCAGAGCCCTCTGGCGCGGCACCGGGGGCCTCTTGATGAGTCATGTTGAGATGCTCTGTAGCGCGCATCAACGAGGGCACGGGCCAGTCCTTCTGCAGCCCGCCCGCCGCATTGGTCAAGAGCACATGGGGCACACCCTGCAAAGCTGCCGCACGCACAGCACGGGTCACCACTTCTGACGAATGCCCCTCGTAAAGATGAACACGACCCGCCTGACAAAGAACCTCACGCCCCGCAACTCGACCACGAACGAAGCGTCCACTATGTCCTGGGACGGCAGAACGCGGCATGCTGGGAAGGTCTTCGTAGGAACAATCTCGGGCCTCTTCAAGTTCATCGACAAAGGCACCAAGGCCAGACCCGAGCACCAGCAAGATCTCGGCACCACCAAGGCCCGCTGCGGTCATTTCAGCAGCCAACACAGGTGCTAGATCTTCCGGCGCCTCACTCAAAGGAACATCCCTGCCACCGTTGCGGTCATCCAAGAAGCAAAAGCCCCGCCCACCATGGCGCGCAAGGCAAGCGATGCGATCAACGGTCGGCGCTCCGGTGCCAAGGGCGAAATGCCGCCGATCTGAATCCCAATCGACGCGAAATTCGCAAAGCCACACAGAGCATAAGCTGCCATCTTCGCCGTGCGCGGACTCGCAAATCCAGCGCCTGAGGGCAGATTGAGCACCTCGAGCAGATTGTTGAAAGCAATGAATTCGTTCACCGCCACTTTGGTGCCCAACAGCGAGCCCATCAACTGGCAATCGTGCCAGTTATCCACGCCGATCATCCAAGCCACCGGAGCAAATATCCGACTCAAGATCATGTCCAGGGACAGGCCGCCCTCCAGAGTCCAGAGGGGGTTATCCGCAGCAAAGGCCAGCATCCAGTCCACAAGCTCGACCAGCCCCATGAAGGCAATCAGCATGGCAATCACATTGAGCCAGAGCTTGAGACCGTCGGATGTGCCGTTGGCTGCGGCCTCAATCACATTGGCCGTACTACGCTCCACTTTGTGCTCGGTAGCGCCCATGGTCGCTGCAACTTCGGTCTCGGGAAGGACGATCTTGGCGATCAAGAATGCCGCCGGCGCGCTCATCACCGAAGCCGCCAGAAGGTGCGGCCCATACTCTTCTCCCAAGAGACCCAAATAGACCGCCAACACCGAGCCGGCAATGGTTGCAAACCCCCCGGTCATCAAAGCGTTGAGTTCTGACTTGGTCATCAAGGGGATGTAGGGCTTGACCACCAGAGGCGCCTCGGTCTGTCCCACAAAAACATTGGCCGCCATGGCCATGGCCTCAGCACCGCTGACCCCCATGGCAGAGGACATCACCCGCGCCATGCCACGAATCAGAAACTGCATGATTCCCAGGTGATACAGAATCCCCATCAGGGCGCTGAAGAAGATGATCACCGGCAGCCCATCGCCCACAAAGGCAAAGGCATAGCCCCATCCACCCTCGGTGAAGTCCCCGCGCGCCAAGCCACCAAAGACCAGCTCCGTTCCAGGTTTGGCCATGGAAATCAACTTGGTCACAAACCCAGCGACGGTCTCGAAGAACCTGGTTCCTACCTCGGTCTTGAGGCAAAAAGCGGCTAAAGCAATCTGCAAGGCCAGGCCACCGAGAACAACGCGCACGGGAAACCGCTTGCGGTCACTGGACATGAGCACTGCCAGTCCCACAAAGAACGCCAAGCCGAGAATGCCTCTGAGGATGATCATGGAGAAAAGTCAGGGGGAGTGTAGAGGGCTAGGGCTGCATCTCAAGCAAAGCCTCAGCGTAACGCCCAAGGGGCTGATCCCGAGCACGTTTGGCGATGCTCAAGATTCGGTTGCGCAACTCAACCCGGCCCAAGAAGTTTCGTCGGGGATACCCCGCGGGGCGTTGAGGGCCCAAGGCAACCCAGTCTGCGGCCACCCGCAGTCGCGTGCTGCCACCGGAACGACCTCGTTGTACGCCAAACCAGACCAGCAGTTCCTTGGTGGCGATGGATGCAGGCAAGCCCCGCACCAGGGGTTCTCGCAAGCGCGCAGCAATCACAAGTTCGTGCAGAGCAGGCTCCGAAGGCAGAGCACGTACAAGCGTCAGGAGGTGTGCTTCATGGCGGTCGAGCAAGGCCAGGAATTCATCAGCGCTGATCGTCCCGGGACCGACTAGAGGCGTTTCGCCAACCGCCACAGCCAAGGCACGGGCATCGGACCACAAGCCATCGTGATAGCGCGCCCACGCTTCGCCCAATACTGGCGGGGGAATTCCAACGGGCTTGAGAACCCGCGGCCAGAGATAAGCCAGCAACAACCTGCGGGCCGCTTCCTCTGGATCTGTCCCGCGCCACATCAAGATTCCACCGCGCGAAATCAGGGTCAACATGCCCTCGGCAGTGCTGTCCTTCCAGGGACTGCCTGTTGGAACCGTAGCCACCTGATGTTTCGCACCACTCTTCGCTACCCATTGAGCCGCGCTGACCTGAGCAGCATCAACGGGTAGCGCTTGGATTACGCTGACCACAGCCAACCCCCGATCAGCTTCCGTGTGGAACCAATCCTGCACCAGGTCCAGATTGATCGGAGCCGCCTCCTGGCCAGCACCAATCCCGTGCAACAGCAGCATCATGCCCGAATCCGCTTTGAACCGGGCGGAGCCCACTGGCTTGGAAAGCCAGCCCATCTCTAACAACAAGAGTTCATGGGCAGCGGGATCTCTGGGCTCCCAGGCAAGAGCGTCCAAGTTGGGAACAGGAGCTCCGAGAGGCACCGCCTGGGCCAACATGGAAACAAGGGGCAGTAGATTCATGGATCAAGTCGCCCCATGACCAGGGGCAGGGGCATCACAGGGTTCTCTAGATCGATCGCCTGGGATAGGCGAGCGCGAGCCTCTTTCAAGCCTCGGCTGTTCCGGTGATGTATTCGAGCAAGCACCTGCCCGGCCGTGACTTCATCTCCCGCCCGGGCCAGCCACTCAATGCCCACGATGGGATCGGGGGGCGTTCCATTGCCATCACGCAGGCCACCAAGAGCCGCGCTGGCATAGGAAATCTCACGACAATCGCGAATGCCCAGTTTCCCGCTGCCGTGGCAGGGCCAGTCCTCGATTTGGGCATCAAGAGTCAACTCCTCCAAGCGCCCGCCTTGGGCACTGATACCACGTCCAAAAACATCTCGTGCTTGACCACTTTCAAGGACAGACGAAATCTTGTCCTCGCCCGCCGCTTCATCGGACTCCAAACCCGAAGCCGCAAGCAGAGCGCCACCCAGAACAACCGTCAGCTGCCGTAGGTCTGCCGGGCCGTGGCCCTCCAAACAATCGATTGACTCCTGTACCTCAAGCGCATTACCTACCATCTGCCCCAAAGGCTGATCCATGGCGCTGCGAATGCCCACTGTGCGAATGCCCAACTGATGTCCCAAGCCAACCAGGCGCTTGGCCAGGGCCAGGGACTGTTCTTCCTCCACAAAAGAGGAACCCGACCCGACCTTTATGTCCAATACGAGCGCCGCGAGCCCCTCAGCGTGTTTCTTGGAGAGGATCGAAGACGCGATCAAGGGCACGGACTCCACCGTGGCGGTAGCGTTCCGCAGGCCATAGAACAGTCGGTCACCGGGGACCAGAGTCGGGCCTTGAGCAATGATGAAGAAACCCGCCACCTCAAGCAGAGCCCCCAAGTCCTCCGGCGCATGCTCCACCTGAAAGCCCGGAATAGACTCCAGCTTGCAAAGAGTTCCGCCAGTGTGTCCAAGCGCCCGACCACTTATCATGGGAACCCGAGCACCCGCTGCTGCCAGTGACGGAGCTAGGACCAACGACAGCTTGTCTCCCACGCCGCCTGTAGAGTGCTTGTCCACAAGTGGAACTCCGTCGAGCAAGTCCAAACGGTCCCCACTGTCGATCATCGCCTCGGTCCAGACCGCAAGCTCCTGATCATCGAGACCATTGAACAGAATCGCCATCAGCATGGCCGCCGCCGGGCCCTCGCCGATGCTTCCATCGGTACAGCCAAGCACGAAGGCACACACCTGATCGGGATTCAAGGTGCCCCCATCACGCTTGATACGCACTAGAGCCGCGGCGTCGATCACTTCAAAGCCTCCTGCAAGAACGAAACCCCCGGGGCGGCGGGCCTCAGGCCAAAAGCCTCTTCAATTGTGGCGCCTAGATCCGCGAACGATGCCCTCGTCCCCAAGTCCACGCCACCCTGCACGCCAGGGCCAGCCATGAGGACTGGCACATACTCGCGAGTGTGATCTGTGCCCTTGGCAAAGGTCGGGTCATTACCGTGATCAGCGGTCAAGAATACCAGGTCATCTCGACGCAGAGCTCCCAGCAACTGGCCGAGTTCCACATCAAAGGACTCAAGCGCCCCGCGATAGCCAACCGGGTCACGTCGATGTCCATAGAGGCTGTCAAAGTCCACCAAATTGACGAACACAAGGCCCGCACGCAGATCTCGAGCCAGATCCAGGGTAACTTGCATCCCATGTTCATTGCCTTCGGTATGAACCGCTCGGGTCAGGCCGCGACCATTGAACAAGTCTTCGATCTTGCCCACACCAACAACTTCGACCCCCGCTGCCACCAACCGATCCAAGGTCGTTTCCCTTGGAGGTGGCACGGACCAATCCTTGCGGTCATAGGTCCTTCGATAACTCCCCAGCTGGCCCTCAAAGGGTCTGGCAATCACGCGCCCCACGTTGATCTCGTCTAGAATCCCGCGTGCCACTTTACAGACTCCATAGAGCCGCTTGAGACCAAAGTGCTCCGTGTGAGCCGCGATCTGAAAGACGCTGTCCCCGCTGGTGTAAAGAATCGGTCTCCCGCTGGTCCGATGTTCCTCGCCGTAACGCTCGATCACCTCGGTTCCAGAAGCCGTGTGATTCCCAATCCAACCAGGGATCTCCGCTGCTTGAGCAATGCGCTCGAGAAGTTCTCCATCAAATCCGTTGGGAAAAAGAGGGAATGCCTCATCAAGGGGACAACCCATCATCTCCCAATGCCCAGTGGGCGTGTCCTTGCCCGGAGAGACCTCCGCCATGCGCCCGAATGCTCCGGTCGCAGGAGCAACCGAAGGGACGCTTTCGACCCCCTCAATCGCGCCCAGCCCAAGGGCCTTCAGGTGGGGAGCGTCGAGGCCTCCCGCCGCATTCACAAGATGGTCGAGGGTGTGGGTGCCCGTGTCCCCAAACGAGTCTGCGTCCGGCAGGGCACCAACTCCCAAGGAGTCGATCACCAGACAGAAAACGCGACGGGAAGAGATCATTCCGTGCCTAGTTCTGACCCGCAACGCCCAGAGCGATCAAGCGTTCGATCTCCTCCTCCAGCCCGTCGACCCACTCTTCACCGAAGTCGCGCTCAAGGAGATCGCGCTCAGCGAACTCCCAGCGCCCTGTGGCGGGGTCAAAATCAAACTGATAATCATGATCGCTGCCATCGTCTTCGGTGACGACGATCAGGACAATGCTGCTGAGACGATCGAGTTCTGCTTTCCAGGAGGCCATGCTGTTCGCCATATGGTTGATTTCAGGACCCCAAGAGAATAGCGCGGGGGGGCCCTGGCATGTTCCAAAGCGAGCCCCAAGAGACTCTCTTCACAACCTCTGCGCCTGCCGGAATACAATCGAGGTCTCACTCTACCCATGTCTTGGCGTCCCCTCACAGTCTTGATCCTGACCTCTGTCGGCTGCGCCACCTGGCGCACGGTAGGGTCCTATGAGGGTTGGTCCCTGCATGAAGCCCGACACGGCAATGTGGATGCGGCGCATTGGCAGGCCCAGGTAGAACCAGCAAAAGCAGCAGTAGAGGCTTGGATGGGTGAATTTCAGGTTCCCGTTCAAGTCCACGCCCTCGACCAGCCCGTCCACCTGACGGATGATGGCCAGGGAATCGTCCACGCGGCGGAGACCTACCAGGATGTGCCCGGACTGCACCAGACCGAAGTGCGCGGCTACCATCTGAGAGGCAACGGACGCTCCCAGGCTGGCCTGATTTTTGTGCGGGATCCAAATTCGCCGACGCTGGTTCACGAACTCGTTCACGCTCGATTGGCAGAGGACGAAGAAGAACTTCCACTCTGGTTCGAGGAAGGCATTGCAAGCCTCCTATCCGATGGCTTGATGTTCGAAGGGCGCTGGATCCGAGACGGATTTTCTGCTTGGCCATGGTCCGAGCTGCGCACACGCCGCCCGGATGGAATCGAGTTGCTCAACATTTTGGAACTGCAACCCACAAGCAGCTCTTCAGTTCGAGAAAACGTACTCGCCCATCTGGTCGGTTGGGCCTTGGTCTTTGATCTCTGGCGTGAAACCCATAGCGATGATTGGCATGTCTGGCAAGCGGCTTTTGATTGGGAACACCCCTTGCAAGACGCACAACGACGTTTGAACCGCGTATTGTCCACCGCTGTTCCAGCAGAGTGGCTACGCGCACGACTCGCCAGCAACAACCGTGGTGTACGTCTGGCTGCTCTGCGAGGATCCTGGAAGATCGCCTGTCCAAAGGTCGGCACGGTGTTACTGAATGCTCTCGAACAAGAGACAGATTCAGAGGTACGAGTAGCCTTGGCAATCAACATCTTGGCCAGCGGGAAGGGCATCGCCAGTACATCGGCGGGCCTCCTGCAGGCGCACGAACGAGCGAAGTTGGCCCTGACCAGGTCTCCCCTGCCAATCCCATCAGAGAATCTGGCGGTCCAGCGCCTGGTCCTAGCCCTTGTGGACGCTGCTCCTGGTACTGACCCCAACGCCGGTGCGGCCCTGGAGAGCCTGCGCCGATTCTGGGATGAATAGGCCGCTGCCTGGGCCAAGAGAGGGGTAACAGGCCCCTGTCCCCCTATTCTTGGAATATCATGGGGCACCCTCCGTATTGGGCCAGCCCCCTTACCCACACCCAGCAATGAACACCAAGACTACCCTGACCTGCCTGACGGCCTCCATCGGCCTGCTTGCCTTCACCTTACCCAAGGATGAAATCAAATTCTCTGTCAACGAAGGTACCTCGTTGACCAAGAATTTTGAGATCACGGTCGAAGCCAGCCTCGATGACCTCCTACTCAACTTCAACGGCCAAGAAATCGACCCCGCCGCAATGGGTAGCGAGTTTGATCTGGCTGACGCGAATGGCTCCTTTGGTTATGTGCTGTCCGTGGTGGACGACTACGTCAAGATGGACGGAGCCCGCACAATGGAACTGCATCGCCAGGTTGACACCATGGCCGGTGAATACTCAGCCGGCACCGGCGACTCCGGCAGCGAGTCCGCCCCGATCGAAGGTCATACTCTGATTTTCAAGTGGAACGCCGAAGAAGAAGAGTACACCATCTCTGAAGAAGACAAAGAGAACGCGGTTGAGACGGAAGATACCGAACTCTTTGCCGAAGACCTTGATCTACGTTCTCTGTTACCCAATGAGTCGGTCTCTGAAGGTGACTCCTGGACCTTGAGCGGTTCCGACCTGATGTCACTCCTGGCCCCCGGCCTTGATGTGCGCAAGGCCCTCGACAAGGCAAAAGAAGAAGCCAGCGAAGGCGAGATGCCCATCGAAATCGACGAGGCCCTCGACATGATCAGCGAGGGCATGGTTCTCGAGTGCACCTATGTAGGCACCCGGGAAGTAGAAGGCCAAACTCTGTTGGTGATCGAACTCAGCAGTGAGTTCGAATCCAACATCGATTTAAGCGACATAATCCTCGAAGCCATTGAGGCCAACATGCCCCCTGAAATGGCACTTGACCTGTCGGTCGTGCTTGAGATGGCCGCCGAGGCCACGGGCGAAGTCTCCTGGGACGCGCGTGCCGGGCACTTCGTCAACTTCGCACTCGAAATCGACATTGTCTCTGTGATCGACGCCTCAGGCAGCATGGATGCAGGTGGACAGGAAATGTCTGGCGGCATCGAGGCTGAGGCTTCCCTGCACTACGAGCTGTCCGCCTCCGCCAACTGAATTGCCTATCGGACTGCGCCCCTCTCCCGAGGGGCGGCAATCTCCAGCACCCTCTCCCGCCCTTCCCGGCAGGGGAGGGTGCTGAGGTATAGACCACATCGAAGCGTGCCCCCCCACGATCCTCCCCGGAGCGCTATCCTGTTCGTCCGGGGATTCCCCAATGACGCAAACCACGACCCAATTTCGTCCCACCCTTGAGGAGCTCTCTCAGCACTTCCCCCACTGGCAGGTCATTGCCGACCTGATCGACCAGGGGGTGGATCTGATGCTCAACCTGCGTCAAAGCGGACACCCGGGGGGCTCACGCTCCAAGGTGCCTATGCTGGTGGCCTCAACTCTCGGGGCAGGAATGCGATTCGACATTCGGCACCCCGAGAACGTCGAAGGCGACCGATTTGTTCTCGCAGCTGGACACGCGAACCCTGCCATCTACGCCATGCTGGCAGTGTTCAACGAAGCCCTGCGCTTGCGCCATAAGAGCACGGGCGATGATCGCTACCTGGTTCCCAATGCAGGCGAGCGGCAGTTGCTTTGGGAAGACCTTTTGCAGTTGCGACATAGGGGAGGATTGCCAGGGCACGCCGAGATGGAAGGCAAGACGCTCTTTTTCAAGGCCAACACGGGGCCCTCTGGGCACGGAGCCCCCGCCGCTTTGGGTCAGGCCATGGCCCTCAAACATGCGGGATCCGACGCAAGGGTCTTCGTCCTCGAAGGAGAGGGAGGCCACAGCGCTGGCACGCACCATGAAGTGAAGAACAGCGCCTATGGACTAGGGCTGGACAACCTGATCTATCTGCTGGACTGGAACGACCACGGTATCGACACTTTTGCCAACTCTACTGTGGTCCACGGTAACCCCGAGGATTGGTTCAAGCCCTACGGCTGGCGCGTAGCCGGTGTAGATGAGGGAGAAGACTTCGAAGCCTTGACCCGTGCGCTACTGAAGATCGTGCACACAGAAGACACC
This sequence comes from Planctomycetota bacterium, assembly GCA_012960475.1. Taxonomy (GTDB): domain Bacteria; phylum Planctomycetota; class UBA1135; order UBA1135. The sequence continues at coordinate 23,083 of DUBE01000022.1, forward strand.
AAGGGCAAGCCCGGCTGCGTCTGGTTCAAGACCCGCAAGGGCCGCGGCTATTACAGCTATGACGCGCCCAGCCATGGCAAGGCGCACGGACGCAACTCTGAGTTGTTCTGGCGCTGCCGCAGGGACTTTGCGGATCGCTACGCGGTCAGCTTCAAGGGCCAGGACGACACCACGGATCCAGGCGAAGAAGCCTGTCGCGAGCAAACCCGCGATTGGTTCAAGACGGTCTTCAGTGTCTTGGAAAAGACCCCCGGCCTTGTGGAGTACCTCTCGAACCGACTAGTAGAAATGGGTGAAGGCCTGCCATCGGCAAACACCACCCCCAAGGTGGACCTAAGTCAAGACACACGCTGGCTCGACCAAGATCAACTGCCCTCAGACCTGTTCTTCCCCGTCGGTACAAAAAAGGCGAACAAGGACGGGTTCAAACTCTTCGGAGCCTGGGTCAATTACAAGGCGCGTGAGGCCATGGGTCGTCCGCTTGTACTGGCCTGCTCGGCGGACTTGGCGGACTCTACCGCCATCTCCGGCTTTGGCGCAGACTACCAGGACAATCCCGGTTTCGGTTGGTACGAACGCAACACCAATCAAGAGGGTGCGATCCTGCCCCAGCAAATCACTGAATTCACCAACGCGGGTTTGGTTTGCGGCGCGGCATCAGTGAACTTCAGCGCCAGTCCAGAAGACTCCTTCAGCGGCTTTTGGGGGGCCTGTAGCACGTATGGCTCCTTCAGCTATCTGAAGTACGGCTTGATGCGCCTCTTCAGTCAACTGGGGCAAGATTGCGAGCTGAAACTCGGCAAGGTGATATGGGTTGCAGGACACTCGGGCCCCGAGACCGCCGAAGACAGCCGCACACACTTTGGCATTTTTGCACCAGTGGTCACGCAGCTCTTCCCCAAAGATCAGGTAATCAACCTGCACCCCTGGGAAGCCAACGAAGTGGCCCCCTGTCTGGCGGCCGCAATGGCAAGCGATGTGCCCATCATCGTCCTGCACTTGACCCGGCCCGGTATCACAATTCCAGACCGCGGCGCCCTGGGCGTCCCCAGTCACATGGAGGCCGCCCGTGGCGCCTATGTGATTCGAGACTACGATCCGACACGACCGAAAGAAGGCACGCTGATAGTCGAAGGCACCGCCAGCACCGATTCGGTCTTTAAACTCCTGCCTCGCTTCCTGGCCGGGGATGCACCTAACTGCAAGATTGTGGCGGCAGTCAGCTACGAGTTGTTCATGCTGCAAAACAAGGAATACCAGGACACAGTACTGCACAAAACCGACTGGTTGGATTCCACGGTAATCTCCAACGGCTGCAAGCTGGGCATGCACCACTGGCTCTCCAGCAAAGTGGCCGAGAGCTATGCCATGACCAGCGACTGGGATGATCGTTGGCGCACGGGAGGCTCCCTGGCCGAGATCACAGAAGAGGCGCACCTCGATCCAGAAAATCTACTGGCGGGGATTCAGCGCTTTGCTGCAGACAGGGAACGGCGACTCGGTGCCCTGAGCTTGCACTAGGCGCAGCTTGCTAATCCAGAATCTTGAGGCGCGCCAACAGAGGCACGTGATCGGAGATGTCGTAATCTTCAAGCCAATGAGCTTCAAGCAATTCCATCCCACGCTGAAAGAGCCGGTCCAGGTGCATCTCTGTATCGACTCCAAGAATACGATTGCCCAGGGCGCCCGCATGACCCCGACGGCCACTGCCCTTGCTTGGCTCGATTTCAATCAAGCCCATGGATTGAACCACCCCCCACAGGGTCTGTAAGCGCCCGCTATTCCAGGTGTTGAAGTCCCCGCAAAAAAGAATGGGGCCTGAGTGCTCTTTGATGCGCCATGCAAGATCCTGCATCTGCTGTGTGAAGCGTCGCCCATGACGATCAAAATTGAGGGCATGCACATTAGCCAACAGAACTGAGCGGCCATCGGGCAATGGATAGGTCGTAATCAGTGCCATCTTGCGAGTGGCGACGCGCAATTCCCGGGAGCGAGAAGCTATGCCCTCGGCGGTCGTTGGCTGCACACTTGCGGCGCTGGTGACCCCATGGACTCCATGGCTACGAACAAAATGCGAGCCGAGATGTTCGGGCAGACGCAGACTCTGGGTGCTCTCTTGAAAGGCGAGCAACTGGGCCTGGTGATCCGATGAGAGTTCCTCAACCTGGGCAAATGCCTGCTCCGTTCGCGGCTTGGCCAGATTCCAACTGACGACCACGAGTTCTTCGGGAGTGATCGAGTGATCGCTGGGGTAACGGTGCAGCAACTGCGCCTGCCCGATGGGTGACGCATCCTGTCTGTGTGGGCCAGGGCGGTGTGAGTCTTCGGAGACCATAGTGGGCAGCGTGAACCCATTTCTGTGGTCCATGCATGGGTCAGTTCCAACCTCTTGGGATCAGCAGGTCAGGCCTTCCGCCTCAAGGCCCAGAATCAAAGCCTCAAGGTCTTGCTCATCATTGTAGAGCTGAGCAGACACACGCAACACGCGCTCGGGAGGCGCCGGCCAAGAGGAAATCGGAATTTCGACCCGGTGTGTCTCAATCAGCCTGGCCTGCAAAGGATCGCAAGAAAAGGCGCCCCTGGGAGCGTCATCTTCAGCCGCGGGCAGAGGAAATGCGGTCATGTTTGCAATCATCTCAGTGGGCAGCGGCGGCTCAACCCCTAGAGCTTCGCTGAGCCGAGTACGCGCTGCAAGTGCCAGCCTATGGTTTTGGGCACGGATCTCATCCCAGCCCCCGGGCAGGAGGCCGCCCAAGAACTCGATAGCAAACGGCACACACAGCCAAGGGGTCGGGTCAATGGTCCCCGGCCAGTCGAACTCGTCCTGCAAACGAGTATGCCCCGACCGCGCGGTATTGGCCCCATGACTGATAGTGGTAGGACGCACGCGATCTCTTCGATCCGAGCGCACATGCAAGAGACCCGATCCCTTGGGAGTGCAAAGCCACTTGTGACAGTTGCCCGCATAGTAAGCGGCGCCCAGGGCGTCCAAATCCAAGGGGACTTGTCCAGGTGCATGGGCCCCATCCACCATCACATCGATGCCCCGGCCTTGAAGCGCTTGCACTATGCGTGCAATCGGCAAGAGCATGCCCGTGGGGCTGGTGATGTGATCAACCAGGGCCAAGCGCGTGTTGTCCGTAGCAGCAGCGAGGATCGCCTCGAAGGCCTCGTCAGGCCCCCTGCAAGGGAAGGGGAGACTTGCCCGAACGATTGTGGCCCCTGAACGGTCGCAAACAAACTGCGCTGCATTGTTGCAAGCGTTGTAGCCGTGGTTGGTAATCAAGATCTCGTCACCGGGTCCAAACTCCAAAGAGCGCAGCACGGCGTTCACCCCGGTGGTTACATTGGGGACGAACACAAGCCCGCTCCCGTCACAGCCCAAGAAAGAGGCGAGCTTCTCCCGTGCTTCGTCCAAATGGTTGCGCAACTCCAACCCGAAGAATGCCACAGGCTGCCGCTCGATCCGGTCACGCCACGAGCGCTGCTCATCCAAGACAGCACTGGGACAAGCGCCGTAGGAGCCATGGTTCAGAAAATGAACCTCGGGATCGAGAATCCAGTGTCCTCGCAAACTGACAGGATCTGAGGTCTGAATCTCTTCCATGGCAGGCTTGAGAATAAATCGGGTCAGGGGCTGACGGATGTAACGATTTCGGAAATCGGCGCCGTCCAAAGGGCTTCGAACCAGCGATCAAGTCGTTCACCCATGGCTCGGCCCCGGATAATCAGCCCGACATTGCGCGATTGTGTGAAGTAGGACAGTTGCAGGTTCGAACTTCCAATCCAGGCCTTGTCTCCATCAACAATGAGGGTCTTGGCATGCAACACCCGAGCAAAGGGGATCGGGCCGGTGGACGCTTCAGGGATTACCAAGAAACGGACCTCGATGCCTTCAACGGCGTCTAGCTCCTGAACGGACTTCAGAGCACTACCCTGTTTGCACCACTGCGACACGAGGAGTTGAACCACAACTCCACGCTGGGCAGCTCGAGTCAATGCGCTACGCAGCTGGTCAAAGTCACCACCCTTGGGGTCGTTCAACTTGAGGGTCAAAGTTGTCGCACACAATCGGTGTCGGGCACTATCGATCAACTCCAACAACTGGGGCAGATCCCATTCGCTGGACCGATGGCCCATTCCATCAGGACTAATAGCCACCGTGATCTCCAGATCCCTCTTGCCGCGAGCTTGTACTCTGTTCAGTTCGGCCGCAAATCTACGCCTTGGTCCAGACTCAACCACTCCCCCAGAACGTCCATGAGCACGGCCCCAATCTCCCTCAAAGAGATTTCCGAGAACGCCGCCCAGAGAAGCTCCCTCCACCCGCACTCCCAACTCAACAATGTGATCCAGAGCGCGCCAATCGAAGTTCGCAGAGCCCAGGAACGCATCCTGTCGATCGACCACCATGTACTTGGCATGCATCACGCCGCCCGTTTCTTCCTTCAGATCGAGGAAGGCAATTTGGATGCCAGGCTGAGCCGAGAGTTGAGCGGGCAGATCTCTGTAGGTCTCGCGAAAAGTCGACGCCAGCAGCATGCGAATTGATACTCCGCGTCGGGCAGCCTCTTCCAAAGCGTACACCACAGGCCCAAGCCGTGTGCCTGACTCGTCGGCGGCATAGAAGTGGCACAGCACTATTTCCTCCCGAGCTTGGTGGATCATCTGAATCCAAACTGCATCGGTGGGAGGCAGGTCATGACTGCCAAGCCCACATTCCCTCGGCATGCTTTCCACCAAGGTCACGCGCTCCACAGAAGGACGAGAACTGGCGCAAGAGGCAAGAAGGGCAAGAAAAACAGGGACCAAAGAAGATCGCATGCCCCTACGATACGGCCCGAGCAGCGGCTGCTGGGGTGCTGGTAGGCCGAAGAGGGGACCTGCTGGCTTGAGCCGGAGGTTTGTGGGCCCTGTACTGCTGAATCACAGAAAGCAAATAGCTAGTCTGGCGACAAAGGAGAGACCATGAAGATCCTGACCCTGACCATGTCGCTTTGCATTGTAGTGGCTGGCTGCAAGACCACGAAAGCTGAACCGGATTGGGGTCGTGCTCTGGAAGTGGGCGAAGCGGCGCTATTGCCTCTAGGCCCCGATGAGCGGGCGCCTTCTGTGGGCGCCGCCTGGAATGACCGGGAACGGGTGCTGATCGGTTTGGAACACTCCCTCGATTGGATCAATCGAGCCCATGCGCCCAAGTACTTCCCCATGGCAGGCATCAGCCACCAACAGGTGGCACGCTCCCTCACACACCTCAAGCACCTGCTTCAGACCTCGCCCAACGCCAGCAGCTTCGACGCCGCAGTACAACGCGACTTTGTCTGGTACAAGAGTGCCGGCTGGGATGGAGCCGGAGGCGGCGTCATGTTTACCGGTTACTGCACACCAATTCTGATGGGCAGCAGGATGCCTGACAGTGAACACCGTTACCCCCTGTATGGGCTTCCTGGGGATCTTGCAAAAGCTTCGGACGGCTCGATCTTGGGGCGCATGGAAGCTGGAACGATCACAGGCGCCTACCCTGACCGACAAGCAATCAACGCGGGTTGGCTGACCGGACGAAATTTGGAACTAGTCTGGCTGCGAGATCCCATCGACGCCCTGCTGGCCCATGTAAACGGTTCTGCTTTCGTGCGCCTGGAAGATGGTGGCATGCTGCGCCTTGGCTACGCGGGCAAGAATGGCCAAGACTACACCTCGATCGGGCAGCAGCTGATCAATGACGAGTGGTTGACTGCAGAGAACGCCTCCCTGACCACGATTCGTTCCTGGGCAGCTCAATACCCCGATCTCGTGGAAGCCTATGTGGAGCGCAACGCCTCCTATGTGTTCTTCCAGATGATCGACGGCAACCCCCATGGAAGCCTCGACGTAGAGGTGACAGCTGAACGCTCTCTAGCGACAGACAAGCAGCTCTTTCCGCGGGCTGCTCCAGTGTTTGTGGTGACCGAATTGGGTTCGCCCAATGGCACAAAGGTCCCTTTTCAGCAGCTACTCTTTGATCAGGACACCGGCGGTGCGATTCGCACAGCGGGACGCGCTGACATCTACCTAGGCATCGGCCCCTCTGCTGAACAGCGGGCTGGAGCCACCAAGGCCAAGGGTCAGCTGTACTACTTCTTCCTGCGTAAAGAGCGACCTTGAACCCCATCGGCACGGTTCTGGCCGTCTGCACAGGCTCCGGCGGAATCCCCAAGGTCTCCGTAGACAAGGCCCAGATCGGCCACCTGGGCCTGATGGGGGACCGACACACAATCCCCGAGCATGGGGGATCAGACCGAGCAGTCTGCCTGTTTGCCAAGGAGGACTACGCAAGACTCATAGCTGCCGGGGTCCCCGCCGATGCCCCAGGCACTTACGGCGAAAACCTCCTGACAGAAGGCCTCGATTACAAAGCCCTGCGCCCCGGTGATCACCTTCTCCTAAGTGGAGGGGTCCAGCTAGAGATCTTTGACATCCGCGAGCCCTGTGTCACTTTGCAGCAACTGGATCCACGTTTTCCAGACCTCTTGATTGGCCGCAGCGGTTTTCTATGTCGGGTTCTGCAAGAAGGAATTATTGCAGCGGGCGAGGAAATTCGCCTTGACACAAGTGACACTGGACGGAGGGTCCCCCTTTCACAAGGCTAGCGCGTATGGAAGCAATTATCGTATTTGGGATCATAGTGCTAGTGGCGCTAACCATCGTGCGTACAGGAACTTTGGCTTTGCAACGCACAGGGCTTTCACGGGAGGCGTCCTCCTTTCAAGCCCAGAGTGCATTCATGGGTGTCGGCTTCACTACCAAAGAATCAGAGTCTGTAGTGAATCACCCTCTGCGACGACGAATCGTGCGCTTGCTCATGTGGGGTGGCTACTCAGGAATCGCAGTGAGTGTGTCTACCATCGTAGGAGGAATTGGCAGCTCCGAAGGTAGCGTCATGCGCTTCATGGGCATGTTGCTGATTACCTCCGGTGTATTGCTCAGCCTCTGGCAGCTGCCTCAGGTGCGAGCCGCATCCGACCGGCTTATCTCGCGCTTGGTCTCCTCCCTGCCAGATCTTCGCGTGATCGACTTCGAAGAGTTGCTGGAATTTGACCGTGGGTACACAGTGGCTCACCTCTATGTGGATCGCAATCGCTGGATGACCGCAAAGAGCCTGCGTGAATTACGGCTCGCGGATGAGGGTGTCCTGGTGCTCAACATCCAGCGCTCGTCAGGGGCTGTGATCGGTACGCCGGAAGCAAAGACTGTGCTAGAGGCGGGAGATCGGATCCTGACCTACGGACGCCACGAGTGCCTGGAGAGCCTGCGTAATCGCCCGGCAGATCCTCGCGGTGACGAGGAACGGGCCCGCTCGGTTGAGGAACAAAAAGAGCTTCAGGCCAGTGAATTGGCAGCCGAAGAGAAGCTTGCACATACCCCTCCCTTGGCCCCAGATGAGGATTCGGCTCCGGATTGACCCGCTCCACCCTCGGAATAGTGGCTTCCCCTCCCCCCTCGTGGTATTCCTTCCTGCCCCACCGGGACCCCTGCATCATGAGCGAATACGAGGCAGTCCGATACACCGTCGAACCCGTTGAAGGTGACGCCCAGATCGAAATCGTCATCCACGCCTCGGATGGCAACAAGTGGGAGTACGGCGTGCCCTACAGCAGTACCACCGGCCGCTACACGTTTGAGGAAATCGATGTGATCGCCATGGATTTTGGGGACGAGTTTGCTGAAGAACTCTCAGCCAAGCTCGACGAGGTGATGAAAGGCCTCTTCACTTGAACGCCCGCTATTCATCGCTATTGGGCAGGCGTCGCGCATGCTCCCGAGTCTGCCTGGCTCGTTCCTCTTGCCCAACAGTGTCCAGGCAATTAGCGTACTCAAACAAGAGCGCTTGATTACCTGGATCAAGCTCCGCGGCTCGCTCGAAGTAAACAAGTGCACGACCGTGATCTTGGGTCGACAGGGCGATGTTGCCAAGCATGCGATGAGCGCGTGCGCACTGAGGATCCCTTTCGATCGCGCGCTCTAGAGCAGAAATCTCTCGCTCGAGGCCGCGCGGTCGCTGATCGCCCAAGCTATGGGCCAACTCTGCCAACCGAATCAAATGAAGAACATCCATGCCGCCCAAGCCCATGCGTCGGACAAGTGCGTCGTATTCAATCAATGGGTCATTCCCTTGAGCGGCGCACAAGACCAGGAGATCCAAGGCGTCTACCCGGTGAGGCTGCTCCCGCACTGCGCTGGTTGCAGCCTTCACAGCCCTTGCTACCTGGCCGGCTCGAAGCTGCGCTCGGGCGAGTTCAAGCCAGGCCCCCCGGGGCCGATCGGCACAGACCACCACCCGCTCGAGAATCAACAGGGCCTGCTCCTGCCTCCCGAGCACTTGCTCTGTTCGCGCGAGTTCCAATGCCACGGACCCCGATGCACCTTCCAAGCGTAAATCCCCAGCGCTGAGCACCCGTGCGGCAACTTCAGGCTGACCCGTACGCCGGAGAGTTCTAGCCAGCCCCACCAAAGCTACCGGATCCCAGCCCTCCGCCGCCTGATGTCGCTCACGCCACAACTGCAGTTGCGCCAACTGGTCCTGCTCGCGCACCGCCGTTGCCATATCCCTAGTCCAGATCGCCGCGGGTGTCGGCCCGGCAGCACAGGCGCACAGCAGAAAGACTGGGAACAGACGAATCATGGGTTTGCTAGGCCCTCCGGGCACGGACCTGTCCAGCATGCCAGACCTGCCTGCCTCGCTGCCCGCCGTTCTGGCACAATACCGGACCCTGGACCATAAAGGTCCAGCCCAGGCACCAATGACTGACCTCGACCACCTCGAAGCCGAACTGCAGGATCTGCGGGGGCGCCTGTTCTCCCTGCGCAGCCACCTGGACTCCAAGCTGATTGGTCAACGCGAAGTGCTCGACCAGATGCTGATTGCTCTTTTGGCTGATGGTCATGTACTGCTCGAAGGCGCACCAGGCCTGGGCAAGACTACGCTTGTACGTGCCATGGCCCAGGGTCTCGACCTCTCCTTTGGGCGCATTCAATGCACTCCCGACCTGATGCCGGGAGATGTGCTAGGCGCACGCATTCTGCAAATGGAAGATGACGGCACTCGCAGGTTCGAATTTCTCCCGGGACCGATCTTCACGCAGATTCTGTTGGCCGATGAAATCAATCGCGCCACGCCGCGCACTCAAAGCGCCCTCCTGGAAGCAATGGCCGAAAAACAGGTCACTGTCCACGGAGAAACGCGCACTTTGGAAAGGCCCTTCTTAGTTGTAGCCACCCAAAACCCGATTGAGATGGAGGGAACCTATCCCCTGCCAGAAGCCCAACTCGATCGATTCATGATGAAGGTCTTCTTGGACATGCCCGATCAAGAAGCCCTCGACGAGATTCTACGCAGCACCACAAGTCTCAAGGCGGAAGCAGGCCCCACGGAATTGACCAACAAAGACCTGCTACGCCTTCAAGAATTGGTACGCCAGATGCCTGTGGGAGATGACCTGAGGTCACTTATCTCCGCGACGACCCTGGCAACCCATCCCAACAACCCAAGGGCTCCAACGGAAATCAAAGCCCTGGTGCGTCACGGGGCAAGCCCCCGGGGCGCCCAATCCCTCTTGTTGAGCGCCAAAGCGCGAGCCCTGCTGCAGGGCCGACTGGCACCGTCAAGAGAGGACCTGGAAGCCATGGTGGGCGCCTGCCTGGGACACAGGCTTGTTTTGGGCTACGAAGCCGAAGCAGTGGGTACGGACGCCCAAGACCTCGTTCGTAAGGCGCTCAGCGCTGTGTGCGGGTAAGGCTCAGGTACAACCCAATCAAGACGAGGGAAAGGGGTGATCATCCGCTCCGCCCCCGTCAGCCTGCAGCAGGCGCTCGAGTTCGTTCATGTCCACAGACCGCAGATCGCGATCAGAGATGGGGCCTAGCTTCTCGAAACGGCTCTTTTCATCGGCAGACGACATCTCCGCGTCCGCCCCAGGGGGCAACACCTCGAGACGGGAAACCTTGACGACCGCTGCAAGGTTCTCCGGGAGCCCCTCAGGCAATGCCTCGCGCCTCTCCAGAGCCCGCCTTGCTCTCTGGCAAACTTCAAGAGTGCTGGTGAGATTGTCCTGGATCTTAGTCAGCCGCTTAGTATCGGGCTCCGACCCGGACAAGGACTTGCGGACCTTGGCGGTGGCCACCTCAAGCACTGCAATCAAAGCATTGAGCTTGCGCATCAATCGGTCCCGATACTCGGGAGAGTCCAGATTGTCTTCGTCAAAGGGCCTGTCGTTCATGGTCGCAAGAGCAGATAAAGGTGCCGAGGAGCGTTCGCCAAAAGCCTACACCCAACGACCGGCAGTAGCGAATCACAAGCCCGATCTGAGATCGGATCCCTGACCAGAGC
>DUBE01000023.1:0-29401 GCA_012960475.1 Planctomycetota bacterium
TCGCCCATGCCTCCGCGGCCGAGACGCTGGATCAGGGTGAAGTCGCCCAGGGTTTTGCCCGCGCTGAGACCCCAGGGCCCGCTGGTGGTGGGGACGGGGCTTCTCTGGGGGTGGAAGAGAGTTGCGGTCTGGTCGGTGGGGGCCTGCTTGAGCAGACGGCGTAGGTCGCTGGCGTGGCCCGGGTGCTGGGCGCAGAGGGCCTCGAAGTTCGCAGCATCGCCACCGCTGGCGATGTGTTCTTCGAGGAGCAGGCGAGCCTGCTCCAGAGGAGAGGAAGAGTCCGTCGACATGACGCTCCTGAGTCTACATTCCGAGCGGGCAGCACAGGAGCGGCGAATCGGGTCAGGAGGCCTTCTAGGCATGGCTCTTGGAACGCCCGCCGGTCAAGCAGGCACTGTCAGTTCCTCTGGCTCTGCCGGAAGCGCCAGACTTCGGTCAGCACGGCGCGAAGAGTGCTGACCTTTGCACCCTTTTGAGCGCACAGGGCACCCACTCGGAACGCCCGACTCCATTGAGTGTGCTGCATGCGCCAGGTGGTCCAGAGGCTGTGTTTGGGGTCCCACATTTCAGTTTGTTCGGACGTCACTCCGTTGAGTTCGATCACCCGCAAATCTTCACCCCGCTGCAAGTGATCGGAGGAGGGTACCTTGAAGTCGAATCGTCCCAGGTGGAAGCCTTGGTAGCGGTCGGCGATACGGGCAACTGCTGATTCCAACTCTGGTGTGATCAGGTGCTTTCCGTCCAAGAAAATCGCACCCCGGGAATGGGTGCCCACTTCCACGAGTGGGATCTCGGATCCCGCGCTGGGCACTTCATTCATGCGGCCGCTGAGTTCGCGGGCATAGACCCGATGCAAGGCCACGGCGCGTGGGTCCGCCAGGATCAACTGTTCAAGGGTGTGCTGGCCATCGCCTGCCACCGTTGGCAGGCGCTTGATGGTCAGTCCTACGATCTTGCCCCTGGGGGTGTCCGGGGGTTGCACCCAAAAGACGCCGAACTCCTCACCCGGGACGTACTCCATCAGAAGCGAGGGCACAGGCATGCTTTCCAGCGCCTCCTGCAACTGCTGAGCGGTGTGCAGCACAGTGACCCCTGCTCCACGCTGGCCCGCGTCCGGCTTGAGAACCAGGGGCAGGTCCAAGTTCCTGGCAGCGATCCACTCGTTTGCCTTGGCCTGCTGCTCGCCGTTCGGGACCAGATGGATCCAGGTCGGGATTTCAGGGCCTTCCCCCAGACCTTCCAGAATCCGCGCTTTGCTTTCACCGATCAGGCCGCCCATGGGCATTGCCGGATTGGCGGCGGTCATGGTCAGGCCCCGGTGGCGCAGGGTCAAGAGCAGCACATCGAGGATCACCGGGCTGTAATACAGCCAGGGCGGCCAAAACTCGTGGCGCGTCAATCGTCGCCATCTGCCCAGCAGTATGCGTCGACCGCGCCAGGTGCAGAGGCGCAGGGCGTTGTGCAGGAGAAACACAGTTCCCAGGGCGAAGGCGGCGAAGCGGATCACATCCAATCCGTCCACTTGATCGAGTCTTACTTCGTAGTGTTTCGCCACCAGAGCCGACCCGCCTACCAGGATCGGAGTCCAGATCAGGCCGGCCACCGCAAACCAGAGGGCGAACTCTTTTACGCTGGTGCGCAGTACACCAGCGGTAAAGTAGATCGGCAGGCGTAAGCCCGGGAGAAACCGGCTGGTGAAAATTACTCGCGCTCCGCGCTCATGCAACCAGCGGCTGGCGCGAGCAACAGAGTCCTCACTGATCATCCACTTGAAGGGTGCAATCAAGAGCGCAGAACGCCCCAGCAAGCGGCCCGCGCCAAACAGCAGCAGGTCTCCGCTGAAAATCCCAATGAAGCAGAAGAGGCTTGCGGTCAACCATTCCATGCGCCCGTCCGCCACCAGGAAACCAGCTGCGATGCAGGCCAGATCTTCCGAGCCCAGGGTGGCCAGGGCCAGCAGAAGTCCGAACAGAATCAGGGCGGGACCTGTCAGGGGTGGAATGTTCCGGGGGTCAAGGGGCAGTCTGGCCCGTGCGAGGCGTTCCGCGCTGGCATCCTGGCGCAGCTTGGCTTGTCCTGTTTCAACCCGCGTTACCCAGGCACTCAAGTCGCGCGCGAGTTCTTCGGTCCATGAGAACGGCAGGAAGTGGCTTTGGCCTGCAAGAACTTCAAGCTCCGCCTGGGGCACGATGCGTGCGTGTTCCCGCGCGGCGGCCACAGGAATCAGGGGGTCTTCGCTGCCGTGCAGAATGCGCACTGGCAGGTCGAGGGTGTTCAAGATCTCGCGCAGTCGACGCTGATCGGTTTCGGCAAAACTGCGGCCAAAGGCCATCAATGGCGCCAGACCGTCCCAGGCACCAAAGTGGGGCAGGCCCCAGCGAGCGGCTCGGCAGGCATTCAAGAGCAGGAGGTGCAGGCCGTGGTTCAGGGTCTGGGAGCCGAGCAACTCAAATTCGATCACACCGAGTGAAGCCAGCATGAAAATGGACTGCACCTGTTCCGGATTGTGATCCGCCAGCTCAAGCGCCACTGCCCCGCCCAGGCTCCAACCCAAGAGATGGGCTTTTTCCACCTGGAGAGACTTCAACAGGTGGCTCAGCTGCAGGGCCGCGCCCCGGGCGGAGAGGTCCGGACCCAGGGGGCCGCTGGCTCCATACCCGGGCAGGTCCAGGGTCAGAACCCGCAGGTGCTCAGGCAGGGCTTGGACCAGACGGTCGAAATTCGCGCCCCGTCCAGGACTGCCATGCAGCAGGACCAGGGTGGGGGAGTCTGGATCCTTGGAACCGCTCCATTTCCAGGCGAGGGTCTGTCGCAGGTTGTGAGTTTCATCGGCTTGCGTCGAAACCTCGCTCTGCTGCCAATTAGTCGGTAGATCGCGGCGATTGCTTCCAAGGGCCCAGACCAGATGCGATGCCAGCAGCAGGCCGAGGTAGAGACGCCACCAGGGGCGGCGCGGCGGGGCCACAGGGCTCGGCTCTTGGTCGGATTTCATGGGGGCGGAGGAGGGCAGGATCTCACAGGTTACGGCGAGTCACTTGCGCGACCAACTTGGAGGTGGGAGCAGGATCGGGTCATGCGGGTGAGATGCTGAGGGCGGTGTGTGGCTCAGGCCCTAGACCACACACGATGGCTCGAAGTGCTCTTGGATCTGGGTCCAAGTGCTCTGGGCCAGGCTCTTGCGATCGCTTCCCCCCGCACGTTGTTCAATGAAAGTGACACGAGCGCTGATGCGATCGAGCATCAGCAGTCCGAGCAGATGGGGCATCATCTCCATCTCTCCCCACCAGCAGACCGAGAGGTGCGCAGGCGGGGCGCTGGGAGCAACCTGGTAGTGCAAGCTGAAGGGAGCGATGGGCAGGTTCTGGTCCACTGCCACCTGGAAGAGGCTGGCGCGAAAGGGCAGGACTTCGGCGCCGCGGGTGCTGGTGCCTTCGGGAAAGACGATCACTCCTTCGCCCCCTTGAATGGCTTCCTTGAGTTCGTCGCGCACTCGGCTCAGGTCGCGCTTGCGCTCGCGCTTTACGAACAGGGTGCCCGCCAGGCGAGCGAAGTGTCCCGCTACCGGTATCTGGCCCACTTCCGCCTTGGCGAGAAAGCGTCCGCGCAGACTGGCATGCAGCACCAGGATGTCCAGATAGGAGAGGTGATTCCCCGCTGCGAAGAAAGGAGGCTGGGGGGGCGTACCCACCACATCCAGTCGGACTCCAAGAATCCACAGGCAACCACGAGCCCAGAGGCGGGTCGTCAGTTGGCGCGGGGCAATGGCGGCTCGCGGCCAGAGCCGTTCCAGCAGGGTCACCCCGATCAGGCAGGGATATTGGAGTGCGGTCCAACCCAAGAGGGCGCAGAATCGCAGACCAGCACGCAGCCGCTTCAAACCTTCGGCCGCCTCTCTCGAGCGCTGAATTGACGGTGACGATCTTCATCGATGTGCACGTGGATCAGCGTGTCGATGGTGCCAAATTCCCGATCCAGGGCGGGCCCTCCAATCACGGTGGCTCCGTGACGCAGGTAGATCTTGAACAGCTTCGGGATCTTGGGTTGGGAACAGTTGGCCACTTCTGCGGCGGAAGCCCGGCAGATATAGTCCTCACGCGGCTTCGCAAAGTGCGTTCCTTGCAGATGACCACTATGCGTCAACATCTCATGGAAACGCAGGCCTTGGGCCGGATCCTGGCTGGTCAGCGAACTGCAACCGAAGAGGGCCTTCAAGCCCGCATGATCCGCGTAGGCCCTCAGGCCACGCCAGAGAAGAAACAGCACACGCTGATCCCTGTGTTCTTTGGCGATGCAGGCGCGACCGAGTTCGATCGATTGCCCTAGAAAGTCGTCAGGCAGATCTTCCAACGCAAATTCCTGGGCTGAGTAGAAGCCATGTCCTTCAGCGGCGGCCGTCGGAGTCTGCATGCGATAGGTCCCCACGCAAATCCCTGTCACCAGATCCAAGACCATCAAATGCTGGCACTGGTCATCGAAGCGGTCCTTGTCGCGCCCGGTTGTGCGGTTGACCTCAAGCCCCTCTCCGAGCTCCAAATGAAATACATCAAAACGCAGGCGCTGGACTTCATCCAGGTCTTCCTGGCTGCGAGCAAAGCGCAAGCGATAGCGTCCCGAGACCTCATCCAAGGGCGGGATGCGGTCGGGGTGACCAAGTGCTCGCTGCCCGGTGGAGGGGCTGGTCTTGTGCATCGCGGAGTTCAGGTGCTCAGGGTGGGGGCGGCGCATGGGGCGCTGCGGGCCAGGGGGGGTCCGGATTTGGGACACCCCGGGTGGGGATTCTATGTTCTCACGGGCCTTGGGGGGGCGGGCTGAGGCATTGCTGCAGCGGATCCAGGGACGGGGGGTGGGGGCCCCATCCTTGGCCCGCGACGAGGGTTCTTGCGCGCATTCTGGATTCCAGATGTATGCTTCATTGCGGTCCTCTATCCCTTTGTTTGCCACCCCTTGACTCTCATGCGCCTTGCTGCTTTCTGCTTTTCCTTGCTGCTCGTTTCTCCCCTCTTGGCCCAGGGCAGCGACGATTGTCTTTCTGCCCTGGCGATCAGCGGTCCCGGGCCGCATGCATTCGACAACTCGACTGCCACAACGGACGGCCTGGCTGACCCTCTGTGCCTGGCCTTCGGTTCCGACCAGGTGGAGCAGGATGTGTGGTTCCGATGGACTGCGGCCACTTCGGCTCCCACGCTCTTGTCGTTCTGCGGACAAACCACAGTCGACACCAAAGTTGCGGTCTATGATGGAGTGACCTGCAACGACATCATGTTGGCTTGCAACGATGATGCCTGCGGTCTCCAGTCCGAGCTGACTTTCCCTGCTGTCGCGGGCGTCGAATATCTTGTGCGAGTGGGCACCTATCCAACCGCAGCTGGAGGCATTGGCACGTTTGGCTTGAGCCCTCAGGTCCCGATCGTGAATCCCGGGAATGGACACTCCTATCTGGTTGTCCACGACGGTCCAGATTGGCACACCGCTCGCGCTGGAGCCGAGGCCATGGACTTCAATGGCCTGACCGGGCATCTGGTCACGATTACAGATCAGGCGGAGCATGATTGGATCGTTGCCAACTTGACTTTCACGCGTCCCTGGATCGGCCTGATTCAAAACACCTCCTCCAGCACCTACGCGGAACCCGGCGGAGGCTGGGAGTGGATCACGGGCGAGCCCTTGGTCTTTACCTTCTGGGCCACCGGTGAACCCAACGACAACCCCGCAGGCGAGGACTACGGCGAATGGCATGGGGGCGGCTGGAACGACATGCTCGCCACATCGACCGCACCCAGCGAATACATTGTCGAATTCGATGGCCTGGTAGGAGGCCCTAGCCTCTTCTGTGACCCTGCCAACAACACCTCAGGGGGGCAGCCAGTGACCCTGGAGAACTCCTCCTTCAGCGGGCCCGGCCTTTTTCACCTTGAAGCGGACGGTGGTCCCCTTGACCAGTTTGGTTATTTCCTGGTCTCAGCGGGCGAGTTGCCCAACCCCGTGACCGTGAGTCAGGGTCTGCTCTGTTTGAGCGCGCCTCTCGGCCGCTACACCGGCGTAACCTCGGCTACCTTGAATTCATTGGGCCGCTTCGATGCCGCTGGCGTTCTCCAGAACCTGACCGGCACTTCTTCAGTGGGAAGCGGGTATGACATACCTGCTGTGCTGCCTGACCCCCCCGCGGGGGTGATCACATCAGGTGATACCTGGTTGTATCAACTGTGGTTCAGAGATGTGGGCGGCGTGTCCAACTTCAGCAACGGGATCGCTGTCACGTTCTAGTCGCCAGTGCCCAGGAACGGGTAACGCCAGTCGGATGGGGGAATAAAGGTCTCCTTGATCGTCCGTGGACTCACCCATCGAAGCAGATTCAGGATCGACCCCGCCTTGTCATTCGTGCCTGAGGCACGGGCTCCACCAAAGGGCTGCTGTCCAACCACAGCACCGGTCGGCTTGTCGTTGACATAGAAGTTCCCCGCGGCGAAGCGCAGGGTCTCCATGGCCTTGCGCAGGGCCTTGCGATCTGTCCCGAAGACCGCGCCAGTCAGTGCGTACTCGCTCGTATCCGCGCACAACTGGACGGTTTCGTCGACTCTTGCGTCGTCATAGGGGAACACTGTCAACACCGGGCCAAAGAGCTCGGTGCGCATCAGGTCATGCTTCGGGTCGCCGGTCTCAATCACCGTGGGCCGGATGAACCAGCCTTGGCTGGAGTCGCACTCGCCGCCCACGACTACCTTGCAGCTGGAGTCTGCGCGGGCGCCATCGATGGCCTTGGAGAGCTTGTTGAAGCTGCTCTCGTCGATCACGGCGCCCAGGAAGTTGTCGAAGTCGCCCGGGTCGCCCATGGCCATCTCCGAGCTGATGGACTCAAGCTCCTCCAGCACATCAGGCCAGATCGAGCGCGGGACATAGGCACGGCTGGCGGCAGAGCACTTCTGGCCTTGGTATTCGAATGCGCCACGGGCCAGGGCTACGGCCAGGGTGCGCGCTTCGCTGCCGGGCAGGGCCATGACAAAATCCTTGCCACCGGTCTCGCCCACCAGGCGCGGATATTGTCCGTAGCTCGGCAGGTGCTCGGCGATGGTGCGCCAGATGCCCTGGAACACAGCAGTGGATCCGGTGAAGTGGATTCCGGCCAGTCGTGAATCGGCCATCACCGGGTCGCCCACCTGGGCGCCGCGGCCGGGCAGGAAGTTGATCACCCCGGCGGGGACGCCCGCTTCGATCATGAGTTCGGAGAGGTAATAGTTGGACAGAACCGATGTGGAAGCGGGCTTCCAGATCGTGGTGTTGCCCAGCATGGCGGGAGCAGTGGGCAGGTTGCCGGCGATGGAGGTGAAGTTGAAGGGCGTGATTGCAAACACGAAGCCATCGAGGGGGCGGTGCTCCAGGCGGTTCCAACAACCTGCGGAGGAATGGGGCTGCTCAGAGTAGATGCGTTCCATGAAACGCACGTTGTAGCGCCAGAAATCGATCAGTTCGCAGGCCGCATCGATCTCGGCCTGGTGGCAGGTCTTGCTCTGGCCCAGCATGGTGGCGGCGTTGACACGGTCGCGCCAGGGGCCAGCTAGAAGGTCGGCGGCTTTGAGGAAGACAGTGGCGCGCTCTTCCCAGGGCAGGGCCTGCCAGTCAGCGCGGGCCTCGGTGGCTGCGTCGATTGCTTGGGTCACATCCTCCGGCCTGGCCTGGTGATAGCTGCCCAGGTCCAGGTCATGATCGTGGGGCGAGCGCATCTTGGCGGTGTTGCCCGTGCACACCTTCTCGCCGCCCACCAGCAGGGGAACCTCGATCGGGTTGGCGCGCATGCGCTTGAGTTCAGCCTGAAGGCTCTCACGCTCGGGGCTACCGGGGGCGTAGTCCTTGACCGGTTCATTGTGGGGGTCGGGAGTCTGGAAGGTGCCGTGTGTCATGTTTCTGTTGCTGAGGTTCGAGCCAGAAGGGACTGGTTGGGCCCTGGGGGGGAGTGGGGGGCAGGTTCTGGGGCAGGATTGTCTCTGCCCAGGCACCCTGAGTCCAGCCGCGCAACTGGTCCTTTTCAAGATGTCCTTTTCAAGAACGGCTGCGCGCCCCATCATGGGCGACCTCTGACCCTCTCGGGCGCCCACGCCCACCCCCGACAATGAAATTTCAAAGAGCTCTTCTATCGACTTCGATTTCCCGTCTCACTCCGTTGCTGATCGCTGGCTTGTTGTCTGCCTGCGTGGTCAAGGTCCATGCCGACCCCCCTCGCGGAACCAAAGACCAGCAGCAGTCCCAGGCCTCAGCGGAGAAACTGCGGGATCTGCACCACAAGTTGGAGACCTCTGAGCGCGCCATGCATCACGCGCAGACGGACCTTGAGCTGGCCAAGCTTGGTGAGTGGCTGGCTCGCAAGGACGCGGAAATTGCAATGCACGGGGCGGAGGTGGCTCTTGTCCAGGCGACGAAGAAACTGGAGCGTTTCGCTGCGTTGGAACAGGCCCAGGAGGAGGAGGTGGCGCGCATGGCCCTGGATCGCTCCGCGGAGCGTCTGATTGGCGCCCAGCAGGATCTGCAGGGGATCCTGGATATCTACGAGCAGGAAGAGGAGGCCCGTTCGCGGGATGAAATCATCCGCCGACACCGCATGAGTGTGGCTTTTGCGGAGCGGGGCAAGCTCTTGTCCGCATCGCGCTTGAGGGTGGTGCTCGAGCATGAACTGCCTAGCAAGGGGTTTGCGCTCGAGCAGGCGCGCGTTCGGGCTTCCCAGGCTCTTGAGGCGCTACAACACAAGCGTGGGCGTTTTGATCTGGAGCAGGAACAGAAAATGCGCCGCAAGCATGAGGCCATAGCCGAGGCGCAGTACGCCCTGGAGGGAGCTAGAAGAAAGCTGCGCCGGGCCCAGCGCAATTCCCAGGAGGGCGAGTCTGGGGGCGAGCACGATCATGACTCAGGGGCCGAGCATGAGGGCCACAGTCACGAGCATCCTGAGGCCGAACAGCAGGAGCACGAGCATGCGGAACATCAGGAGCATGAGAGCGGCGAGAATGAAGATCATTCAGATCAGCAACACAAGCGCCCACCCGGCCTCGAACAGGACAAGGCCGGTCAAGCTCAGACCTTCTCGGGAGAGGACAAGTAGGCATGTTGCCCTTGCTGGTTTGTTGGGCGGTTTGCGCGGCGCCCCAGGTGCAGGATCCTGTGGACTCCGGGCGCGTTCTGCCCAAGGTCACGCCGGTGATCTCGCGGGATGTGCCGCGGGTTCTCTCGGGGGAAGAGGTGCACGGGCCGCACAAGCGGGCCATTGACTCCTTGCTCGGACGGCAGAACCCCGATGGGAGTTGGGGTGCAGGGGCGCCGGACTGCGTCTTGGAGTTGGGCTTTGCGCTTGAAACCTACTACTCCTGGCAGGTGGGGGCCCATGCCCTGGGAACCATGGCTCTGGCGGCGATTCCCCAGACGCCGGAGCGGCGCAAGGCCTTGGATCTTGCGATCGGGTGGCTCTGTAGCACACGCGCTTCCACGCGCGGGTCGGACTGGGACAACGATCGGGTCTGGAGCACGCTCTACGGATTTGTGGCTTGTATGGAGTTGTTGGACGATGAGCGATTCGGAGAGGGGCCGCAGGCGAAGGCTCTGGAGGCTCGGGGGCGCAAGTTCCTGGCCTCGCTCCTGGCCCACCAGTCGGACATGGGGGGCTGGGCCTACTATGACGACCCGCCCTATGACCGTATGCCGACCTGGGCCACCTCCTTTTGCACCGCCCTGGTCCTGCCCTCCTTGATTCGCGCGCAGCAGCGGGAGTGGGGTGTGGAGCAAAGGGTGATCGAGCGGGCTTTGAGTTATGTGGCGCGCTGCAACCTGCCCGGGGGAGCCTACGAATACGACTTGAATCCGCGTGTGCGGATCGGGGGCATCGAGCACATCAACCGCATGGAAGGGAGCCTGGGACGCACTCAAGTTGGCAACTGGGCGCGGGTGCGGGCGGGGGACCGCCATGTGACCCACGAGATGGTGCGTGAAGGTCTGGCAGCCCTTTTCAAACACCACGGGTTCCTCGATCACGTTCGTACTCGGCCGGTTCCCCATGAGGGTTTTCATGCCAACGCGGGCTACTTTTATTACTTCGCCCACTACTACGCGGCCAAGGTGATCAATACCCTGCCTGAGGAGGAGCGGGAAGAGTGGCACGCCCAACTGCGGCCCCATATCACCAAGACCCAATTGAAGGACGGAAGCATGAGTGATTTTATGGATGCGGGCTACGCGATCACCTCCGCCACCGCCTATTCGATCCTGACCCTTGAGGAGGGGCTTCGTTGAGCATGACCATCAAGGGTGAACAGGCAGGTTCGGAACTGAGCAGGGCATTGGATGTGAAGCAGATTGGAGAGTTCCTGGACGCCCTGCTCGGGACGCGGTTGTCTGCAGAGGCGGGGGATTTTGCTCGCAGGGCGCAAGAGGAAATTCGCGCGGGAGTTGATCCCAAGCGCATGGGCCTGCTTTTTGCCCTCTCCAGTCGCCATGCCCGGGACCGGGTGCTGCTGGACCCAAGCGAATCAGAACTCGCCCGTGCCGCGGAACTTCTGCCAGGTTGGAATCCAGAGCGCTGGGGTCTGCTTGAGACCCTGCGCGTCTGTCTGTGGATGACTCGCGAGGACTTGGGTCAGCCCAGTTGCGCCGAAGCGGTGGAGGCCCTCTTTGGCCACGCGGATGAGGGTGAGTGTCGTGCCCTTTATCGTGTCCTGCCCCTGCTGCCGGACCCTCTTCGTTTTCAATGGCGCATGCAGGAAGGCTGCCGCACCAACATAGTGCCGGTCTTTGAAGCGGTGGCCTGTGACAATCCTTATCCCGCGGCGTACTTCGAGGACGTGGCCTGGCGTCAGATGGCGATCAAGGCGCTCTTCTTGGATTCGCCTCTTTGGCGCGTGCATGGCCTGGATGGTCGGCTGGACGAGGATCTGGCACGCATGGCTTTGGATCTGGTGGAAGAACGCACCAGTGCAGGGCGCCCGATTCAGCCTGACCTGTGGCTTTGCCTGGGACCCTATGAGCAGGAGCGTGCCCTGCCCCTGATCGACCACGAAATCAACCATGGCACATCCGAAGGCCGCTGCGCAGGGATTCTTGCCCTCGGTCGAGCCCTGCAAGAGGGTAGGCTGGAGGCCTTCATCCGGGCCCAAGACCCCTTGCTCTCCCCCTGGGCGGAGGCCGCCCAGGCCGGCGACTGCTCTCAGGCGGCCTTCGGCCGACTTCCTGGGCGTGAGACTTCCAAATAATGAATCCCATGCGTTTTTTCGATCCCCACATTCACTGTACCAGCCGCACCACCAATGACTATGTGGCCATGGCCGAGGCAGGTATTCGCGCGGTGATCGAGCCGGCTTTCTGGCTGGGACAGCCGCGCACCACCTTGGGGGCTTTTACCGATTACTTCGCCAGCATCTTGGGTTGGGAACGATTCCGCGCCTCTCAGTTTGGCATCAGTCACTACTGCGCCATTGGCTTGAATTCCAAAGAAGCCAATGACGAAGGTCTGGCCAGGGAGGTCCTGGAGGTCCTGCCGAGTTATGCCCTCAAGGAGGGCGTGGTGGCCATCGGTGAGATTGGCTATGACGAGATCACCCCCGCTGAAGAGCGAGCCTACGAAGCCCAACTGAATTTCGCTGTCGAGAACGACATGGTGGTCATGGTGCACTCGCCCCATCGGGACAAGAAACGTGGCATCCAGCGTTCGATAGAAGTGGCGGCCAACTGCGGTGTCCCCATGAACAAGCTGGTCATTGACCACAACAACGAAGAGACCGTCAAGGACGTATTGGACTCCGGAGCCTGGGCGGCCTTCACGATCTATCCCCACACCAAGATGGGCAGCGCGCGCATGTGTGAACTGCTGCGGCAGTACGGGCCCGAGCGCATCATCGTGGACTCTTCAGCGGATTGGGGGGTTTCTGACCCCCTGGCGGTTCCGCGCACGGCGGCCATGATGGTGGAAAAGGGCATCGACCCCGAGGCTGTGCGTTTGGCCACCTGGCAGAATGCTTTGGACGCCTACGCCCAGTCTGGCCAGATCGATGTGCAGGCTCTGGAGGGCACCCTTGAAGTGGACCAGCGTCAGTTGTTTGGCGAGAATTCGGTTCTGCGCGGTCAAGAGCCGCGTGTGGACACGCCAGTGGTCAACTGAGCGGATTCGCGAGGGCCGGGACTCCTAGACAGGGAGCCCGAGCAGGCGCGCGATGTTGCCCCCGAAGATCTGGGAATGCTCATCGCTGCTGCCGCCGAGGTCGCGCACGATCAGGGACTGCTCGTTGAGCCGATCCTCGCGCCAGCCGCGCGGGAAGGTGCCCGAATCTGTGCCGAAGACTACCCGGCTGGGGGAGAAGGCATCGAGGGCTCGTTCGAACACATCCTTCAGGGTCAGGCTTTGGGGCTGGGTGCGAATCCAACCATTGGAGGAGGAAGAGTCTGTGTGGATGTTGCTGCACTGCATGCCCGCCATCAGGGTTTCACGAAACATGCCCGCACCGAAGTGGGGAATGATGAAATTGATCTCGGGGTGGCGGTCCGCAACGGGCACCAGAAAGAGCGGATTGGCCAGGCTGGGGTTGGCCGTACGCTTGAGGCCGAAATGATCCCGCAGGGGCACCGTGAACAGACCGCAGTGCACATAGCAGAGCCCGCCCACAGCGGCGACCTGCTCCAGGACGGGCGTGACGAGGGGATCGTCAATGCGGTAGCCGTGCTGAGCGGGGAAGAGCAGAATGCCACTGAGGTTTCGTTCCACCAGCAGGGCCTGCACTCCACCGGCGGCGTTTTCCATTTTGGGGTTGATGACCGCAACGCCGGAGAATCGGTCGGGGGCGGTGGCCACGGTTTCGGCAACGGTGGGGGACTCAGTCGGGTGGCTTGAAAAGATCACCAGGCGGTCGACCTTGGACTTTTGCATCTCCGTCAGCCACCGCTTGCGATGGACCGAGTCGTCCTGATCGGGCATCTGCACGCCGCTTGATTCCTGCACCTTTGCCATGCGCTGCTCAAGTGCGCCTTCCATGTGGCTTTCTTCCGCCAGAGCCTTGAAGAAGGGAGCCGAGAACCAGTGGCAGTGGGCGTCGATGAGGGGGAGCTTGGCCATCAGGAGGGGATGATAGGGGATCCACTTGGACGGCCGGCAGCCTTTTGGAGAGTTCTCCCGGGGGCTGCACAGGCCGGGCTTTTGTGTGTCAGTTCAGTAGCAGTGGGCACCTGCGCTCTGACTCGCTACTATCTCGCCCCTATGGAACATTGGGGCCTCGATCTGGCCAAGGAGGACTTCAAATTCTCTGCGGCTCACTTTCTGATCTTTCCTGACGGGAGCGCTGAGCGCTTGCACGGGCACAACTATCGGGTCTATGTGGAGATCGATGGGGGCCTCGACGAACACGGACTGGTACTGGACTTCAAGCAGGTCAAGCCGGTGGTGCGCGAGTTGTGCAACTTTCTCGATGAGCACCTGCTGGTGCCCGGAGAGCATGGGGAACTTCGGGTCTCTGATGTGGGCGCTGGTCACAAAGAGGTGCGCTACCGAGAGAGCCGCTATACCGTGCCGGAAGGGGACCTGATCGTGCTGCCGATCAACAACACCTCATCTGAGAACCTCGCCACCTGGTTCGGCCGACGCCTGCTCGATGAACTTGGCCGGCGCTTTCCCAAGGTGAAAGTGCAACGGATCAAGGTGGGGGTGGAGGAGACCAGGGGCCAGCGCGGCGTGTACCGTCACTTGTCGACGGATTGAGGCGCTGCGGTCAATTGGGCCAGGGAGTTTTCTGCCTGTCGCTCGCGCAGGGATTCCAAGAGGGAGTCGACTCCCACCAGAGAGATCGTGGGACCGCCCAGAAGTTCCAATTCAGCCACCAGGCCCTCGGGCCAACCAGCTTCAAGGTCCTCATTGACGAGCCATGAGTAGAGCGCATCCACGGCGAAGTTCGGGTACATCTGCACCAGTTCGCGTAGTTCCTCGGGACCCATCTGTTCCACCGCTGCCCTACGCCAGGCCAGGGTTTCGTCTTCGAGCTCAGCGGCTTCGAGCAACCAGGCCGGGGGCACTTCGTCCAGGTCCTCGGTCTCAGCCCGCTGGCAGAGGTCTCTGATTCCCTCAAGCCCGATGTTGGCCGTGGCCCGTTCCATGACCAGGAAGGCCAGGCCATAGAAACCACGCTTGGTTCCGCTGGTCAAGGCTGTGCTGGAGAGGCCTGCTTCGACTTCGAAGACTTCCTGCTGGGGGCTATCGCCCTGGTCTTCACCGGAAAGTGTCACCCGTGCCAGCCACTGGCGTTGGTCGTCCGGCCAGGAGAGCCGCAGTTCGAGCTTGAGGCCGCCGCAGGCCAGGGCCGCTGAACAGAGGCGCCCCGCACGCAAGCGGGAAGCACCCTGTGGGCAAAGCCTGGCGCTGACCAGATCGCAGAGGCCTTCCTCCAGAGTGCCGGGCAGCATCTGCCAGGGTTCATCGAGGGCCGCGTGGGCCAGCTCGTGGGCCAGGGTTCGTTCCAGGTTGTCCGCGTTGCGGGCCAGCAGCACCCGGTGGTGGTGTTCGCTCCAAAGACCTTCCGCGTCATCCACCTGACTTCCCGGGAAGGCGTAGAGTCGGGGTTGCCCTTGGATCCAGACCTCCAGATCATCGGGCAGGCTTGAGTTGGGCAGCAGGGCTTCGAGCCTGGGGCCCAGGGAGTCGAGCATTGCGGAGATGCGCAAGGCTTCCAGTTGGTCGGCCGCACGCACGATCCCCTCGGCAGCCTGCACCCGACTCGCGGGGGGCTGCACCATGCAGGCACCCATCAGGGCGGCTGCCGCCAACAGGGGGGCTTTGGATCGGGTGCGCAGGTTCACAGGAAAAGGTACCCCCGCATCCGTAGGAGGGCCGTGGAGGGGGGCATTTGGGGTCCAAATCGGTACAGGGGGGTCTCCCTGGCTGGTCGGGGGCGCTATCGTGCTGCCTCCCATGGATCCCCTTCCGCCCCCCTCCGCCGACCTTGACCTGCACCGGGCCGGTGAACTCATGCACGCCCATTGGGGCCTGGAGGGGGCCCTCAAGTCCCTGACGAGCTACGAGGACCGCAACTTTGCTCTGCTTGATGGGGCCGGGGAGCCAAGCCATGTGTTGCGGGTCCAAAACGCTGGAAATCGCGCGCGCTTGCAGTTGGAGGCCATGATTCTGCGCTGTCTGGCGCGAGAGCTGCCGGGGGTGGCGCCGGAGCTGGTGCCGACTTCCGCTGGTGATGATTGGGTCGAATTCAACGGTACCGACGGGCGCCTGCATCTGGCGCGCATGATGAGTTGGGTGCCGGGGCCGCTGCTGGCTGACCTCAAGGGGCGCAACCTTGAAACCTGGTTCAGTCTTGGGGAACTGCTCGGTCGTGTGGACCGTTGTCTGGCGGAGTTGCAGGTGGATGCGGGCGCCGGGCAACACAGCTGGACCATGGAGGCCACGAGCCAGCTTGCCGCATTGCTGCAGCACGAACCGGACCCAAAAATCCGCAGCATGTTCGAGGCCGTGCTGTTGATGTACGGGGGCAGGGTGCAAGGGGTGATCGAAGAGCTACCCCAGCAGCTTCTGTTCTATGACGCCAACGAGTTCAACCTGACTGGCGTGGAGACCAGAGACGGCGCTCGGGTCACGGGCCTGTTTGATCTGGGGGATGCGGCAGTATCCGCGCGCGTCGCGGAGGTAGGCATCGCTGTGGCCTATGCCATCCAGTTGAGTGAGGATGATCCTCTTCCTGTGGCTCTGGCTTTGGTGCGTGGTTACCACCAGAGTTTTCCTCTGCACCTTGAGGAGCTTGATCTGGTGCTGCCATGCGCTGCGGCACGCTTGACCATGAGCCTCATGCACGGTCGGGCCGCGCGGGAGGCGGACCCGCACAATTTGCACTTGACCCAGCACACAGGCGATGGAGTCCTGGCGTTGGAGGCCTTGCTTGCGATTCAACCCGAGCAGGGCGCCCATCATCTGGGGGTCGGGTTGGGGTTGCTGTCAGGGAGCAGGTCTCCTGGCCCAAGGGACAGGGCAGATCTGCTGGCAGCCCGCGCGGCGGTGCTCAATCCAGCGCTTTCTCTCTCCTACGACGAACCCCTCACCATCCTGCGAGGAACCCGGAGCTACCTCTTCGACGCCGAGGGAAGAGCCTTTCTTGATTGCGTCAACAACGTCTGTCATGTGGGGCACTGCCACCCACACGTGGTGAGTGCCCTCGCCAATCAAGCTGCAAGCCTGAACACGAACACGCGCTATCTGCACCCGGGGCGGCTGGCCTACGCCCAGCGCCTAGTGGACCTTTTTCCTGATCCCCTCGACACGGTTCAGTTGGTGAACTCCGGCTCTGAAGCCACCGAGCTGGCCCTGCGAATGGCCCGGGCGGCCACGGGGGCGGAGCATTTCCTGGTGCTCGGGGGTGGCTACCACGGCAACAGCCAAGGGGCCGTGGCCGTCAGTCCCTATAAGTTCAACGCGCCCGGCGGCGGGGGCGCACCGCACTGGGTGCATGAGTTGCCCTGCCCCGATCCTTATGCGGGCCTGCACCGGGGACCGCATGCAGCCGAGGCCTACGCTGCCAGCGTGGAACAGGCCTGCCTTGACATCGAAGCAGGAGGCGGGCGTGTAGCCGCGCTCCTGGCCGAGCCCCTGATCGGTTGTGGTGGTCAGGTGGTGCCCCCCAAGGGGTGGTTGAGTCGCGCCGCCGCTCTGGTGCGCAGCCACGGCGGCCTGTGCATCGTGGACGAGGTGCAGGTGGGATTTGGCAGGGTGGGGGACGGTTGGTGGGCCTTTGAGCAGGAGCCCTTTGTGCCGGATATGGTGACCCTGGGCAAGCCCATGGGCAATGGTCATCCCATGGGAGCGGTCATTGCGACTGGCCCGGTGGCCCAGGCCTTTGGCCAGGGTCCCGAGTACTTCAACACCTTTGGGGGTAATCCGGTTTCTTGTGCCGTCGGCATGGCTGTGTTGGATGTGATCGAGCAGGAGGGCTTGATCGCCAAGGCCGCCGAAGTGGGTGCGCATCTTTCACAGGGCTTGTGTCAGTTGGCCCAAGACTTCCCCGTACTGGGGGATGTGCGCGGCCGCGGCCTCTACCTGGGGGTGGCTTTCGTGCGCGACGCCGAGACCCGCCTGGGGGATCCCGAGCGATTGGCTCGGGTGGTGGCCAGGGCAAGGCAGGCGGGTGTGCTGCTGGCGATCGATGGGCCCGGGCACGATGTGCTCAAGATCAAGCCGCCGCTTGTCTTTTCGATAGCAGACGCGGACCTGGCGCTGGCGGTTCTGCGCCGGGCCCTTGAGCAGACCGCCTGAGCCCGCCGATCCCCGCCCAGAAACTCAGCGCGCCCCTGCAAAAGGCGCGCAGTGCTCACAGGCGCAGTCGGGGTCAAACCAGATCGTCGCCTCGGGTTCTTTCCCGGTGGCATACCCAAGGGCATTCAGGTCCTCTGCCTGCTCAGGCGTGATGGCTTGGGAACTTCCCAGGCCATCTTCCGGGGCACTGGTCAGCCACTGCACCACGCGTTTGCGTAAGACCTTTACCCGTTCCGGCTGGGAGGCGGACAGATCCTGCAGGCAGCCGGGATCCGCATTCAGATCAAAGAGCTCAAAGGTGTGCTTGGTACGCCACTCTTTGAGGGACCACTCCTTGTGGTCCTTGAGTTGCAGAATGAAATACCACTTGCCGATGCTGATGGCGGCGCTCATGCCGTGTGCGGCGAGCAGCATGCGCGGCCCCTTGTCGGGTTTTTCCAGCAGTCCCCGCAGGTCCTGGCCGGGAAAGCCCGCCGATCCGATTCCCGCGGCGGCCAGCAGGGTGTGGGCCACATCGTATTGGCGCGAGGCACCGCTGAAGATCTTGCCCTGGGCCACGCCGGGCCCCGCCAGGATCAGGGGCACATGCACCGAAGAGGGGTAGAGTTCCGCGTGGTCGAACCACACGTCGTGTTCGCCAAAACACTCCCCGTGGTCCGCGGTGAAGGCTATCAGTGCCCCTTCCATGCGCGGGATGCTGAGCATTTTGCCAACGGTCTGGTCCACATAGTCCACACCACCCCGGTACTGGGCGCGCGCATAGGCCGGGTCGCGTAGGTCGCGCAGGTGTGCGGGCGGGCTGATGCTGGCGGGGTAGCCCAGGGGCAAGGCTGGGTCGAAGGCATCAGTGCCCTCGGGCCAGTACCTGTTGCTGAATGGGGCCGGGGGTTCGTAGGGCGAGTGTGCGTCGAACACATGCAGCCAGACAAAAACAGGTTCGCCGTCGGCCTCGGCCAGCCAATGGCTGAGGCGCTCCGCCGCGATCCCACCGTGGCGCTGATTGCGTACCGGCGCGTCCAGTCGGTCGAAGCCCTGGCCCAAGCCGCTCTCCGTGTGCTGCAGATGGAAGGCGCTGACGGCGGCAAAGCAGCGATATCCCGCTTCACTGAAGCGTTCGGCCAGGGTCTCGGCTTTGGGCAGGAGCGGTGAGTGGTTGTTCAGGATGCGGGTTTCCCGGGGGGTCAGTCCGGTCATCAGGGAGACATGCGAGGGGTTGGTCACGTTGGTGGCGGTCAGGGCGTCCTCAAAGAGGATTCCGCGCGCAGCCAGGGCGTCCAGGTTCGGCGTCTGCACCAGGGAACCGCTGCCCAGGTGGTCCGCCCGGTGGGTATCGCTGGTGATCAGGAACACGGTGGGAGCGTCCTGACCCTGGACCGAGACCAGGGGTTCGGCCACAAAAGCCCAGCCCTCGTCTTTGCACTCGGGATGCACCAGCATGCGGAACTCCACGCGCACTTCACGCCCCGCGTACTCGGCCAGATCCAGGAACTGGTTGTGCCAGGTCAAGGGAGCCTGCATGCGGTTTTCCAGGCTGTAGCGTGCGATCTGGGGCTCCATTCCCTGACTGCGGACATGGACGGCGATGGACGGGACCTGATTTGGCCGTCGCAAGATCGGAATCATCGCCAGGCTGAAGCGCAAGCGCGCCCGTTCGGGGACCTTGAATGCGGCGGTCAGGGGCGTGTGCGTTGCCACAGGCCAACCGGCGCGTGCTTCGCTGCCCAGGGAGAGCATGGCCGCCCCGGCGGTCGTGCTTGGTGCGAATTTCTCAAGGGGATTGCGCAGGATCGCCATGGAGGTGACCGCCATCATGGTGGTCAGGCCCCTGGATTCGATGCGAATGCGGTTGATGTGCTTGAGTTGTCCGCGCAGGGCGGGCAGGGGAAAGAGGAAGTGCACCGGGCCAACTGGCGTGGAGGAGCACTCGACCCAGCGACTGTGGGTGACCAATTGCTCGTCCCGTAGGATCGACACGCGCAGCAACTCGGGCAGGGCGCCAAAAGTGTCCACGCCGACCACTACTGAATTGAAGCTGCCTGGATCGATTGATTTCTTGAGGGTCACGGTCAGGGGTTCGCTGCCCTCCGCAACCATGGCAGGAATGCGGTTGGCGGGCAGCCGGTCGGCGGCATCGGGACCCGCAACCACCTTGATGAACTCTCCGCGTTTGGTGCCTGTGGCTCCCCAGTCGGGATCGTTCTTCTTGGGGATGAACTCTGCCACCGTCACGGGCTGGGCAACCGGGGGCGCGTCGAAGGTCGTCAGCTCAAGGTGCTGTACATGCCCCGGACCCGCGGGCAGTCCTGTGGATTCCTGGCCGCAGGAGGCGAGGGTGAACAGGGCGACGGTGAGCATCAGGGCTCGGCGGTCCCGCGCGGACAACCAACTGCGCAATAGGATCATGGTTGTCGCTCCATGATGTCCTCTACGGTCAGCTCGACCGGCAGCCAGGGTTTTTCTGATTCCAGGGACTCCACGCCGGTGGAGTATCCCAGGGCGGACAGCTCTGCAATCTCGGCGGCGCTGGTGTTGCGCATGGCCACGATGGGGTCGTGCTCTCGCTGGCGCAGCCAGGCCATCAGCTGCTCCAGCATGCTCCTGGTCCTGGCTTTTTCCTGCTCTTGCAGATTCGTCCCGCAGAGGGGGTCCTGTGTCAGATCGTGCAAGGACACATGCCAGAGGGGCACCCTGCCGAGGAGGGGTTGCCGTTGCGATCGCAATTGCAGGAGCAGGTGCCAGTTGTCGGCAGTCAAGGACGCGTTGAAGCCATGGGCGCCCAGCGCGAAGAAGGGCTCCTGTGGGGCTCCTTCATCGGCTTCAAGGTGACGCAGCAGGTTGCGTCCTGGGTAGTCAGCTCCATACAGACCTGACAGGTCGAGCAGCGTGCGTCCGATGTCCAGTTGATCCACCGAGCGCTCGACCCGCACTCCTTCGGGGACCTGGTCCCCGGCCAGGATCAGTGGCACATGCAGGGTCGAGGGCGTCAACGAACGGTGATCAAAGCGACTGAGGATCCCGTCCAGTTCTTCTCCGTGGTCCGCGGTGAAGGCTACCAGTCCCTGCTGCACCCTCGGGTGGCGCAGCAGACGACCCAGTTCCTTGTCGAGGTAACTGACCTCTCCCCGGTAGAGGGCCGCGGGCCAGTCCGTGCGGCGCAGATCTTTGAGCCGTGGGGGATAAGTTCCCGGGGTCCAGTTGTGCGGCGGCAGGCTTGGGTCAAAGGGGTCGAGGCTTGCATCCCAATAGCGGGCAGCGAACTCCGACGGTGGCTCGTAGGGGTCGTGGGCGTCAAACAGGTGCAGCCAGATGAACACCGGCCGCCCGGCAGCCTCGTCCAACCACTGCTGTACCTGCTCAACGGGAATTTCTGCCCGGGGCGGACGGCCGAGCGGGGCCCAGACCTTGTCAAAGCCCTGGGCGATGTGGGTGCCCAGGGGACCCAGGTGACGCACGGTGACCACAGCGATGGTCCACCAGCCCTGCTGCCGATAGGCCTCTCCCAGGGTCCAGGCTTCATCCACCATGCGCTCGGTATTGGTCAGCACCCGGCCATCGCGCGGATGGATGCCCGTCAGGATCGCAGCGTGGGAGGGCGAGGTGACATTGGTGGAGGAATAGGTGCGCTCAAAGAACATCCCGCGCTGACCCAGGGCATCGAGGCTCGGGGTGCTGACGTCGACTCCCAGATTCGCACAGCCCAGATGGTCTCCGCGGTGGGTGTCGCTGGTGATCAGAAGGGCCAGGGGCGGCGACTTTCCGGCGTCCAGCACGGCCAGATTGGTCAGGGCGCAGGCGCCCAGTTCGGCCTGCTCTTGCTTGAACAGGAAAGAGACCCGGGCCTCCAGACCCGCATACTTCGCAAGGTCAACCTCCAGGTCCTGGAAGGGGTGGTCCTTGCGTGCAAGATCCAGGCTGCCGACTGCATCCGAAAAGCCCTGGCCGCTGATCGTGACTTCCAACCTGGGATCTTCGCCGCGAGTGCGGGCCGCTTTGAGCATGCCCGCCGAAGCGATCAGGGTGGATCCGGACTTGATGGGTCCCAGGGGACAGCTCACCTTGAGATCCTGGGGCAGTCCCCAGCCCATGCGGGCTTCTTCCCCGATGGCAATCGTACCGGCGGGGCCATCGAGCGGCGGATAGTGGGCGCTGGCGGGTCGCTGCCAGAAGTCCACATGCTGGATTCCGCTGGGTCCGCCCTGAATCGAGATGCGCAATTCCGTGAAGGGTTTCGAGGTGGGCAACTTGGGTGCGTCGAAGATCAGGGACTGGTTGCTGCCCAGGGGCAGGGCGATCTGCGCCTGAAGGGGCACCTCTCGTCCGGCGGCAGAGATCAGACTGAGATCCACCCGTTGCTTGGTACCTTGAAAAACACCTTCCACCACGATGCGATTGAAACCCGGTTGCAGTGGACCGGGCACAATCAGGGAGCCTCCCTTGGCGGTGGGCAGAACCAGACGCTGGTTGCCATAGCGCGGAGTTGCTTCGCCTTCCACAGTAGCCTTCCAGACCGCTGGATCGGAGGGCGCCTCCAGGCGCGCGATCAGGGTCGGCTGGTGCGAGGGCGTGAAGTCTTCGAATGGCCGGGGCCACAGATAACGCACCTCGCCCGGACCGGCGCCCGTGGTTGCCTCGTCTGAGCCACATGCCACCAGACCGAGACCTCCCAAGAGAAGAGCTGCCACCCAGAGAGCACCCTTGCAGCAGGCAGCCACACGGGGCGGGACTGGGGTGGGAATGGAATGACGCATGCTGTGCCCGCGCGGGGACGGGAACCAGAAGTCTATCGGCTCTTCCCGGCGAGTTCTCGGGGGCGCTGGAGCGTTTTTCTGCTCGCGCATGTCCCTGCGTCAGTTCTCCGGGGGGCCTGCAACCGCCTTGGTTGTCTTCGAGGGCATTGTGTGCCCTTGCTTGACAAGCCTCTGGCAGCAGGATCAGGGCAGTAGGGTCTTCAGACCTCGGGTCTCTGCGCGGGTCGCTTTCAGCGCCTGGATCCTATCCCCGGGAGCGGAGTCCGCCTCCGGGTTGTACCCGGGCAAGGGGAAGGTCTCAATCCGCAGGATCCAGTCCCCGTCCTCGAAGGGGGCAAAGACCGCCAGTTGGAAGGGGCCCGCGTGATTCACCTCGAAGATCGCGGTCTCCACATCCCCAGAGGTCTGCCAGACGAGGGAGTAGGTCTCGCTGGTGGGGTCCCAGACCGCCAGATCAAAATCGAGGTACTCGAATTCCCCCTCAAGGGTGACGCAGATCTCCATGGGGCTTTCGGCGATGAAGCCCAGATGATCGGTCAGATCGAAACCTGGAGCCGTCTGCACCGAGCCCACCAGGTCCAGGACCATGCAGGATTCCAAGGGATCGAAGACTTGGGTCTCCCAGGGCTGATCGTTGGGTTCGACCTCTTGCAGGACGGTGATGCCCACACCGGGATCGGTCAAGTGGAAGTCCATTCCGCAGGAGGAGAGCAGACTGCTGAGCAGGACGATGGTTGCGTTTGTTCTTGTCATCGCTTGAAGGGGTTTGGGAAAGGGATGGACACCGCCGGCAGCACACCAGGGGCCGTTGGTGAAAGTCGGAAGCCGCCGGAGGTGTCCATTGGTCTTGAAGTCAACTTGCATGCCAACCCCCGCGGAGAGGCTGCGGGCGGGGGAGGCCGGCTGCCTGTGGACTCTCCCGAGTACACCTTGGGTTCCTCTCCAGGGCTCAGGTCATGAGCACCCTGGACGCGCAGCTTCTGACCTTGGGATCGATGCTGAGCCGGGATGTGTTGCGGCCCGCGTCCGATGGGCGCACCGAGGTGCGGCGGGGGAGGTTGTTTGGCTTGTTGATTGCGGTGGCGGTTCTTGTGCTCTGGCGGTTTGTGCCGGGATCGATTTTTTCCCAGGCGGTGGTGGCGTTTTCTGGTTACGTGACCCTCTTCCCGCTCTTGCTGCTGGGCTTGCGATGGCAGCGCTGCAGCGCCATGGGGGCTTTCTGGGGAATGGGGCTCGGAAATCTGATGCTCTGGTGGTGTCTCGGCCAGGCTGAGGCCCGGCTCCGGCGAGCCATGACATCCGTGTTCTGGGGGCTTCTGCCGGCGGCTTGGGGATTCCTCGCGGCCCTTTTAGGGACCGTGGCCGGGAGTTGCTGGCGGCCGAGATGAGGTTGTTGCGCGCCGTCCCGGTTGACCGCTTTTGTTGGCCACCCATTGCCCGGGCTGTCCTGTTTTGCCGTGCTGCCCTGTTTCACCGTGCGGTCCCAGGCCTTCCTCTGGCATGATGGCCCTCGCGCTCCGGCGCAATGAGCCGTCATGACCACCACGCGCCACACTTCCGAGCCCCAGAACATCCCCGTGGGTGCGGCCGCTCCGCGGCTCTGCGTGGTGACCTTTGGCTGCCAGATGAACAAGTATGATTCGTCTCTGGTGGAGGGGCGCTTTCGCAGGTCGGGTTATGGCACCACTTCATCGGTGGAGGACGCCGACGTGGTCATCTTCAACACCTGCAGCGTGCGCGACCACGCAGAGGAGCGCACCTGGAGCTGGGTGGGAGAACTCAAGCAACTCAAGAAACGCCGCCCGGACATGGTCATCGGTTTGATGGGCTGCATGGCCCAACGGGTGGAGAAAGAGGCTTTCAAACGCGCCGCGCACATCGACCTGGTGGCGGGGACACGCCAGTTCCAGCACCTGCCTCAAATGGTGGAAGAAGTGCGCGCGCGACGGGCGGATTCCAGTTTGAGCCGCAGCGATGAACGGGTGGCTTTCACCGACATGGCGGCGGAGGTGCCCGTGGATCGCACGGGCGAGATCTGGACCGGAGGCAGGCAGGCTTATATGGCGGTCATGCGTGGCTGCGCCTTGTCCTGCACCTATTGCGTGGTACCCATGACCCGTGGCGGGGTGCAGAGCCGTTCGATTCCTCAGCTGGTGGAAGAGGCCCGCTGGCACGCGGACCAGGGTGTCAAGGTGCTGACTTTGCTGGGACAGACCGTGAACAGCTACGGCGAGGATTTTTCCGTGCCCCTGGAGGGCGAGCCCAGCGGCACGGGCCGTCAGGGTCGTGAGGGTCTTGGCGATCTCCTGCGCGCCCTGCAGGAGGTGCCCGGGCTGGAGCGAATTCGCATGATCACCTTGCATCCCTCCTATGCGACCCGCGCCCTGGCGGAAGCGATGCGAGATTGCGACAAGGTGGACCGTTTCCTGCCCCTGCCCGCCCAGGCCGGGAGCGATCCGGTCCTGAAGCGCATGAAGCGGGCCTACAACTTGGACCTCTATCGCAAGCGTGCGGACACCCTGCGCTCTGTGCTGCCGGATCTGGAACTGGGCAGCGATTGGATCGTGGGTTTCTCGGGGGAGACTGAAGAGGACTTCGTCGGTTCCCAGCGCTTTCTCGAAGAGCAGCAGTTCATTGTCAATTACATCTTCAAGTATGACGAGCGCCCTCTCACCAAGGCGGCTGGTTTTCCTGATGATGTGCCGGAGGCAATCAAGAAGGAACGCCACAAGCGCCTGATGGAAACTTCGGAGCGCGTGCAACGGGCGCGCTTTGAGCAATGGTGCGGGCGTACGGAGCAGGTGTTCCTGGAGGCCGTTTCCCCCCGTGACGCAAACATTCTCCAGGGCCGTTCGGTGCATGGTTTGTCCGTGTCCGTGGCGGGGGGCGAAGAACTGCTGGGCACCAAGGTGCCCGTGATCCTGGACGAGTGCACCGCCTATGGTTTCTCTGGTCGTCTCGCAAAGGACACGGCGAGCGAGGACCTGGCATGCAAGGACACAGTGCGCAAGTGAGGTCCTGTCGTCCGCTCGGTGTCGCCCTTCTGTTGGGGTTCAGCGCATCTTGCGAGAACGAGGGCCCAGAGTTTCCCTATGGAATGACCGAGGTCTCCTACCTGGCGGGTTTGGGGCAGCTGCCTTCCCACAGCAACCGCGACCCCGCGGCCCTGATCGAGGTCAAGGGCGGGGGGCTGGCCTTGATCGACGGAGACGGCGACGGAGACCTGGATCTCTTTCTGCCCGCTTGTGGGGGCAGCGTCACGGATCCCGACATGAGTAGCGGCGGGCGTTACATGGAGAACCTGGGTCGGCTCAAGTTTCGCGATGCCACCCAGGCCAGTGGTCTTTCCTTCTCGCGCTGGAGTTTCGGCACAGCGGTGGGGGATGTGAACGGGGACGGCCTGGATGATCTCTTCGTCTGCGCCCATGGTCCCAACTCGCTTTTCTTGCAGCAGGTCGGCGGCGGCTTCCGCGATGCCAGCGCTTCTTCGGGTCTCGCTCAGACATCCGTCTGGAGCACTGCGGCATCCTTCGGCGATTTCGACGGAGACGGTGACCTGGATCTCTATGTCGCCAACTATGTGCAGTTCGACCCCGAGTCCCTGCCCAAGCCGATGATGTTTCGTGGGGCCGAGGTCTTTGGAGGACCGCTGGGTCTTTCTGCGGAACCCGACGAGGTCTACCTCAATGAAGGCGACGGTTCTTTTGTCCCCGCCTCGCTGGGCTTTGCCGCCGTGAAAGCCGCCTATGGCCTGGGCGTGGTCAGCGCCGACTTCGACGGCGATGGCACTCAGGAGATTTTTGTGGGCAACGACTCTGGCCCCAACTTCTTCTTCCAGCGGGGCGCTGACGGATTATTCAGCGAGAACGGTCTCACAAGCGGTATCGCTTTTGACGAGAACGGCCTGGGGCAGGCCACCATGGGCATTGCTTTGGGCGATGTGAACCGCGATGGCCGACCCGATGTGTTCACCTCCAACTTCATGGGGGATCGCAACACCCTGCACCTGAATCTAGGGGACCTGTTTTTTGATGATGCCACCCGGCGCTGGGGCCTGGGTCAGATCTCGGTGCCCTATCTTGGTTGGGCCACGACCTTCCTGGACATGGACTGCGATGGCACGCAGGAACTGCTGGTCTTCAATGGTCATGTGTATGGTGAGACCATCTGCCGTCAACAGGGCTGGAGCCAGCGCCAGCCGGCGCTCCTGTTCCGCCAGGTGGAGAACCGCTTCGAACCCATTCACGCGGCCGAGGCAGGGGACTGGGTCCAGCAGCAGGGTATTGAGCGTGGAGCGGTGTGCGCGGACCTCGACCGGGACGGGGATATGGATCTGGTGGTACGCGACCTGACAGGATCGGTGCGCCTGCTGCGTAACGACGCTGCTCCCGGCAGGGGCATCTTGCTCTCCCTGCAGCAACCAGGGTCCATGAACCGCCGCGCCATCGGCTCGCGGGTCGCCCTTCTGGGCGGGCCCCGGCCCCAGTACCGCTGGATCACTTCGTCGGGCACCTATCAATCCGCAAACGCCCAGGAGGCCCAGTTCGGAACCGGGTCCCACAAGGGTCCCTTCCAGGCCGAGGTCACCTGGCCTGATGGTTCCTCGGAACGCTTTCCCGCTCTGATGCCCGGTATGAACTTTGTCCTTGTGCGGGGGTCTGGAGAATGAGGGCCGGTTTGATTGTCTTTCTCTCCTTCGCCCTGCTCGCAGGTCTGGTGCTGATCTTCGTTCAGCCAGGCCAGCAGGATCCCAGCCCGGAACCCACCGATCCCGCCATCGCTCTTCTGGCTGGCGCGAGGGCCGAGTTGCTGGGCCAGCCGCGCTCCCCCTCTTCAGGACGGGCTCCCCTTGCGGCGGCCCGCAAGCATCTTTCCGCTGGTCGCCCGGAGCGCGCCCGCGAGTTGATCCTGGGCGAGCTCGAAGGGGCCTGGTCTGCGGAAGCCTATTACCTGCTGGGTATTCTCGAATCTCGGGCCCGACTCTGGCAGCGAGCGGTGGAAGCTCTGGAACGATCGCTTGCCCCGGGTGCGCGTTATCCGGAAAAATCCATCGCCCCCTTCCGGCTGGGCCGCGCGCTGGAAGAAACCGGTCGCATTCCCGCTGCACGAGTTGCGTATCGATTGGACCATGATCTTTCGGGCGATGGCGAGGCCCTCTTTCGCCTGGGCCTGCTCGATATCGAAGCAGGCCAGTTCGCTCAGGCCAGGACCCAGCTGGAAGACGCCCTGCGTCGCTTCACCCAGGGCCCCGACCGAGCCCGCACCTTCGCTGCCCTGTCCGATATCTGCCTTGAAGGCGATGACCTTGCTGGTGCCCGCAAACTGCTCGAAGAGGCGGTTGCCCTGCGTCCGCATCCCGAACTCCTGCACCGTCTCGCGCGGGTCTGTCGGAGGATGGGGGATGGGGAGGCTGCGGACAGGCACACTCTGGCTGCGCAGGGCTTGCAGGGGGGCTGAGCGAGGGCCCTGGAGGGAAAATTCGGACAAGAGTGTCCTCAAGCAGGTGGATTGTGGTCTCTTGGGGGCAACGGGTTTTTTGCGATTGCGAGGTGCGCGCCTTTGGTGGGCACTCCTTTCCCCGCTTGCCTGTTTCCATGGTGATCACTCCCCATCTTGCTGTCCGTGCTCTGTCTGCGGCTTCTCCCTTGTTGCTGGCGGGGGTGGTTGGGGCGCAGGGCTTTGGAGGGGATCAGGTGATTTCGACCGCATTGGATGGAGCCTTCTCGGTCCACGCCACGGATCTCGACGGAGATGGCGATCAGGATGTGCTTTCGGCTTCCGTTGAAGACAACAAGATCGCCTGGTATGAGAACCTCGGCGCTGGCGTGTTCGGGCCACAACAGGTGATCACAACCTCTGCGCATTTCGCCAACGAGGTCTACGCCGCAGACCTGGACGGCGATGGTGACGCGGATGTGCTCTCGGCTTCGTACTGGGACTCCAAGCTCGCCTGGTATGAAAACCTTGGGGGTGGGGCGTTTGGAGGTCAACAGGTGATCACGATGCCCAACACTGTAGCTGGGGTCAAATCGGTCTACGCCGCGGACCTTGACGAAGACGGTGATACGGATGTGCTGCTGGCTTCCTTTGCTGACGACAAGGTGGCCTGGTATGAGAACCTTGGAGGCGGCGTGTTTGGACCGATCCAGCTGATATCGAGCGTGGCTCTTGGGGCCGAGTCGGTCTATGCCACGGACCTGGACGGGGACGGCGATCAGGATGTGCTTTCGGCGTCCTTTCGTGACGACAAGATCGCCTGGTATGAGAACGATGGGGGTGGAGGCTTCGGGCCGCCACAGGTGATCACGACTGCTGCGGATGGGGCCTGGTCGGTCTTCGCCACGGATCTCGATGGAGATGGCGATCAGGATGTGCTTTCGGCTTCCGCAAATGACGACAAGATCGCCTGGTATGAGAACCTGGGGAGCGGGGTCTTCGGGGCGCAACAGGTGATCTCGACTGCCATGAACGCGGCCGTCTCGGTCCACGCCACGGACCTCGACGGAGATGGCGATCAGGATGTGCTCTCGGCTTCCATACTTGACGACAAGATCGCCTGGTATGAGAACCTAGGAAGCGGGGTCTTCGGGGCGCAACAGGTGATCACGACTGCGGCCGACGCGCCCTATTTCGTCTACGCTGCAGACCTCGACGGAGACGGCGATCAGGACGCGCTCTCGGCTTCCTACCTGGACGACAAGATCGCCTGGTATGAGAACCTGATGCCCCATGACTGCAACGCTGATGGGCTGCATGATCTGGTCCAGATCCAGAACAACCCCGGCCTCGACATGAATGGGGACGGCTTGTTGGACGAATGCGTTCCGGCCAGCTACTGCACGGGCGGTATCAACTCGTCAGGAGCAGGCGGCAGTATCATGGCGCTCGGTTCCCCGCAGCTGGTCCTGAACAATCTCACCCTGCATGCCAGTGGGCTGCCCACTCAGCAGTGGAGCTACTTCCTCATGTCGCAGAATCAGGCCAATGTCCCCAATTTTGGTGGCAGTCAGGGAGTCTTGTGTCTGGGTGCTCCCATCGTGCGCTTTGTCATGTCCGGCACCGGACAGGTGGGCCAGACCACTGTTGGCGGAACACGCACCTACGCGGTTGACTTCCTGAACCTGCCCTCTGGCGTCGTATTCATGCCCGGCGAGACCTGGAACTTTCAGCTCTGGTACCGGGACCTGAACCCCGGCGCGACTTCCAACACCACCAACGGCGTGACGGTGATGTTCCGTTAGGGGGCACGGGGGAGTAGCCAGGAGAAACCGCCCTGCCGCAAGGGCAGCTTGGGGTAGTTGCGGCAGGGGTCCAGAAAGGGAAACCTGGAAAGAGTGTCCTGGAACGGGGGAGTTGTTGTTTCATGGAAGGAACAGGCTGCCCGCGTCTTTGA
>DUBE01000023.1:29418-32391 GCA_012960475.1 Planctomycetota bacterium
TTTCTCTGCTTGCTCCTGGCTGGTTCCATGTTGATTTCTCCCCGCTTTGTTTTTTGTGCTTTGAGTGTTTGTTCTCCTCTGTTGTTGATGGGGCTGGCTGGGGCGCAGGGTTTTGGGGTAAGGAACGTGATTACAACTTCTGCGGATTTTGCCCTGTCAGTCTACGCCACCGACCTCGACGGTGATGGCGACGCGGATGTGCTTTCGGCTTCCGTTCTTGATGACAAGATCGCCTGGTATGAGAACCTCGGGGGTGGGGCCTTCGGGCCGCAGCGGGTGCTCACGACTGCTGCGGATGGAGCCCTGTCGGTTTTCGCTACAGACCTTGACGGAGATGGCGATGCGGATGTGCTCTCGGCTTCTTGGCAGGATGACACAATCGCCTGGTATGAAAACCTGGGAAGCGGGGCGTTCGGGGTGGCACAAGTGATCACGACTGGTGCGAATGGGGCCAACTCGGTCTACGCCACCGACCTCGACGGAGATGGCGATGCTGATGTGCTCTCTGCTTCCTTTCAAGACGACAAGATCGCCTGGTATGAGAACCTCGGGGGCGGTGCCTTCGGGGCAGTCCAAGTGATCACGACTGCTGCGGATGGAGCCTACTCGGTCTACGCCACAGACCTCGACGGAGATGGCGATGCGGATGTGCTCTCGGCTTCAACAATTGACGACAAAATCGCTTGGTATGAGAACCTCGGAGGCGGTGCCTTCGGGGCGCAACAGGTGATCACGACTGCTGCGAATGGGTCCACCTCCGTCTACGCCACGGACCTCGACGGAGATGGCGATGCGGATGTGCTCTCGGCTTCGACAGATGACAACAAGATCGCCTGGTATGAGAACCTTGGGACCGGTGCCTTTGGGACGCAACAGGTGATCACGACTGCTGCGAGTGGGGCCTGGTCAGTCTACGCCACAGACATCGACGGGGATGGCGATGCGGATGTGCTCTCGGCTTCCCCTCTTGACGGCAAGATCGCTTGGTATGAGAACCTTGGGGGCGGGGCTTTCGGCGCGAGCCAAATGATCACCACTACTGCGGTTGCGGCCCGCTCGGTCTACGCCACGGACCTCGATGGAGATGGTGATGCGGACGTCCTCTCGGCTTCCTCTTCTGACGACAAGATCGCCTGGTATGAGAACCAAATCTCCTTCGGTGGCTCGACTCTGTTCTGCAACCCGGCCAACGCCAATTCAGGCGGCGGCTTCGCCACCTTGGTGGCTTCCACTTATGCTGGCCTGGGCCTTTACCACCTGGCAGCCAACAACGGGCCCGTGGCGCAGTTCGGCTACTTCCTAGTTTCGGCCGGCTCCGTGGATCCGGGCGTGTCGGTCAGCGATGGCCGACTCTGCCTGACTGCTCCGTTTGGACGCTACAGTCCCGTGGCTGGCGGTACCCTGAACTCGATCGGCCGTTTTGATTTG
The DNA here is from genome assembly GCA_012960475.1 of Planctomycetota bacterium. GTDB lineage: Bacteria > Planctomycetota > UBA1135 > UBA1135. The sequence continues at coordinate 30,847 of DUBE01000023.1, forward strand.
GGCGGCGTCTTCCGGAACCTGGCCGGCACCTCGTCTGTTGGCTCTGGCTTTGATGTCCCTTTCAATCTTCCGAGTCCCCCGGGTGGCATGATCAGCGCTGGCGCCACCTGGAACTTTCAGTTGTGGTACCGCGACGGCGTCGCGTCCAACTTCTCGGATGGTATTTCGGTCATTTTTTGATCGATTGCTTTCTGGGCTGTGAACCCGCGCGCGACTTCCGACACCACCAACGGCGTGACGGTGATGTTCCGTTAGGGGGCACGGGGGAGTAGCCAGGAGAAACCAGTTCGCTGCGAGGGTGGCTGGGGGGAGTTGCGGCAGGGGTCCAGAAGGGAAACCTGGAAAGAGTGTCCTGGAACGGGGGAGTTGTTGTTTCATGGGGGACACAGTCGCCCTTCTCTCTCTGCCGCTGAACTCCAAGCCAACAGGCACCTGAAGAGGGGCTCCAATCCGGATGGGTGCTTGTTGCACCCGCCATGGGCACCGTCTGCCGCCGGGTGACCTCTAGGGGGCCCCCTCCAAAGGGAACACCTGTGTTCCCCCGGGGAAACACAGATAGGCGGGGGTGCTAGACCTCTGGCCACAGATACCACCAGCGACCCGTAGAAACCCCTTCCCGATAACCCCACGCATTGCGCTGGAGCTCCCGCATTCCCATTTTTGAACCCCCACACAGGCACCCAGCGGCACGCCCCTTGCCGAGGGCAAACGTAACCCCGGCACCTTCGCTGGGGCCACCTTTGTCCTTCTTTCCCTGGGCTGTTTCCATGGTGATTTCTTCCCGCTTTGCTTTTTGTGCTTTGAGTGTTTGTTCTCCTCTGTTGCTGGCGGGGGTGGCTGGGGCGCAGTCTGGGTTTGGGGGGAGCCAAGTGATCACGACTGCTGCGGTTCAGGCCTCCTCTGTCTACGCCACGGACCTCGACGGAGACGGTGATGCTGATGTGCTCTCGGCTTCCCATGATGACAACAAGGTCGCCTGGTATGAGAACCTCGGGGGCGGTGCCTTCGGGGCGCAGCAGGTGATCACGACTGCTGCGAATGGGGCCTTCTCTGTCTACGCCGCCGACCTCGATGGAGATGGCGATGCGGATGTGCTCTCGGCTTCCGTAGATGACAGCGAGATCGCCTGGTATGAGAACCTGGGGGGCGGTGCCTTCGGGGCCGGGCAGGTGATCACGGCTGCTGCGGATGGAGCGTGTTCGGTCTACGCCACGGACCTGGATGGAGATGGCGATGCGGATGTGCTCTCGGCTTCCTTCTGGGACGACACGATCGCCTGGTATGAGAACCTCGGGGGCGGGGCCTTCGGGGCCGGGCAGGTAATCACGGCTGCTGCGGATGGGGCCGTCTCGGTCTACGCTACCGATCTCGACGGAGATGGGGATGCTGATGTGCTCTCGGCTTCCCAGTGGGACGACAAGATTGCCTGGTATGAGAACCTGGGGGGAGGGGCCTTCGGGGGGCAGCAGGTAATCACGGCTGTTGCTGATACCGCCCTATCGGTCTACGCCACGGACCTCGACGGAGACGGAGATGCTGACGTGC
>DUBE01000024.1:0-29246 GCA_012960475.1 Planctomycetota bacterium
ACTCCGTAGCCATAGGCGTCCAGAGTGCTGCTCTCCACACGCAGCAAGCTGCCGCCTTCAACAAGGACCAAGGATGGGCTGTCTTGAGCGTGGCCTGTCAGGTTCGAATCCCGAATAGTCACAGCGGAATTGGTTCCCCAAAGACCGAGCCCCTCAGCGCACCCATCATCGCAGACCAACTCGCAGTCGTGCATCAAGAGAGCCGAGTCGATCACCCTCAAGCAGCACCAGGACTGGGTCAAAACCTCAAACCGACAACCAAAGCAAGCCAGGGCCCCGGCATTCTGCACGCGCACCAGGTCTAAATCAGGGCCAGGAGGCGCAGCCCCAGGCGCTTCGAAAACGATTCCATTCACCTGCACGGGCACCGTAGTGCTGCCCGTAACCACAAGAGCCGGATCTGTTCCCTGGGGCTTCCAAGTCACCACAGCTCCACCTGCGGGCCGTATGCGCAGGGCCTTGCCACTGATCACAGCCGACTCGGCAAAAGTGCCTGCGGCCAGCACCAACCGATCCCCATCAAGGGTCGTCGGTTGATCGATAGCGTACTGCACCGAGGTGTAGGGGTCAGCGGCCGTGCCGGATCCCCCCGCACCACCAATCGTGGCGTCTACCTGCCAGTTGGTTTGACCGAATGAGACCGAGACAGGAGCCAGGCAGAGGAGAAAGGCGAATCCGCGGGGAAGACGAAGCATCATGGATATGGGAGCGGGAGAAACAGATCTGAGAGGCCCGAAGGAAGAGGGCCCAGAGTTCAAAACGAATAGAACCCCGAATGGGACACTCTTTTGCACCTTTGTGCTTCAACCAACCCCCCAGGGGCTCCAGAAGCAGAAATCCAGCGGGGAAGGTTGCCCCCCTGCCCGCCTAGCGATCCTCGATCGGCACCCAGGTCGCGTCGTGCACCCCGGTGTAGATCTGGCCGGGGCGGAAGAGCTTGTTGTCGCGCATCTGTTCGCGCCAGTGGGCCAGCCAGCCGGCTGTGCGCGCGAGGGCAAAGATCGGCGTGAACACATCCGTGGGGATGCCGAGCTTCTGATAGACGATGCCGCTGAAGAAGTCCACGTTGGGCCAGATGCCGCGCGCGCCAAACACTTCGGCGGCGATCTTCTCCAACTCCAGGGCGGTGGCGTACAGTTCCGTGGTGCCGCGGGCCTCAAAGAGTTCCTTGGCCAACAACTGCAAGGCTCGGGCCCGGGGGTCCTTGGTCTTGTAGACCCTGTGCCCCATGCCCATGACCTTGGCCTTCTTGGCCACCTGTGCCTGGAACCAGGCCTGGGCGTTCTCGGCACCGCCGATGGCCTCAAGCTGCTCCAGCACGCGCTCGTTGGCGCCCCCATGCAAGGGACCAAAGAGCGTACCCACCGCACCACTGACCGCGGTGTATGCATCGGTCTCGGTGGAAGCAACCACGCGACAAGCAAAAGTAGAAGCGTTCATGGTGTGCTCCGCGTGGAGCACAAGCGCGCAATCAAGAATGCGCTCTTCAATGGCATCAGGCTTCTCGCCATTGAGGCACCACAGGAAGTTGCCCGCCACGGAAAGCTCCGGGTCCGGAGCAATGATCTCCTTGCCTCGACGCACTCGCTCAAAAGCCGCAATCAAGATCGGCATGGCCGCCAACACACGCAGTGATGTCTCATGTCGCGAAACTGGGTCCTTCAAGTTGCAAACAGGACTCACCATGCGGAGCATGGGCATCATGGCCTGCAAGGCCGCCATCGGGTGTCCTCCAGCAGGCAGTGCGCGCAACGCAGCCAGCAGTTCATCGGGCAGATGGTAATGGGCGGTCAGCTCAATCTTGAACGCGTCGAGTTCCGCCTGGGTCGGCAGGCAGGCATTCCAAAGCAGATAGGTGGTCTCCTCAAAGGTCGAGTGCTCCGCCAACACCTCAATGCGGTGGCCTCGATAGGCAAGAATGCCCTCCTGCCCGTCAATGAAGCTGATAGATGACTCGGCTGCGGGAATACCGGCGAGGCCAGGGATGAGTTCCGGTGTAGACAAGGTGCTGGGGGGGGGTTGAGGGGCTTTGGGGCTGGGCATGGTATCAGGCTCGGGTCGAGAGATAGTCAAGGATCAGGCGCACGCCCACGCCAGTTCCGGTGGAACCGCCGACCCAGTCACGTTGGGCAGTGCCCCAGGCGCTTCCGGCGATGTCCAGGTGACACCAATCGATGTCCGCGGGGACAAAGGACGAGAGGAATGCGGCGCCCTGGCTGGAACCAGCACCGAGGGCCGGGGAGCCGATATTGGACAGATCCCCGGAAGTGCCCCGCATACCTTCCTTGTGCACATCGAGCAGGGGCAGGGGCCAGCAGAGCTCACCCACCCGCTGGCCGCTGGCCACCAGCTCGTCCCGGAGGGTCTCGCTGCTGGGGAAGATCCCGGTCAGTTCATGCCCTATGCCGACGATCACCGCGCCGGTCAGGGTCGCCAGATCCAAGATCGTATCCGGGCGCACCTTCTTGACCGCGTAGGTCAAGCAGTCTGCGAGGACCAGCCGGCCCTCGGCGTCGGTGTTGTTGACCTCCACGGTCAGGCCGTTCATGGCCGTGAAGATGTCACCTGGCTTGGTGGCGGCGCCATCGATAGTGTTCTCCGAACAACCCAGGATGCCGTGCACCTCATAGGGCACATCCATCTGGGTCAGGGCGTGGAATGTCCCCAGCACGGCCGCGCCGCCGGACATGTCAAAACGCATCTCGTCCATCTTGGCCGAGGGCTTGATGGAGATGCCACCCGCGTCAAAGGTGAGGCCCTTGCCCACCAGGGCGATGCGGCCCCGGGAGCGTTTCTTGGGCTTGTAGCAGAGGTGCACCATCTTTGCCGGCTGGGTCGAGCCCTGGGAGACCGAAAGCAAGAGCCCCATGCCCAGCTTGGCCATGGCGCGCTCATCCAGCACCTTGCAGGTCAAGCGCGGAGAGCCGTTGGCGATCTTGCGCGCGCGCCTGGCGAACTCAGTCGGAGTCAGCTTGTTGCCCGGCAGATTCTGCAGGTCGCGGGCATAGGCGCTGGCCGCAGCGGTGACGCGTCCATGGGTCAGGCCGCGCTTGACCCCACGGTCGTCACTGCTGACCCCAATGGCTTTGCACTTGTGAGCCTCCGGCTTGGATTTCATCTGACGGAATCTATAGGCCCCCAGGAGGATGCCCTCGGCCAGAGCCACACCGACAGCCTGGCCGCCGCATTCAAAGTCCTCGACCCCATCGGCCCAGAAGGATGCCTTGGCAACTCCCAAGTCCTCCGCCTGCCTGGCAGCGATGGCGCCGCAACGGCGCAGGCCTTCGCACTCCACATCCTGGCGCGCCCCGAGGCCGATCAGGAGCACCTGATCCGCGGGGCCACTCTGGGCAAAGGTGCTGCGCGTGCTGCGCGCCTTGCCTTCGAAGCGGGCGGCAAAACCGGTCGGGACCTTGACCCCCTTGGGCAGGATGGGTTTTTCCCCTTGGCAGACCGGAACGATCAAAAGAGGCGTCTTGGCGAGACGGGTGCTGGATGTGGTGCTGAGTTTCATAGTAGTTGTTCGATGGAAATCCTGGCTGCTTCTCACATGTCCAGGTACTTGGGACCGCCACCCCCTTCGGGCACGGTCCACTCAATGTTCTCGTAGGGGTCGGCGATGTCGCAGGTCTTGCAATGCACACAGTTGGAGGCATTGATCACCACCTCGCGGGCGGCTTCGGGCCACTCGTAGACCGCCGCCGGACAAAAATGCTGGCAGGGATTGCCGTACTCGGCAGTGCAACGCTCCACGCAGATGGTGGGATCGAGCACCAGCAGATGACTGGGCTGGTCTTCCTCATGAATCGCACCGGACAGATAGACATCCGTCAGTTTGTCCATGGAGTTCGAGTCGTTGAAGGTGGGTTTTTCCAGACGGCTGCTGGCGGCGGGCCGCATGCACTCGTGGTCGGAGTGACCGCTACGCCGAGCCAGCATGCCGCGGCCTGCGGTCATGCGCTGCACGGCATAATCCAAGACGCCCCGGATCACCCCGCCGGCCATGGCCTGACGATAGTTGCGCACCCCGGACAGTTCCTTGTGGGCGGCGGATTGTTCAAAGAGGGTCTCATAGCGCGCCAGCCCGGTGCCATCGGCATCCCCCGCCTTGAGGGCTTCAAAAATCGCCTCGGCCGCCAGCATGCCGGACTGAATGCCCAGATGAATCCCTTTGAGGGTCGCCGCGTTGAGGAATCCGGCAGAGTCCCCCACCATGACAAAGCCATTGCCATGGAGCTTGGGCATGGAGAACAACCCGCCCTCGGGCACGGTCTTGGCGCCGTAACGCAAGACCTTGCCCCCTGCCAGCAACTTGGCGATGCGCGCATGCTGCTTCCACTGCACAAAGAGCGCATGGGCATCGAGGTACGCATCCCCTTGATCCAGACCCACCACAAAACCCAGGCTCAAACGGTTGCCTGGCATGCCGTAGACCCAAGAGCCTCCGTAGCTCTTGAGATCGAGGGGATAGCCACCCGTATGCATGACCTTGCCGGCGAACTCTGCGCCCACCTCAGGAGTCACTTCCCAGATTTCCTTGATGCCCGTGCCGTAGGTCTGGGGATTCTTGCCCTTCATCAGGGCCAGCTCGGGATCCTGAAAGAGTTGCTTGGCAAGCGAACCCCGGGTGCCTTCAGCAAAGACCGTGACCTGAGCGGTGATGCGCATGCCGGGCTCAAAGGTGCCCTTCTTGGATCCATCCTTGGCGATGCCGCTGTCCCGTGTGACGACGCCCCCGATGCGCCCACCCTCTTCGCGGATCAACTCCGCTGCGGGGAAACCCCCGTAGACTTCAATGCCCGCCTCTTCGGCGCGCTCACCGAGCCAGCGCACGATCTGGTTGAGGGAGACGATCAGATTGTTGTGGTTCTGGAGCTGGGGCGGACAGAGCATGCCGCGCAAGGCCAGGCTGCCCCCACCGGGCCGCAGCACTTCAGCCCAGTCGTCCTCGACCTCGGACAGAATCGGAAAGCCCTTCTCGCGCCAATCGGGAAACAAGGCATCGATACCCACGGGATTCATCACCGCGCCGGAGAGGGTGTGGTTGCCCAACTCCTCGGCCTTGTCGATCACCAGGATCGTCTTGTCATTGTCACCATCCGCAGCGAAGCGCCGGGCCAGGTCCAAGGCGCAGGCCAGGCCCGCGGGACCAGCCCCGACCACCAACACATCCACAGGCAGTTCATCCCGTTCCAGATCGGCGAGGTTGAGGCTGCTGGCGCGTTGGCTCATGGACGGGTGGCTGGTGAAGATCGGCTCCCCTGGGCACCTGGCCCAGGAAGTTGGGCGAACAGGATAGCAGTAGAGAGGGGTCTGCGGCCGCGGAAGAGATCCATAGCCGACGCCTGGGCCAAAGCTCAGGAGCGGTCGCCAACCCAATGGGCGCCACTGGTGAGCACCTCACGCTTCCAGATCGGCAGGCGCGCCTTGAGCTCGTCGATCAGCAGCCGACAAAGATCAAAGGCATAGGCCCGATGGGGTGCTGCCACGGAGATCAGCACCGAGGGCTCTGCGACCCCCACGGTACCCGTGCGATGCACGCAGAGCATGCGCGCCGGACCGCCCGGGGACTCACCCAGCTGGGACAGGCAGTCCCCAAAGATACGCCCCATTTCCGGACCGGTCATGGCCTCGAAGGCCTCGTACTCCAGCCGCAGCACCCGCTCCCCCTTGTGTGTGTCACGGGTGGTACCCAGGAAAGTCACCAGCGCCCCACAGCGTGGGCTCAGCACCCGTTGCTCAAGGGCCTGCACATCCAGCGCCTCCCGAGAGAGTTCGAAGACCCCTGCGCAGAAACTGCGCTCCAGCTCCGCTGCACTGCCCTGCCCTCCGGACACGGGCGGCAGAAGCGCAACCTGATCACCAGCCCTAATGGGTGTGCTGTCCGGCGCATAGGCATCGCCAATCACCCCCGCCACGCTGGAAAGATCCCCCACCTGGGGATGCTGCTGAGCCAGAAGTCGTTTGATGTCCCCGAGGGTGCTGTCTTCGGGAACATCTTCCAGGATCAGACTCTGCGACCCGGCGCGATCACGCAGCCCCGCAAAAAGATGCACGCTCAGTTGCATGGATTCTTGGGCGACATGATCGCTGAAGGGCGCACGCTGTGCTCCTGCCACATCAGAAAGGCCACCGATGCATGTGCCCTAGAAGGGCGTGTCGTCGAAGCCTCCGGGGGACTCGGCCGGTGCGCTCGTGGACGGCGCCGATGAGTAGTCCCCATAGGAGCCCTCGTTAGCTGGCTGCTGCTGGGGCGCAGCATCGCCCTGGTCATTGCCGCCACGGCCGCCGCCTCCATCACTACGGCCACCGGCGAACTCCCAGTTCTCCGCGACCACATAGAGCTTGCTGCGTTTTTGACCTGAGTTCTTGTCCTCCCAGGAGTCAAATTCCAGACGACCTTCGATGAAAGCAATGGAGCCCTTGCGGTGGTACTTCTCGAAGGCCTCGGCGCGGTTGCCGAAGAGGGTCACATCCACAAAGGTGGGTTTCTCGACCCATTCCCCCGTGCGGTTCTTGAAGCGGCGGTTGACCGCCATGCCGATCTTGCAGATTGCTGTTGAGGATTCGCCTTGGGTGTGGCGCATTTCCGGATCCCGGGTGAGGTTGCCCATCAGGATCACTCTGTTGTAGGAAGCCATGTCTATTCGTCTTGAGTTGATTCGTTCTTGATTGTGGATCGGGTGGAGCACCAGAGTGCTGACCCGACCGGGAGCCAGGAAAAAACTTGGGAGGTGGGGCAGGCAGCCGCAGCAGGCCACCAAAGGACCCCGGAGACCACAGGATAGCACCGTTGGTGCCTCGTTCCGAGACCTTCCTCACCAGGTCCCTTTGCCGCCCCCTCCTTGGGTCGTAGAATCGGAACCCGGGCGCCCTCACCCAGGCACCCGAGCCCGACGCACCCCGGGGCCCTGACCACACCCAGAGCACGGCCCCGGCGTTCCCACTCAACTCCGCGCATCCCCACAGCAACTCGATGGACCCGACCCAACGCGAGGACCTCATGGTCCCCGAAGGAAGCAATCGCCGCCGCTACCCCCGTGCCCGTGGGGACTGGCCGGTCGTGGTGGAACTCCCAGACGGACCCCACGAGGCCAGGGTGCGTGATGTCTCCAAGGGCGGCGTCTGCTTCTTCCTCGACCGTCCGATCCCGGAGATGACCCTGCTGTCGGTGGAATTCGACCTGCCCTGCAGCGCGGGGGTGCGCCACATTCGGGGCACCGGAGCCGTGGTGCGCTGCAGCAAGATCTCGAAAGCCCTCGACCACTACGAAATCGCGGTCTTCCTGACCGAAATGGCCGACCCGGACCGGGCAACGATCGAGGCTTTCGTAACCGAGACGCTCCTGGTCTGATCAGGCCAAGGCGTATCTGCTGGGGTCACTTGGGACCCGGCGCCCTCAGTCACACCAGGAGATCTGCACGGCCTGGGAGAAGTCGAAGCCAGCGCCACCCGCGACCGGATCCCGGTACCAGAACTGGAAGTTCCAGGTCACCCCGGAAACCACCGCCCCCGCCAGGGGCGCGCTGCTCAGATCAAACAGCTGGGAAGCGGTTCCCAGACCGTCCGCTTGAATCACCGGCATGCGCACGAGATTGCCACCTACGCAGATCGTCCCGTTGCCCACCGGCAAGCTGACCTGGTTGGGGCCAAAGAAGAACAAACCGAATTGATTGCCCGGGACCCCGGTAGCGAAGAACTCAAGGTTATTGTTCGCCACCGAAACACCTCCGGTCCAGAGCAGTGTGGCACCGCTCCCCGACCAGGAATTGGAGCCGGGGTCGCAATAGGTCACCGGCGAGCTGCAGGCCACGCCGCCAAGCCCCGAGGTACCACTGACCACCAGGGCGAAGTCCACATCCAGGGCACCGGTCTCCAGGTGCGCGTCCTGGTTGACCTCGTCAGCGAAGATCTCCACGCTCCAGACACCTGCGGCAGGATTGCTCACAAAAACGTTTTCAACCACATCCAAGCTGTTCGACGAACCACCGCTGGTGGAATCGTTCCCGCTGGTCAGACCGTTGTTGCCCCAGTAGAAAGCCGCGCCTCCGGGGGCGGTGACCTTCAAGCTCAGGTCGTTGATGCGGTGCTGCCCCGAAGAAGTGGTGCCCATGGGATCCAGATAGACCAGGGTGACCGCCAGTCGGGGCTGCCCCCCATCCACGGTCAGGGGATAGGCGATGGACTCCCCGTGGGCCAGGACGAGTTCCTCGTTGACGATGAACATGTCATCGCGCAGGTCATAGAGGCCTTGCACGTTTGCCCGCCCCCAGCCCTGGTGCACCCGGGTCAGGTCTGCGTTGGTCCCTGAGAAGCTGTAGGAGCTTGCACTGTTGATCATCAGGGCCCGGGCGGTGGTGGCCTTGGGGCGACTGTTGAAGACCGAGGAACCCGTGGAGTTGCCAAAGATGCCCGCATGCCACATCTCATACATCAACCCAAAGGCTCCGGCGGTCATGGGCGTGGCGGCGCTGGTACCGCCGAACTGGGTGGTGCCCCCTCCATCGGCAGGAGCAGCGATGCTGTCATACCAATAACCCAGATCGGGCTTGATGCGCCCGTCCTCCGCAGGGCCGGTGGAACCGGCACCGTTCCAACTGTCGTCGCTCAGGGTCTGGCTGTCCTGGTGGCGAATCCCCCCCACTGAAACGATGTTCTTGGCCCAGGCCTGGGGCCGGGAAGAGGTGTTGCCCGTGTTGGACTGGCTCTGCAAGATGACGATGTCGTTGATAAACAGGATGTCGTCCATCTCTGAAGAGATCGAGTTGTAGCTCGATGTCAGGCTGCTGCCCCAGGAGTTGGTCTGGAACACGGCGTTGTAGGGCGACTGCAACAACTCGGCCGTATGGGTGTAGCGGTTGCCCCCAAAGGAACCATAATCCGCAAAGATCGGCTGCCCATCGGGCAGCATGCCGCGCCGGGTGGAGGAGCCGGCTCCGTCCCCAAAGACCACACCTGTGACCGGGGTGCCATGGGAAGCACTTCCCGAGTGGCTGCCGTGGAAGATCGCCGGGTTGGATTGGAGATCCGGATGGGAGTCATCCAGATTGCCGTCCATGCACTCGGCGCGTACGCCGTTGCCGCTGAAACCCGCCACGCTCTCCACATAGTTCGCGCCGCTGTCGACGCGCACCTTGTCCATGTCGTCCGCAGGCAGAGACCAGCGATCAATCCAGAGCACCTCATCCCAGGTCGCCGCCTGGGCCAGTTGATTGGGGTCAAGGGTCGCCTCAAGCACGAAGCCATCGGGAATCATGGCATCGATGGTGGCTCCCATCTGCACCAGGCGTTGCGCAACCACAGCCTTCATGCCCGGACCACGCTCCAGCACTTGAATGCGCAGGCGTGCGCGCCCAGGGAGGGTGCCCTCGATCCAACCCGCAAGCAGTTCCGCTTCCAGGCGATAGCTGGCGGGATAGTCGCCCACCCAGCGCACACAGTCGAGCGCGGCCAAGGCGTCCACCCCAGGGCCCTGCCCCAATTCCACCAGCAGGGTCTGCTCCGGCAGAAAGGCTCGCAGCACTGCACCTGCCTGCTGCAGGGCTTCCCGATAAGCCGGAATGATCTCGGTCTTGAACTGCACCAGCCGCAGGTTGCCGCTGTCAGTCAGACCCTCCGGCGCTGCAGGATCCGGATCCACAAGGGGGTCAAAGCTCCCCCGCTGCAAGTGCACTTGTGGACGCAGGGTGCGCACGCGCCCAAAGGAACTCCTCCCGGCGAGACGAATGCGGTAGCGCGTCAACGCTCCAGCGGCCTGGTCCTCCTGCCAGCGCAGCACCAGGGCGCTGCTGCCCGGCAATCTGATCTGCTCCAGGTCGTGGATCTTGTTCTGGCTCTGGTACACAAGAGTGCCGTCCCCAAGGCGCAGCTCGTGGCCATCGGAGCTGAGAGCGGCGCTGGTCTGGGGAGCGGCCTGGGCAGTCCCAAGAAAAGCGCAGAGAACAAGGGCAGGACTAAGGGTCTGAAGCATGGATCAAGGAGCAGAAGAAGCTGACAGTTGCCAGACCCGGAGTCCGGGCGGCCTGACAACATTGAATCAAGTCGGGCGAATCCGTGTGAACGAAACCCCTGCGCCCAGACGAAAAATATACCCAGCTGGCATCAAGCCCTGCGCCGGGCCCAGAGCACGCGATCCAATCCCGCCAGGTCGGGCACGATGCGCGCCTCCAGCCCGGCCACTTGGGCCAGGGAAAGCGCCCGCGGGCCCTGATCGCAGCCGAGTTCCACCAGTAGCAGTCCGCCCGGGTTCAGGGCCCTGCTCGCGGCCAGAGCGCATAGTTCACGCACCCAGTAATCGGGATCCCCCTGGGGGGCAAAGAGCGCCAGGGCGGGCTCGTGCTCGCGCACCTCTGGCTCAAGTTCCTCAACCACTGCGGGGTCCACATAGGGCGGATTGGAGACGATCAGATCAAAGGGCTCGGCCCCGGCGAGAAACTCCAGGCCGTCCTGGTGCAGCAGTTCCACGGCCGCATCAAGTGATTTTGCATTCCGGCAGGCATACTCAAGGGCCGCTCCGTCGAGATCGATCCCAAGCAGCTTGTCACCGATTCCCTCACATACCAGGGTCACCGCCAGCACTCCGCTGCCCGTGCCCACATCGCAGACCCGCCCCAAGCTCCTCGCCTTGGATTCGTCCTTGGCCAGATCAATCAGCAACTCGGTCTCGGGCCGCGGAATCAGACATCCGGGACCCACCAGGAAAGGGCGCGAGTAGAACTCCGAGTGCCCGGTGATGTAGGCCAGAGGCTCACGGCGGCCGCGGCGCACCAAGAAGTCTCGAGCCCTGTCCACCTCGCTCCCCAGCACCGGCGACTCAAGCCGCATCAAGAGGTGCAGCCGGTCGCAACCAAGAGCATGGCTGACCAGGAGATCCGCCTCCAGACGAGGATTCTCGACGCCGCGCCGGTCCAGGAAGGCCTGGGCCATGGCGCGCATGGCCGCCACCGTGCGGGGAACTTCGCGCTGATCTTCTGGCACCTGCGACTTGGCCCCCTGGAATCCAGGCCCGCGGCTCACTGCTCGGCCTTGGCCGCCTCACGCGCGGCACGTTTGGCTTCCCGATCGGCCTTGCGTTTTTCGCGCACCAGGACCGCTTTTCGCTCTCCTTCCGCCTTTGCCTCTTTCATCGCCTTGTACATGATAATCATGGCCATGATGCCACCCGCGGCACAGACGCCCGAACCCAACAGGGCCAGATACCCGATGCCCGCGTGACCACCCGAGTTCACCTGCCCGATGGCCAGGAACTGCACCACGCCCGCAACGGCCGGGCCCAGGAACGCGAGCGGAAAAATCGGATTGAACTTGCCACCGTGCTCGTAACCGTAGATGTGGGAAGTGGTGGTCATGGCCAGGATCATGGTCATCAGCTCGACAATCAACACGAAGCTGGTCCAGGGTTTTACCTCCAGATTATTCCCTTGCCGAGCGTCGATCGAACCTGTGGTAGCGAACCAGATGGCGAAGATCCAAATCAACCCCGCCATGATCATGGGCGCCATGGCGTGGGCCTTGGCCAGCCCGGCGATTGGACCCTTCTCTTCGCCCCCATGGGTGGCCTTGTAGCCCTCGTGGAAGATGTAGCCGCCTAGCAAGGCCATTGCCTTGGCGCCCAGGAAGATGCCCCATGGGAAATTCTGGTCGCCAATCCACCTGAAGTCAGCGGCGGCTCCGGCGGTGGCGAAACTCAAGCCCACATAAAAGGGCAGCAAAGCACCGACCAGCAGGATCTGGGCCGCCTTGCGTAATTCCAAGGGGGCCTGCTCCAACTCGCGCTTGTCCCCGATGCTCGCCTTGCTTTTGACGGTGCCACCGACTAAAAGTCTGTCCAGAATATCTCGATCAGGCGGAAGATCACCGCCCTCGGATTCGGCAGCGTCGAGGCGAGCCTCAAGCTGCTCCACGCGCTCGTTCATGCGAGTCTGTTCTTCGTCGGGAGGTTCCCCACCATCAAGGGGTTCAAGGTCATCGTGTTGATTGCTCATGGTCGATTCGGGACGGCGGGCCGGGGAAGTGGTCGTTTGATCTGAAGGAAGAAGAGGCAGGAGGTAGGTTCTAGCACCCCCAGGGTCGTGTGGCTACGAAGGAATTAGGTCAACGGGGGGACAGACGATCCGGTTCACAGGTCACGCAGGCGCTCCTCCCGTTCAAGTTCCTCCAAGGCCTCCAGCAAGGGCCCGAGACGCCCTTCCATGATCGGCTCCAGACTGAAGCTCTTGGAGTCCCCCGTCAGGCGATGATCCGTCACCCGGTTCTGGGGAAAATTGTAGGTCCGCACCCTCTGGCTGCGGTCGCCGCTGCCCACCAGAGTGCGACGGAAATCCGAGCGCTCCTGGTGCAGGCGGGCCTGCTCGGCTTCCATCAAGCGCGTACGCAGGATGCGCATGGCGCGCGCGCGGTTCTTGTGCTGTGAGCGTTCGTCCTGACAGACCACCACAATTCCGCTGGGCCGGTGGGTGATGCGTACGGCGGACTCGGTCTTGTTCACATGCTGACCCCCAGCACCACCTGCGCGCATGGTGTCGATGTCCAGATCGTCATCGTTGATTTCGATCTCTGCTTCTTCTGCTTCGGGCATGACCGCAACGGTGGCGGCAGAGGTATGGATGCGACCCTGGCTCTCGGTAGAGGGCACCCGTTGCACTCGGTGTCCCCCGCTTTCGAAACGCAGGCCACGCCAAACACCCTTGCCGGAGATGCCAATCACCATCTCCCGAAAGCCCCCTACCTCAGAGCGCTGCTCGACCATGGTCTCAATGCGCCACTTGCTGCTGTCCGCCAGCCGCGTGTACATGCGCAGGAGGTCCGCCACGAAGAGCGTCGCCTCATCGCCTCCGATACCAGCCCGCAATTCCACGATGACCCTGGTGCGGTTGTCCATGGGATCGGAAATGAGCGCATTCTGCGCGCGCGCAAGCAACAGAGCCTGCTCGCTGACCGCCGACTCCTTGTCCTCCTTGGCAAGCTCAATCAGATCCTCGTCTCCGTCTTCCTCCAGGATCGTATCCGCTTCCGTGATGCGAACCACGAGGCCGTTCCACTCCTGGAACAGATTCCAGGACTCCTCCAATGTTCCGCGTTCTCGCAACAGGCCTGGAAAGCGTTTCACATCCGAAGCAACGGCCGGATCAGCCAACTCTTCGGAGAGGGCATCAAAGCGCGCCGAGCGTTCGGCCAGCTTTTCGATCAGAACGGTCTCGGTGGCCATCGAAGTTCTTGGGGGTGACCGGCTCGGCCACGCTTGACCCTAATCCTTCGTAGCCTGACCGTACTTCTTGCGGAAGCGATCAACCCGGCCAGCGGCGTCGACAAACTTCGACTTGCCCGTATAGAAGGGGTGACAAACGCTGCAGACCTCGATCTTGAGTTCGGCAACAGTTGCGCGGGTTTGAAAGGAATTGCCGCAACCGCAGGTCACGGCGCACTCAACGTACTTGGGGTGGATGCCTTCTTTCATGGGTGCCCTGCCCGGGGATTTGGGCCGTTTCCAATGGCCTTGATCGGGATCGAGGGCCGAACAGGCTAACGACTGGAACGGGGGTCGGCAAGATCCTGTCCCCCCAGGCTTGCCAACAACTCCATGGAAAGGGCCACGGGCAGGCCCACCACATTGTCCCAGCCCCCCCCCTCCAGGCCTGTCACGAAGCGATCGGCAGTCTCCTGGATGGCGTAGCCCCCGGCCTTGTCCTGCCACTCGCCACTGTCCACATAGGCGCGCATCTCATCCTCGCCGAGCTCACGCATGCTGACCCAGGTACGCTCATGGGCCGTGATCTGGGCCTGGTCCCTGGAGCGCACCACCGCGACCCCGGTCACAACCTGATGGCGGGTCCCTGAAAGGGCCGCCAGCATTGCCAGGGCCTCGGCTGCGTCGGCTGGCTTGCCCAGTTGCTGGGCAGAGGGGCCCTCACCGATCGCCACGATCGTGTCAGAGCCGATGATCAGGCATTCCCCGGGTCCGCAGTCCAGGAGGCCAGCTCGGGCCTTGCGCAGGGCCAGGGTCTCGGCGGCCTGCTCAGGTGCGAAGCCGGGGGCCAGGTCCTCGTCCACCCCCGCCGGTCGCACCTCGAATTCGAGGCCCGTCCCCGCCAACAGAACCCGGCGCCTGGGAGAGGCCGAGGCCAGAATGATGCGCGGGGTGTCCCCCATGGGATCAGCGCCTGCGCGCCGTCTTGCGTCGGGTCTTCTTCTTGGCCGAGGTCCCGCGCTTGCTGACCCTCTTCTTGGAAGAGGTCTTTCTCGCGGAAGGTTTCTTCTTGGAGGCCGATTTCTTCTTCGCGGAGGGCTTCTTCGCGGAGGGCTTCTTCTTGGAGGCCGATTTCTTCTTCGCAGAGGGCTTCTTCTTGGAGCCCGCAGTCTTCCCTTTCTGGGCGGCTTTCTTCGCAGCGACTTTCTTCGCAGCGGCTTTCTTGGCGGCGGCCTTCTTCTCGGCAACCTTCTTGGCGGCGGCAGCCTTCTTGGCGACTACAGCTTTGCGGGCAGCCTCTTTCTTCGCCGCGGCCTTGCGGGCTACCTCCTTCTTGACGGCTGCCTTCTGGTCCGCAATCTTCTTGGCAGCAGCCTTCTTGGCCGCGATTTTCTTCTCATCAGCGGCCTTCTTCTTGGCCTGGGCCTTGCGCTCGACCTCGCGCTGCTTGTCGGCAATCTTCTTGGCCGCATCTCTGCGTGCCTGGGCCTTCTTCTGCTCGGCGGCCAGGCGCCGCTCCTTGGCCTTGCGCTGACGCTGCTTCTCACGGTTCTTGCGCAGTTCGGCAGCAGCAACACGCTTTTGTTCTTTTTCCTGCTCCTTGGCGATACGCTCGGATTCCCGCTTCTCAGCTGTCAGGCGACGGGCTTCCTCCTTGCGGGCCTGCTCGGCAGCACGCTCCCGAGACCGCACCCAGTCCTCGTAGGCCTTCTTCCCGTAGGGATTCTTACGCAGGATCTCGACCTCTGCAAAGACCGGATTCTCCAAGTCATTCCAACGGTCCACCATCTCGTAGACCGCCAGGGTGAAGTCCAGTTCGCCTCCCTCGGAAATCAGCCCCTCAATCATCTCGCTGGCCTTGGCAACCGAGGTTGTACGACTGATCCAGCCCAACTTGTCCAGCAACTTCATGAGGGACGAATGCACCGGAATCTTGCCATCGGAACTCGCCCATACCAGCCAGGCGCCACCCGCCAGACCCAGGACCCTGAGATCCCGCAGGGCTTCCATGCCCGCGCTGGAATCCTCGCGCAAGAATTCCAGATCCAGGGAATGCACCTCCTGAAAGACATCCTGTAGATAAGCCCGCACCAGCATGGCCGAGTCCCGACGATCATTCAAAAGGGCCGGGCCCTTCTTGCGCGAAGAGGTGTGAATCGAGAGGGCGATCTCCTGGCACTGGCTCACGCGCACTTCGTTCCAGTCCTCAAAATCATGCTTGAGGGAACGCACACTCTGCTCCGCCTGCTTGCGGGTCAGGGTGCGCAGGAGTACCAGCACGAGGCCCTGCTCCAGCAGAGTAAGGCCCTCGACGGGAGCGGAAAGGAAGGGATGGCGCGGCTTGACCGCATTGACCACCTGGGCCACTATTTCAGTTTTCTTGACCACGGTCTTGGGGGGCACGATGTTCGGGAAGGGGTAAATCCGTTGGAGGAGTGCCGGGCGCAGAAGCCCTCAGGCTTCTCAACAGACGTCGCAACTGGATCGGAGCGACCCTATCGCGGCGAATGAAATCAAGCAGGAGATCCGGGACGCCAGGGCTTCAATCCGATCGAACTTGGGAGACATCGACTCGGGGAGAAGCGTTTGGCGGGCGCGAATCACTCAGCTGCTTCCGCGGCTTCGGCTGCGGCCTCGGCCTTGGCAGCGGACCGACGAACGGAAAGCCGCTCATCGCGACGAACTCCCTTGGCCGTCAGACGGGCGGACTTGATCGCGGTGCGGGTGGTGCCCGTGGCAGTCACCTTCTTACGACCAGGACGCTTGCGGATCGTGCGGGGCTTGCCCCAATCCACAAACACACCGTGGCGCTTGAAGAGCGAACGCACGGTCTCGGAGGGCTGGGCGCCATGCTCCAACCAATGACGGGCACGCTCAATGTTGAGGGTGCTTTGATTTTCCTTGTCAGGGTGCACAGGGTCGTAGAGACCCAGGTGCTCCAGAACCAGACCATCCCGCGGGGCACGGGAGTCGGCGACAGAAATTCGGTAGCAGGCGCGATTGCGCCGGCCTGTGCGCTTGAGACGGATGACGACGGCCATGGGCGATCGATAGATGAGCAGGGGGAAAGGCCAGAAGATTGGCCGAATCGGAGGCCAAAAGGGTCCTCCTCCCAAAAAGTGGGCCGGACAGAGTGCCAGCGCCCCCCCCAAAAGTCCACTCCCGGGGCCTACTTCTTGCGTCGGTTCTTGCGTCTGGCCTTGGCCTTGGCTTTTTCCTTGCGCTTCTTGGCCGCGTCCTTGCCGCTCTGGCGCGTGGCCGAGGAGCCCATGGCATTGGCTCCCCCCATCAGGGAAGCGGGGTCCATGTCCCCCATTCCAGGGGGCATTGCACCACCTGGGCCTGCTCCTGCACCCCCCATCAGGCCTCCCAGGCCCCCCATCAGACCACCGCCCCTGCCAAGGGAGGGGTCCATCATCTGGCCGCCGCCGGACAACCCCGCCAGGGCTGCGCGCTTGTCCTTGCCCCCGATCTTCGAGCCCAGCCCCAGCTTGCCGAGCTTCTTCATGGCCTTGCCCATCTGCTGGTAGCGTTTCATCAGGTCGTTGACCGCTCCCAGGGGCTGGCCTGCACCCCTGGCCACCCGCCGACGCCGAGCCACATCCAGGGTCTGGGGCCGCAGGCGCTCGCGGGGAGTCATGGAATGAAAAAGCGCTTCGAGTCGGTCGAACTGGCGCTCGTCCACATCCATGTCCGCCAATTGCCCCATGCCGGGCATCATGCCCATGACCTTCTTCATGGGACCGAGTTTGCGCACCATGCCCAGCATGGAGAACATGTCCTGCAGGGTGAAGGTGCCCATGACAAGCTTCTCGAAACTCGCCTGGGCCTCCCCTTCGTCGATGTTCTTCTGGGCCTGATCCACCAGACCGACCACATCGCCCATGCCCAGAATCCGTCCCGCCATGCGGTCCGCGCTGAAGGCATCCAGGTCGTCGACTTTTTCGCCCGTACCGACGAACAGGATCGGAGCACCCGTGACCTGCTTGATCGAAAGCGCGGCGCCTCCACGGGCGTCTCCATCAAGCTTGGTCAAGATCACGCCGGTCAGGGCGAGTTTCTGATTGAAGGCCTCCGCCGAACGCACCGCGTCCTGACCGGTCATGGCGTCTGCCACCAGGATCTGGGCGTCGGGTTGGGTCAAAGCGGCGATCTCGGCCACTTCCGCCATCATTTCATCGTCCACATGCAAACGGCCGGCGGTGTCGAGGATCACCAGATCAGCGCCAGTGCGGCGGGCTTCGGCCACGCCCAGACGGCAGACCTCCGGGGGAGCTTTTCCTTCCGCATGGAAAACCGGCGTGTCGGTCTGGCGGCCCAGCACGCGCAACTGCTCCACGGCCGCGGGACGCTTCACATCCGCCGCCACCATGAGGACCTTGGAGTGCCGGGTCTCACGCAGGTGCACCGCCAGCTTGGCGCAGGTGGTGGTCTTGCCCGCACCCTGCAGTCCGGCCATCAGGACCACCGTGGGACCGGGTGCAGCAAAGGTGATCGAAGCGTCCTCGGGCCCCATCAACTGCACCAGTTCCTGGTGCACCGCGTGGATAAACTGCTCGGAGGCCTCAACCCCCTGCATGCGCTGGTCCCCAAGCGCCCTGGTCTCCACACGAGAGGTAAAATCGCGGGCCACCTGGAAGTGCACGTCCGCCTCCATCAGGGCCGTGCGCACCTCCTTGAGACCCTCCTGGATGTTGTCCGAGGTCAGCTCGCGGCGACCCCGCAACAGGGAAAAGGAGCCGGTCAGGCGCTTGGTCAGGGTCTCAAACATGGTTCTTTGGCAACCAACCTACCCGATCAGGAGCATCTGCTGTTGAGCAATTCCAAAGCGCGGAGGATCCGTTTGGTCCTGCTCGTCACGCACGCCCTCAATCGTCCTCTTCGTCTTGAATCACCGCGGCGCCAAGGCTCTCAAGCCTCTCCGCCATGGCCTCATAGCCCCGATCCAGGTGATACATGCGGTGGACTTCGGTGGTTCCCTCGGCCACGAGCCCGGCCATCACGAGGGCCGCGGACGCGCGCAGGTCGGAGGCGGTGACGGGTGCGCCTGACAAGCCGCCTACGCCGCGTACGACAGACGCAGTCGTTTGACGTCGAATGTCTGCCCCGAGTCGTTGCAGCTTCGGTGTTGCCCGACCAGGCGACAAGCTGCACGCTCACTCATGTCATGCTGTTGCATGACATGAGTGCCAGCTTGCCGTTTGCTGGTCGGGCTCAGAAGTTTCCCTCCGCGAGGTCCTGCAAGGCTCTGATGTCCAAGGAAAGGTCGGCCACCAGCCGCTTGAGCCTCAAGTTCTCGCGCTCAAGGTCCTTCAGCCGCTTCATTTCAGGGCCCTTCATGCCGCCGTACTGGTTGCGCCAGCGGTGATAAGTTTGCTCAGAGATCTCCAGTCGCTTCGCGATCTCAGCCAAGGGCTGGCCTTCTGCGTGCAGCACCTCGGCATCACGGAGCTTCTTCTAGAATCTGGTCGGGGGAGTGTCGTCGTCGTGCCATGGTGGGCTCCAGTCTGCCCTATTTTGGGCGGTTGGGTTCTCATAGTCACTGGACGCGTTTAAGGGGTGCACTCCAGCGCTCCACAACGACCGGCACGCTACCCGGGTCACTTAAGAGCTTCAAGCTCTTCTTTGAGTTCGAGACGCATCGTGTTCTGCAGATCCTTTATGAGTTGAATTGTCAGGTCAAGCTGCGCTGAATCCCCCTCAATTAGGTCCAAGCGGATGTTGCCCATATGGGGTGAACCTGTTGAGAGCGAGATCAGGGGGCGACCACGGTATCCCCCCTGCTCTGTCCCCGTATCAGCTGAATAGTTCCCAGCATCCCAAACACTCCCAGCCGCGATAGGGAGGATGTCAGCCAGGGTAGTCTGAAGGTGATTGAAATCTTGCTCATATCTACTTTCGAGATCCGAAATAATTGATAGCACCTCCGGTGTCAGGGTAGTTGCCGCCTGAGTTCCTCCGGACCTCAACCCGCGCCTGGAGCTGCATTGCTTGGGCGAAAACATCAACGAGCAAAATGTCGAAGGGCTAGTCGCCGAGGCCGATCTGATCGTCGACTGCGCACCCCTTTTTGAGGAGCGCATGCTCCTCAACCAACAATCCCAGCGCAGTCAAAAGCCCATGGTCGAAGCCGCCATGTATGAATTGCAGGCCCAGTTGACCACGCTAATTCCCGGCCAAACCCCTTGCCTAGCCTGTTTCACACCCAAGCACCCTCCCGCCTGGAAACGCCGCTTTCCGGTTTTTGGCGCGGTCTCAGGCAGCGTCGCCTGCATGGCCGCCATGGAGGCGATCAAGATCATCACCGGCAACGGCGAGACCCTCGCAGGCAAGCTCTTGACCTATGACTTGCGCGACATGACTTTTAGGACCACCAGCATCCAGCGCAATGCCGGCTGCGAGGTATGTTGAATCGGGCGCAGGGGAGGGCACGCGACTCGCGAATGGGGCCGCGTGCAGATCTCCCACCTGCCCCTGTGTGCATCGAAGCCCAGCCCCGCCACCTGTTCTGCCGCGCCCTGTCCGCGGAAGGCATGCAGGGCGAATAACTCCTCGCGGAATCAGCCCATTCCCTAGCGGGGATGCTCAGCAATCAGTTCAATTTGCACTGCGCGCTGGTTGGTGTCCCGCAAATCAAGCCGAATGGGGGCGATCGCGCGATATCCCATGAGCCTGGGCAGGGTGATCTCGTAGATCCCTGGGTTCGAAAATGAGAGTTCGATCAGGGCGCTTCCCACTGCTCCGCCCCCCGTCACGAATGCGCTGTCGGTCAACCTTCCGTCACCCGAGATGCTCCTGGTGGTCAATTGACCGAGAATCATGGGGTCATGGGGAATCGGTACTTGGTTTTCGTGCAGGCGCAAGGTCGCCGAAGTTGGTGGGACTAGGTCGTCGAGCAAGAGCACCAGGTCATTCGAGCCAGGCCCAACGGAATAGCGCTCCATCCCGCCGCAGCCCCTGAGGGTGAGCCCATTCACTTCGTGCAGTTCAGAACTGCAGAGGACTTGGATTACGCCCGGCGCGCAGGCGAAGCTGAAGCTGCCATCGGCGAGTTGGAGCGCACTTGAGTAGGTACGGAAGAGTCGCGACCAGAATACCTTGGGCGCAGTGCCCGTTGGACATTCACTGGGTTCGACGTGGATACGGACGCGGGCTGCGACTTCAGCGATGAGTGTGGGGCGACGGTTGTGGGACGACTCGTTAACTATTATTTCAAAGGACTGCTGAAGGGGTTCCAGTTCAAGATAGTAGGTTCCGAAGGGCACCTCATGGAATGACCAGTTGATTGTCGTGCCCGCGAGCGTCCAATCGTCCGGCCGCTTGCGGAGTGCTTCTCGATATCCAGAGGCGCTCGTCCTCCCAAGAATGAGATTTGGGACTAGATCCTGATTGGCCTCCGGCCAAACAAGACTGCCCCCAACCACCTGGGCCACCGCTTGTCTTTGATACGTGAGGGTCGTGGTCGTGCCAGCACTCAAAATAACCTGCTGTTCTCGGAGCAAGATGCCCCCGCCCTTGGCCTCAGTGCCGGATTCAAAGCGAGCTGAATACTCGCCAGGGGGAAGACTGCTGACTTCCGCAGTTCCATCGGTGTCTAGGGAGATCGAGATGTCGCTTCTCACTGGCCAACGAGAACTGCGCAGGGTGAGTCGCCGGGGAATGGTCTCTGGGTCGGCATTTTTCACGTTCAAGCGGGCGCCCCGCGCCAGAGCCACAGTCTGCAGACTGCCAATACGATCACCCACAACGGTCACGAGGCGCCAGGCATGGGTGGCGGGCACGCCAACCCAGTAGGTAGTTGCACCCTTTTGGCGTGGTAGGATCAGCGGCGAAGAGCCACCGGATACGGCTGCGTGCTGTTTCCAGCCGTCAGGGGGCCGCCCATTCTGCACCTGTGGGGCAGACCCGACAGGCACTGCCGCTATTCCATGCAGGCTCTCTCCCGATTCCTCATCAATGACCCGTAGGCCGCATCCTGCAGGGATGTCCACTTCGATCAGGAGCACGCAAGATTCAGACACGCTGTACTCGGTCACACGGGGAACTCCTAAGAGGCCGCTCAAGCTCAGGTCGGTGAGCATGAGCTTCCCTGACCACCCCTCTAGGTGCCAATGCCCATCCGTGATCCACTGAGTCGTGGTTCTTGAGTTGTCCTGAGCGCTCCATGTCAAGTGCCCCCGGCCTGCGGGCAGCCGCTGCCCATCATGCCCGAACAAGTGCACTTCTCCTGTGATCTGGATCAGGCCCGGGTGGTCGCGGGCTTCTTCCGATGTCCGTGTTCCCCCTGAAGCGCCTTTGCCTCGATCTTTGTTCTCTTCTATGGCCTTGTCGACATCCGGTCCATTGGCTTGCAGCAATGGGGGAGGTGCGTCGCCTTCGGGCACACCTTCCTTTGTCAAGGAACTATAGAGAATTGCTGCGAAGAGTGCTGCGACTGCTGCAGCGACGCCGAGGCGCGTTAGAGAATATTTCTTTCTGGCGAATGCCACGATTCGATTGTGCAGATTCAAGTGCACTTCGTGCACGCCGGCAGATAGAACTTCCCAGCTGGGAGAGTGACCGTGCAGCTCCAGAGTCCCGAGATAGGGTCTTTCTTGGGTTTGTGGATTGTGTCGGCGGGTTGTAAGTCGACGATTCCTTCGCAGGCTTCGTTTTCCGGGCAATCTGCAGTTACGCAGTTTGCGCCCGACGCTGAAAACAATTTGCCTTTGAGGTCTGCGGTGCACGCTCCGGAGCTCGTGACATGGCCTGAAGAGTTACCAGTAAGGCCCGGCGAGAGGAGCGCGCTGGTGCCACTGCTACCGCACGCGATCTGTTCGCCGTTCAGGAGAGGCATGGGTTCAATTGCGCTGGCAGATGTCAGAATCAAAAATACGCCGAGAATCATGTGAGTCGGTTTCATGTTCATGCGAAGTTTCCCGACTCTCTAGGAGTTAATCCAACATAAGCATATATGGATTGCTAGCGCCCGTCAAGGCGTGCTTCACGCGTGCCGTGTTCGCTCCACCATGGGCTCCCTCCACCTGGGGCGAAGGTACACTGCTCACCAGGCAGGTCGAGCTTGGCCCTGACAACCGAGTGCTTCGCTTCCTTGTGGATGAGTGACGAGAGTGTCCGGGAGTTGCAAGGCACAGGGCCCGCCGCCCTACCGTAGCCCCGCCCTCAATCGTCCTCTTCGTCCCGTAGCACTCCAGCCCCAAGAGCCTCCAAACGCTCTTCCATGGCCTCGTAGCCCCGATCCAGGTGATACATGCGGTGGACTTCGGTGGTTCCCTCTGCCACCAGCCCGGCCATCACCAAAGCCGCGGAAGCGCGCAAATCGGAGGCGGTGACGGGGGCGCCTGACAAGCCGCCTACGCCGCGTACGACAGACGCAGTCGTTTGACGTCGAATGTCTGCCCCGAGTCGTTGCAACTCGGGAATGTGCGTCCAACGGTCGTGGTAGATGCGCTCGGTGACAATGCTGATGCCATCCCCAAGGGTCATCAACGCCATCCACTGGGCCTGCAAATCCGTAGGAAAGCCCGGGTAGACATTGGTGGAGACATCGGTGGAACGGGGCCGCACATCCTTGGGGTCACAGGCCTTGGTCTCGACCCAATCGGGGCCCACCTCAAAGGAAAGCCCGGCGCTCTCCATCAGGTTCAAGAGCACCAGCAAGTGATCTGGTCGGCAACCCGTGACGCGCACCGCGCCGCCGGTCATGGCCCCCAGCAGAATGTAGGTGCCCGCCTCGATGCGGTCGGGGATCACATCGATCTCACAGTCCCCCAGTTCGTCCACCCCTTCGATCTCCAGGATCGGCGAACCCATGCCACTGACACGGGCACCCATGCGGTTGAGGGTTTCGGCCAGGGCCACGATCTCCGGCTCACAGGCCGCCCCCTGAATCACGGTGGTGCCCTTGGCGAGGGTGGCAGCCATCATCACATTGGCCGTGCCCAGGACCGAGGACCCAAAGGCCGAGCCCAGGAACATGGATGCTCCCCGCAGCCCGCCCTCGGGAGCCTGCGCCACGATATAGCCGTTCTCCAGATGGATCTTGGCCCCCAGGGCCTCAAACCCCTTCAGGTGCACATCGATGGGACGCACCCCAATGACGCAGCCCCCGGGCATGCTGACCTTGGCCCGGCCCAGACGGGCCAGCATGGGCCCCATCACGCACAAGGAGCCCCGCATGCGCCGCACCAGTTCCCAGGAGGCCTCACCCTTGATGTCCCCAGATGCGTTGATCTCCATGTCGCCGTTCTGGGCCTGCTCGGCCTTGGCACCCAGATCCCGCAGGACGCGGGTCATATAGCGCACATCCACCAGCCGCGGGGCGCCCCTCAGCTTGAGGGTCCCGTGGCTCAGCAGGCCCGCGGCCATCATGGGCAGAACAGCGTTTTTGGCCCCGGCGGTCTGGATCGTGCCCGCCAGGGGCCGGCCCCCTTCAATGATCAGTTTCTTCAAGCGTATATCCCCTCAAGAGTGCCGCCCAACCGTAGCAACGCCGGACTGCCGATCCCAGCCCTCGCCAGGAGGGAATGCCGCGCAATTGGAGAGTCAGAACGATGATTTGACGACCGCGGGCGGCGGGCACTATGATCTTGGGCTTCCCCACCGGCTTCGAGCTCTTTCCGAAGCCCCCCACAGGACCTTTTCCAACACCAGCAACATGGCACCCTTCGACATCGCTTTAGACCCCATTCAGAGCTTTGGCGCACTGCTCCAGGAACGAGCCAGCCTCTACGAACGCAAAGAAGACTTCGAGTCCTTCCGGCGCACGGTCACTCGTCTTGAAGACGAAGGCGACACGGGTCGTCGCAAAGGCCTCGGCTTTTGGATGGTCGCTCAGTTCGACGAAGCCGAGAAAGCGCTTGAGCCTTTCGGCGACGATGATGTCGCCGCCTTCACCCGGGCCAGTTCGCTCATGTCCCTGGGACGCTTCTCCGAAGCGCGCGATATCTTTGAGCGCTTGACGTCGAAGTATCCCGACGAGCCGCGCCCCCGGGGCGGATGGCTCGATTCCCTGGTGGAAGAAACCCTGGCCAAGGTCGACAACGAAACCGACGCGACCGAAGCCGCCGCGACGGTCCTCCAACAGGCACTGGAAGCGGCTCCCGCGCCCTTCCATCCCTCGGCGGAAGGTCGCTACCTGTCCGGTCGTCTGAAAGAACTCAAGGGTGATGCGAACGGAGCCCTCGAGGGTTACACCCTCGCCCGGGAAGTGGACCCCACCCACCGACGCAACCTTCACCGCATGGCCTGGCTGGCCGAGCGGAGCGGCCTGGACGAAGTTGCTCTCGACGCATACGAGACCCTCTCCCGTCTCTTGCCCGTGGACGCCAGCGTGATGAACAATCTTGGCATCCTCTACGAGGACCTGGGTCGCGACGAAGACGCAGTGGTCTGCTACCAGGCCATCTGTGACAGCCATCCCATGGACGAACGCGGGCGGCTCTACCTGCGCGACGCGATTGCCGCCACAAGCATGTACTACGACGAGGATCTTGAGCGCAAGGAGGATCGCCTCAACCAGATCCTTCGCACTCCGATCACCGACTTCGAACTCAGCGTGCGCGCACGCAACTGCCTGGCCAAGATGGACATCATCACCCTGGGCGATCTGGTGCGCAAGACCGAGAACGAGCTCCTGACCTACAAGAACTTCGGCGAAACCAGCCTGCAGGAGATCAAGGAGATCCTGACCTCCAAGGGCCTGCGCCTTGGAATGCAGCGCGAGGAGGCGGTGCACGCGGTGGGCCGCGGGGGCGCCAGTCCGGTCACGGGCGATCCCAACGATCCCCGCAACCGTTCGATCTCGGAACTCAAGCTCTCGATCCGTGCCCGACGCACGGTGGAGAACCTGGGCTGCCTGACCCTGGGCGAGGTGATCGTCCACTCCGAAGACGAGCTGTTGAGCATGCCCAATTTTGGCGTCACCAGCCTGCTTGAGTTGAAGGGCAAGCTCACCGAAATCGGCCTGCACTTGAAAGGCGATGAATGATTTGCTTTCGGACTGAACCGTGTATGAATTTCTTGAGGGGCTGATCGTCACACGCAGGGCCACTGGCATGGTCCTTGAGGTCAGCGGTGTGGGCTACTCACTGGCAACGCCTCTCGGTTCACGACTGCCGGATGTGGGCACTACCGCGCGCGTGCATGTGCACCTGGTGGTGCGCGATGACGCGCATATCCTGTTTGGTTTCGGCTCACTGGAAGAGCGCGACTTGTTCCGGCTGCTGCTCAAGGTGCGCGGCATCGGACCCTCCATGGGTCTGGCTCTGCTCTCGGCCCTGAACCGCGCGGAAATCGTGCAGGCGCTCCTGAACCGGGACGCAGTGCCCTTCACCCGGGCCAAGGGTGTGGGCCGCAAGACCGCCGAACAGATCGTGCTTGATCTGGCGGACCGGGCGGAGGAATTCGCGGCGGGTTGCGAACTCGAACCGGGTGTGCTCAAACCCAGCACCCGGGGACCGCTCGACCGAAGCGTACTGGATGCCACCTCGGCCCTGGTGTCCATCGGCTACGCCGAGAAAGACGCCCGCAAGCGTGTGGAAGCCGCCGCCGAAGAGCACGGCTCTGATGACTTGGAAGAGCTTGTACGCGCCGCCATCCGCCGCTAGCTTTAGGCGCACCCTGTTCACCAGATAGAAGGCCCCCTACTACGCCGCTCCCATGACCCCGCGCAATCCCGCCAGTGTCCGCATTTTGGTGGCCGACGAACTGCACCCCGATGGCATTGAACTCCTGCGCTCGCGTGGCTTTGAGCCCGAGCTGGCCGTAGGCCTTTCCGAGGAGGATCTGATCCAGAAGCTCCCCGGAATCGAGGCGCTCCTGGTGCGCTCAGCCACCAAGGTCACCTCCAAGGTCCTGCAAGCCGCCCCTGATCTGGCCCTGGTGGGCCGGGCCGGAGTGGGCGTGGACAATGTGGACCTGGCCGTGGCCTCTTCCAAGGGCGTGGTGGTCATGAACACCCCCACCGGCAACACGGTCACCACCGGCGAACTGGCCATCAGTCTGCTCTGCGCCCTGGCGCGCAACCTGGCCCAGGCGGACCGCCGGGTGCGCGCGGGTACCTGGAGCAAGAAAGGCCTCTTGGGCACAGAGCTGACGGGCAAGACCCTCGGCATCGTGGGCCTTGGGCGCATCGGCCGGGTGGTGGCGGATCGCGCCTTGGGTCTCTCCATGAAAGTGCTGGCCCATGATCCTTTCCTGACCAGCGGCGCCTCGCCTATGGACGGGGTGGAGTTGCTGGAACTCGATGACCTGCTCAGCCGCAGCGATTTCGTTTCCCTGCATGTGCCCTTGACCGACAGCACGCGCAATCTGATTTCCCGCGAGCGCCTGGCCCTGATGAAACCAGGTGCGCGCCTGATCAACGCGGCCCGCGGCGGTCTGGTGGATGACACGGCCCTGGCCGACGCCCTGGAATCCGGGCATCTGAAGGGGGCCGCCCTGGATGTGCTGGCGGAGGAGCCGCCCTCTTTGGACCACCCCCTGCTGCAGCGGGACGATGTGATCCTGACCCCGCACCTGGGGGCTTCATCCCATGAAGCCCAGCGCGCGGTGAGCGTGGGCATCGCCGAACAGACCATGGCATTCTTCCTGGAAGGTGTGGCCCACAACGCGGTCAACGCTCCGGTGCTTTCCGCCGCAAGCATGCGCGTCCTGGGTCCCTATGGTCTTCTGGCGGGGCGCATGGGCGCCCTCCTGGCTCAACTCTCGGCCACGCCCATCGCGCAGATCGAGCTGACAACAGCAGGAGAGATCGCCGAGCTGGACGAGGGTCCCTTCCTGGAGTATTCCCTGCTGGCCGCAACCCTGGGCCAGTCCCTCGACATCGGCGTCAACCTGGTCAACGCCCCGCTGCTGGCAGCAGAGCGTGGCATCCGTTGTTTGCGGGGCCGCGAAAGCGATTCGCTTGGTTACCGCAGCCTCCTGCGGGCAAAGGTCTCCAACGCCGACGGCACAGAATCCCACACGGTCTGCGGCACGGTGTTTGGCGGAGAGCCGCGCATCGTGGAAGCGGAAGGTGCGCGCGTGGACTTTGCCCCGCGGGGACACCTGCTGGTCACGCGCCACCGGGACCGGCCCGGTGTGATCGGCTTGATCGGTTCCCTGCTGGGCACGGCGGGGGTCAACATCCGCCGGGTGGAGTTGGCTCCGCCCCACGGCCAGGACGAACTGGCGGCTGCTTTCATGGCGCTCTATGACGCGCCGGATCCAAAGACCGTGGCAGCGATCGGAGAACTCGAGATGGTGGTCCAGGTGCATCAACTCAGTCTCTGACCTCTTCCCATCAAAGCAGCCAGAATCCGGTCCACCCCATGACCAGCCCCCGCATCAGCGCAGCGCCCCCCTACCAGACCATCGTCTTCGACTGCGACTCGACCCTCTCAAGGATCGAGGGCATCGAAGAGCTGGCCAAGGAACTGGCCAGTGACTGGAGCCCCAGGATCCAGGAGCTGACAAGGGCCGCCATGGCTGGAGAGATCCCCCTGGAAGAGGTCTATGGGCAACGGCTGAAAAGCATGCGCCCCAGCGCCGCGTCCATGGCCCGGGTGGCGCAGCTCTACTGGGAAGAACGCCTGCCGCGCACAAAAAACCTCATCCAAGCGCTCTTGTTCCTGGGCAAGGACCTGCGCGTTGTGTCCGGTGGATTGTTGCCCTGTGTGCAGCCCTTCGCCCTGCGCCTTGGGTTCCTGGAAGAAAACATCCACGCGGTGGAAACCCGTTGCGACGACCAGGGCCAGTGGCTCGGTTTTGATCAGGAAAGCCCCCTGGCCCGCAGCGGCGGCAAGCTGGAGATGCTGGGCGCATGGCACGCCGCGGGGGCCGCCCCCCTGGCCCTGGTCGGCGACGGAGCCACGGATCTGGAAGCCGCCCCCGTGTGTGCGCGCTTTGTGGCCTTCATGGGCGTTGCGCAGCGCGACGCGGTGGCCCAGGCCGCGGACCGGGTCTGCAGCGAAGCGGACATGGCAGCGCTGCTGCCCCTGCTGGTATCCAAAGACGAACTCGCCACCCTCGAACAACACGCCGAGCACGGAGCCCTGGTGGCCCGCGCCCGGGAACTGCAACCCTGACCCCAGCCCCCTTGCCATGACCCTCTGGATTCCCGGCCCCACCGAGGTACGCCCTTCGATCCTGGCCCAGCTCGCGCGCCCTCCCATCGGCCATCGTTCAGCCCAGATGAAGGAGCTGCACCTGCGCATCGACGGTCCCCTGGCCCTGGCCTTTGGCCTCGCCCCGGATTCTTCGTCCCAGGTTGCGGTGCATTCCGCCAGCGGCACGGCCATGATGGAAGCTGCCCTTTTGGGCGTGGGGCCAAGAGTCCTTTCTTTGGTCAACGGCGCCTTCTCCAAACGCTTTGCCGCGGTGGCGGAGAGCATCGGCAGAGAAGTGCGGCGTCTGGAAGTCCCCATGGGACAGGTGGTCGACCCCTCGGATGTGGCCCGCGCCCTGGAAGAAGAGGGTCCCTTCGACGCCTTGACCGTGGTGGCGAGCGAAACCTCCACGGGCACCGCCACGCCCCTCGGTCCCCTGGCCGAAGTGCTCAAGAACCATCCGGGGGTGAGCTTCCTGGTGGATGTGGTCTCGATGATCGCCGCCGGCCCGATCGACTTCGACACCCACCGCCTGGACTTCGCCCTGGCGGGGGTGCAAAAGGCCCTGGCCCTGCCCCCCGGCATCGCGGTCATGTGCTGTTCAGAAAAATACCTGGCCGCGGCGCGCCAGCGCTCGCGTCCCAGTTGGTACCTGGACCCCGTGCGCATCATCGATGGCCACGCGGCCCAGAAAACCCCGGCCACTCCCTCCGTGCCGCACTACTTTGCCCTGGCCCAGCAACTGGAGGACATCACCAACGGCGTGACCCTGCCCGCGGGACACGAACCCTGCGAGGGCCCGGCCGCCTGGACTGCGCGCTACGCCGAACACTCCAGGATGCGCGCCCGCACCGCGGCCTGGGCCGAGGGCCATGGTCTCAGCCTTCTGCCCGCCCCGCAGTACGCCGCTCCGGCGGTTGCCTGTGTGCAGGCCGGGGAGCTGGATGTGGCCGCCCTGGTGGCCGGTCTGG
>DUBE01000024.1:29342-32116 GCA_012960475.1 Planctomycetota bacterium
GCACCTTTCGCATCGGTCACATGGGCGACCACACCCTGCAGGAGCTGGAAGAACTGCTCGCTGCGGCGGACAAGGTGATCGCGCGGCTTTAGTGCCGCACCAGCCCCTCTTCTTCGGCCAGCAGCAGGCAGACGGCCGCAAGCTCTTCGGGAGCCAGCAGGTGCAGTTGATGCAACAGGCTGCGACTCGGATCGAGTCCACGTGGATTGCGTTTCAGCTCCAACAGAATTTTCTTCAGGAGCCACTCATAACCCTCTGCGTGGGGATGGACAGTCGGTCCCCGGGTCCGCTCCCTGGCTTCCACCATGCGCAGGATCTGCGCCAGGCCCAGGCGCGGATCCTGAGCCACTGCCATGGCAGTGAGCTGGGCGCGGGCCTCCACATGGGCCCAGATTCCGCGCACACGGAAGCCCCCCTTCCAGAACAGACGCAGGACCTTCAAGAGGGCCTCACTGGGTGGCAGCCATTCCTCATAGTCCGCCATGTGCGCTTCCTCATGGCGCATGGTCAGATCGAGCAATACCTCCAGGCTGGGAACGACAAGCTGCTGCGCGCTTTCCTCACCCAGGGAAACCATCACCGCCAGGGCCACGCGCTCGGCTTCTCCCAGCCCGGGCCGGGTGTCACAGGTCCGCACTCCGCTTGCGGGCAGAAGACCGGTCTGGGCCAGGGCCGCTTGCACGGCCTCGGGTCGCCCTTTGTAGCGCGCTGCAAGGCTTCGCCAATTGTTCTGGCCGCGAACAATTTCTGGCAGCAGGACCCAGTACTGACCCGGCATGGCCGCGCCCGAAATCTGCCAGTCCGGATACCTGCTTTGAATATCCCCGAGCAGGATCCGGGTCCCCTGCCAGGGTCGGCCGAGCAGTTCCCCTTGGGCTGCTTCCTGCAACACGAGACGCGCCAGTCGTGTCTGCGTGTCCTGCCCGGTGGGCGCCACGATCTGCACATAGAAACCCAGGTCGCGGGCCAGGGCTCCCAGCCCCGGCTGGGTGATTCCGGTCCCATCCGCCCCGGCGATCCCGGTCAGGATGGGCCACAGATCGATTCTGGTGCTCTGCTTGAGGTCATACCCCTGGCGAGGCTCACGCCCATCCCCCGACCCCGCCCGGGAATAGGGTCCCAGCCGTGCCTCCAGGGCCGAGAGGACCAGGTCCATGTCCCCGCTGTTCTTTTTGACGCGGAAAGAACCAAGCGCTCTGCGCCCGCCCTTTTTGGGTGCCGAGTCCAGTTCAAGCACCCGCTCCAGCCGTCCCCTGCCAAGATCATCGAGGGCATTTCGGAGGGCGGTCTGCCGGCTCTCCAGCAAGCGCGCCCGCACAAAAAGCTGCTCGGCGCTCTTCTTGCACAAGGCCCTTTTGGCGGGGTCCATGATGGGAGTGAAGTCCTTGCGTGCTCCCGCACGGTGCAGAGCATCCGCAACCCGCTGGGCCCAATCGGGACGGCCCGCGCCCAACAGGGTCTCGCCCAGGGCACGCAGTTGCTCGACGCCACGTCTGAGCTGCAGTTCCCCCAGGGCCGCGTCCACCGCGAGCAGGCGCTCATCCCTCGGTCGGCCCTCTGAATCGGTGGCCTGGGGCGGCAGATCCTTGCGCCATAGAACCTGTGCCCGTTCCACATCATCGCCATCGCTAAAGTCCAGCGCGAAGGAAATCGAGAGGCCCTCATCAAGGGGCTGGCCCACCTGTGGCTTGCGGGCCAGGAGTTTTCTCGCGTAGGAATCCTTCGCAAGCAAGGCGGCCACTTTTCTGCGCAGGGCAGAACTGAGCCGCGCGTCCCCCTGCATGCTCGACGCCAGGCTGCGCTGCCAGGCCGCCCGGTCCCCGCGCACGTTCAGGTTCAGGAGCTGTCCAGACAGATCAACCCAGGCCCATTGGTCGGACTCCAGGGTCTGCCAGAGTTTCAGCATGCGGTCGAAGGCCCGCGCCGGACCTTCTTTTGTGTCCTGGATATAGAGGCCCGTGGCGAGGCGCGCCAGAAAGAACACGCGCTCGGAACTGCTGCGTGCCTGTTGCACGGCGAGCCTTGACTCCGCAAGGCTCTCTGTCAGGCGTCCCTCTCTTGAAAGCGTCACCGCCAGCCCGTGGTGCAACCAGGCGTCCTCGGGTTCCGAGCGCAGAGCGAGCAGGTAGGCCCTGACATTGTCGCTGGCCAGACGCGCAAGCAGATAGGCACTGCCCGGAGTGCCGCGGGTGCTGGCCAGGTGAGCCTGTTCCAGGACCGTGGGGCCCCTTGCATCTGCCAGATCCAGCAACTGCAGGCTGCGGCGGGGCAGAAGCCAGCTGGGATCGAGTTCCGAGGCGGCCTGCCAGAGTTCCCGGGCCCGATCCTGGTCCCCCATGTGCTCCTGGGTGTGAGCCTCCTCCGCCAGGGCCAGGGCTGAAGCGGGCACGGGCCGTGGAGTCACCAGCGGCGTGCTGGCGCAACTGGCCAGCAGGCAACCAATCAGGAGGGTCAACCGGCACGGCCTGAAGAGGACCGGGCCCATCAATGGGATCCGGGGGGCAGGGTCACAAATGCATCCATGCGCGAACAGTTGCCCACCTCCAGATCACGGCGCTCCCCAAGACGCACAGCGAGCAGGGTATTTCCCAGGGTCGGTCCCTCGCCTCCGAGCATGTTTCCGGTGTAGATGCAAACCTGATCCACCAGTCCCTCCTCCAACATGGCGGCGGTCAGCCGCGGCCCGGCTTCAAGCATCAGGCGTTGAATCCCGCGCTCGTGCAGGCGCTGGGAGACGGCCTTGAGATCGAGGCTGGTGCGATTGACGGAGCGCA
>DUBE01000025.1 GCA_012960475.1 Planctomycetota bacterium
GTCAGTGAGGGTTTCCTTCTTGCCGCCTTCCTCACTGACGACGAGTTCGGTTGGTTTGAAACTGGCTTTCAGATCTTTCAGTTCAACCACCCACTTGCCGTCCTTACCGGCGACGGCGCTATTCTTCTGTCCAGAAAACTCGATACTCACCTTCGTCCCCGGCCTGCTCCATCCCCAGACCGGCACGACCATTCCGCGCTGGAGGACGGCGTGGTCGCAGAAGGGGGTGCCAAGCTCGATCGCGAGTTCGCGCGGCGAATCCGCCGCGGGCGCCGGCGCTGCAGCGTGGGATGAAAGGGGCAGGAAAATCAGGGCAGCAGCCGCGACGGTAGTAGTAGTGATGCGTGTCATGATTGATTCTTGAGATATTTTCAGCCGCAGGCCGTGAGGCAGGGAAGCTGTGCGGCGGGCACGTAGATGGTGAGATCCCCTATTCTCCGGTACCTCCCTGCCAGTTGTCACTATGGAACGGCGCCGCTGGAAGACCGGCGCCATTGACCAGGTTTGGCTGAGCTGTTTTGTGCCAGCCGAACTGCACGGCAACCGGGATGACGTCTTTGGAACTGACCACCACGATGTCCCCATCAATCTTCGCTTGGGCCGGAACCAATTTACCCTCGACGGTGACGATCTTGAATTCAGTGAGGGCTTTGCCGTCACTGGACTTCAAGCCCTTGGCATGAGCAAAGGAGAGGCGGGCTTTGTTACCCCTAATCTCAATGCCCTTGAATAGCGGGCCTGAGAAAGCGATGTCTTTGTCGTA
This sequence comes from Planctomycetota bacterium, assembly GCA_012960475.1. Lineage (GTDB taxonomy): Bacteria > Planctomycetota > UBA1135 > UBA1135. Next base: position 764 of record DUBE01000025.1, read on the forward strand.
GGTCTTGGCCAACGCCCAGCGTGCCAGGCGGTTGCCGATGCCGTGTTTATCGCGGGGGTGCATGCCCAGATCGCCCGCCAAGTCGGTGATTACCGCCATGCCCGTGTGTGGCAGGGTCAGGGCTTTAGTCTGTGCTTCCCATACCTTTGGCAGCTCCCCCGGCGCATAACCTTCGGCAGTGCAAGGCGTGAGGTGGACATAGTAGAATGGCATGTCCTGCCCCCAATTGCCCCGCCAGCCCTCGATAAGATCCTTCATCTTGCCGAAGTAGGTCAAACCGTTTTTGAACATGACATTGGTTTCGCCCTGGAACCAGATGCAACCGGCAATCCCCTGCTTGCGCAACGGAGCAATCACAGCCAGGTACAGATGATTAGAGCGGTTTGGGTACGTCGTCCACGGTTCAATCGCTGAAGCGCCTCGGGAACTATTGATCAGCCCGATAGGGATGGAGACCTCCTTCTGCAGGCGGGCCCCGAAGTGGAAAAGCACCGCGGAGAAGCCGCCCGCCGTTTCCGGTGAGCAAACTTTCCAAGTTCCATCAAGGTCCTCGGTAGGTGCATTTGCCTTCCTCGCTTTGAGCGACAGCTTTGCGAGCGAATCTCGGGAAGTGCTGACGTTGAACAAGCGAATCTGAGGATGCTTGGCAGCCTTGACGTCATCTCCACCCAATCCCGCTTGCATATTCGACTGGCCCGACCCCAACCAGACATCGCCGATGAGGATGTCCGTCAACGTGATGGTCTGCGTGCCACTTTCCACCTTCAGGTCAACGGGCTTAGTGTTTGCCTTCCTCGCTTTGAGCGACAGCTCCCATCGACCAGTTTTCTCCACGCTGGTTGCTACATTTTCATTGCCTAGGCTTACCTTGATCTTCGCCCCAACCTTGCCCCAGCCTTGGATGACAATCGGCTTGTTCCGCTGAAGCACCATGTGGCTGGCCAAGAAGTTGGGCAGCCTCAAGACACCCTTTTCAGGGGCATCCTGAGCAGCCACCTCCGCCAAAAATCCAAGAACCAACGTAGCAGCGAGAATGGCGAATTGCTTTTTCACGTGAAGGTCTCCATTGGTGCAGTGACAGCAATGCGATACGGCATGATTGCTGCCGCCGCTACGCGGCTAAAAATCACGCAACTACTTCACGGGTGTGAGCGTGAAGTCCTTGATGGCCAGCCCGTACTGCGGCGGGTTGTTGCGTGAAAACCGCAGGATGTTTGCGCCCTCGTTAAGGTTGAGTGTGACCGACTCGGACTCTTGCCAGTCCCCGAGCGTAAAGGGCATCACCAAAGCGACCTCGGAATCGGCGTCATTCACAGAGATGTTGAGCCGCTGATCGTGATTGGCCGTGACCACCTGTGCCGTTAACGAGTACTTGCCCGATCGCGGGGCGATGATCTCATACTCGAAGCGCGATTTCGTGCCCTGGCTGGGTCCTGTCGGGTCCACCTTGGGACTGATCGAATAGTAGTTCCGGGCATATTTGTCCGATATCCGCTCGCAGACGTTGCCGTAGATGTCGTAAAGACCCCACGGATTAGGCTTCTTCTGACCTACGGGATGCGACTTGGCGCCCGCGTTGTCCGTGAACCAAGCATATTCTCCGATCTGCGAAGGATCGTTGCCGAAGAACCATTTCGTATCGCGGCCCGCGCGACTGGCATATTCCCACTCGGCCCCAGTGGGAAGCCGCACATCAAGCCCTGTCTTTTCCATGAGCTTGCCACAGAATGTCAACGCGTCAGGTTCGCCGACATTGTCGACCGGGCAGTCCGGATCCTTGGTCGATCGGCTGGGGTTCGAGCCCATGATGGCCTCGTACTGCGCCTGCGTCACTTCGTACTTGCCCAGATAGAAACCACGGGTGAGTGTGACCTCGTGGTTGGGCACCTCGACGCATTCGAACCTGCCATCGGTAGTGCTTGCGCCACCCATCACGAACGTCCCGGGCTTGATGTAACGCATCTCCATCGTTACGCCGTCACCTAAATCAATGGTCAGTTCACGCGGGGTCTCGTTGCCGGAAGGCGTCATTGCTGCCCGTAGCCCCCAGTTCTCATATCTGCCGTAGCCTCCGCTGAGGAGACGCCTCCCGGATGTGCATGCATCGGCGTCGCCCTTCCACGTGCCGCCGCGCAGAACCGTCAGCCCCTGAGGGAAGAAACGGGGGAGGAATATCTGCAGACCACCGCCGAAGCTCTTCATAGCAAAGACCTCCCGCGTGTTGCCCGACGGCTTGCTGTATGCAGCGGCCGGCATCGAAATGACGCCGTCCTGGCCGTAGGTGATCTTCCTGTCCTCGGGCGTGACCGGTGAGGCGAGAAGCGCCTCCGCCACTGTGGGTTCATTGGCCTCGCCGAGGTCTTCACCGAGGGCGCCGAGTGTCACGGCTTTTGACTCCTCGATGATGGCCCGCTGGGTGCGGAGCGCCACGCCGTTCCAGAAGCCGGGGGTGCCGTCGTGTTCGCCGTAGGTCCGCTTTTCTCCCAGGACGTCGCCGACCCACTGGGCTCGCTTGACCTTCAGGAACGCCTTCCTGTTGTTTCGCGCCTGCGTAGTTGCGAGGAAATCGAGATCCTGTTTATAGGGTGTGGGGGTCCAGCCGGAGCCCCAACCTCCGCCCAGATTGACGACCCAGCCCTCGGGCGTCCAGCGTGCCAGGGCTCCGTGACCGCGACTGGGACGAGCAATGGTGGGGATCCCGAAGTCGCGCAGAATGAAGCGTCCGATGAACGCACGCCGGCCGCACACCCCGCCGTTCATGAGGATGTTCTGATATCTCTGCAAGTCAGGGCTGTCGTACTTGACGTTCTCTGACCCGTACTTGACGTCGGAACTGACGATACTCACATAGCGCCAGCCATCGTTCGTGTTGAAGATGTGGTCGGGTCGGAAATTCCGAAGCATATTGCGCCCCCAGGTGAGGGTCTCGTCCGGCTCGTCCCCGTTAACGACCATGCGGAGCTCCCAGGCACTGAGGAGATCGAACGCCGGGTCCAATTCTCCACCCAGGTACGCCTTCTCGTAATGAAGGTAGCGATTTACCGGGTCGATTGTCTCAGGGGCTTCTGTCCGGGCCGTCGGGTTCGCTTGCTTCATCGGAACCGCGTGTTCCAGGCTGACGGCGAGCGCCAGTCGCTGCAGGACACCCTTCCCAGCCTTATCGCTCACCTCTTGGATGGCGGTGTAGATTTCCATCGCCCGGCCGTATTTGCCTTTCGCGGCGCCGTCCGCCACCAACATCTGCTTCATGAGGCCGGCGTCCGCCAGCATCTTTTCGACCAACGCCTTCTTCTCTTCTCCCTGCGCGGCGAATTCTGCCAGCCCTTGAGGCGTAGCCTCGAGCAGGACGACGTATTTCGCGAGCTTGGCGTCCAGCGCGCCGCTGGCCAGGAACTCATTCAGCGTATCGGCATTTGCCTGGTCGTTCTGCGGTACCTTGGCGGTGAGTTCGGTACGCAGTTGGTTGAGCTGATCGGCATACGGCGTATCAAGTTCTTGACCAGCCTCGGTGAGCGGCGTTTGCGATACCACACCTTGCTTGCCTGCCCAGGTGCTTGAGGTCCCAACCATCAGGGCAATGAGTGCCCCACAGGTGACTGTCATCGAATTCGTTCTCATAGGTCTTGTGATCCGGGGTTGTGGATGAGGGCGTGAGGGGAATTGCAGCGTACCCTTGGTATTGTACGCGACTTCAACACCGAAGCCTCACTCGAAGGGAAGGATACGCCCCGTGCAGAAGACTGCTGCACTCGGCGGGATGGAGCCAGTTAAGACCTCGAGGGATATTCCAACGTCGATCGCCCGTGATGGAGCGCAACGAATGCTCGGTCAGCCCCACACTCACGATTGTCGACCCAACTCAAACTGAACTCACCGTATGGGAGCCCTGAGTGGCTTTTTTCAACATCCGTACATGGATTCTGAATCGGCCAACCCGTTACGGCGGGGACAGCCCAGGCCTAGAATGAGTCCATGCGAAATCTGGTCCCCCTGTTGCTGCTCACCGCCTGCGTTTTCCCTGATGAGGGAGAACGCCAGGCTACTGCGGATTTTCGTCCACTCTTCAATGGCGTCAACCTCGACGGCTGGGTCCCGGTGAACACCGCGCCCTCTACCTGGATTGTGCGTGATGGACTCTTGCACTGCACAGGAAAGCCGATCGGTGAATTGCGCACAGACCGCATGTACCAGAACTTCGTACTGGAACTCGAATGGCGTCACCTTGATCCGGGCGGCAACGCCGGGGTCTTTGTCTGGGCTGATGACATTACTGCGGTAGGAGTCCCATTCCACCGCAGCGTCGAGGTCCAAGTCCTCGACCACGCCTATGGCAACACCCGTAGCCACACCACCCACGGAGACATCTTTCCTATTCACGGGGCGGTCATGACGCCGGTCAATGGCCGCGGCGGCAGCCGAGCTTTCCCCACCGAGTTACATTCCAAGCCGAGCCCTGAA
>DUBE01000026.1 GCA_012960475.1 Planctomycetota bacterium
GGTTCTTGAAGATGATGAAGAAGAGGGTGCCTTTGCTTCCTTCTCAATAGGCCTGGAGCGCGACGAGACTGGCCTTGCAAGAGCGGATCGATTGACTTTTGTTTGGGGTGATTCCACCGCCCAATCAGTCTGGATCATGAATCGCCTGGGCGTCCCCCAGTGGATGAGTGCAAGAGACCTTGGCGTCCTAGACGCTTACCTTGAACGTACTTCCAGGTATTATGGGTTTTCTGGTATCGACAAATATGACGCCGAGCCAGCCGCTGCCCAAGCCCTGATGCATACCTTCCCTGAATGGAAGGCCGCCCAGGCAGAGCTTGCCCCGACCATTCTCGGGACCTTCTACGACCTGCGGGCCTTGTTGGCTGCTGTTCTGTTGGTAGTCTTCACGATCACCTTGACCTGGATGGCTCCGGACGAAGGCGAGGAAGTCGTTCCTTTGGGGTGAGCCCGGAGTAGGGTGCGATGCGATGCCCAGAGCATTGGTCATGGGGACTCGTTCTCTAGCGCGTCGAGCCAGCAGTCTCTAACATGGGGGGGCTCCCCACCGGACCTGATCCATGTTTCTGACCTCTGCTGCGATTGTGTTTTCCTTGGTCGCTGGCCCGACCGGTGACTCTTCTGCACTGCTCCGTGATCTCGAACGCCGAGTTGGTGCCGACGGATGGCTTGCCTTGCATCAAGTGGTTGGGGGCGAAGAGTTCTTTGAGTCCCTCGGCAGCAACGAGATCTGGCTGCGGGAAATCCTGGACTCGGGACCCGTGCGTAGGCCTGAAGTTGTGCTCGGTTTCTTGCAGGAGGTCTGGCAGGCGGATCGTGATCTAGTTCAGCGGCCGGTGGACCGGGGCATGGCCACCGCGTGTGCCTTGGCTTTGGGTTTCAGGGATGGCGACAGTGCCGGGATGGTGGCGCGTTACGAGTACTACCGGGACAGTGACTCCGCGGGTCTCTTGAATGTTTGCTACAAAGGCCTTGCTACCTGGGAACGACGCTTCCTGGCTCGGGGGGCCCAGTGGGGGAGTATGGGAGGAGCCGAGTCCCTGGTCTATTTGCGCGACCGGATTTGCTGGCCCCGCCCGGACTATGTCAAAGCCTGCTGGCAAGCTCCCTATCGTTCCTATAACTGTCTCGCGGACAGCGTACAGCGTCCGGATTACTACATGCCCTTCAATGGATCCTATGCGGCAATGCCAGAGATGGTGATTGATGTGGGCGGCGTGTGTGGCGCCCTCTCGAATCTGGGCGCTTCCGCTGCAATTGCCAACGGGATACCTGCATCCACCATGGGTGAACCTGGCCACTGCGCCTATACAGTTAAGATCAGCGATGATGAGTGGAAGCCTGCCTATTCACTCTCCTGGAAACGTAGCATGCATACGAGTTTCTTCGAGGCTACTTGGCCAAACTTGATGTTGACGGAGGCCTGTTTCAGTGATCCAGAGCGCGTGGCGAAGTCAGGAGATCTAGCACGCAGGGCCTTCGCGCTTGAAATGGATGGCGATCTTGAGCAAGCCGCTGATTGTTGGCGGCAAGCCTTGAACGCTCATGGATTGCACTATGGCCTGTGGGTGGAGTGGGCGGCCTTTGGAGAGCGCACGGACCGAGATGCTAATTGGTGGCGCGACTACCAGACAGCCTTGCTCGTTGGTCTGAAGGGTCACGAAGAGCCAGCCTGGACTCTACTTTCAAAACGCGTCTATCCGCGACTCTTGGCTGGGATGGACGATGCGGAGAAGCTGCGAGTACTGCTTAGGTGGATTCGCAACATACAGAACTGGGGTGGAGGGCGCTGGAACGTGGAAGGTGCCTGGAATTGGATCTTCAAGCAACTGGGTGAAGACGGCCAACGCAAGCTTGTGCGTGTGATGTCTGAGCGGTTGATCGAGTCCCCAGACTTCGGCCCGCCTCTCGTGGTTTGGTTGCTTGCCAAGTACAGCCCCGATTCTGAAGAAGGGCGGGATACCCTAGGGCTGATTCTCAAGGCTTCGGGGAGCGGTGGGGATGGTGCCCAGTCTGCCCTCAAGCAATTAGCCCGCACTGCAATGTTAGATGCTGCGGCGCGCGGTGATGTGGACACCTTTCAAGCGATTGGCAAGCAGGCTTCCAGCCTCTCCGAGCCCTTGTCAATGAAGGGCATCGAGCCCTTTCCTGGGGATCTGGTTTCAGCGGGTGGCCTGCTGCAAGTGTCGGGGCGAGGCAACCGTTGGGATTCCCCAGAGAACCACTGGGGTATTCTCGGGGAGCATGGCGGTCGCTGTCACACGAACAATGGGGCTTCATTTATTGCCGTCCGCCTTGAGCATCACACGGAAATCACCGGGATCGTGATTCAGAACCTCAAGGGCGGTCAGAGTTGGCGCGCAACCGATAGCAGAATTGAGATCAGCGCCGATGGAGAATCCTGGGAGCAGATCGGGTCCCTTGAAGGCAACAAGCGATTCTACCGTCTCGATCTTGAAGGCAAGCATCAGCGCGCACTTTGGGTGCGTATGGCCAAGGACACAAATTGTCTGCATGTGCGACGTTTTCTGGTGTGGGGACACCGCAGGAGTTGAGCCGTGGTTTTTTCTTCAATCTTCGTCTTGATGGCGCTGAGCTTGGCTGGTGGTCAAGCGGATCAGTCCCATTCCATCTCTGCCGGCCGTGCGCTTTCCATCGAGCATGACTCCTTGTTGTTCGTTTTGGTGCATGGATCGGATTGGCATCCATTTGGGGAGCGTCTGTTCGGCGAGGTTTGGCAAGGGAAAGTGTTTGGTGAGGAAATGAAGGGGGTTCTTGCGGATGTGGACATTCTTCAGGCGCGTGAGGGAGCAGCCAGGGCCGCCGCTGATGCTCGCAATGAGGGCTGGGTCAAGAAGGGTAGCGGGCTTCAGACCTATCCCGCTGTACTGGCCTACAGCGCGGAGGGGGTTCTGATCGGCTCTTGTCAGGGTAGGGATCTGCCCAAAGATCTTGCTGCTGCCCAGGAGGTCTTGATCACCTTTGGTGAGACCTGTGCGCAATGGAAAGAGCTCACCCAGGCAATTTCTCAAGCCAAGGCAGTCGACGACAAGGCCGCTGAGTTGAAGGGGATCGTTGCTCGCACGGCTCTTGGCCTGGAGCGTAGCGCCACCTTGCTTGAGGACATCAAGCGCCTCGACCCTTCTGATGAAGCCGGCAATTATGCACGGCTGTCATTTCCCAAGTGGACGACTCTCGTCAAGCAGGCCACCGACCAGGCCAAGGCTGGCAAGGGTGATGAGGCCGAACAGCGCCTCAAGGGCATGTTGGCCAACGTCGCCTATACCCCCGAACAACGCTGCGTGATTCATCTGGCCCTTGGTAGCGCCTATCGTCGTTGGGAAGGTCACGCCGAACAGGCCGGGGTTCACTTTCGGTCGGCGGGGAAGGAAGATCCCACATCGATCTGCGGCGTCGCGGGCACGCGGCTTTACCTCTCACTGTACGGCGGGCCGTCCCTGTCCTTGGGTTGGAGCAAGCGGCATCCGGTCAAGGCGGGTACCTATTGGGTCATTGAAGATGCCCCCCAAGATCTCGAACCGGGTAGCTATCGCCTGCGCCTCAACCGTACAACGGGCAAGAAGCTCATTATCACTGGCGCTCAACTCCTGAGCGATGGCAAGGTGCTGATCGACTTGGTTCAAGCGGCCACATTGACCAAGGCAAGTCCCACGGTTGAGTTCATTTTTGCAGTTCCAGAAGCGCTCACCCATGCCAGCTTGCGAGTCCTGCTCAACGGAGGCGACACAGGCACTGGCACCATGAGCTGGATGAAGTAAACGCCGGAGGGCAGGATTTGGTCAGAGCAGTCAACTGCCCGCATTGCTTTGCTGCATTCGTCTCCAGAGCACGAGCACCAGCCACGTGATGAATACCTGCACGGGAGCGGTGATCTCATTCGGTAGGTGGACTCTGGCTGAGCGCGTCCAGATGGAAGTGGGGTTCATGGATCCCACCCGGGAGCCGTTGAGCTTCAAGTCGAAAGCACGTCCGAAGAACGACCGTCGTGACAGCTCATATTCCTGGCCATCGTAGTCGACCGTAAAGCGGTTGAAGAAGGCGCTGGGCTTGTTGGCGCTGGCGAGGAGTTCCCCATCCCGCTCTACATAGAACAAGCCGCTGGCCAGTCCTCGGCGGCCGACCGTGTACTGCTCTCCGTCCAGCTTGAATTTACCGGCCTCGCGCCACCAACGGATGTTCACCGTGGTGAGCACTTGACCCACATCTAGAATTTCATAGTGGCTGGAAAAGATCTTTCTGGCTCGGACTTCTAACATGAGTTCAGGATTCTATCTTCTCCGCAGGGTCAGCCAAATACCACGGTTACCGCCGTCTTGGCCGCGGACAAGAGCAGCAACAAGTTCACCAGGATGAAGGATCCGAGAAACAGGAGCAGTACTGTTGGAAGCAGAGACGCATCTGCTCTTGCTTTCCTGGAGCGTGCAACCAGAAACCAGCCGCGCATGGCGAGGATGGAACTCAGAGCGAATAGCAAGGTCACATAGGGTGCGGCGGTCAGTTCGTGGGGGCGGTTCGAGGTGCTCATGTCCCACAGGGCGAGGGCTGCGCCGAGCAGGAACAGGATCAGAGCCAATCCAATGCGCGGCCACGCGGCGGGGGGATTGACTTTGAGTTGGGGCTCCGATTGCATGGTGCTCTAGCGCAGGATCGGACGCAGGGCAAAGCGCCGGAACTCGATCCAGGCCCCTTCTGATTGCAGGCAGATGGGACCCGAGATGGCTTCGCAGTCCACTGCGTCGTTTTGCAGGACGCCATTGACCCAGAGCTCCATCAGGGGACCATCCATCACGATCCGATAGTGGTTCCAAGCACCCATCGGCTTCTCTGCGGGACCATGTGCCTTGATTGTGCGGCGCCCTTTGGTGCGCGACTTGTTCGCGGTCATCTGCATATTATCAATGTTCCAGATGTCCCCTGCATTGCCCGAGTGTAGTTGGGCTTCTATGGAACGTGGCCAGACCTTGTCCGGGCCGTTGGCGCGCAGGAGCACGCCTGAATTGCCAGCGCCTTTGGTGGGCTCAAAGCGCCACTCTACTTCCAATTCGTAGTTTTCGTAGGACCCTTCAGTGCGCAGGTAACCTGCGGGTGAACCTGTGCATTGAATGATTCCGTTGACGATGCTCCAGGTGGAGTCCGGGTCTTGGCCCTTGGGCAGGAAACGTACGAGTCCGTCGAAGTTCTTACCGTTGTAAAGTTCAATGGGCTCCCCCAGACGGCGGCCAAGGTCGGGTCCGGTGGAAAGATAGGCCACCAGGTCCGCCAGGTCCTGGGGCGTAAGGCCCAGGGCGATGCCTTCGGGCATCAAAGACACCGGCGACATGCGTGTGGCCTCGATCTCGTCCGTGTCAATGGCGATGCGCTCGCCATTGCTTGTCTTGAGGACCAGGCCGTGCTCGTCCTTGGCCAACAAGTAACCCGAGAGGATCGCGCCGTCTGTGGTGGCGACGATTTGCGTTTCATATCCGATAGCCACTGCCTTCGATGGATTCAGAATCTGGTCCAGCAGGCCGGCAGGATCATACTTGCTGTGAATCGAGCTCAGGTTGGGACCGATGTCCTGGCCGTAGCCACCCAGGGCGTGGCATGCTGAACATTGAGCGCTGGTGCTGCGAAAAACCTGGCGGCCGCGCAGGGGCGAGGCATCGAGCGCCAGCAACTCTTCCGGTCGCACGATGGGGGCGGATGCATCGATGGGTTGGAATACACCGCGGGCCAGGGCACGCACGCCCAGGTCGGGGTTTTGTTCGAGGCCTTCGAGCGCCACAGTCTTCAGTGCTTGGTCCCAATTCTGTGCCTGTTCGGCGACCCACAGGGCCTGGCTCGGAAGCTGGGCCAGGGCTCGGATTGCATCGGTTCTCTTGGTTCCTCCGTTGGCGTCGAGGGCCAGGACGCGCAGGGGGCCGAAGCCCTGCTGGATCTCACTTTCTACCAGGAGAACATTGAAGACAATTGTGCTGCCGCCGCCTTGGGATGTACCGCCCACATCGGGCCCCACAAAGCCAGTGAACAGAACCGCGTCATCGGGAATGTCAAAGCCATGCAAGCTCGGGGCGTGGGTGCCGAGACCTTCGGCAAACTTCCTTTCTCCCACAGCCAGCGCTCCGCCGCCGGCATTCTTGCCGAAGCGGCTCTGGCCCCAGCCGGTGCTCTCGTGGGTCCAACCAAGCTCAGACAGGGGGGTGCGTTCGCCTGCTGCATCGACGAAGGCCACTTCGATCCAGTCGGCCCAGTCGCAGCCGTGTCCATCGCCTGCGTCCGAGGTCTGCAGCCACAGTTGGCCGGATCCCCGCACATCCACCTGGAAGGGGACCAGGTCCTTGGGCCGGTCGATCTTGACAGTACTGGTGGCAGAATCCGGCATGTGGGCCTGGCTCTTTTGAGCGAGGCCATGCTCGCGCCAGAGATTGCCCGTTCGCAGGTCCAGCCAGTGCCGTGCACGGGTTCTGGTCGCCCCCGATCCGGTGTGGGCCAGAGCGAACATGGCGTCCGCCGCGGCTGCGCTCTTGAGCCAGGCGATTCCATCGATTGCCTCAAGACGCGCGTCAACTGTCAAGCTCTCATCCCGCGCCCAGGAATCGAAGAGGGGCAGGGCTTCTTCAAGTTGCAGTCGCCAGGCTACTTTACGCAGCAGCGTGGGTATGGGCGAGCCGTCCTTGTTCCTTTGCACCAACGCCTGGAAGAGGGCCAGTTCGTCTCCGCGCGCGCCCAGTCCAATCGATTCCAGGTAGGTGCGGTCGGCAACGGGTCCGCGCAGGGTCAGATCCAGGAGCAGGTCATGTTTGGCATCGGCATCCACCGTGCGCAAGAGACGTAGAGCAAGAGCGCGCACCAGCGGGCTGGGGTCGTTGACAAGAGTCTCGCTGACGGTCAACAGGGACCTGGCTCCTTGCACTCCGTGCATCATCCGTAATGCCGCTGCGCGTACGCGCTCATGGGGATGGGTCAGTGCGTCGCGTGTTGCTGCGGTGCCTTGCTTGCTTCCAGAGAGCATGGCCAGAGCCCTTGCCGCTCGGCGTGGGTTGTCCCCTTTGGCTTGGGAGATCCACTGCGTGGTCAACTCTTCGCTCTGTTGACGAGCCTTCATGCGCACTGCGATGTTCGGGCTGTCCCAGAGGGTCTCGGTAGCGCTGCGGCCTAGATCGCCGTGCTGCTTGGGATCGCTGACGCGCAGCAGTCGCCCATAGGTCTCCCGGTCACCCATGCCATGGCCGCCCACTCCCGGGTCATACCAGTCGGCCACGATCACCGACCCGTCCGGGGCCACGCAAACATCCGAGGGTCGGAACCAGACGCCCTGCCCATCGTCCGCAGTTCGTCCCGAGGTCTTGGTGCGTCCGAGAAAAATCGAACCGGTCAAACCGATCCCGGCGCCTTCCACACTGGTGCGGTGGGCATACACCACTCCCACACCCGCGTCGCAGTTGAGCACCGAGCCGTTCAAGTCAGCGAGGACACCGCTCGTACCCTCCAGCAGAGCACAGCCCGTGGGACCGCCTGCGCCTGTGGGGGCTCCTGCGGGAAACACACCGGGATCGTCCTGGTGCCAGTGGGCGGTCCAGGTTTCCTGCCAGGGGCGCTGGTCCGCGCGCCAGGTGCTGCGCCCTTCGAAGCCAAAGTACCCAAGGTTGCCCCCTTCGGGAGCCCAGACTGTGCGACAGCCTCGGTTGCCGTCATCGTCGTTGTCCGCTGAATAGGTCGCTCCAAAGGCATCTCGGGTGACCTCGTACTGGTTGCGGAAGTTGTGGGCCAGAACCTCAAGGCCGCTGCCGTCGGGCCTAAGGCGCAGGTTGAGGCCTGCGGTCCAGACCTCTCCGTCGCTGGAAATCAGACCCGGCGTGTTTTTTCCATTGTAGGGCGTGCCTCCGGTGTAGATCGAGCCGGAGCGCAACTTGAAACCGTCTGGCCCATCCACCCGATGTGGGCCCGCGTTGCCAACGGAGAGATATAGATAGCCATCGTCCCCTGGTACCACCGAGTGCAGTCCGTGGTCGTGGTCGAAACCGCCGAAACCGGTCAACACCAACTCGCGCTCATCGGCAACCAGATCCCCGTCCTTGTCGCGGTAGCGAAACAAGTTGGGGGAGCAACTCACATAGATCCAGTCCCCAACCACCGCGATGCCAAGAGGCGCGACCAGGTCGGTGTCCTGGGCAAAGACCGTGCTCTTGTCAGCTGCCCCGTCTCCGTCCGTGTCCTGCAACACAACCACCCGATCCCCGCCAGGGATTTCAAAGCCCTTGTTGCGTCCGCCCCAGCGCCTGTAGTTGATCGCTTCGGTGACCCAGACGCGGCCTTCGGCATCGATGTCGATGGCGGTGGGGTTATAGACCTGGGGCGACTCTGCCCAGAGGGTGACCCGTGCGCCCTGAGGGGCGACGAAGTGCTCCGTCAGGTCCTGAGGGGGGCTTGTGAGAAGAGGGCTCGAAGAACAGGGCGCTAGCAGCAGGAGTGAGAACAGCATGCCCGCCATTATGCGGCATGTATCCAGGTGCGCGTCGAAAGACTGCTCTAGCGATCACCGGTGTGGCGTACGCTACCTGACCCACCGCCCGATTGGGACGGGCCAATGCCGCCCGAACCGCCAAGCTCGCCCGAGCCCTTGGTGCGCCCGCCGCCGATGATCTCGATATCCCCGGCCTCGATCAATTTCTTGATTGGCGGGTGCTCTGAGTCCTTGGGCATGATCTGGCCCACCCCGTTGGGGCTGAGGAAGAGGCGCTTGCTCCCGGGCAGGGGGACCTTCATCGGGCGCTTGGTGGTGTTCTTGATTTCCATTCGCCCTGAGTCTAACGCCCGGAGGGCCATCGGCAACCCCCCCTGCTGGCAGATCTGACAAGAGGGTGAACTTACGAAGAAGGCCCCTTTCCAAGGCTCATCTGGGAGCAGGTATGTCGAGGTATTCGTATTCGAGCCACTCGGTCTTGGCTCCCACCAAGACACCCATTTCGAGTTTGGCGCCCTTGGGCAGATCGATGGGCACGCGGCAGGCGGTTGTGAATTGCTTTCCAATTCCCGCTGCTTCCGACTCGGGGAAGATGTCGAGTTTCTTGCCCTTGGAGTCAATCCAGCGGTACTTGGCGTAGGCGTCGAAGTCGCCCGTGCCCTTGGCGTAGTATTCCTGCACATTTGCACTGCGCGTCTGCACAGTGATTCCGGCTTTCTTCCATTTTGAACCCCGCACCCGTCGGTACTTGGAAGCGCCTGGAATCTCCTTGATTGAGAGTTGCGTGCCATCTTCCATGTGCACGGTAATGGTCAGATCTTTCAGTTCCTTGCTGCCCAGGTTAAACTGCTCTGTGTAACTCTTGAACTCAGCGCTGCTGGAGGTGGAGGAAAGCTCCTGCCCGTTTTCATCCTGCAGGGTGAACCTGTCAAAGGCGAATACCTTGCCCGTGAGCTGAACATGCAGTTGCGAGATCTTGCGCACACCGCGCTTGAGATTGAAACCAGCCTCGCTGAGGTGCTTGTCCTCCCACTTCACCGGCTCTGCGTCAGGTTCGCCCTCTCCGGGGACTTTGATCCAGTGCACTTCTCCCCCGTGGGTCAACTCATAGCTGCCCGCGAGCCGTTTGATCTTGTTCCAGGATTTCTTGGGGCGCTCAAGTTCCCAGACAATCAGGCGCTTGTTCTTGGGGAGCTTCTTGAAACCCGAGGAGCGCGGATCCGCATCTCCAGGGGCCACGATTCTGGGTGTGAACATGGTGTCCGCATCCAGTAGTTCCCCCGCGTCCGTGCGCATGGGAGTGAGCCTGGCCCTTTCTACCTCCCAGGGCATGCCCTCGTCGCCCGCGTCGTACTCGATCACCACCAGCAGCCGGTCACTGAAGTTTGGGCAGTTGAGGGAGTAGGGGCCTTTCTGGGCACTGGGACCAACCAAGAGGAGCAAGGACAGGGTGAGGAGGATTTTCATGTCAGGGTTTCCTTGCTGCTTGGATAGCTTGCGCCACCTGCTCGGCGAGGGCTATGGAGCCCTCATTGGTGAAGTGCACATTGGCTGGTTTCTGGATCTCGCCTAGCCGGGGCAGGGCATAGGCATACAGGTCGTCGATCGCGATTGCGTTGGACTCCATGATCTTGCAGGCGGCTGCGTTGTAGAGAGATACATCGCTTGGGTCGCGGTGGGGGCGGAGAGTACCTTGGGGAATTGGCGTCGTAGTGGCGAACACAAGCTGCGCGCCGGTTGTGTTCAAGCGGTCGGTGATGCGCGTCAGTTGGTCACAGTAGGTGGCGAGGTCCGCCTGATTGGGGTGCTTTGGATCGTTGGAATTCTTGCGACTCTCCGGGTGCACCCGTTTGATGTCGTGCAATCCGAAATTGAAGTGGATCACATCCCAGTCGCCGCCATCCAGGGTCAGCCAGCGGTCAATGGCAGCTACTCCTTTGGTGGTGCCCGCGCAATTCTCCATGCGCTTGCCGTCATTCTGCATGGGGCGTACCACCTTGAAGTCCGGACCCAGGATCTCTTGCACTGTCTTGGTGTAACCAATGGAGATCGAGTCCCCTAGAATTAGTACATGCCTGGGACCGGGATTGCCCAGGCCGCCGCAGGCACCGATCAGGGTGAAGGCCGTGCCGCAGGCAAGTATCCAGGAGAGTCGCATGGTTGCTGATTAGATCACAGGTCCGATGGGGGGGAGGCAAGATGTGCCGGTTCGGGGGGCAGGGCATCGAGGGCCCGCTGCAGGTGGTTGCGGACGGTTGCGCGCTCTGTTTTTTCTAGGGGGTGTTTCTCCAGGGGGTCCTCAACGCAGTCGAACAGGCGGCCATCGTCATAGAGCTTGAAGCGTTTGTCCCGGGCGAACAGCGAGCGCGGGTTCTTCTTGGGGTCCTCGGGACGGGGATTCGAGTAGATGGTGATGTGCTCTCTGGGGGCGCCTTCATCTCCAAGGAGCTGGGGCAGAAACGAGCGACCGTCGCATATCTGGCCTTTGGGCAGAGTGCTGTTCATGGCTTCGACCAGGGTCGGGAGAAAGTCCGAGAGGTCGATCAGGTCATCGCAAACCACTCCTTCTTCGATTGTGCCTGGCCAGGAAGCGATGAGGGGAACATGGGTTCCTGCATTGGTGGGAAGCGCTTTACCGCCGACTACTTTTCTTCCGTTCTGTTGGGACCGGATGCCTCTCGTGGTTCCGTTGTCGGAGAGAAAAATTACCAGGGTGTTCTCGCGCAGGCCGGCTTCTTCCAGGTGAGCGATGAGTCGACCCACGACCTGATCCATATAGGCGACCATTTCGCCAAAGCGTTCCTGCTTGCTGGCCTGGTTCTTGTCGGCATCCGCCGCGGTGCGGGTCAAGGGCGTGTGGACGAGAGGAGTGTGTACAAGCGCCATGGGGAAGTAGGCCAGGAAAGGTTGTTCGGTGTGCTGATCAATGAACTGTTCCAGATGATCGCAGAACTCATCAGGCCCAAAGCCGTCCTGAACTACTGGCTGCAGTACTCCGTCTACTTCCATGATTGGATTCCAGTAGCGCGGCGCGTACTTGGTCACCTGCCATAGGCACCAGGAATCAAAACCCGCCTGCCCCGGGGTCGTGCCGCGACCGGCCCAGTCCTTGTAGTGCTCAGCCCCCAGCAACTGCCACTTGCCAGCGGCCACGGTCGCATAGCCAGCATCCTGGGCAGCGTGGGCAAAGGTCCTCTCCCCTGGCTGAAGAATCGAAAAATACAAGTAGTTCCGCAGGTTGCTTTGGCCGGTCATGAGCTTGACACGGCTTGGAGTGCAGAGGGGTTGAGAATAGCACTGGGTGAAGCGCATGCCCTTGGCAGCCAGTGCGTCCAGGTGTGGTGTCTGCCAGCTCTCGCCCCCGTAGGATCCGAAGGCTTCAACCCCGATGTCGTCCGCCATGATCAGCAGGATGTTGGGCGGCGCCTTTGTTGAGCCGCTTCCGTTCAAGCCAGCGCAGCCCGCGAGCAGCGCTAGCATTCCAATGAGGGCTCTGGTCATCGTCTGGTTTCCCGCAGGTCATTGTCTCTCGCGTTTTCCAGCTTGGTAACCAAGATGTATTGAAAACGCGCGACCTCTTCGCTGTGGGTTTCCAACCCAGCGAGGTTCGTGAATTGCCCGGGATCAACCCGCATATCGAAGAGCTCGACCCCTTGTTTCGCGTCTTCGCCGTATTGGATGAAGGCCCAGTTTTTTTCACGAAGCAAGAATCCTTTGCGCATGGGTGCGACGCTGAAAGCCGCGGTCCGGACCCTGTGCTCTGGATCAGAGAGCATGGGCGAGATGTCCTTTCCCTGCAGGCGGCGTTGCTTGGGGAGTCCACACAGATTGGCCACAGTTGGATATAGGTCAATCAACTCCACCAGCGAATCACAAACTGCGGGTTCCTCGCCAGGCATGCAGATGATCAAAGGCACCTGCGCCGACTCATCCCGCAGGCTGACCTTGGCCCAAAAGTCATGTTCTCCCAGGTGATAGCCGTGGTCACTGGTGAAGATCACAATCGTGTTGTCCGCCACGCCTGATGCCTCAAGTGCAGCCATGACCTTGCCTACCTGGGCATCCATGAACGCCACCGAGGCGTAGTAGCCACCCACGGCCTTCTGCTGGCGGCGCAGGTCCATCTTCATGTTCTTGGAGGTCTTGTAGTTGATGCCCGCTTTGGGAATGTCATTCCAGTCGTCTTTGACCTTTGGGGGCAGCTCCATTTTGGAGTAGGGCAGGAAGGGTTCGTAGTAGGACGCCGGTGCCACGAAAGGCACATGGGGCCGCACAAAACCCACCGCCAGGAAGAACGGCCTGTCCTTCAGCTCTTCGATCAGCTGCACCGCCTTGGCCGCGGTTTTTCCATCCGAGTGGACCAGGTCATCACCTTCGGCTTCCACCACCACAAAAGTGTTGCCTCCCACAACGGGCCGCTTGCCGTCAGGGTTGCCCTCCAAGGTCTCACCCTTGCCGGGTGCTTTCCATTCGGGCCCCGGGCTGTTGTGCCGCTCACTCCAGGAAAGCGCATCGTCTGCCCCGTGGCCTCCTTTCTCGATGCCACCAGGCACGCCCATGTGAAACACTTTGCTCACTCGCGCGGTGTGGTAGCCGTTGTTCTTGAAGTGTTGAGGCCAGGTCGCGCGATCGCCGATGGCCTTGCGCGGTGCCTCGTACCTCAAGACTCCCGTGGCGTGGGGATAGTAGCCCGTCAAGAACGAAGCCCGTGACGGGCCGCAGTAGGTGCCTTGGCAATATGCCTGGGTGAAGCGCGTGCCTCTCGCTGCCAACGCATCAATGTTCGGCGTTTCGCAGACCTTGTTTCCATAACAGGAGAGCGCCGTGGAGGTCAGGTCATCGGAGATGATGAAGAGCACATTGGGCCCACGTGAATCCTCGCCGGTCCCGGGCGCTTCACCAGCGCTCAGGCAAACCAGGCTGATCACACCCAGCAGACACGCAAGAAAGACAGTCCTCATGGACAGAAGGTACCCGCCCCGGGTTGCCCTGTGGTGAATCGGACCTATTCACCGCAGATTCTGTGGATACGGAGGCTCCTGCTTGGGCTGAGATGGGAACTGGCCGGAGGGCGCGCTGTGAGCCGTTACTTGTCGCCTTGTTTTTTCTCTACGAACTTCCGCTCAAAAGCTCTCCAAGTCCCGATCGATCTTGTCAGGTGTTCTCGCGCCGGAAGCGGGATGTTGTAGCACTGCAGGCCGATTGGGCCGCGGTAGCCGCGTTTGATCACTTCCCTGAGAAAGGTGAGGTTGTCGAAGCTGCCCTTGTCGAGTGGCTGGATCAGTTCATTCCAACCAGCGCCTTTGGCATCTGGCCCGCCCTTGGCGCCGCAGAGGGTCACCGAGAGAAGGTAAGGGGCGATTTCGTCCAGCCGTTTGGCCAGATTGAGATCCCCTTCGAGGGATAACCAGTGGCAAAGGTTGAAGGCAGCGCCGAAGTTGCGGCGATTGACTTTCTTGGCCAGACGGATGCCGTCGTCGATGCTCTCGGCCCAAAAACCCACATGGTTGTAGACCGCAACCTTAGCACCGTTGGTGTGTGCCAGGTCCGATAGCCTGGCCAGGATGGGAACTGCGTGTTCGTCACCGGCGGCGTCGGAGGAGGAGAATTTCTTGCTGTGCAGGTGAACGGTGAGGATCACCCCCGTGTCCTTGAGAAAGGTCTCCAGGTATTTGCCGATGCGCTTGTCGTAGGGGTTTGCCTCGGAGTCGATGTCGACCTTGAAGTAGATGGTCGAGACTTCAAGTTTGCGCTTGTGGAGTTCCTCCGCCAATCGGGGCAGCATGTCCAGGTCGTAGCCTTCAAATCCATCGAAGCCGAGTTCAGCGAGCAGGGTCGCCTGTTCGACGGGGCCCGAGGGGCCTCTACCGCGCATGCTGTTGTTGAACGCGTAGAACAGGTTGCTCAGGCCGGTGTCCTGAGTGTACGAAAATGAAGAGAGAGCAGCGCCAGGGGGAGCAAGGGCGAGGGATCCCACTAGCAGAAAAAAAGAGGTTCGTGAACGCATGGACTGTTGAGGTACTGGTGGAAGGGTTCTTAGAGGCCCCAGGCACCGCGAACCGGGCGCGTGAGCAGGGCATCGGCAGCGTTGTCGCCGAGGAATCTCTCCTTGATTGGATCCCACTTGAGGGGACGGCCGAGTTGTGCGGCGATCAAACCAATCTGGCAGAGCGAGACCGTGCGGTGGCCGACCTCCACGGGCTCAAGGGTCTCGCGGTCTTCCTTGATTGCTTGCAGGAAGTCCACCTTGTCCGGCAGGGTCTTCGCAAATGAAACCTCCCCGGATTCGATGGGTGAGTCCAGGATTTCCTTGGAACTGGCGGTGAGGGGTTTTCCGTACTCCGCTTGAAGCCAACCGGCGGTGCCTTCGATGCGCACAAAAGGCCGGTCGATCAGGTAGCGCAGTTGCACTCCATTGGCGTACTCGTATTCCAAATCGAAGCTGGCCAGAGTGTTCCAAAGGCCCTTTGAAAATTCCCCGCTACCCTTCACGGAAACCGGGCCCGTGCGTTCAGTGTCATTGCACCATTGAACGATGTCGTTCAGGTGTGAACCCCAGTTGGAAATCATGCCATTGCAGTAGTCATCCACACGCATCCAACCCGGTCGTGACCAGGCCCGTTGGGGATGGACTCGTCGCTCGGTGTAGGGGGCGTGAAAGGCGGGTCCCAGCCACATGTCATAGTCGAAGCCGTCTGGAACCGGCATGGTCTCTTGCGGTCCGATGGGGTTGCCGTTGAGTTCTTTGGGGACCCCACTCTCGATGCGTACGACTTTGCCTATGCGACCATTGCGCACCAGTTCAGCCATTCGCCAGAAGAGAGGATTCCCACGGAACTCGCTGTCGGTGCGGCTGACCACTCCTGCTTCTGCCACTGCATCGCAGAGTGCGCGGCCGTGGGCCACACAGGTCGTGAGGGGTTTCTCAATGCAAACGTGCTTGCCCGCTTGGGCTGCCATGATCCCCATGGGGGCATGCCAATGATCCGGAGTGGAGATCATCACTGCGTCAATGTCGTCCCGTGCCAGGATGTCCCTGAAGTCGCTATAGGCTCTTACACCTGGATTCTTGCTGCCGGTCTGCTTGCTGTAGAAGGCGTTGGCCTTGTTCTTGGCTTTCTCCAAACGCCAGGGGTCCACATCGCAAACCGCGACCACCTGGGCATCGGGGGACTTGAGAAACTGATCGAGGTTGGGGCGCATGGCTTGACGACCCATGCCCAACATGGCGACCGTGATCTTGTTGCTGGGGGCAGTTGCTCCGAAAATGCTGGAGGGCAAGATCAGGGGCATAGCCGCATACTTCAGAAAGTCGCGGCGCTTGTGGTGAGCAGTCATTGGTTGGTGGGGAGGATACTCTTGCTCGGTGGAATCACTTTAGCTGCTCTCGGGAAGGGTGTTGGATGGCATTGGTGATTTCAGCTGTGGGTTGGCCCGATTGCCTTGAGTCTCATCGAAGTGGTCAGATTCTGATTCCTGATTCACAGAAGTGTACCCGTAGGACGCACCTGATCGATCGGACGGACTCAGAGCCAGGGATCTGAGATGCGAGCAGAAGTCAAAGGCCTCAAAGGGAGTTCTCGTCGCTATCTTGACAAGCACTCCAAGTCCAACAAGAGCGGCCGGGCCATTGAGTACATCATCGAGAATCAGAGCACCATTCCCTTCGGCACAACCCAGCGCAAGCCCCCATGATCACCCACACCGTTTTCCTCACTCTCCATGACTCTTCCTCAGCGTCTGTGCAGGCCTTGATCGCGGCCGCAAGAACTCACCTTGCGCCCCATGACGGCATCCGCCATTTCAGTGCTGCTCCCCGCGCTCTTGGAATGGACCGGTCCGTGACGGACACTGAGTTCCATGTGGCGCTCTGTATCGCCTTTGAATCACGCGCTGCCCATGATCAGTATCAAGAAACCCCTGCGCACCAGTGCTTCATCGACGAGTGTCAGGCAAACTGGGCCGAGGTGCGCGTGTTTGACTCGGAGGGTTAGTGGGCGTTCCATAGTGTGATCCTGGCACCCGGTCCTCTCTCGCGATTGTGATTTTTCCCGGGGCGGGTATTCTCCAGATGTTGTCGCAGCAGTGATCGGCTGCAAATAGAGGGTGTAGAGACCAGAACAGGCTGCTTCGTCGGTGCTGCATGTGCATTCATCCGGGCGATGCTATGATGCCTACCATGAAACCTGCACAAATTCTCTCGACGGCCTGCTTGGCAGGTTTGATGGCATGTGGGACGACCTCAGACTCGAAGAAGGTTGGGCGGTCGGTCTCCATGCAGACACAGACGCTCACGATGCACCAGGACGGAACCTACACCCGGCAGACGGGAAAGCGCCTGCTGGACGGAAACCAACTTGGCGAGTTGACAGGGGCTCAAGTGCGCCAGGTCGACTGCAGTGGCAACGACGTGCTGCTGGTTTGGGGCCAGACCACGGTGTGTTTCCCTGGCATCTGGCCAGCCGACGAGGCTCTTGTGATCAACGGCACGTTCGAGGATCCGCCCCTTCGGTTGACTTTCCCTGTTCCCCTCGATGGGGACGCAAAGCCGGTGCGGGATGTCGTGTGGTCCGCCGACAAGTTGATCGTCGATGGCTCGCCCTACGACCTCGTGCCCGGTGACTCATACGTGTTCACAGAGGACGGCCTCGAAGCTCTGTCGAGTGACGCAGCTGACGAGCGATAGGGGATCTGGGCATCTGTTATGGAATGCAGCTTCTGACCCTGTCCCAGGGCGGCTCGCTCCAGGGCATGGGCCCGGGCGATTGACCATCGAGTTGCTTCAACAACCTTGCGACCCTGAGTTTCTCTTTCTCGGCGATCACTGACAGCGGAGAGCTCGGAGTGATTTTCGATAACCAGTCTTGCGCTTCACTTAGCAGTTTACGCTTCTCCGTTGCGGGGCGACTTCCCGTTGCATAAAACGCAGCTGCAGTTCCCAGAACCAACCGAGCCATTCCAGCGAACGTCTTCGAGTCCGGTAACCGTGCAATTTCTTCCAGTTCAGGTTGAGCTGTACCGAAATGTGGATGCAACAAGTAATAGGGGTTGTAGAGCAGGTCCAGCGCGTTCTTTTCCTGCATCCGCTTGACGACTGCCATCGCCGCCTTCTCGGTTGCCGACGTCGCTACACACTCAAGGAAGAGTACGTTGCTTACCACTCCGTTGATAACCAGTGAGACACGGTAGACCCCCAGTTCCGTGAATAGCGGGGTGCGTCGCGCGAAGTTGAACCCGACAATCAAATCGAATATTTCGCCTCCCGGGTTCGGCCGAAGCACGACCTCGTCATAAGGACACGCAACAGCCGTGGGTTCTAAACACCGATGCTCGATAACATTCATGTCGGGTGTTACGACGCGCAGGAACTTGGATTCTGACGCCCCATCTAGGAGGGTAAGTCTATAGTCTTCGACGATGCCGAAGTTGACGCTCAGGTCCCTAACAGCAACCTGAAACGACACCACCTCCAATGGATGTATAGTCGCCACCTGGACTTTCAGAGTAATTTGCGGCTTCGCTGATCCTAGGTCCCTCGTCTGAGCTGAATCAACGGAAGCACACGCTTCTAGTAGTGCGAGTAGGAGGATCCAGTGGGATTTGGTCATCTTGCTGAATGTGGTGTTGCCATGAAAGCCGTGGCGGATCGCCTGCAAATGGGGAACGGGCCACAATCGAAACGGTTCACGCGTGCTGTCCAAATACCGAGCATGCGACTTTGGATTGTGGAGGATACCGAAGGGGAAGGAGCCGACGAGGTGTGCGCGAATACTGCCTCGGAGTCGGTTGGGCAACGTCAGCAGCGTGTGCCGCATCGTCCCAGCAAGCGGCTTACGGGGGGCATGTCAAGCCTTGGGGGCATCACACCCATGCGAAAGCGTGCGAGCGGATTGGAAAGCGAAATGGAGCGGCTGATGGGACTCGAACCCACGACATTCAGATTGGGAAGCGAGAAGACGCGAACCCAGCAAGCTCAGTAGAAGACCGAGCTTAGGTGCAGTTGGCCCTGTTGTAACTAGACGCAGGCGTTGCAGTTAGACCCGGTAATGGCCGGCATCCACTAGCCCCTCCTAACTGACTGCCCCTAGTCCTTCGCCCTCAGCCTGATCTCTTGCAGGTTCATGCCATACCTACTGCCGGGCGGGTTGGACTCCAGCGGAGGGGGATTCGGCATTCCGACGCTGAAGTTCGCGGCGTAGCACAGCCAGGCCGTTCGGCCGTCCTCGCCGATGAACTTCGACGGGATGTTCACGAAGTAGCCTTCTTCCCCGAAGTGCTCCATGTAGACCGCCAGCTTCCACGGCCCCGTGATGTTCGGCGATTCGAGGATGTACGTGTCGTAGGCGCCGTGATTCGCACTCCCGTCGGTGACGCAGAACAGGTAACGCTCCAGGTACGGGTTGTAGGTGATCGAGGTGGGACCGACCCTGCCCTTCCACTCGATGAGCGGCTTCATCGCCGCACGCTCAACCGTCCAGATCGGTTGGCCGTCCTCGTCGTGTCCGGCAAAGAACTCGTACTCGCTCGCGTCGTTGATGGTCTCCGGGCTCGGCGTGACACGCAGCAGATAGGCCTCGTCGCCCATATTCCAGTGGGCGCGGCGCGCCAATGGATCGGGGTCACGCGCGGTCGTCCCATGCGCTACGAGGTAGGCCTTGCCATCGGGGGAGTGCTCCATGTTCCTGCCGAAGTCCACGAAGAACGGCTCGCCAATTCGAACGGGTATCCCGGTCGGCTGGCCCTCATCGTCGAGTGATCGGGCCGCGAAGAGCGGTGCGGTCGGATCGTTGGGCCCATCCGTCCAAGTCTTGCCGAGGTCGCGGGAGACCCTGAAGCCGACGAGGGGGCCGAGTCCGCCGGGGCCTTCCGGATGACTCCCGTAATACCAGATGCCCTCGTGTACCAGACTTCCCGAGGGGTATCGCGCCTCGTAGGGACCGGTGGGTGTGGGCAGTACGCCCAGCCCGATCACCGTGAGGTTCAGCGGGTCGTCGCCGACGATCTTCCCATAGCCGCAGTTGGCGTCCGCACCCTCCTGCCCCAGGGTCCACAGTTGCTCTCGGCTCCCGTCCGGCAACACGATCTCCACGGTGCCGTCGGAGAATGGGGAGTACATGTTCCCGTCGGACGCCCACGACGGGAACCAGCAGTCCGCATGCACATACTCGCGGTGGCGCCCGGTGAACGTGACCCCAACGATGTCCTCGGAGGGTTTGAACGGGCAGTCGGCAGGGGGCCTCGAGGGCCAGTCGATGGGTGGGTAGCGCTCCGAATCGGGGGCCTGCGCTCGACAGCCACCGAGCAGGAACAACCCCAGATACGACACGAGAGCGATGACGCCACCCCGCAAAATCTTCTGACGCGGATGGGACTTCATGTCAGCGACTTGATCCTGATAGACGAGGAAAAAGAAGTTGGAGCGGCTGATGGGACTCGAACCCACGACATTCAGCTTGGGAAGCTGACGCTCTACCAACTGAGCTACAGCCGCTCTCCGTTGAATGGGGGAGTCTATCCGCATTGGATGTGCTGTCAAGGTGCTGAAGCACGGCTTCCCCAAGCAGGCGACACGCCTGTCGGGGGGCGTTCCTGGGCCACCCGCTTCCCATGCCTCTCGGAGAGGGCCTGGAACCGTGGCCGACCTGGTCAGGCTGCCGATTAGCGTATCCAAGGGATCATGATCTATGCTGGGGGACATGCGATTTGCTCTCTTTGGGTTGCTGGTTTCTGTTTCTATCGCTCAGGCCCCTCGCAATGTGGTCTTGATCCTGGCGGACGACATGGGACTTGCGTCTTTGCATGCAGAACATCCGGGCTCGGGCCTGCCCACGCCAAATCTGGACCGGCTTGCAAGTGAAGGAATGAGCTTCACCGATGCTCATTCGGGTTCAGCGGTTTGCTCGCCCACGCGCTATGGTCTCTTGACCGGTCGCTACTCCTGGCGCACAAAGCTGAAGGCGGGCATCGTGAACAAATGGGGGCCTCCCTTGATCGCGGAGGGGCGACTGACCATTGCCGATCTGGGGGGGAGTGCGGGGCTGCGCACGGCTTGTATCGGCAAGTGGCACCTGGGCTGGCTTTGGCCCAAGAAAGGCGGCGGCACCACACACAAATCCAGTGAGATCGACTACACCCAGCCGCTGGGCGGTGGCCCACTCGAAGCGGGCTTTGAGCACTACTTTGGGGACGATGTGCCCAACTGGCCGCCCTATATCTGGATCGAGGATGATCGAGCCCTCTCGATTCCCAGTGAGACCATGCCAGCGGACAGCGCCAATGGCGTGAGCACGGGGCCCATGACTCCTGGCTGGAGTCTTGAGGCAGTCTTGCCCGAACTCACACGTCGCTCTGTGCGCTACATCAGGGACCGGGCCCGGGCCAGGGAGCGTTTCTTCTTGTACTTTCCCATGACCTCACCCCACACGCCGATCAGCCCATCGGAGGCCTTTCGGGGCCAAAGCGGAGTCAGCGCCTATGGGGACTTCTTGTTGGAGACCGACTGGTCGGTGGGGCAGGTCTTGCGCGCGCTTGACCAGTACGGCCTGGCAGAGGACACCTTGGTGATCTTTGTCACCGACAACGGGACCTCGCCCAAGGCGGATTTTTCCGGTCTGTCGGCCGCTGGGGTGGACCTGCGTGGGATCTGGCGCGGGCACAAGGCGGATGTATGGGAAGGCGGCCATCGGGTTCCGTTCCTGGTGCGTTGGCCAGGGAAGGTGAAGCCGGGGAGTCGTTGCGATCAGCCCGTGGGGCTGACCGATGTGATGGCGACTGTGGCTGATGCCCTGCGGGTGAAGCTGCCCGTTGGTGTTGGGGAAGACAGTCGCAGCCTGTTGGGTATCCTGCGCGGCGGAGTTCAAGAGCCTCTGCCAGACGGCCTTGTCCAGCACAGCTCCAGAGGAAAGTTCGCCCTGCGCGTTGGCTCTTGGAAGCTGTGTTTCTGCCCGGGTTCGGGAGGCTGGTCCACTCCGCGGGGGCCAGCCCAAGCCAAGAAACTTGGACTGCCGGAGGTGCAGCTCTATGACCTGTCAGTGGATCCTGGCGAGCAGAGCAATCTGGCCCTCGAACAACCAGATCGTGTGCAAGCAATGACGGAACTTCTGCGCAAGGTCGTGGATGCAGCCCCCAACGATGGGGATGGCTGGTGGAGTCAGCTGCCTTGGGAGCGCTGAGTCACTGGGGTTCTTGAAGCCAAGGTTCACAAGACTCCGGGTGTCTCGACGAAGGGCTGCCCAGTAGGCGGCCGATGGCAACACCCATGGATTCGATTCAGTGCGGGTAGTCCCAGACCCTCTCCAGCAGCAGGTTGGGGGCAAGAGGCGCACTTGGGCGGGGAAACGGTCTGCGGGTCCCAGGGCAACCGGTAGGATCCACTATCATCAGGTCCAGCTTGGTTCAGTCCACCTCAGCGCTGAGTGTACCCGCAGCTGGGACCAACCGATAAGCGAATGAACCAACCAGAATCAAACAGGCACGAGCAAGCTGCGGAAGTATTCGAGCAGTGGCTCCTGGCTTGCATGGAGGGCCCTGATGAAGATCCCGAGGCCCTCTTCGCCGGCCATGAAGATCTGCGCGACCTGCTTGAGTCCATGCTTGCCAACCAGTCCCTGGCGGATTCCCTTCTAACTGATTCTCAGCGCGGTTCGGCTGCAGATCCCAGTCGGGTCGTGATGGGGGATTTCGAAATCATCAGCGAGATCGGGCGGGGAGGCATGGGCGTGGTCTATGAGGCTCGTCAGCTGTCTCTCAATCGCAGGGTGGCTCTCAAGGTCCTGCCCCGTGGCTTTGCCATGTCCAACGAGGCCGTCACGCGTTTTCAGCGGGAGGCTGCAACGGTTGCCGGCCTGCAGCATCCTTCGATCGTACCGGTCTATGCCACTGGGGAGCATGACGGGGAGCACTTCTTTGCCATGGAACTGGTGCAAGGTCTGGCTCTCGATCAGGTCCTGGTTGGTTTGGAAGGCTTGGAGGTCAGCGACTTCAGTAGCGCTGATCTGGCGGCGGCCTTGGAAAGGCGCGGACTCGATGGCCAGGCCTGGGTTCCTGACGGAACCCGCGGTTGGCTGCGACTGGTGGTGGAGTGGATCGCGCAGATTGCCAGTGCATTGGAATTCGCCCACCGCTCCGATGTCCTGCACCGAGATGTGAAGCCAGGAAACATCTTGCTGCGAAAGGACGGCAAGGTGGTCTTGACGGACTTTGGTCTGAGCCACTCAGGCGATGCCCCTTCGATTACCCAGACCGGAGACTTCCGGGGTACGCCCTACTATGTCTCCCCTGAGCAGGCCATGAGCGGACGCGCCGAGATGGATCAGCGATCAGATGTCTACTCCCTGGGGGTCACGCTTTTTGAACTCTTGACCCTGCGCCGACCATTTGAGGGCATCACCGCCGCCGAGGTCTTTGGCCGCATCATCCACAAGACGCCGCCCGATCCCTCGCGCCTGAATGGAGCCCTGCCGATGGACCTGGTCAACGTGACTTTGAAGGCCATTGATCGAGACCCTGATCGGCGCTATCAATCGGCCGCTGCATTTGAGCGGGATCTTCGTTCATTCCTTGAATACCGCCCGGTTTCCGCCCGCCGCGTTTCTCTTTGGATCACGGCATCCCGCTGGGCCCGGCGCGAACCATTCCGTGCCGGCCTGGTTGCGCTGGGGGTGATCGCGCTCATGGTCACATCCTTGCTGTACGCCAACATTCGGAAGAAGGCCAATCTGCTTGAGGATTCCAATACCGCCTTGCTGATTAGCACACAAGAGGCTGATGCGGCCCGAGTGGATGCGGAAGACTCCTTGGCCAGGGTCGAGCGTGTCGTCGGCTTCCATCGCCAGCAGATCGAAAACGTGGATCTGGAAATGATGGGCATTCGCTTGATGTCCTTGTTGAATGATGCCTTGGTGGCTGGTCTAAGAGAGCGCGAATTGTCTGAAGAGCAGGAGAATCAAGCGGCAGCTGCTCTTGAACTGGTGCGCTCCCTTGTGAATACAACGAATGTCGCCGGTATCTTGTTGGACGAGCAACTCCTGGGCCCGGCGCTTGAGACGATCGACGAAGAGTTTGCGGAGGACCCGGTGGTCGCGGCGGCCCTGCGTGATGCGATGTCTGAAGCCTATCTCAATCTGGGTTTGTATCAGCAAGCACTCGCTGAAGCACGCAAGGCCTGGCAGATTCGGCGTGGGGTGTTGGGCGAGGGGCACGAGGACAGCCTGCACTCTCGGGATCTTGTGGCTGAGGCCTTGAAGGGGCAGGCTAACTTTGCAGAGGCTGCGCAGGAACTTGAGGCGATTCTTGACCTGCTGAAAGGAGCACCTGACGGGCGCTACTTGATGATGGCGGAGACGAACCTGGCACTGGCCATGGTGCAGATGGACAGGGCAGAATATTCTGCTGCTGAGAAGGCATTGAATCGGGCTGCTGAAGCGCAGACCCATTTGCCTGACGAGAATCAGCTGCTGGAGCTCGCGCTGCTCACATGCTGGGCAGAGTTGCGCATGAATGAGGGTGAATTGGAGCAGGCCGAGGGCCTCTTTCGTCAGTCATTGGACCTTGCCCTGATTGATCGGGAGGATGATGATCCCACGGTGTTTCACTTGCGCAACAGTCTCGCGGTGCTGCTGACGATTACCGGCAAGCTCGACGAAGCTGAGGAGCAACTTGATCTTGTCCAGCAGGCCTACCAAAGGGTATTCGGTAGCAATCATCCCTTGACTTTGACTGTCATGGGCAATTTCGGCCATACCCTGACCGTGGCGGGAAAGCTGTCAGAAAGCGAGGCGGTGTTGCGTGATACCCACCTGCGTTCAGCGGAGTCCCTTGGGCCTTTGCACCCCGATACTCTCGTTGCTCTTTCGAATCTTGGGAGCGTATTGGAAACCCAGGGCAAGTTTGAAGAAGCCGAGGTCTGCATCAGGGAGGCACTTCAGGGTTTGCGGCAAGCCATGGGCGATCAGCATCATACGACTCTGCGCGCACTCAACCTGATGGCCCTGATCGCCATGGATCAACGCAAGATGGACCTGGCTGAGGATTCGTTTCGAGAGGTCTTGCTAGGTCTCGAAGAGACTCTTGGACCGGAGCACTACGACACGGTGACCCTGCGCGGCAACCTGGGACTTGTGCTTCGGCGTCGCGGGAAGTTCGCTGAGGCAGAACCCTTGTCCAAGCAGGCCTATGAGGCGAATTGTGAACTCTTTGGTGACAACAGTCGCGCAGCTCTCGATTCCCAGTGCAACTACGGGGCCCTGTTGCGGGACATGGGGCAACTTGAGGAGGCAGAGCGTATGCTGAAGAACGCAGTGGCCTTGGCGCGGGAGCACCTGGTTGACGACCACTGGTCCCTGGGCACGTATCTGGTCGAGTTGGCTCGTACCCGGTTCAAGCAGGATCAATGGGCTTTGAGCGTTCAGGACCTGGAAGAGGCGTTCAACATTCTCGGAGGGGCCTTGGGCTCAGATCATCCTCGTGTGTTGGAGGCTGCTGAGGGTCTCTTCCGGGTCTACAGTGCCTGGAATGAAGCCGAACCCACCGACGAGCGGGCCCAACTGGCCGCCAAGTGGCAGAAGGTTTTCCAGGCACCCCAGGAAGGGGGGCGCTAGGGGCCAGGACCTCGCTACTGCCAGTCGAGGACTGGAGTGCCCTCGGTCTTGGCCAGTTTCACCAACTGGTACGGTCTCGTGACCATCGTCGCTTGAGCTTGCCCCGTCGGGGGCTTCGACTCACGCACCTGAACGCTGAGCATTCCTTTTTCGATCGTGCATCCCAGCACCATGACCCCAAAGCCTGCCGTCGGGCGTTGCCCCAAGAAGACCCCGATGACCATCTCTTTCGAAAAATCAACTTCCGGTGCGGCCTTGGCCGACAGGGATGCGGAGTTGACGGCAATCCACAAGGCATCCCACTCCGAGGGGTTGCGGGCCAGGACGATGTGGGTGTCCTCCACCCCACTCGTTGCCCCTTGGGACAGGGATTCAAACGCAAGCTCCGTGGTGCTCGGGCAGGTATCACAGGAGTCACAGCAGTTGCAACCTGCCATGAAGGAGAGTATCAAGGCGCAGCATGCTGCGGAGAGGATTCGAGGGGAGAACATCAGGGGATCTGGCTTGCGGGGGATTCAGTGGCTTGTAAGAGTTGATAGCCCGTCCGGTCAGAAGCACTGGCCGCCGAGCCCGTGAAGGTGCTGAGCAACGGGAAGTCGACCGCGGTCAGGTTTCCTCCGGCCGTCACAGTAAGTGCAATCGGGCCTTCCGCGCTGGGATATATCCCGCAGAGGGGCTCGCCCTCGTCACAGATGAAGCCATCGTTGTCCGCATCGGTGCCTGCCACAACGAAATAGGATCCTGGTGCGAGGCCCGAGAAGGCATAGCCCAGAACGTTCGGTGATTGCACTACATCCTGGGCAATGGTGGTCAGGGTATCGGTCGAGATCGCCAGCACAAAGACCTCGTGGGTCTCTCCGCCTCCTCCGGCACTCGAAAGGGCCAGGGAAACGGCAATGGTGCGAGTTCCCCCGTTGGAGACAACTTCCACAGCGCCTGAGTAGACACCATCCAGCAACCCGGTGATGTTCGCTTGGATTTCGATACTGGAGCTGTCGCTTGAAGTCGGGTTCTGAATGGGCACACTGTTGGCGCTGAGCCAACTGCCACCTGTCTGGGTGCTGATGTTGAGGGCGGTGAGTTCCAGCAGGCTCGCGCCCACATTCGATACCGCCACGGATATGGCGGTGTTGTTGTTGTTGAGCAATACGCTGGTGCTCGAAAGACCGAGCACGGGGGTCACTCCGCCACCGCCATTGGCAAATTGCACCGCTGCGAAGGCATTGATCAACCCCTCTCCATAGATGTCGTCCCGGCCAGGAGCCCCGCGATCGGTGGAGGTGGTGAGCAGGATGTTCTCCAGTTGGAGAACCGTCAGGGTGGGGTCGACCGCCAAAAGCAGCGCGGCCACGCCGGCCACATGGGGCGCGGCCATGGAAGTGCCATCGTAGAACGAGTAGGAGTCGAAGTCCGTTGGGTTGCTCGTGTCCACTGGACGACAGGAGAGTACACCGTCCGCATAGTTGTCACCGGTCAAATCGACATTGACATTGCCACCTGGGGCTGCGATGTCCACGGTGGGATGGAAGCTTGAATAGGGGGCCTTGTTGCCTTGCGTATCCACAGCGGAAACCGAGATCACTCCGTCCAGTCCGGCAGGCGAATTGAATGCGTTGTTGTTGTCGTTGCCAGCTGCTGCAATCACCAGGGTGCCTGCGTTGCGGGCGGCGGTCACCGCGTCCTGTTCGACCTGGATGAAGCCAAGCCCTCCCAGGCTCATGTTCATGATGTGCGCTGCTTGTGCTGGAAGGGCTCCAGTGGAGTTGGCCAGACCTGCCGCGAAGAGGATTCCGTTGGCGATGTCGAAGGCGGTGCCGCCTCCGATTCCCAACACTCGCACGGGCATCAGTTGAGTTGCCCAGGTGACTCCAGCAACACCGAACCCATCATTCGTGCTGGCGCCCACAGTGCCTGCCACATGGGAGCCATGGAAGCTGGAGTTGTTGGTTTGCGTCGTCGAGTCGCCCACATCGGTGGCATCTGGGTCGGGGCCGTCCCCGTCCCCAGACCTGGCTGGGTTCGAGATCATGTCATAGCCCGCGATTGTGCGTGGAGTCAGGTCCTGAGCGGGGGTCGTCCCCGTGTCAATCACCGCCACGATCACACTGGAGTTGCCGGTGGTGATGTCCCAAGCGGCGGGCAGGTTGATCAGGTTGTAGTGCCACTGCAGGTTGTAGTGCGTGTCGTTGGGGGTCGTGTCAAAGCTGGCCGCGTGTTGGATGTGGTTGGGTTCCGCGAAGCGTACCGCAGGATCCGCATCCATGGTGGCGGCGAGGGCCAGGGTGTAGCGGCGCTGTTCCGTAGGGCTCAAGTGGTCAGGCAGATCAAAGCAGACCCGCTGCGCTCCATTCGGAATGGCGGCAGCAACGGTGCCCGCCCGGCTTGCGATGCAGGCGCTGAGCGCGCCTAGCGCCGGGCCAGCAACCAGCACCTCGCCCGTGACGAACTCAGTGACTGGGGCCTGGAAGAAGCGCGCGAGACCGGGGTTTCTGAGTCGTGCAGCTTGGGCCACGGGGTTGCCCCGGCGGGCCAGGGAGAGCCTGACTGCGGATGCCTGGGCGAAGCCCGAGGGGTCCGAGTCCGGGCCCAGGGGCGAGGGGGCGAGCCCCATTGTCAGGGTGTAGGAATCCGGGCCTGAGAAGGGAAAGACCCAGATCTCCAGCAGGGTCATGGCCGGGACGGGCAGGTTGCCCTCCTCAGGATCATTGGCCGATATAAATCCTTGCATAAATACAGGGTTGAACAAGTCAGCGGTCGCATTACTGATCACGACATCGAAGTCCTCGTCGTTCAAGGTGTCGAGGGAGAAGAAGAACTGCCCCGCTTGAGGAACAGCCAGCAAGAAACGGTCGCTTGTATCAGTGGGTCCGGCAGTACCTGAAACGACAAGTCCTTCACCGAGAGCCAGACCACCGAGGAAGTGAGCCTGTCCGGAATCATTGTTGGGCTCGACTTCAGGGATGGGGCTTGGGGCAGCGGTTACAGTGAGCGAGAGCTGGTAGTCTGACTCTCCTGCGAGGGCTCCCAGGACAAGGATGAACGAGCCCTGGGCCAGGAAGCTGCCGCTCTCCACATTCGGTGTGACGGAATCGAAAAGCTCTATGAACTGCAGGCTGACTGAATCGGCGAGGCCCAGGTCAAAGTTGACCGGGGCGCTGGGATTCAGGGCCGTCAGGGTGAATTGCACCGTCGAACGGGATGGGGCATTGACCCGAAAGATGTCGATGCTGTCGCTTGTGTTGGATAGGTTCCCGAGCACCGACAGGCTGGTTCCCGGGTTCAAGTCTCCCAGGGCATGGGCCTGGCCCAGTTGGTTGTTGGGTTCCGCTTCCAGGACCGAGCCTCCTGTGCCGATCACCGACATGGTGCCGGAGATCGCGCCGGTTGCGCTTCCGCCGCCCCCGCCTCCGCAGGAAGTCAGTTGTCCTGCGCAAGCGAGCAGAAGAGTCGAGAGCAGCGCTGTCCGGCGCCAGGTGAAACGAAGAACGTGGGTCCAGGTCATCATGGGAGGAAGGGTGTGGTGGAACTTGAGGAGGAAGCTGGGTCCAGGACCAAGGCGCGAAGCAGAGTCGGTTCGCACCAGGATACTTGTGAATCGGGTGCAGATGGGGCTGCGCCCTGCGCGGAGCCCCGGCGGGGCCTGCTGGCGCCCTTCATGCGGGTGTTTCTTGGCTCAGAACCCGTAGGTCACGGAACTGCCATCCGAGAACGAGATGTAGCCCTCTGTGTTTCCGGCATTCGAATTGCCTGTGCCGGTGTAGGACCTCCAGAAATTGTCGCCTCCGGCGGCGCCCCTGGAGGCATTTGCCTGGGCCGCTGCATAGAGGTTCACAAGGGGTTGAGAAGTGTTCTCGAGGCCCACATTTCCTTGGGCGTCGAACCAATACCGGCCGGCGGTGGCAGGCATTCCGAGCAGGGCACTGATGCCTTGGACTTCGGTCCATGTCAGCTGCCGTCCGTTGAACCACAGGGGCGCCTGGCCAGAGGATGCGTTTTCTGGCAGGGGACCGAAATCATGCCCCGCAGCCATGAAACCAGCTGCGGGCTGTCCGGCCCCTCCGTAGAGGCCGCTCATCGGGTCATACCAGTAGCTGCCCGCCGTGGGCAGGCCTCCGTAGTGGGTCTCGAGCAGTTGGGCCCGGGCTTGGGTAAGGGGCTGGCCGTTGACATGCACCGAGTCGAGTCGGCGTACTTGATGCTCTTGGGTGCCCTGGGGCGCCTGTTGGGGCATCTGGGTGGAATACTCATCGACGGCGCAGCCACCGCAGCAGGTGCTGGCGGCGAGAAGGGTCAGAAGGGTGCTCAGGGAGGTTTTTGAGGGTATCATGGGTTTAGGTTCTCCAGTCAGACAGACGAGAAGAGGCGCGTTCGGCAACAGTCTCTTTGAAGAAAAACTGAGCCCATTGCCACGCAGTCAGTCCTCCGATGGTCGCAGAACCTGATTCCCTTGATTCCTTGCCCGCCGAGCAGCAGGCGGAAGTCCTTCTGCAGCGTTGGCAGAAAGACGGTGATTTGGAGGCCCTCGATCGGTTGATGCGTGATCAGATCGGGCAGCTCAGGCTGCGCATCCTGAATCAGGGGCCGGGGGGCCTTTCCGCCAGTCTGGGAGCCACTGACGCTGCGAACGAAGTGGTGGTCAAACTGCTCGATCAGGATTCAGTGCCCAAGTTCGTGAACCCGGCGGCCATGCGTGGATACCTCTGGCGTTGTGCACGAAATCTGCTGATCGATCGCTTGCGCGCCAAGCGAGGGGAGAACCTGCGACTGGATGGGACCGCGTTCCGTGGTTCGGAGGAATTGTTGGCAGTGTCCGGGGGGCAAGCTGAGAGGGACCGGGCGGAACTCAATGATGCCTTGTACCTGGCGATGAACCTCTTGTCGGATTCCGATCGCGAGGTCTTGGAGTTTTCCTATCTACAGGAAATGAGCGTGAAAGAGACTGCCGAGGAACTCGGCATCGCGCCAGAAGCGGTGAAAATGCGCCTGGTTCGCGCTCGTCGTCGGCTGGCCGAGAGGCTCGCCCGGTGGCGCGAGTTGGTGGAAGGCGCGTCATCCTGAAGGGTGCTCGCAACAGCTTTCGCTCCTGGCGGCGGTGATTTTCTGCCAAGGCGAACTCCTGCCCTGGGGCCTTTGGAACGTGTTTTTCCAAGGGCCAATGTGGGCCGGCCAAGAAACCCGCCCTTTGGCTGTTGCCTCTTGTGGGTCAAATCGTTCAGCCACTTATCGAACGAGAATCACCATGAAAAACCACCACTCAAAATCACCCTTTGTTGCGCCCTCCAATCCAGTCTGCAAGACCTCACAGGGCGTCCGATCTTGTTGGCCCTTGTTGCTTGTGCTCTCTGCTGCTTGCAGCGGTGGCTCGGACGAATCAGATGACGACTCGGGGCCTCCGGGCGCTTCCACCCTGAGCATGGATCCGATTGTGGTCTACCACGATGTTGATCGGAACGGACTCTGCGACTTTGGCGATACCCTGACTGTTACCTTCACAGACCGGATTGTGCTGGCGGTTCCTGCGGCCGAGTTGGCCATTGAGCAGATTTTTGGTCTGTACTCCTATGAAATTGGCAACAGCGGAGGTCCGGGG
>DUBE01000027.1:0-32152 GCA_012960475.1 Planctomycetota bacterium
CCTTGCAGTCCCGCGGGGGGAGCAATGTTCAGCAACTCATAGAGCGTGGGAGCCAAATCCACCATGGATACGGGCTGGGTCACTCGTGTGGGTGCCAGGCCGGGCATGCGAATGATCAAGGGAACGCGCAGGACCTCTTCGTACAAGGTGCGTCGGTGCATCGACCCACCATGCTCCTGAAACTCTTCTCCATGGTCAGCAACAAGCAGCACAAGCGTGTTTTCTTCTACTCCGACGGTTTCAAGATGCTGCAAGAGGCGTTCGATGTGCATGTCGGTGAACGCGACTTCGCCAGCATAGAGTTCCAGTGGTTCTTCCCCTCGGGTGAGTCCTTCGTGAGGCTGGTAGATATGATGGGGGTCAAAGTAGTGCACCCACAAAAACCAGGGCTGATTCTGTTGGCGTTGATCGATCCAGGTGATGGCTTTGTCGCTCAGCCGTTCGGAGCTGACTTGAGCGTGAGACTCGCGACGCTGGTTGTAGTGTTTGACCAGTTCGTCGTCGTATTCATCGAAACCATTTTGGAGGCCGAATCGTTTGCCCAGGAAAATGTGAGAGCCGATGCCGCTTGTTGTGTATCCGCGGGCACTCATTGTTTGTGCGAGCGTGGGAATTTCATTGCCTACACCTCTGCGGTCATCAACTGCACCGTGAGAGCGCGCATGGCGGCCGGTCATCAGGGTCGCCAAGCTCGGCAGGGTCCAGGAACTTGCGCTCCAAGCCTGCTCGAACACTGCGCCCTGTTTGGCCAAGGCGTCTATTCCCGGAGTTTCTCGCTCGGCTCCATACGTGCCGAGATGGTCGGCGCGCAGGGTGTCGATGGTGATGATCAATAGATTGAATTCACCCGCCTCTTGGCTTGGGTGTGAGCATGCTGCAAGCAGACAAGTGGTTATGATCAGCGTGCGTACCATGGGCGCAAAAGTAGCCTATTGGCGCATGGCATTCAAAGCGAAGACCTCCAGGGGAGGTCCGAAGCGCTCGGCCCGCAAGACGCGAAGGGCAAATGCTGGCGGAGCTGGCCGGGTCAGGTCCTG
Organism: Planctomycetota bacterium; assembly: GCA_012960475.1. GTDB lineage: Bacteria > Planctomycetota > UBA1135 > UBA1135. The sequence goes on from DUBE01000027.1 coordinate 1,038, forward strand.
GTAGGCCAGTGGAACTTCATGGGGCGGTCCGGGTTTGAACTCTGTCAGCTTGGGGTAGAGGGAGCGGACCGCTTCGGTCAAGTTGTTGAATGCGTGCAGCACACGGTGGTCTTCATATACCTCAAGGATGAAGAGCCGGCCACCAGTGAGATCCTCCAAGTATCGGGCCGGATCATCCTTCATTGTCTTCAGGCGTTCTTTTTCTATGGGACTGAATCGTAGGTTCCAGGCTTGCTCCTGTGGACGGCCTTGGAGTTGATCCCGTTGGTAGGAAGACCAGTTGAGTTGCCGACGATGGGCCAGTGGATGGTCTGCTTCGTCGGCGGCCGTGGACTCATCGGTCTTGAAGAGTGGCAGTACATTCGGGCGGAAGACATAGATGGGATCATCTTTGTCCGCAACATGTGTGGCCAGCCACTGTGCCGCATGATCAAGGGTCGACGGACGTTGGCGCAGGACGCAGAGTTTGATTCCGACCAGGGTGGGAAACAAGGCGAGCAGGGCGGCAAGCGTGAGGGCCAGGCGTCGCGCTCCCTGGGTGTTCAGGCGGGAGAGCCCCCAAGCCGTCCAAGCGGCCAGGAACGGGATCAGGGGCAGCATGAAGCGCTCCCCGGTCCTTGGATTGAGCGCGATGACCAGCAAATAGGGCAGCACGTAGGCCAAGGTGATCCGGCGTTCGATGCGTGTTCCTGCTGCCAGACCCTGACTCATGCGATTTCGCAGGGTGACTAGCAGGGCCAGCAGTACCCCAATGGTCAAGGCCGGTTCCCAGCCGATCAAGGTCCGTAGAATTATTGGAAGGCCTCCACCTTTGAACTGACTGAGAAACATCTCGTGTCCACCCAATTCCAAAGTGTCGGCGGTCTTGGTCAGGTTCACACCCTCGAAGAGGAAGGGATAGCAGAACAAGAAGGCCAAGGTCAGGCCGGCTAGGGGAATCAACAAGCGTAGGTGCCTGCGCCAGCCGCGATTCTTCAAGACGTGCGCCAAGAGCACGGGAAAGCCTAGACCAACTCCGCTTTGCAGGGTACCAATGGCCAGCCCACCCACCAGGGTGACCAGCAGGTAGTTCTTGATGGTCGGAGAGCGAGCGAGTCGCATGCAGGCGACCACCGTCAGGCCCGGCCAGGCTACAGCTGCCCCATGGGGTCTGGCTTGAGTGCCGAAGTGGATCGCCAGCAGGCTCGTGCCTGCCAGCAGGGCCGCGAGGAGAGCCCAGCGGTCGCTCATGAACCTGCGTGCCAGCAGCCAGCCGGCTGGAACCACCAACAAGGAGAGCCAGGCTACTGTCTTGCGCACGCGCAGGACGGGGGCAGCAGCTGCTTTCAGATGCACGTCGAGGGTGGCGTTCTTCGGAGGCAGCGGGGCGGGGTTTGCGGTGAGCGCTGCGAGATACGCGGTGACAAGGGGGTACTTGGCCCAGTCATCGCTCTCACTGGCAAGCGGTATCCCCGTTTCGATGGTCTGAACCTGGACCACGATGTGGGCGTCGGGCTCGATGTTCAGAGGCAGCAGGTAGTCAAGACCTGGGAAGCGTAGGAGTCCGGCGAGAACTCCGATTGCGAGCAGCGCGAGGAGGACTCTCCCGTGCGGAGCAGGGATTGGGGGCGTTGGTGGCGAAGTGCTGCGAGTCATGGGCTGAGCCCATCTTCTGTTAGGGGTGCTTGGACTGCTCCTCTGGTTCTAGCGGCATCTGCAGGGTCTGAAAGTCCCCCAAAAAGGAGATTCTTTGGGGCGTCAACCAGAATACACCCCTAGGGCTCAGCGCGAAGCTCTCCTGTACAGCCAGGCTTCTACCCTCTTGCCTTCTTGCTGGTCGTCTTCCTCTCGGTGGCCTTCTTGCTGCTCTTTTTCTTGTTCGCCTTGCTTGTGGCATTTCCGGCCAGAGACCCTTCGTAGGCAGTGACAAACTTCTTTGCGGTCATGCGTTTGAAGACGCGGCCGATGACAGGTAGCGGTACATCTTCGAGTTTCTTGACCCGTACGCAGGACTTGCCCATGTCGAGCTTCTTGCCCGTCGCAAGCCACTCCTCTTGAAAGCGCTCTGACTCTGCCTCGTCGGCGTATACACAGAACAGATGGAGGCCGATGTGGTTCTTCTGGGAGGCAATTCCGGCGAAGGGCAGGGGTTCGCTGGGTTTGCAGTGGTAGCCCGCAGGGTAAATTGAATGGGGCAGGTACCAGCTGGGCATGCCGTACTGCATGCCCTCTTCAAACTTCTTGTCGATGTTCTTGTTGATGACTTCGCGTAGGGCTTGGATGGTTTTGCGCCGATCAGGGGCCAGGTTGGCGAGGTACTGCTTGAGGGTGGAGGTCTTGGTTGCCATGGGCACCAGGATAGGCGCAGGGGTAGCCCACGGGCAGTCGATACAACAGGTACTGCATCTGGAGCGTCCCTGAAAGCATCCCCAGGCGCGATTCTCACGCCTTATTGACCATTCTGCGCTGACTTCACTAAGGCTTCAAGTCAGGCCCAGGTTGAGTTGGGGCCTTGTCCGAGGTTGGGTGGGCCGAATTGGCCACTTGCGCCCCTTTGCCCACTCGGTCATGCTGCGAACATGATGATTGGTGCCCTCCTTTTATTGTGTTGTACTCAAAATCCTGAACCTGCTCCTGCCCCGAAACAGCCTGCGGATGCTTGGGAACTTCTGACACAAGAGCATGATGCCAACGGCGACGGCAAGATCACTCGCAAGGAGTACTCTCGTGGGGACGAGCGTTGGAACCGGCTCGATAAGAATGGAGATGGGATCCTGTTGCGGGATGAGGTCATGGGGCGATCCACCGAACGAGGTCGGGGTCGAAGGGGTGGCCGCGGCGCTCTTGGCGGTCGTCGTGATGGTCGGGGCGGACTTGGGCGTGGTGCGCCTCTCAAGGTGGGCAAGGTCGCCCCCGACTTTGATCTGGAGATCCTGCCCCCGCCGACTCCCAAGTCACACGGGAACAGCAAGGATAGAAAGCCCGAGGCAAAACCCAAGGAGCCCAAGGAGGGCAAGAAGACCAAGGCCAAAGCAGCTAAACCCAAGACCATCAAGCTGTCGTCATTCAAGAACAAGCGTCCCGTTGCTTTGATTTTTGGCAGTTATACATGACCTCCCTTTCGCCGGTCGGTCGATCGGCTCAAGCGTCTGCACTCGAAGTACGGTAAGGACGTTGAGTTCTTGATGGTCTATATCGCCGAAGCCCATGCTATTGATTCACCCATGCCCGGGGGCACTCGCCGAGGCGACCCCGTGGTGCAGGACCCAATCACCAGTGAGGAGCGTCGGGAGGTGGCTACTACTTGCCAGGGTGCGCTGGACATGAGTCCCCTTAGGATGTTGCTCGACAACATGAAGAACACCACTTCACAGGCCTATGCGGCTTATCCGGATAGGCTCTATCTGGTGGGCAAGAACGGAAAGCTCGCTTGGGTTGGGGACCCTGGTCCACGGGGCTTTGAACCTGGCGAACTCGAAGACGCGATTCGCAAGGAGTTGGGGCTTGAGGACGACTCGCAAGAGCAATCCGACAAGAAGTCCAAGCGGGACGATCAGACGGGCGCGTAGGCGCTCAGCGGGATCATCGGTCCCGGCATTGTGTAGCCAGACCCATAAGGCTTTCGACTCGTTCGGCGAAGACACGCAAGAGGGGCCGAGCCCCGCAAGATCCTACTGAAACAGTACCGACACGCCGCCCGTGAAGTTCGATGTGGGGCCCGGATCCAGGTCGCGGAACCAGCAGGCAAAATGCCAGGTTTCTCCCGGCAGAATTACAGTCTGCGCCGGATCAGGCAAGGCGCTCATGTCTACATCGATGCCCATGATTCCATCGCTGTCACTGACCTGGACCTGGGTCACAAAGCGACCGATTACCCCACTCAAGCACAGGTTTCCGTGCGAGCCCCCAGGCCCGATGATCAGTCCGGGCGTCTGGGAACAGAGGAAGTAGCCGAATTGGCCCGAGGGCAAGCTGCTTGCGACGAGGGCCAGATCCTGATGACCCACGAGCGGGCTGCCAATCACATTGATCATGGCCGTGTCTCCTGTGGAGTTTGGCGTCGAGGTGCAGTAGTGGTTGGCAGCATCAACAAAGGTATCGATCTGTACCGCGCCATCGATGAACTGCAGTTGCTCGAAATTGATCAATCGATCGAGCCCATCACGATTCGTTTGGGTGTCTTCCACAGTCAGGCTGCCGTCCATCAGGTACACGTTGTAATCTGCAATTGGGCCGATGTAGTCGCCCGTGTCGAAGCCTGCCTGTCCGTCGAGATGGTCCTGACCTCCCGCGCCCTGCATGCGGTTGTTGCCCGCGTTCCCAAGCAGCGTTCCATCTTCTTGGTTGCCTCGTAAGGCTGTGTTAGCCGTGCCCAGCAGTTCCACATGATTCAAGTAGCGTGATTTGAAGGAATATTCGAGGTTGCTTGCGACGCGGGCGTGGAATGTGCCGCTGAAACTTGCCACGACTTCTGCTCGGTGGCTGTGATAGGGTGGGAAGAACCCTTCGAGGATCGCAACGATGTTCGGGTCACCCGATTCCATTTCAGTACGCGACGAGAAGATGTACTCGCCGTTGTTGGGTTCGTGTTGCCACATGCCGTACCAGGTCTCCATTGTGAAGGCGAGATACTCGAAAGGGATATCTGCCGGGGGCAGACCCGGAGGCGGGTTGTAGAAACCGCTGCTTACCGCATGATTGCTGGCCGCCACGATCAAGCTCTGTAGGGCAGGCATGGTGGGGATCAGGCCATAGCCGTGCATCAGGTGGACAAGCTCTTCATAGGAAGCGTCGCGCCTGGGATTCTGCCCCACATATTGGCTGCTGCCAGGCAGAATGATCTCCTCGCCCAACAGGTCCTGGATGGGTGCTTCGTAGGTGTTCATGAATTGATTGACTTGAGAGCCACCGAAGGAACCGGGCGTGGGGAAGAGCACCATGGTCGCGCGTAGGTTTCCCATGGAGTCCCGCAGTGCTTGCTTGTCCGAGCCAAATACGGTCCCCGGCACATCGCCCATATGTTGCTCAAGGATGCGTCGGGCGTGGGTCACCTTGGCATTGGGTACATTCTGGTGAATCAGAAAGTGGACCGGGTTGCCGTTGTCCGCCACGATCTTGGTGTAGCGTGCGAAAACATTGGTGATCGTTGGATGCACCGAAGCCGGTAGATTGACGATGCCGTCGGGTGAACCAGAGGTGTCGATGTTGTCGAGGGAACCGACTATAGGGCCGCCTTGGGGAGATGGGCTTGCAAGGGTCACGAGAGCATTGCCGGCAGGCGCCAGGAAGACAGCGCAGATTGCCAGTCGCAGGAGGGGATTCTTCAAGGGAAGGTCTCAGGGTGAAAAGGAGATCAGACCCTTTGATCATACTCTTCTGGCCTGAAGGCTGGTTGTGACGGAACAACTGGCGCAGTCGAGCGATTCGCTATGGCCCACCGGGTGGGGTTCAACGGTGAGAGGTCCCTGCGGGTGCCTCGCAGAGAGACGGAATGGACTCCTATCCCAAGTGGAGTTTTCTTGGCGGCAATCCTTGTCGCCACTGTACCGCTAGTGCGGCAGTGGGAAACCCAAGCCCGTGGGCAAGCTCAAGGCGCGGCTCGTTCCAGCGGGCCCAATGGACATGAACTCGAATGGCAGACCAACGGGTCCGATGCCGCAGAAGATTCTGTTGTGGACCACCCGCAGGGTGGCCGCAAAATGGACCGTCCAGTTCCCGGGGGTCAAAAGTGTGGTCGTACGATTACGTAGTGAAATTCCGTGCAAGCGCTCAAACCCCAGGGAATTGGTGCTGACAAAGCCACCGTAGCGTTTGTTCACATGCACCCGCGAGATTTCCTCCCCGTTGGCGAAGCTCGCAAGCTCGGTGAATACCTGCAGCCCAGGGGACTTGCGTTGGAGGAGGTGCAGGGAGCTAGGAGTCGGCGACCCGGTGTCGGAGTCAGGGGGCACTACGACTACCAGACGTGTGGTCGCCGGGTAGAACCTGGGCTCTTCTTCCAGATCCGAGAGCAGGATCTGCAAATTGGGCTCGGGACCAGAAACTCCACCGTCCAGGAAGAAGATTGCCAGGTCGTAGTCATCGTCAGGGGTCTCGCCCACGAGCAGCATGCGTTGGCCAAGAGGATCCAGGGTGGCCTCCGCCACTACCAAGTTGCCGGGCGGATTGAAAGGCGGAGTCAGCTGACCGCTGGTGCGAGTGATGTTGGTCACCAGAAGGGTGCTATCCGCGTCGAGTTGTGCGCTGTACATGTCCGCTGCGCCCATCAGTTCGTCGCCGGTAAGGCCGCTGATCATGTTGCTACCGCCGATGAACGAGAGCACACCGATGTTGTCGATGCCTGGTCGCTCCAGCAGGCCGCCAGTGCCGAATCCCAGGACTCCCAGGTTGTCGAGGGAATCCTCGAAGTGCGGGAGGGAGGAGAGATGGATGACTTGGCCGCCGATTGGCTGTAGATAGACTTCCTCTGTAGCGCCGCCCTGACAGTAAGCCACCAGTTTCCCTTCCGGGTCAACTGCGAGGCTTGGTCCGAGGGGTTCATCGAGGTTTGGCGGGTAGTAGTCACCGGGAGTCGGCGTCACGACTTGGGTGCTGCCGTCGATGGTGGTCAAGAGGATGCGTGACATTCCGTTAGATCCCTCTGCCAGCACGACAAGATGATCACCGTTGGCTGACAGGACTGATTCGCTGAGCAGTTCTTCGTTTGGGAGCAGGCCGACGTGTAGGGGTGTTGCTTGCCAGAGGGGATTGGTGGCCAGGTACAGGATGTCCTCTTCTTGGAACCATGCTCCGGAATCGGATATGCGTAAGGAATTCGTTTCAATGTCCAAGGGAGGCTTTGATCCGGTCAACAAGATCGGACCCATGTTCCCACTAATGTCGAGTACGTAGGCGTCACCTCCTGCATCATAGGTGGTCGCTATCAACATGTATGTGCCATGGATCGATACGCCGGCCGAGTCTTCCAGGGAGCTGAATCCACCTTGGGTCGGCAGCGAGATCAGGATGCGCGGGGAAGTGCCTGGTTGTAGCAGCAGGATTTCTGAATTCCCATTCCTGATGATGTGGTAGAGGGCACCTTCGTAGGGCAGCAGGATGTGATCTGGGAGAAAGGCAGCATTGGTGTCATCATCGACTTCAATCGTGCGTGGCATGTTGATGCGCAAGCGATCCTTGCGCGCATAACCATTCAGGTGGAGTTCTTGAAAGGAGAAGTCCGACAGTTCGAGCGTGGGCGTACCTCCGGGATTGGTGACAGTCCAGAGGTCGAAGACTCCGGTGCTGGTTTCAATGACAAAGGGGATCAGACCGCGGTTCGCAGTTTCCGGGGAGATCTGGCCTCCGCCGGGGGCCTGGGCCAGGCCGAAGGCTGAGCCAGTCAAGCCGAGGGCGAGTCCAATCGCGGAAGCGGTTCCTTTGAACGGGTTCTTGAACGCTAGAAAGATGCTCATGATGAGGGTGCCAGTCTGCCTGAAGGCTGCAGGGACGGGGGTGGGACGGTCCTCCTCAGGATGGGGCAAGGGGGAACTTATCGCTACTATCAATACTGTAAGCCGCTATCCAGGGCCTCTCTGCTGGGATATTTGCAGCAATTTTCTCTCCTGAGTGGGGAGCCATGGGCCTGTTCATCGGATTTCACCCGGGGACCCGGCTGCTTACAAGGGGCTGTCTGGTCTTGTTGATTCCCCCGCTCCTGGCAAGCCTGGACGCTTCCTTCCCGTTCCCAGTCGCTACCCTGCGTGCAAATTCCCAGCCCACGTATACCGCAATGATCCTGAGTTCCTTCCCCCCGATGGGGATCTACGAAACCCTGTTTCGTTTCAACGAGGTCACCGGTCGTTACATGGGGGACCAAGACACCCACCCGTGGGCCCAGGGCTTTCCCCTCACCGATCCTGTGCCAGGCGGTCCGGAGCTACCGGCTACGATCGAATTGACCGCGACCGATCGAATGTATCCCAAGGCAGATGGCCAGCCTGAGTTGCGGCGAGCCATCGCGGAGTACTACAACAATTACTACGGGTCGCAACTTGCGCCTGACAACGTGGCGGTATTTGCGGGAGGTAGGCCGGCCCTTTTTGCAATTCTCTCGTTCCTGGATGCGGAGAGAGTCATCGCTGTGGAAGAGACCGAGTATACGCCTTACTGGGATCTGTTGAGTTTGTTGCGGCGGCCCTATGAATTGGTCCCCAGCAATCGCGCGAACCGTTTTCGTCCAGGCCTTGACGAGCACCCCACGGGGGACTCCGTCTTTCTGCTCAAGAGCAACCCTTGCAACCCAACCGGGGTAACCGTGCACGGTGAGGACCTGCGTACCTTGGTTGAGCACTACGGTGATCTCTCCCGCGGTGCATTGATTGATGAGGCCTATGAATTCTTCACCGAAACTGAGCCAGAGAGCGCGATCAAGTATGTGGACAACATTGACGAAACCAATTTGTTCATTGTTGGTGCCGCCACCAAGGGCTTGCAGGTGCCTGGCCTGCGGGTTGGCTGGGTGATTGCTTCGCGCGAGCACATAAAAGTCTTCCGCAACTATTCTTCCTTTGGCATGGGAGGTGTGTCGCGTGCCTCCCAGCTGTATGTGACCGGTTTGCTGGAGCCCAAGCGTGTTGCCCATGCGAGACGGGCGGTGGGCGAGTTTTACACAAGTCAAAGAAAGCGCTACGGAACGGTGCTAGCCGATTTGGGCATCGAGTTGTATTCCGGCAGTGGGGGGTTCTATCACTGGTGCGCCCTGCCCAATGGTCTGACTGCAGAGGCCTTCAATGAGCGTCTCTTCAGGTATGGGGCGGGTATTCTGCCGGGTCCTCTATGCGACATGGCGCGTCGCGGGGGAGATGGCCCTCTTGGGTCCATGATGCGTTTCTCCTTCGGCCCCCTGGGTCCCGAGTCATTGGAAGCAGACGCTGAGATACTGAAGCGCTGCTTGGGTTAGAATCCGGGGCATGCAAAAGCCTCAGCTGTGTTCCATCTGCATCCTATTTCCCATTGCCCTTAGCGGCAGCGCGTTTTCCCAAACCGCGACGGTTCAGGTCTTCAAGGACGGCATGGCCCAAAAGGTGGCGGGGTTTGAGAAATCCGATGATTGGATCAAGCACGACCTCTGGGTAGAGGCTGGTTTTGACAGCGATGGAAATGGCAAACCCGACCGGATGCATGTGGATGTGACGCGGCCGTTGCAAACCAAGACTGAAGGTCTCAAGGTCCATGTGATCTATGAGACCAGCCCCTATTTCAGTGGAGTGGGCTCAAACGGCAAGCAGTACTTCTGGGATCCCAAGCACGAGCTGGGAGAACAGCCCCCGGACCACGAGCATCCCCCGGCGATCCGCCATCGTAGTCAGCGACCAGTCATGTCGCGTTCCTTGACTCGCACCTGGGTGCCGCGCGGCTTTGCGGTGGTGCACTCAGCTTCCCCGGGCACAGGTCTTTCCCAGGGTTGCCCCACAGTGGGTGGGGCCAACGAGGCGTTGGCGCCAAAGGCGGTCATCGACTGGCTCAACGGTAGAGCAATGGGTTACACAAGCGTGGATGGAGATGAGGAAGTCGTGGCGGATTGGTGCACGGGCAACGTGGGCATGACCGGCACCTCTTACAACGGAACTCTGCCGCTTGCCGCCGCCACCACGGGTGTTGAGGGGCTCAAGGCAATCATCCCGGTCGCCCCGAACACCTCCTACTACCACTATTACCGTTCTCACGGCCTAGTCCGCCATCCCGGTGGATACATGGGTGAAGACATTGATGTGCTCTATGACTTCATCAACTCGGGCTACCCTGAAGGCCGCGAGTGGTGTGATTGCAATGTGCGCGACAACATCTTGGTGGCGAATGCGGATCGTCGGACCGGGGATCTGAATGATTTCTGGGAAGGTCGCGACTACTCCAATCAATTGAAGGACTTGAGCGCGGCGGTGCTAATCGCCCATGGTTTCAATGATTGGAATGTGATGCCCGACCACAGTGTGCGCATTTATCAACTACTCAAGGAAAAGGGCACACCTTGTCAGGCCTATTTTCATCAGGGCGGGCACGGTGGTTCGCCGCCGGCAGATCAGATGAACCGCTGGTTCACACGTTACGTATGCGGGATCAAGAATGGTGTGGAGAAGGGCGCGCACAGTTGGGTCGTTCGTGAAGGTGACAAGAGAAGTAATCCTACTGCATACGCGGAATATCCCCACCCGGATGCCAAGGCTGTCGATTTGTTTCCTTCGGGGGATGGTACGGTGGTGGGGCTATTGGGAGCCAAACGGGGTCGTGGCGTGCAGGTCTTGACTGACGATGTAGCTTTCAAGGGAGGCGCCCTTGCTGCAGCAGAGGCTTCGTCACATCGCTTGCTCTTTGCAACACCCGAACTGAAGAATGGGTTGCACTTGTCCGGATACAGCAAACTGACCATTCGCCTGGCTTCTAGCCGACCGGCGGCGAATTTATCGGTGTGGTTGGTCTCCTTGCCCTGGACCAAGAAGGGCAAGATCAACGCCAACCTGATCACCCGTGGCTGGGCCGACCCGCAGAACCATGCTTCGCTGCGAGAGAGCGAGGTCCTGATCCCGGGGGAGTTTGTAGATCTCTCGTTTACCCTGCAGCCGGATGATCAGATCATCCCCGCGGGGCAGCAACTGGGGCTGATGATCTTTTCGAGTGATCGGGAATTCACCCTCTGGCCCGAGGCGGGAACCGAACTGTCGGTGGACCTGGGAGGGACGGTCCTGAACATACCGGTTGTGGGAGGCCGGGCCGCCCTGAAGAGGGCTATCGGAAGTTGACGCGACTCCCGGCTTAAGACCGGGAACGGAGTTCTCCTGGCTGTTGAAACAACCCAGATGGTTCGCTGGCGACCCTCTGAGAGGCGCATCCTCGCTTTCCGGGGCTTCTTCGGCAGTTCCACACCTGAATGAGGTAGTCCCCCGAAAGAGAATACTTGTTCTAGACTCGCCCCATGTCTTCTTCCGTCCGGGCCTACGGAATTCCCCCTTACGGCAATTGGCAGTGCTTCAATACCTTCTCTGATCATGCCGGGCGTCAGTTCTGGCGAGCGCTGGCGTTTGCGCATTGACGTGGAAGGACCCGGCGGCGTGCGTCGAGGATTTGTCTGGACCTTCCGCGTTCGCTAGTTTTCCTTGAGGCTCTTGATCCAGGCAGAGATCAGGTCCACGCCGCGTTCGTCCACAACATGGCTGCTTACGTTGGGCATGCGTGTGGCGTCGAGGACCGATATTCGCGAGAGCAGGATCGATAGATCCGGCGACCCAGGCTTGACGATCTGCGCGCCGGAGATGTCCAGGTCGCCCTGGGTGGGCGGCTTGTTCAGAATCTGCATCTTGGCAAGGGGCGTACTCAGGCGCAGGTCAATAGAGGCATTGCCAGGTCCGTTCGGTTGGTGGCACATGGCGCAGTTCACATCCAGCCAACTGCGCGCACGGTCCGAGAGCGATGCGGCGAGGTCGTGTGGATCCACGAGTCGTATCTGCACGGCAGTCTTGAAGTTGTCGGGTGCCTTGAGCAGGCCTTTGGATATCCAAGCGTCCACTTGGTCATGGCCGTTGGGGTCTACTACCCCTTGCAACTGTTGGGTTGTAAGGCCCAAAGCAAAGCCAGCAGCGTCCACATGGCATGCAGCGCAGGCAGAGGCGGAAGGCACAGCCCAACTTTGCTTTCCTCCCTTGGTCAGCCAGCTAATGGTTCTTCCTTGGGGTGCGAGTATTGCATCCTTTCCTTTCCAGACATAAGCCGCTGCCTGCCAACCGGTCTCTGTGCGTTTGATGACGCGCGTTTCCAAGGTGCGCTTGCGCATGAGACCTTCGATTTCGAATGTCTTGATCAGGGCTGCGCCTACTGGGAAGCCCCAGACCCCTTCGTCAGTCCATTCCATCTGGCTCCCCTGGGGCAGGTGCAGGTAGCGCACCTTGTCCGCTCCATCGGACCAGAAGGGCGCGCGCACTTGGTATGGAATCACAGACTCGCTGGGCAGGTGGTCTTTGCCTTTGAGGTAGTAGCCGGTTTCTGACAGCTTGCGAGGCCAATGAAGTACAGCATCTGCCGGGTCGTTACTGGGCACAACTCGGTAGATGAAACCGTCGAAGGAGGTCACGAACATTTCACCAGCATCGTCTTCACCGAAGGACGCCAGGGAGAGTCCACTGCGCGCAGCGAGCTGATTGATGAACGTGCCATCAGCATTCTGGTGAATGCGCCAGATGTTGCCGGTCACATAGTCTCCATAGACATAAGTCCCTACCAGGCTTGGAAATCTTGATCCGCGATAGACATAACCGCCTGTTACAGAAATCCCATCCTTGCGCCGGTAGACCGCGACGGGCTCGGCGTGTTCTCCATGCACCAGGGATGTCCTCTTGCTGAAGGACTCATGGCCCTCAAACCGTTTCCAGCCATAATTGGCACCTCGTTTGATGATGTCGATTTCTTCCCATTCGTTCTGGCCTACATCTCCTGCCCAAAGATCCCCATTGGCTCGATCGAAGGCAAAGCGCCAGACATTGCGCAGGCCAATCGCCCAGATCTCTGGTGCTGCCCCCGCAGTGTTGACGAATGGGTTGTCTGGAGGAATGCCGTAGGCCAGGTCTGTGTCCCTTTTGTCAACATCGATGCGCAGGATCGCTCCCAGCCAGGTACTTAGATTTTGCCCGTTGCCCCTGGGGTCGTTTGCGCTCCCCCCGTCTCCAAAACTCAGGTACAGGTACCCATCAGGCCCGAAAGCCAGCATGCCGCCATTGTGGTTGCGCCAGGGCTGAGGTTGTTCGAGGATCACCTCGCGAGAGTCGCGGTTTGCCCGGTCTGGATCCTGCTGGGAAACCTGATAGCGGGCTACGATGCCAACCTCGTCCTTGACCGATGACGAGTAGTGCACAAAGAAGGACCCGTTCTCGGCGTATTCCGGGTGGAAGGCGAGACCGATCAGGCCCTCTTCATTGCCCTCACGACTTACCTCATCCGAGATGTCAAGGAAGATGGTGGTCGAGGAAGGGTCCTCCTCGTTGGAAAAAACATGGATACGGCCCTCTTGCTCCACCACAAAGATGCGGTCGGTTCCGTCGCCCGCGCCCGCCAAGAACACCGGGCGTCTAAAATTCAGCTGAGGAAAAACCCGATCAAGCCTCAGCGCCACATCTTCTTGGACGATGGGTGGAGAGCAACTCGCGGGCGCGGAGAGAATGAGGGGGAGCAGGGTCGCCAACATTGGTCGCAGGGTGTGGCCGGGGGAGGAGGCTAGCGCGAGTGCTGTGGGAATCTTGGTCAGTGGCCTCATGTGGGATTCAAGCCTAACGGCGTCTTGATGCTCGTGGGCAGCATTTCATGGTCTGCTCTATTTGCATTGGGGGAATAGGCGCTTGCTCTCGGCACCCACTGGCCCTGAGAATCTCCACGCCCCGATCCCCTCCTTTCCATGAGCCTCGATTTCCTTCCCAGCTGGATGCAGAACTTCCTGCCTATTCTCGCTGTTCTGGTTGCCATTACGTTTGTGCTGCGGCGTTTGCCGAAGGTCGAGCTCGGACACTCTGCTGAGTTCATTCGCAGGCGGGTTTGGAACTGGTTGCCCCTGGGGCTGACCTATGCGTTCCTCTACATGGGGCGCTACAACATCAATGTGGTCAAGGTTGTGCTCGATCCCGAGACCGGGATTGCTTTGTTGACCAAGGCCGAACTGGCGACGATCACGGTCTTTGGCACCACCACCTATGCCCTTTCGTTTCTGATCAACGGCCCCTTGGCCGATCGTTACGGGGGGCGGCGTACGATCATGGCGGCTGCCGTGGGCTCGGCGCTGGCAAACATACTTATGGGTTTCGTTATCGCCTCGGGGTACGAAACCCACCGTGTTGCTGTCTTGGGCGCGCTCTATTCGCTCAACATGTACTTCCAAAGTTTTGGCGCGGTCTCGATTGTGAAGGTCAATGCCAATTGGTTTCATGTCAAAGAGCGTGGTGTCTTTGGTGGCATCTTTGGAATCTTGATTTCGTTGGGTCTGTACTTCGCCTATGACTGGGGTACGCCGATTGCCCAGAACATGGGGCCGGAGTGGGCTTTCTTTGTTCCGGCGGGGATCCTCTTGTTGTTTGCGGTCTTGGACCATCGCTTGGTGTTTGATCGGCCTGGAGACGTGGGGCACAGGAACTTTGACCCAGGAGACGGAAATGTGACCAGCGAAGGTGAGGTCTTGAGTCCCCTTGCTATCGCCCGGCGCATGCTGGCCAACCGCACCATCATGGTCATCATCCTGATCGAGACCTGCAGTGGCTTTGTGCGTGGAGGCATCATGAAGTGGGGCTATGTCTTTGCCAATGAAACCGGTCAGAGCATGCTCACTGGTCATTGGGGCGCCTTCTTGTGCGTGGCGGGCATCCTGGGGGGGGTCTTTGCGGGCACCGTTTCAGATCGGGTGTTTCAGTCCCGGCGTGGGCCTGTGGCTTTTATCCTCTACGGTCTCGCCAGCTTGTCGATTGCCGCTGCCGTCGCTGTGATCACCAGTCCTATGGCGGGCTTCATCTTGCTCTTTGCCATACTGAGCGTAATTGGCGTGCACGGCATGTTGTCAGGTACCGCCAGCATGGACTTTGGAGGCAGGCGTAACGCCGGACTTGCGGTGGGCATTATTGACGGCATGGTGTACCTTGGATTTGGTGCCCAATCGATCATCCTGGGTTATGTGCTACCCACAGGTGAAGCCCAGACCCAGGCCGAGAACTGGCGGATCTGGCTCTTTGTGATCTTGCCGGTGGCGATCATTGGCATGCTACTTTCCCTTCGGATTTGGAACGCGACCCCGCGCAGGATGGCAGCTGAGCCGAAGGCCGTTAGTCACAATATCGAGTGAGGTGCACCCTGCGGAAAGCGCAGGGCGCCCCCTCTGCCTGCAGGGCAATTTGTCCTTCGCTGACGGTGCAGGTGTAGCCTTGGTTGACGAGATCGCCGTTGACCCACACATCGATCCGGTCGCCGCTGCATTCGATTCTCATGTGATTCCACTCACCGGGAGGGTTTTCAGAGTCATCGGTCAGATTCTGAATGCGTCGCGCCCTGCCCTCGTCGACTCCCCAGTTGTCTGCCTTGCCCCGGCGCTCCACCATGTTGTCCACCCAAATGTCTTCACCGATGCACCAAAAGTCCCCTGCGTTGCCGTGATGCATTTGTACTTCGATGGAGGCGGGGAACATGTCATACAGGCGGCGCGGGGTAGAGGCATGCACCAGCACTCCGCAGTTCCCGGGTTTCTCGGTCCAGCGATATTCCACCTCTAGGGTGTATTCCCTGAAGACCGCGTTGGTGATCAGGTGTCCATTGGGGGACCCGTAGCTCATCAGCACACCGTCTTGGACGCCAAAGGAGGGAGCAATGTCCGGATTACCGTCAGCCGTAGGCACATCCGTGTGCCAGCCGTCGAGGTTCTTTCCATTGAACAATTCGTACTCGCTGTAGGATTTCAGGGCGCAGGAGCCAAGCGAACAAAGAGAAAGAAGGCACATCCTGAGTGCCAGGGATCGGGGGAGAAAGGTATTTTGCATGGGGCTGCAAGGTACTATGTTGAGAGTAGGTCAAGGGTACTGGAGAGTCCATTGTTCCTTTACTCGGTTGGCCCTGTCCTACCCAAGGGCTGAACTTCGCCAGGTATCATTTCTCCATCCTTTGATGTTCACTCACTCTCGACTCCGGATTCTGGTCGTGATTCTGCTGGTCGCCATAGTGCTGACTGAATGGCGTCTTGATCGGGCTGGTTATGGACGAGTGATTACTGTGCGGGTTGACCCCGATGTGGGCTGGATGGTCGAGCCCAATCAAGAGGGGTTCAGTAGGCTTGGAGTGTCCGTGAAGATCAACAGCGCAGGTTTCCGCGATGAAGAGTGGGGTGAGCCGGGGGATCAATCAGAAGGCCAGATTCGCATTGCTGTAATCGGTGCATCCGTGACATACGCGGGGGGAGTGCCTGAGGAAGAGCGTTGGACCGAGGTGCTTGAAGATGCCCTGCAGGAGATCCTGGCCGAATTGACGCCAGCGCGCGAAGTGCTGGTGATGAATTTTGCCGTTGCGGGCCATGCCTTCGATCAAATGGGGCAGGTCTATCAGCACCATGTCCGCCCGTGGCAGCCTGATCTGTGTTTGGTGGCATTGGCGGATAACACCATGCGTCCGCCCCAGTTGCGCGAAGAGAGCGGATGGTTGCGACGTATTGTGCGCCACTCGGCCATCTACGATTATTGTTGCAAGCGAATCCCCGGGATCAGGCGTCCTGGCATCGTTCCTCCTCGAACGCCCGAGGAACAGGCTGCCAACGATCGCCGTCACATGATGTCGCGTACTCCTTTTGTGGCCGAGAATCGAGACCTGTTCGATACCATGTGTTTGCGTCTGGCTGAAATAGAGGCTGACATGAGGTCGATGGGCGGGCGTTTGGCCTTGGTTCCATTGCCGCACTTGCATTGCATCTTGAATCCTGGCAATCCCAGGATGGGCATTGAACTGGCTACCTCGCCTGCTACCGAGGACATACTATCTCTCGATGCTTTCCAGGACTTCGTCGAAGTCTATGACGGAATCGTGCAGACCCTCGTCGAATCAGGAGTCTCTCCCGGACTGGTGATGAGGTACTGGGAAACTAATCAACTGAGCATGATGGAATTGGTTGGTGATCGCGTTCTGCATCGGATCGATGATCGTTATCACATGCCTGCCAGTGGGCATGCTTTGTTGGCCACAGTCGTGCTTGAAGATCTTCTGGAGAAGGGGCTGCTTAACTTGCAGATCTCCGCCCCCGGGGCTCCTGATTCAGATGTTGTTCGCTGATCTCGAGTATTGGATCTTTCTGGGGGTTTGTCTGTCCTTGTACCTGTTTGTACCTGCGCGTGGACGGGCAGGTTTCTTGCTGCTGGCGAGCTATTTCTTCTATTTGCAGCGCAATGCCGAGCACGGTCTTCTGTTGGCGATTTCCACGGTGCTGGATTATTCCCTCGCGCTTGGTATGGGGCGCGTCAAGGATCAGGGTCGGCGGAAGCTGCTCTTGTTGGGCTCGATCTTCGGGAACCTGGGGTTGCTGGCGGCTTTCAAGTATCGTGTTGTGTTCAGCACCCTGGCGGGCTGGCTTGGGTTTGCGCCGGTAGGGGAGGTCACAGGGATTGAGTCGGTGATTCTGCCATTGGGGATCTCCTTCTACACTTTTCAGACTCTGGGCTATTCGATCGATGTGTTTCGCAAGCGTATTGCCCCTTGTCGGAATTTCATCGACTACGCCCTGTATGTTTCTTTCTTCCCCCAGCTGATTGCTGGTCCGATTGAGCGGGCGAATCATCTGATCCCTCAACTGCAGAGTTTGGGTGGATTGACCAAGGAAAACGCTTCTGCTGGTGGGCGGTTGTGTCTCTGGGGTCTACTCAAGAAGCTTGTGATTGCAGACCACATGCGCGAGCCGTTGATGCAGTCCTTCCGAGATCCCGCGGCCCAGGACAGTCTCTATCTGGTGATGACTGCTGTCGGCCTGGCGGTGTATCTGTATCTGGATTTCAGTGCCTACACTGACATGGCCCGGGGGACGGCTCGCATTTTCGGTGTGACACTGGTCTTGAACTTCAATCGGCCTTTCACTGCTACGGGGATTGGAGAGTTCACCCGCCGTTGGCACATGTCCCTTGTATCTTGGATTCGTGATTATGTGCATTGGCCTCTGACCCGTGGCGGCGCCACTGGACATGTGGCTCTGTGGAAGGCGAATATTGTGATCTTGACCGTCTTCGGTGTCTGGCACGGAGCCAAATGGAATTATGTTGTGTGGTGTGTTGCCTGGGGCATCATGATCTCGATCGACGGCAGCTTGCGGCTACGGGCCTTGCACAAGCGCCGCGAGCGCGGTGAGCTGGGTCGACGCTTTCGTAGGCGGTCCCGAGTACGCGCCGTAGCGGGCTGCCTATTGACCGGGATACTCTGGTCGTTCCTGGTGCTGGGGCTGTTTGCCGGAAGTCTGACTGAGGCTTTGGCATTCCTATCTCAAATCGCTGAATTGAGGCCCCCCTCAAGGGAGACCCTGCAAATGCTGGCCTGGACCCTGCCGGTGCTGGTGGGGCTGTGGCTGGCTCATGCGGCGGGCTCGGTCTTTGACCTGGATCGGGTCTGGATCCGGCTGAATACCCTCTCCCGTGCGACCTTTGTTCTTGGCAGCTTGGTCGCCTTGGCGTTTCTACGGGTCAAGGAGCCTTTGGACTTCGTTTATTTCCGTTTCTAGGGGCCTTCAGAGTGTCCCCAATCGAGAACGCCGATTCCAATTCAGGGCTCCACGGGCCATTTCCAGGTCAGGTTGGTGCTTGATGGTCGAACGGGGCCAGGGTAGGAAGCAGATTCTCGTTGCTTCGTGTACCTTGGATGGAACCCGTGCACGCGTGCCGTGCGTCCTGTGGTGAACCCTGCCTTGTCGGGTAGGCCCGCTTCTTTCCACCTTCCCCCCTCTTCTCTCCCATGCAAAATTTCAGCCGTATTACTCTGCGGGTGGCTCTTTCGCTGGCCTTGGCAGTCAGCGCAATTGCCCAGAATGCACCCACCAACCACATCGATATATCCTATCCCCATGACACGGGATATGTCCAGAACACGGGCCTGCGAGCTGATGTGATTGCTTCCTTCACAGTCGATGTTCCTGGCGCGGATTGGCTTCGACTGTATTTTTCAAAGGCTGATCTGCCTCGTGGCACTGAGCTGCGCATCACTAGCTGGGCCGACGGCGATGTCCAGATCCTGACGGGCCAGAACATGGCTCAGTGGCAGAACACTTCCTGCTATCTGAATGGTGACAAGCTGCAGGTCGATGTCTTTTCCGAAGCGTGGGCCGAGCGTGCTCGAATTGTCTTGTCCGAGGTGGACGCGGGTCTGCCCCAGCCGGACATGTCCATCTGCGGCCCCACGGACGACCGGGTCGCTTCTTCGGATCCTCGTGCTGCGCGAATCCTGCCCATTGGATGCACCGGCTGGCTGTTTGACGATTGTGCGGGCTGTTTCATGACCGCTGGTCATTGCAGCGGCGGCATCAGCGTTGCTCAATTCAATGTGCCCCCCTCTACTGCTGGCGGCTCCCTGGTCAACCCTCCTGCCAGCGACCAGTATCCAGTTGACCCCGCTTCCGTTCAGTCAAATGGCGGTCTGGGCGTGGGTAACGACTGGGCCGTGTTCGGGTGCTTCGACAACTCAAGTACCGGCTTGCAGGCTTCTGCAGCTCAAGGTCCCGGCTATACTCTGGGATCGATTCCCGGCACCGCTGGTCAGACGATCCGCATCACCGGTTATGGAACCGATTCCGGTAGTGCCAACCAGACCCAGCAGACCCATGTGGGTCCCTTCGTCGACAACTCTGGTACCCAGCTAGGCTATGTGACGGATACAACTGGCGGGAACTCTGGTTCCCCTGTGATTCACGAGCAAACCGGCAACGCCATCGGCATCCATACCCATGGTGGCTGCAGCGCGGGTGGCGGCAACAACTGGGGCACGCAGGTGACTCGTGCCGACCTGCAGAGTGCAATCGCCAACCCTCAAGGAATCTGCGCCACCAACTGTGGTGGCGGGGGTGGCGGCGGCTGCACGGCTGATGCATTCAGTCCCAACCATTCTTGCGCGGCGGCGGCGGCCCTCGTAGACGGATCTTACAGTCTGGATGTCTGCAAGACTGAGCCGGACTTCTTCAGCTTCACCGTGGCTGATGGCGCAACTTTCTCCGCCTCGGCGTTGCATCTTGTGACCAATGCGGACATCGATGTGATGTTGTATGACGCAGTCAATTGCAGCGATGACCAGAACTCTGGTTGTGGCGTTACTCTGGCCTGCGGCTTCACAGGATCCAATGACGAGGTCATTTCTTGGACGAACACCACCGGCGCTGATGTGAACTGCTTGATGCGTGTGCATGTCTGGCCCGGCAGTACGGGTGACGCCGGTCCTTATGACTTGACCGTCTCCGGGATCGGTCCCGGCGGTGGCGGCGGTGGTTGTACCGCAGATGCATTCAGCCCGAACTTCTCCTGCGGCGCTGCTGCTGCGTTGGTGGACGGGACCTATGCTCTTTCAGTCTGCAAGACTGAGCCGGACTTCTTCAGTTTCACTGTGGCTAGTGGCGCGATATTTGACGCCTCGGCGATCTTCCTTACGGCAACCGCCGACCTTGATGTCATGCTTTATGATGCTGTTGGCTGTAGTGATGATCAGGGCTCTGGTTGTGGCGCTACTCTGGCCTGTGGCTTCACTGGGTCCGACAACGAGGCGATCACTTGGACCAACACGACTGGAGCCGACGTGGACTGCATCATGCGTGTTCATGTGTGGCCGAACTCTTCCGGAGAAGATAACACCTACGACCTGACCGTTACTGGAATTGGTGGCGGTGGCGGCGGCGGTTGCATTGCTGATGTTTTCACTCCGAATCAGACTTGCGCTACGGCTGCGAGTTTGGATAACGGCAGCTATTCCCTAGAGGTGTGCAAGACCGAACCGGACTTCTTCAGTTTCACGGTTGCTGATGGTGCAACATGGGACGGTTCAATCTTGTACTCGGTCGCGATCGTGGACATCGATGCCATGCTCTATGAGGCGATCAACTGCAGTGACGACCAAAATTCTGCCTGCGGTTTGACCCTGGCCTGTGGGTTCTCCGGTTCTGATGATGAGTTCCTGACCTGGACCAACACGACCGGCGCTGATGTGGATTGCATCTTGCGGGTTCATGTCTGGCCCGGCAGTGCCACAGATGAAGGTCCCTATGACCTGATTGTCTCGGGCATTGGCGTGGGCAGCGGTCCCATCACGACGTTTTGTGATCCGGGGAACGTGAACTCCACCGGCGGCCCGGTCGCATTGACCGGTGCTCTTGGTGTTGCTGGCTTGCACATGGAGGCCAATGGTGGCCCCCTGGGCCAGTTTGGGTTCTTCCTCGTTTCTGCTGGTGCTCATGCCGGTGTCCCTGTGAGTGATGGCCTGTTGTGCCTGGGTGCCCCCATTGGTCGCTACAACTCGGTTGCCGGTGGGGTGAGAAACTCGATTGGCCAGTTCCAAGGTGGTGGCGTCTTGGTGAACCTGGTAGGAACCTCCTCCGTTGGGACTGGTTATGATGTGCCGGCGGCTCTGCCGAGTCCTCCAGGAGGAACCATTGTCGGGGGCTCCACCTGGGTGTTCCAGCTCTGGTACCGCGATGGAGTCAACTCGAACTTCTCGAACGGCCTAGAGGTCGACTTCTAGATTCTTCTTTTCTCAGACCCACCGCAGTCTCAGCTGTCTCCAACGGCTGGGCCTGCGGTACTTTTGGCCTTCTGTTGGGCCCCAATTTGAGCCTTCCTCTATTGGCTGGCGCCTCAAATGGGTGTGCGGCATTTTGGGGGCTAGGCAAGACTGCCAACAAGTCAGACACTAAGGACTTACTTCATCCCAGACAGCTTCATGCGAATTCTCCAGAGCACTCTTCTGATTCCAATTCTTACAGCTCTTGCATCGGCTCAAAGCCTAGGTGAGAAGTACTACTGTCCAGCGGCAGCGAATTCCACGGGGAGCCCAGCGGTGATTTCTGCCGTTGGAAGTGACATCGTGGGCGGTAACGCTTTGACTCTGATCGCGAGTGGCCTGCCGAGCAATCAGTTTGGGTTCTTCCTCGTAGGCCCTTCAACCGGGCTAGTGGCCAATCCCGGAGGATCTCAGGGGACTATCTGCATCGGAGGCGGCTTGGGCCGTTTCAATGGTCAGGTCATGAACAGCGGCGGCATGGGTACGATTTCGGCCATTGTTGACACGCTTGCCCTACCGGTCAATCCCGTGGCCGCGATTGCCGGCGGTGAGACTTGGCACTTTCAGGCTTGGTACCGGGACCTGAATCCAAGTCAGGTTTCCAACTTCACAGATGCGATCGCGATCGGTTTCCGTGATGTTGGCATCACTGCCGATTTCAGTGCAGATGTGACCAGTGGCCCCGCGCCACTGTCCGTGCAGTTCACCAATTCATCCATTGGGGCCAGTTCGTATGCTTGGGATTTTGGCGACAGCGTGACAAGCGCCGCAAGTAATCCGGGGCATACCTTTGCAGCGGCGGGTACCTACCTGGTCGAGTTGGTGACCACCGGCTCCGCTGGCTCGGCTGCCGATCTGTTGGTGATTGAAGTGACCGCGGCTCCCCCGACCTTTGGTCCGGTGTGGGCGGAATTCACAGTGGTTGACCCCGCAGTGGGTTTGGCTTGCATTGATTGTCACGGAGTTGGTGGGTTTGGCGACCTCGACATGTCAACCGAAGCCGTAGCCTACGCCAATCTGGTTGGTGCAGCTGCCGACTGCGGAAGCGGCAACACTCGTGTGATCGCTGGAGATGCGGCGAACAGTTTGCTGTATCAGAAGCTGGCAGGTACTCAAACCTGTGGACAATCGATGCCGTTTGGCGCCTCCTATTCAGGCGACCTGGCCCTGGTCTACGACTGGATCCAAGCCGGCGCACAGCAGTAACGGCTGGCTTTTGTTGAAGGGCTGTGGGCGGACCTTCCGGGGTGGTCGGTAGGCGAATCCCTGATACGGAGAATGGCTCAGGAAGAATAGTTCCACCCTGAGTTCCACAACAAGGCATCCTGAGCCCATGAACCACCAATTTCTAGTGCGCCTCTTGTGGCTGCTCATGGTCGTGTCCCCGCTGTCCTCCCAGGACGATGACGATGGCATGCAATGGATTGCTCTGCATGACTTGACGGTGGAGGGCCAGGGGTGGAGTGATGTGGAGTCACCCTTTGATCGTCTACCCGCTAGGGCCAAGGGTGTTGTGCGCGGGGTGGTCTGGGCACTGTCCCAGGATTCAGCAGGCATTTGTGCTCGCTTTACAACTGATGCCACAGAGATCCATTGCCGTTGGGGGTTGCGCTCTTCGGAACTTGCCATGCCTCACATGCCTGCCACTGGAGTCAGTGGTGTCGATTTGTTTGTCCGTGGCAGCGAGGGCCGTTGGCTCTGGCTCGCTTGTCCGCGTCCGGACAAACAGGAGATGGAAGCGACGTTGATCACGGACATTGACCCTGGTTTGCGCGAGTACATGTTGTATCTGCCCCTGTACAACGGGGTCAGTCATTGTGAAATCGGTGTTCCGAGTGGCCGCAAATTGGCACCCGGACCCGACAGGCCCGAGGGTCAGCGTAAGCCCATTCTCTTCTACGGGACTTCGATCACCCACGGAGCCTGCGCTTCGCGACCAGGTGCTTGTCACACCGCTCTGCTAGGGCGTCGTTTTGATCGTCCGGTGATCAACTTGGGGCTGTCAGGGAATGGACGCATGGAAGCCAGCGTGGGCCAGTTTCTATGCGAACTCGATCCAGCGGTTTTTGTAGTTGACTGTCTGCCCAACATGAACGGGGGAATGGTTACTGAGCGGCTTGAGGCCCTAGTGCATCAATTGCGCAAAGCGCGCCCCTTGACCCCGATTCTGTTGGTGGAAGATCGGACCTTCGGTAATGCCTTTCTGCATCCCAAACGTCGGCTGCATCATCAGGCCAGTCGCAAGGCCCTGCGCGAGGGGCTGGAGCGTTTGCGCGGTCAGGGTGTCAAGGGCTTGATTCTGGTGGAGGGTGCGACCCTTTTGGTCAATGGGGATACGGTGGACGGTTCCCACCCCTCTGACCTGGGTTTCGTTCATCAGGCGGAAGTCTTGGGAGCCGCGTTGGAGCCATTGCTGCGCACAGACAAATCACGATGAGGCTGCAAGTAACAGGTTGGCTCTCCCAATAAGGCTCCAGCGGGTGCGTTCAGCGCACCTGTGAACATTCCAGAATCCCATATACCCAAGGACCAGCCAATAGAATGACCATGGAGAGAATCGACGCATCAGATCGTGGCACCGTCGCCCTGGCCCATATCTCTGGTCTGGGCGGCTATGTGGTTCCCTTCGGAGGCGTGCTGGCGCCGATCCTGATGATGATCGCTGCAGAAGATGGTTCTCAGGCCGAGCGTGCCGCAAAACAGGCGCTGGCCTTCAACGTCTTTGTTTTTATCATGGGGCTGCTGCTGGTCATCAGCGCCTTCACTATCGTCCTGATCCCCGTCGCTATCGGCTGTGGCATCATCTTGGGCTTGCTCGCTTTCGGTCTGCCGATCTATGGACTGGTCAAAGCGATGAGTGGAGAGTTCTGTCGCTATCCCTTCGTGGGTTCATTTGCTGAGTAGCGTCCCTTGGCGTTCTTCGTTAGGCTGAACCCATGGACCCGACTCGAGTCATGGCAGTTTGGAGTCGTCTGGGGGGGTCAGCTTTGGGGCGTCGGTTGTTTTCCATGATGCTGGGCTGGGGCGTGCCCTATTCCGGTTCGATTGGCGCACGGGTCACGCAGCTTGCTCCGGGAACCTGCGAACTGGTGCTGCCAGATCGACGCCGTGTGCACAATCACCTGAACTCAATTCACGCGATAGCCTTGATCAATTTGGCGGAACTCGCCAGCGGTCTGGCGATGCTATCGGGATTGCCGCCCACTGCCAGGGGGATCGTGACACATATTGAAATGGACTACGAGAAGAAGGCTCGTGGCATGTTGACCGCACGCAGCACAGCTTGCGCTCCCGGGTTGATCGATTGCGACATGCAGCACACGGTGGAGGCCGAGATTTTTGATGCTGAAGGGGATCGAGTCGCCGTGGGACGCATCCTCTGGCAGGTGGGACCCAAGCCTGAGGTTCAAGCGTGAGTGAGCCTTCCACGGCGTTGACTCGGGATGCGGGGGTACGCTATCCCCTGATCTGTGGCGCCATGTACCCATGTTCGAACCCAGAACTGGTGGCTGCGGTCAGCCGGGCTGGGGCCTTGGGGGTCATTCAGCCCCTGTCTTTTGCCTATGTGCACAACGGCTCTTTCAGTGCTGGGCTCGATCGGGTGCGCGAGTTGACCGATAAGCCCTTAGGCTTCAATGCGATCGTTGAGAAGAGCGTCAAGGCCTATGAGAAACGCATGCGCTCTTGGGTCACCGAGGCATTGGACCGGGATGTACGCTTCTTCATCACAGCTCTTGGCAATCCTGAATGGGTTTGCGATCTGGTGCATTCGGCTGGGGGAAAGGTTTACCATGATGTGACCGAGCGCCGTTGGGCGGAGAAAGCGCTTGAGGCCGGGGTTGATGGGTTCATCGCCGTCAATAATCGGGCCGGCGGACACGCAGGCAAGCTGGATCCCGCAGCTGTGTTGGCGGATATTGGTCCGCTGAACAAGCCAGTGATCTGTGCTGGCGGAATCGGCGACGAAGCGGGGTTTGTGCAGGCCCTTGGAATGGGCTTTGACGGGTGTCAGTTGGGCACGCGTTTCATCGCCACGCCAGAATGTGCCGTGCATGAGTCCTACCGCGAGGCGATTGTTGCTGCAGGCGAGGAGGATGTGGTCCTGACGGACAAGCTCTCAGGTATCGATGTTTCGATTCTGCGCAACCCGGCCCTGGACAAGGTGGGCTATCGGGCCGGCCCCATCGCCCGTTGGTTGCTGCGAGGACGTAAAACCAAGCACTGGGTAAGGACTTATTACACCCTGCGATCCCTGCGGCAGCTGAAGCGTTCAAGCATCCAAGGCCTGACCTACCGAGATTCCTATCAGGCGGGCAAGAGCGTTGCTGGGGTGCGGGAGGTCCTGCCTGCGGGGGATATTGTCGAGCGCTTCGGTCAGGCCTGGTTGGCGTCCCTGGGCGCTGCTGACTGACCCGGGTCAGCTTTGGGCTTTGTTCCGGGGAGGATCTTCCCTGATATTCTCACTTCTTCTCGATTCACCCGTAGAGATGTAGTCTGGGTTGGTTCAACCCGGACAACACGGCCGACTACCCCCAGGGGCGTCTGTCCAGACCTATTTATGAGAGTACTTAGCCCAGCGTTGCTTCTGGCCCTTTGCCCAATGGGGTACGGCGTGCTGAGCCTGCTTCCGGTAGCGAGGACCGCCTCGGCAATGCGGCGTCCCGCAATTGGTGCTGGCCAAGAAACCTCTGGCCACGGACAGCTCTTTGCCGGATTGCAGCCCATAGAGGTCGTCCGGGAAAGTGTCCAGCAGGTTGGATCTTCGCCTCTGGAACCTGCAGTTGCCCCCCTGGAGATATCGCGCTCCTCGGAAGAACTTTCGAATCCTGTTCTGCCGTTGATTGACTTGCCCCTGCCGGTGAATCCCCTGCTGGATGCCGATGCGACCAAGGAGCGGTACAGTGCCTGGTATGGGTCCTGTTCCCATTCTTACCTCATAAACAACCGAGTTCGCCTGCAGAGGCTCTTGCAGTTTGGGAACGCTCACAAGGAACAAGATCTGACGCTGTTCAACATTGACCCACAGATGCGGCGGATGTTGGCTGATCTTCCAGCCATGTCATCTGAAGTCTCTTGGTTGGCTGCTCACCTCCGTGACCTCAATCAGACGCCATTCTTGGGGCCCTTGCCCGTTCAGGTGGGAGATGAGCAATCAGATTTCGAGCGTCAACTCCTCTCGCTGGATCTGGCGGCCCTGGAGGTAATCAAGATAGATGTAGAGCATGCCTTTGCCTTTGAGAAGGCGCGCTTGGTGGAAGCCTGCTTTCAAACCGGCATGTACCGGTCGGTGCTTCGTGCTAGATCAGGGTTTGGCTGAGGACCCTTTGTCAGCCCCACCAGTTCGGTGCGTTGGGCGGAGTGTGGAAACGGGATGTTCGAGCAGCGTACGGTTACTCTGAATCAGGATCAGTATCCCTTTCTGCATGCGCTGCTGCGCAAGAAGCGCTGGATCTCTGCACGCAGCGCACAGTTGTGGAGTGACGATCGCCTTTCGTGGCAATTGAACTGAGGGGTTCAGCGCACTTCTCACCTAGCTGCCGTGTCCTTGTTGAGCGGTTGTCCAAGTTCATCAAAAGCTTCGTAGATGCTGGCGTACGAGGGGCTTCCCGGTAGTTCCTCAGGCAAGAGAGTCCAGACAACCAGGTCACGATTCTCTTCACCTGGCCAGCTTCTGATTCTGCGAGCGATTCCCTCCCTGTGAAACCCGAGCTTTGCCGGAATTCTATTGGAGGCTTCGTTCTCGACCTGACAATGGATCAGGATACGGGAAGCTTGTTGTGTTTCCAGAGAGAAACGAGTGAGCGCAGCCGTGAGTTCAGTTGCTATTCCGCGGCCGCATTCACTCTCTGCTACCCAGTAGCCGATTTCCATTTGTCGATTGGACTCCTTGGGCCGTAATCCAGCTCCTCCGATCATCCGCGAGTCTGTGCGGTTCTGGACTCGGTAGGCAAAGTCTTCTCCGCGATCAAATTTGATGCGCAGCTGACGAATCCACTCAAGTTTCTGATCGAGTGTCTGTGGCTCGTCCAACCCCCAAGTGAGGAATCGCGAAACATGTGCCTTGTTGTCTGCTGCAAGTGCTTGTAGTTCTTCTGCATGTTCAGGTTGATAACAAGTCAGCTCAAGGCGTTCCGTGAGGAGACGATATGCGCGTATTTCAGGGAAGGACATGATCTGATTCTATGCCCGTCTTGTGGATGGAGGCAGTGTAGTTCAGGGTCCTTGAGCGGTTCACATTGGATGTGAGCAGTCAGTGCACCCGTGGGTCTGCCGGGGTCCTCTTGCGCTGCTCGGCAGACGCCTATTGGCTCCCCAGACTGACCCAGGTTTCGCTTCCGCCGATCACTTGGACCTGCACGCTGGCAAGGCCGCTCGAGAGCTGGGCCTGGACTGTGTAGAGGCCGCTGGGGATGCCGCGGATCAATGTGCGCCCGTCTTGATCTGTGACCGCGAAGGGGTCCACGCGGCCGGCGATGACCCAGGTGCTAACGTCTGTGTCGCGTTCTTGGTTGTGCAAGCTGATGGTTATGCCGACCAGCGGATCTTCGCCGAACAGAGCGCGGACTCCCAGGTCTCCTACCCGGCGCACTTCGAGAACTGCTGGCCCCGAAGCAGAGGAATGGAAGGTCAAGGGCTCATGCCAGTAGGCACCGTCGATCGGCGTGACTCTGTATTTTCCTGGGGAGCAAGCGTGAGCGGGGGTGTTGCCCCCGTGATCGCTGGTGATCTTGACCTGATAGGAACCCGCCCAGCCCACAGGGGTGATCATGGCGGTCAGATAGCTGGCGGGCTTTCCTCGTTCCGTGAAGTGTACGCCCATGTTGTGGCTGGAATCGATTGTCTCGGTCAGGGTTTCGGTGTTCCCTTTGGTGACCTGGATTGTGCCTGTGAAAACAGTCTCTTGGGTTTTTCCGCTGAGCAGGTAACGCACCTTGCCGCTGGCTCCCGCCAGGTTGACAATGCCATTGCGGCTGGTGGCCTCGAAGCGAGCGCGTACGCCGGGGGTCATCTGGAAGTAGGCGGCGAGGTTGGACATGGGATGTGAGTTGCTGTCGATGAAGCGCACATGACCGGAGTCCGGTTTGAGCCTGACCTTGAGGCGCAGATCTCCAGCTGCTCTGGCGTCCAGTTCTAGATGACAGGCGTCTTTGGAGTTCAAGATCACCGCGGCCGAGATCCAGGTCTGAGGGATTCCTTCAATGGTTGCTTCCCCTGTTTCTTGGTTGAGGTAGGTGGTCAGAAGAGTCGCTGCTTCGCCAGCGGACTCCGACCAACTCAACCTCAGGCCTTGCACGCTGCCGGGTACATAGGGTCCCCCGTCCTCCGCTTCCAAGACAAAGATGATCTTGCGTCCT
Source organism: Planctomycetota bacterium (assembly GCA_012960475.1). Lineage (GTDB taxonomy): Bacteria > Planctomycetota > UBA1135 > UBA1135. Next base: position 29,639 of record DUBE01000027.1, read on the forward strand.
ACGGGCCTCTGCAGCACCACTTCCCAGGGTGGCGAGCCTCGGGGTGTGACATAGAATTCGACAAAAGCCCCCCAGGGTGGTTCAAAGGTCAAGCGTTGAGATCCGGCGCCCCGGTCCTGCAAGACCAACACTCCGTCGGGGCTGAATTGGGGTCGACCCCTTTCCACCAGAGTCCAGATCTCGTTCCCCGGAGGTGGTTCCAATCGTAGGGTCAAGGTCCCCGCCGCGTTGAGCACGATCCTGCCCAGATCGGGATCGAGCTTGTTGCCCCCCGCTGCCAAGGTCGTTGGTTGGTAGCCGTGGGCTGCCACATAAACCCAGGACGAAGAGGGCGCGAGGGCCAGTCCCTCAAACCGTCCCTCTGCATCACTGATGGTGAACTCGCGCTCCACATCGATCAGGGTCGTGCCCAGGGGCTCCTTGCTGGTCAGCCAGGCACCTTCGATGGGCTGGCCCGTGCTGGCGCTGACCACTTGACCCCGGGCCAGGGTATTGGATTCCAATTCCAGGTCCAAGATCTTGGTCGTGCCGGGCGGAATATTCAGGTCGTGGGTGTTTCCAGTCTCTTCCCAATCAAGCGAGTAGACGATCACGCTCACTGGGCCCGAGGGTGCATCGTTGATGAGGTAGCTCCCGTCTGTGCGGTCCCGAAACCACTTCCAGGCTACATGCCCTCGCTCGTCATTGAAGGCCAGTTGAAAATTGGGGACTGGTAGGCCTTTGCGGCGAACTGTTCCTTGCAGAATCGTCGAAGGAGAGACCTTCAGCACATAGGGTTCGCTGTTCTGCTTGGGATGGATGTAGTCGTACTGGGTGCCGGACCAGCCCGGTTCGCGCAGGGCAAAAGATATCTCGCCAACCGCCAAAGACGCGAACTTCGCGAGGCCCTGGGAGCTGGTGCGAGCCCTGACCATGGTGTAGGCAGCTTCTTCGTTGTCGTACCAAAAGCCCTGTACTTCTACTCCGCCCAAGAGCGAGCCTTGCGTGTCTGTCACAATCACGCTCCCGGGCAGGCCAGCTTTCCAATCAAAGTTGACTGTCATCAATGTGCCCCCGGGGGGCGCCATGATCTGTTTCGTTTGGGGCAGCATGATCCCGCCGCTGACTGCCACCAACAACTCTGCTCCCGCGGCAGCGTGGATTTCTTCCAGGTCCCAAAAGCCGCTCTTGTCCACATGGCATTCGGCGATGGCTGCGTTCGGCAGGGATCCCTTGGGGCGCACACTGACCCGATAGCTGGACAGGTCCTCCTCTTGCGGGACTTGATTGATGTAACCGGCGAGGGAAAAAGAGGGGCCGAGGTGGATCTCTATTTCCTTGTTGTGGGTCAGGCGCACGGACCCGGCCCAGCTGCCAGCCAAGTCCCCCGAACGGGCGATGATTTTGGCGAGACCTTGGAAGGCCGGTAACTCAAGTGGCTGATTGGCGCTGACGGTGCGGCGCAGGACAAAGCCAACCCGTTGGCCAGCTTGGTCGGTGTCGCTCAAGCAGCGCACTTCCAGGTCATAGGCTGCGAGTCTTGTGCCCTGGGCGGGGATGACTTGCACACGCAGCGGATCGGCTGTGTGCGGCGTGGGGATCAAGCTCGTGCTTCCCGGCGCGAGGGACTGGGGCGTTGCGGCAAAGCCGGGGGTGATTGGGACCAGGAAGGAGCCCCTGATGGTTTTGCATGCGAGGGGCGGGGCTTGCGTGGGGCGATCCGTGAGGACTTGAAGGGGTGCCCCTTGTTGGCTTTCGACTTGCTCCCAGGCAGTACCAAGGCAAGTGGCGTGGGGTTGGGGCACCGCGCAGGCCCAGAGGGCCATGAGTGTGAGTTGGCCGGGAGCGATGGGGGCGGACTCAAGACCGGTGCGCGGGGCACTGGTCGTTGGTTCCTGGGTGCTGTTCTCCTTGCCTTGGGGCTTCGTTGAGCTTGTCCGTTCTGTGCCCGTGTGCTTTGGAGTCACCGGAGTCGTTCGTGAGCTCCCCTGATCGACGGGGGCCCGGTCCGTTGACCAGTTCCAAAGCCAAACGCCACTGACCAAGATCAGCGCGAGGGCTAATAGGGCAGTGACATCTTTTCTCATTAGCGACCCGCCAGGCTCTTGAGGCCTGGCGGGAATAGATTCCGTTACTTATCAATCAGTTCGGATCAACCTCCCGGGGGGGGCGGTGTGGTCCTGACGGATCGGGATCGAATGCTCCGCTTGGGGCGGGTCCTCGTTCCACCGTTGTCTGTGGTGGGGGGGGCTCCGCCTGGGGGCGGAGGGCTAGCATTGGGGACAAGGACCCCGACGGCAGTCCCTCCAGGAGGGCTGGCGGGCGTGATGGGTCCCCCGTGTCCCGCAGATGCGGGAGGTCCAATGAGAAACGCCAAGAGCAGAAGAGCACCGAGAAGGGGAATCAGTTTGGAGAAACTCATGCCTCACCTCCTTCATTGCCTTCGGGCTCGACAAATCGATGCAGGCCCTCAGGGATGGCCTCCAAAATGTCAGCCGGTAGGTAGCTCAGGTCCGGCGGGGTGGCCGGCTTGTC
>DUBE01000027.1:32242-124761 GCA_012960475.1 Planctomycetota bacterium
CGCGCAGGAGCTCAGTCCATGGGAACAAGAACTCAGGTGATAGGGCTGTAGCTTTCCGTGCTGAGGTAACCGGGCACTCGATCTTGGCCATGCGTTGAGCAACGGCCAACCAAGTCCAGCCGGTGGCTGCGAAGTCCGGCGATGTACTTGCTTCGATAGCATTTTTCGCATGCACTATCCCCTGTTCGGGACGGTCCGTATTGCAGTAGATGGCTGCCAAGAGGTTTTCCACCCTTGCGCCGGGCGCAAGGCGACGAGAGAGGTCCAATGCAGAGATCAAGCCATTCGTCTTGCCAGCTCCGTTCGAGGAGTAAGTGTCCACAATTGCTTGGACGACCGGGTACAAACGTTGCCACTTAGGCGCATTGCGCGGGTCATCTTGTCCGCGATCCACGATGCGGTTTTGGGACTCGCGCTCAAGCAGGGCATACCCCACAAACTGTCGAATCACCTGAGCAAGGTCATCGTTCTGATGCTGCAGCACACGCTGCTCCATCTCCGTATCCGTCGACGCTTTCAACCCATCGTCCGAGGAAACCCAGTTCTCGCCATCGGCAATATCCTGGGTGAACATGGTTGTTCCTTCTCCTGAGATTCCTTCAACCAGATCCTTCAGTTCCGGATCTTTCGTCCAATTCGGTTGCACTCTCATGATGCCACCTCCTCGCGCACCAGGCACTGTCGTTGGAGACTGCGCAGCGCGGTGCTGATCGCAGACCGGATGTGAGCTGGATCCCAACCGGATTCTTCCGCCAGGTCGGTCACCGTTTGTCCGTCGAAGGCAACCCGGTAGAGGGGCTGTCTGAGGGGCATGGGCAGGCCGTTGAAGGCGCAGCAGAGGTCGGGGCCAGAGGCCGTTGGAACACCTAGGACAGCTGTCATGCGCAGGTGCTGCTTGTCGTGGACAAGGCTATTGTTCCCTTGTCCCAAGCGTTCCTCGTCACGCCAGATGATCAGGCTGGTTGCACAGGTGAGATGGGCCCGGCTCCACTCAAGCAGGCTCTTGGCCTCCTCAAGCTCTGCCATGCCCAACGCCAATGCAATTGCCCCCTCATCCGCCACCTCGTGGTGGTTGAGCAGCAGGGCGAGGTCGCGACAATGATGGCCCACGGCCTCATGCCACTCCTCACCCTCGGTGAGTAACTTCACAATAGTTGCCGGGCCTGCGTCTTGAATGTCAGGCAGCGTTGGCAGCGTATTGAGCACAAATCGCGAGTTTGGGAACCGCTCGACAAGTCGAGCAACTCCCGGATCTGGATGCTTCATCTGATTCCTAGGTTCATGGAGGTCCGTCCTGCCGGGATCTGTCGGCATGGGTAAGTGAGCTCGAACGGAGACTTGCGCTTGCTGGTCGCCGGCCAATCCTGATCCAGTTTCCTGGAAGGTGGCTTGGGCGCTGCAGATGAGCATTGAGGTGGCCATTGTCCGGCTCAATATCAGGGACGCACCGTGGCCGAGGCCGGCGGTGTGTATCTGGGATCGGGTCAAGAGGGAGCAGGTCATCTCACAAGCGCCCCGCTGGGCACACCCTGAATCTATGCCTGATGCTCTCCGGGTTGGGAGTTCTTGTGCTGCTATGGGTCTGGAGTGCGCATCTAATTGCTGTAACCCCTTGTTGGCAAGTGGCTTATGGAAGACACAGGTTTTCTGGGGCAAGACGCTCGTCTCCTCAGGGTCCCCAAGAATCGCACTTCTTGAGGGCGCTGAGGACCTTCATGTCGGCTCTGGGGGCCTTGGTGCAGTGTGGACAACTCATCTCGCGCTCTCCGCGGGGACCGCCGCAGTCTGCTGGGTATGCACCTCCTGGGGTACCCTCAGGCTTCCATGAAGCTCCATGATTTGATCCTCCTGGACGGAGGCACCGGTACTGAACTGCGTGAGCGGGGCGTGGAGGTTCCCTGCCATCGCACCTCGATCTGGTCTGCGCAGGCTCTGGTGGAAGCGCCCGATGAAGTGGTCGCCGTGCACCGTGCGTTCATCGAGGCGGGGGCCGAGGTGATCACCGCCTGCAACTACGCTGTGACACCGATCCTGCTTGAGCGCGAAGGCATGCGCCAGCGGGTGGAGGAATTGACCCTGCTGGCGCTCGATCTGGCGGAGCGTGCTCGGGAAGAGTCAGGCCAGGAGGTGCGCATCGCTGCCTCCTTGCCGCCTCTGGACACGAGCTATCGGGCGGATCTGGTGCCCGAGGAACGATGCTTGAGGGCCGAATGCACGCAACTCGCTCAACTCATCGCTCCTCGTGTGGACTTGATCTTGTGCGAGACCATGTCCTTGGGCCGCGAGGCGCTGGTGACGGCCGAGGTGGCCCTGGAGACCGGCCGCGAGGTCTGGCTCAGTTGGACCCTGCAAGGTAACCGAGCCGGGATCCTTCCAAGCGGCGAGGCCTTGGAAGAGGCCTTTGCCCTTGTGGCCCATCTGCCCGTGCATGCGTATCTGGTGAACTGCTGCGCTGCGAATCTCATCAGCGATGCCATCCCGCGCCTGACCCAGTTGACCGATCGGCCGGTGGGAGGGTATGCCAACGCGGCCGATGCCATGCCCGGCGACTTTGATCCTCTTGATCCCGAAGGATTCGACTCTGTGCCGCTCGATCCAGTGGCCTATGCGGATCGGGTCGAGGTCTGGGTCGCAGCCGGCGCGACTCTCGTGGGTGGCTGCTGCCACACTGGGCCCGCGCACCTGGACGAAGTGCGGCGACGGATGCTGGGCTGATCCGGAGGGGGCGCTGGTGGACCGGTCCCGAGGCCGCTCAAAGTTCCAGTCTCAGGACCCGTAGCCCGCAGCGCTGGTCGCTGAGCAGTACCCGCCGCTGGTTTTTCATGCAGCCCTCACGATCCACGAAGACGCCAGTGGCCCAACCGGGGGTGTCGAGGGTCTGGACCAGCTGCAGGGTGCTCTGCGCGCGATCAAAGCGCAGCCAGATCATCCCCATACGCCCGGCGGCGGCTACCAGGTCGACACCACTGTCGTCCTGGCGCAGCACAGCGAGGTCGATGATCGAGTGGTGGGTGCCATCCCAATCGTTTGGGGGGGCGGTCCAGTGGGCTATTTCTTTGGGTTTCAAGGGGTCGCTCAGGTCGAGGGCCGTGACGCGGCCGTTGAGGTCGCCGACCAGTGCCAGGGGCAGGTCCCCGATAAGCGCCGCATCGATGGCGAAGGCCAGACCCGCTTGATCTCCAAGGAGTTTGCGGGCAAGCACCCGGGGCGGTTCGCAGCCTGGATCCACCACCACCATTTGAGCGCGGGCGGGGGATTCCAGCCTGTTCCTCGCGGCTCCAGCCGCGATTACGAAGAGGGGGGGAGCGTCTGCCCGCTTCAGCTCCGCACCTCGCAAGCTGACCGGAAGTTCGGCGCTTCCCTCAAGATGTGTTCTGTTCGTAGCGATGGGCGCGACTTTGAGGGTACTCCTGGGCTCGGCGCTCCGGGCGGCTTCCGTGAGCGCGGCGGGGTCGAACCAGAGCAGGCCCTGGTCGGTTCCGGCGCGTAACAAAGCAATGCGTTCGCCTATGGGTGTGCTGTGGAAGTAGGTGTGTCCGCTGCCTTGGCCTGATGGGGGCAACTGCAAATTCCACCAATGAAGGCAGCTGGCTCCCTGCTCGAAATCCAAACGCATGAGGCGTGGCTGAAACCCCTGTCCCGCGAGGAGCCAAGCTGTGCCCTGGTCGTCAAAAAATGGCGTGCCCATGCAAATGCCCAGGGGCGGGCAATCCCAGGAATCGGCGACGGGTTGCAGTTGCTTGCCGGCAAGATGCAGAGGCCCCGTGGGTAGAACCGCTCCCGCATCTCGCCCGCTGAAGATCACGCTTGGATTGATGGGGCTTACCAGCGCATCGGTGGCAAAGGCACCTCGGGGTTTGCGCTGGGCGATGCGCTTGATCTTGTCGTCTCTTGTCTGCCAGATCTCAAGGCCGTGCAGAAGACGCAGGGTGTAGATCTTTTCACGCCCAAGGACCAGGTCGCGCCAGCCTGTGGGTTGCAGGATGGCGCTGGCGATGGGCTCTTCTGACCCCAGTTCTCCCAGAACCAGCCGATCGGGGCGCTTTCCCGCAGCACCCTGGATGAACTTATGGTCTCCTCCGCCTCCTGGGGTGAGATCCACGCCCATGCAGCCCAATTGACCGAAGGGTGCCCAATCCAGGACCCAGGCCGGGGCCCGCATGGTTGCCACGACCCAGCGATCTCCTCGGGCATCAACGGCGACGCCATGGTGGACGCCCATGGTGGCGAGGGCTTGCGCATTTTCGCGGGGAAACACGGCGGCGCCCGCCGCTAGCCAAGAGCCTGTGGCGGCGCAGGCGAGGTCGGAGGTGAGCGCTACCGAGGCCACATGGGCGAGGTCATTCTTCGGATCCAGGCTCAGGGGCTGCGAATTCACATGGAGGCTGAATTGACCGTCAGGGCTGATGTCCAAGCTACGAGCGCCGTGGGTACCGAGGGCTAGCATCACTTGCCCTTTGTGCAAGTCGATGCCCTCCGCGCGTACCCCTTTGAGTTCCAGTGAGGCGAGCTCTTTGCCCGTGTCCGCACGGTAGCTTCGAATCGTGCTGGCGTCCTGGCAGGCAAAGGCTGCCACCAAGAGTTGTCCATGACTGGCGACTCCCACGCACAGTTGACCCGCAACCACGGCTATCGGCTCGGGCAGCAGTTGAGCTGCCCCAGAGGGGATGCGCCAAAGGCCCCCGGTGCCTCCAGCCATCCAGATGCATTCATCCGTCCACTCAAGGTCAAGAGGGCTGGCGTCCAGCCGACAGCTGCGGCGTTCCACGAGGGAGGCGTCCGGCTTGAGGTGAAGTTCCACCAACTGCGCGCCCTCGGCCACGAACAGGGACTTCTCGTCAGAGGCAACGCACAGGCGGAGCGGTTCGCCGCTGGTGTAGGAGGCGACAAGGGTGATCTCCCCGACAGGCAGCATGAACATCGCTGTCAGTGGGGCAAGGCGACCAAGGGCCTGGGGCTGGGTGGGGGGACTGGATCGGGCGTGGTTCACGGACCGTCAGCTTATTGGAAACGTCCCAGGGGTTCACTCGCCCCCTGCCGTACCGGGCGAGGAGTCGAGCGGGGCACTGTGCAGGGAGGGGGATTCCAGTCTCGACTACACAGGCGGGGAGGCGGCCTTACGCGTCCGTGAGAGAATTCCAAGGGCAGGGCCTATTCAGGCCGCCCTCTTGTCCTAGACTGTGCGGCCGTCCCACGAGGGATGGCACCCAACCCAACAACCTTCACCCCCCCAAGAATCATGATCGATACAGGAGCTCAGGCCCCCGATTTTGAGCTGGACAGTCACCTGGACACCACGGTGAAGCTCTCGAGTTTCAACGGTTCCAAGAATGTTCTGCTCGTGTTCTATCCTTTGGACTTCACCCCCACATGAAGCATCGAAATTCCGGGACTCGAAGCGCTCAAGGAGCAATTCGAGGCCTGTGATACCCAGGTCTTGGGTATCAGCGTTGACAGCAAGTATTGTCACAAGGCATGGGCTGGGTCGTTTGACGGCATCACCTATCCCCTTTTGGCGGACTTCCATCCCAAAGGCGCCGTGGCGAACTCCTATGGCTTGATGCTCGACGATATGGGCATCACCGATCGTGCCACTGTGCTGATCGGCAAGGATGGTACGGTCAAGTGGGCCGAGTCCGCTGGCGTCGGCGGCGAGCGCAACCCGGGCGATCTGCTCGGCAAGTGCAAGGAGCTTGGCTGAGGTCAGAGGCGGCATCTTCGGGTGTTGCATACGGAGTCAAACAGGCCGGTGGTCCGGGGCGCCTCGCGCCCCGGACCACCGGTTTCGTATGGGCCTGGGTGTGAGTGGGCAAGGGGCCCAGCGAGCAGCCGTTCTGGCCCAGATGCCTTTGGATAGGCCTGAGAGCGCTTTCAACCCTTGATCTGCTCTGATGGGCTACACTCGATCGAGCTTGACCCTTCAGTGTCGAGCCTTCTCTCTGACTCCTTTCTACCCCTCTTGTTCTCATGCTAAAAGTACCTGGCATCGGGCTGTCAGCGGCCCTTCTCCTTGTTCCCTTCGTTAGCGCCCAGAACGGCGCGGATGACTGCGCCTCTGCGACATCCATAACCGGCGTTGGCGTCTACTCTTTTGACAACACGGGCTACACCATTGACGGTCCCGCAGACTGTTTCGGTTCACCTGTTCGCAAGGACATGTGGTATGCCTGGACCGCTACCACCACTGGCTTGTACATCATGTCTTCTTGCAGTAACAACCTCACTGGAGCAGGGGCGACCTTTGATACGAAAATCGTGATCTATGACGGCCTTAGCTGCTCCGGCTTTGCGCAGTTGGACTGTGCACAGGAATCTTGTGATATCAGCGGTATCTCCGGAGCCAGGGTGAACTGGAGCGCGGTCGCTGGGCAGCAGTATCTGCTGCGTCTCGGCGCGCGCCAGCCCTTCACCGCTGGGTTTGGCGCCTTTGAGATTCTCTTGGATCCCTGCGACACCTTGATCGATGATGGTCTTGAGGACAACGATACCTTTGCTACGGCCTTGCCCCTTGCTCCCGGAACCTGGACAAACCTCCTGACTACTTCCGGGGACCCGGACTTCTATAGTTTCACTCTGCAATCGGGCGAACGCGTTGACATGCTTACGACGCAGGCTTCAAGCATGGGCGACATCGATTTCCGGATCTATGATTCTTCCGGCACGCTGTTGGTAGATGTGGAAGGCCCCGATCCCGAGTACATCAACTTGAGCAACGGCGTCGAGACCGTGGTCTTCGAGGTCTACGAGGATCCGGGCAATGGTTTCGCTTGTGGTCAGTACAACATGACGATCGTGATCGGTCCGGATCCTTGCTTCAATCTGCAGGATGATGTTTTTGAGGATAATGACACCTGCGCAACCGCCACGGACATAGGCGATGGTACCTATCTGGGTCTGGCCCTCTTCGCGCATACTGACTTGGACATGTTCCGAGTCACCATCCCCGATGGGGCTGTTTTTGTTGCTGACTTGATGCACACCACATCGAACAACTGTAGTGGAGAGGATATCGATATGTACCTTTACGATGCCTCCGCTGGTAACTGCAATGATGACCCGACCGTTGATCCGATCAATTCGGGTGAACTGGCCTCTGGCTGGACCTGTGCCGACAACGAGATCCTGACTTGGACGAATGCTACCGGTTCTGGCATGACCTGTCTCCTGCGGATCTCCATCTGGCCGGATAACGTTGCTTCTGGTTGTTCAAGTTACGACCTGACTTTGACCGGAACCGGTGCGGTTGGTCCGAACCTGTACTGTAGTCCAGCGAACCCGAACTCATCGGGTCTGTCAGCAACGCTTGGGACTTCCGGCATGAGCGGCCCCGGGGTCTTCCACCTGGATGCGACCCAGGGACCCACTGATCAGTTTGGTTATTTCCTGGTGGCGGCGACCGGTGCTGAACCAGGGATTTCCGTGAGTCAGGGCATGCTCTGCCTTTCTCCTCCCTTTGGCCGGTATACCGCGACTGCGGGCGTCGGGCTCAACTCCTTGGGGCGCTTTGACGCTACTGGGGTCATGCAGAACCTGGTAGGTACTTCAAGTACCGGGAGTGGCTTTGATGTGCCTGCAACCTTGCCTGCACCTCCGGGCGGTACCATTCTGCCCGGGTCCACCTGGGACTTCCAGTTGTGGTACAGGGACCTGGGGGGTGCGTCCAACTTCTCGGACGCGATCTCGGTTGACTTCTGATTCGCGTCGAACGAGGACCTGTCTTCAGCGCCCCGGTTTCACCGCCGGGGCGCTTTACTTATGCCGCCAACTTGTGCGCGGGAGCAAGAGGCGCCGAGGGGCTGAGAATTTGTTGAAGTAGGCCCAAAGAACCGAGCCCTTGTGTCGTAGGTAGCTCTCCTGGACGGACCTGTTCAGCGAGAGGCCCGAGTTTCTGTTCTTCACCAGCAATGACCAATACTATGAGTTCTGCCCGATCCACCTCCTTACTCGTCAGGCCTCGATTGGCCACCGCCCTGGCCCTTTCCGCTCTGTTCTTCCTGCCCGCATGCCTTGTTTCCGGGAACAGTGACATTTCCTACACGGGATCCCGAGTCACTACCGAGACGCTGGCCCTTGTCAGACCTGGGGAGACCGAAGCTTTTGTCTTGGAGATTCTGGGAGAGCCCACCGTACGGCTCCAGCGGGCCGATGGCTCCCTGATCTGGCGTTGGGACTACACGATGGCCACCAAGAGCAGGGGTGGAGTCTTCTTGTTGATTTCATCCAGCACCAAGACCACCGTCGAGCGCAGAACCTATGTGACTCTGGTGGATGGAGTCGTGACGAAGGCCTGGCAGGATTGAGATCGGAGGGCGATCACCTTTCTTGAGTTCCTACCCGAAGCGAGGCTCCCAGTTGTTGATGCGCGCCATGTAGGCCTTGCGGTAGGGCAGGGCTGAGGCGTTGTGTTTGGCGCAGAAGGCAAGGGCGGCGCGTTCGTCGAGTTTGAGATCCTGCATCACGGCCAGCACACGAGGAGTGATCAGGGGTGGCTTGCTTCGCAGCAAAGTCCCCTGATCGCGCTCATTGAGATCCTTGATGGCACAATTGATCGCACGATTGAGAGCTTTCCTGGTACAGGTGTCTGGGTCCGGGCCAGCCTCGATGGGGGCGAAGGCTTCGCTGATGTGCCGGGGCAACACGCTGAGCAGGTCCGCTATCTCGTACAGCAGGTAGCGGCGCTTGAGGACGTTACGTACCAATGGAGCCAGGGCAATCGGTACCAGATGCCCCTCGATCCAGTCCAAGCGGTCCTCACCATTGAGCAGCAGCAAGAACGAGGCGCTGCGTTGGGCGTTGTGCTGCGCCAAGGCAGCAGCGGCGGTGTGCGCACTGGAGTACCTGGATCTGGTTGGACGGACGGAGAGCATGGGAGTTTCTCTGCAGAGGCTATGGCCTAGTGTCTGCAATGACAAGGACGATCAAGAGGCCTCAAGGTTACAAGAAATCTCCTAATGCGGTGATGTCAACCGTTTATCCACAGTGATGCTCAGACCCACTCCCCGTCCAGCGTCTGCAAGAAAGCTGCCGATCAGCGCTGCAGGCCTGGCGGGAAGAGTTCAGTCAATCCTGCCTTTGGGTCCCGGCACACTTGCCGCTGATGGTCACTTCCAAGCCGCCGGCCTCTGATTTGGAGAGCTTGAGATCAAAGTCATGCCTCTTGGCTACATCATCAGCAATGGAGAGCCCCAGGCCCCGGCCACTGGGGTGCCGTCGGCGGGCGTCTTCACTTCGCCAGCGGCGCTCGGTCAGATTCTGCAGGGTTTGCGAGTCGATTCCGGGGCCATCGTCGAGCACTCGTAGCTGGAAGGAGTCAGCTGGACCGAGTTGCAGGTGCAGGGTGGCATGGCCTCCGGGTTGCCCGTGGCTTACGGCGTTGTGCACGAGGTTGCTGACAGCCTGTTCCAGGAGGGTCATTTCTCCACGCACCGTTACTTCAGCCTGGGGCAGGGCGTGTTCCAGTTCGATGTTCTTTTCTGAGGCAATGGTCTGGTGTCGAGCTAGGACTCGCAGACAGAGGGCTTTGAGGTCCACCTCATCCTGGCGCAGAGGCACCTCAACATCTTCCAGGCGGGCAACCGTGGACAGGTTGGCGAGCATGGCTCCGATGTACTGAGCCTCTTCCATAGCCCGCAAGATCCCCTCGTCTCTTTGACCGTTCTCTGCCAGCTTGGCCAGATGTCCTTGTAATACCGTCAGTGGCGTGCCCACATCGTGAGCGGTGTTTTCCACGAATGTACGCAGGGAGGCTTCCCTTTGGTTGGCGGTATCCATCGCCTGGCGCAGGGAAGCGCCCGCCGTATTGAAGGCTCGCGTGAGGTCGGTCAATTCGTCCGAGCCCTCTTCAGGGATTGGCTCGAAGTTATCGAGTTTCTCTACCCTGCGAGCCGCTGCGGCCAACTTGCGAGTGCGTCCTATAAGAGGTCCCATTGCTAGCCAGACCGCCGCCAAGAGGACGCAAGTCAAGGCCCCAATTGCTCCCAGCATGGGGCCGCGAAAGAGCTTGGGCACGCGCGCTGTGGAAATCAGAATCACAGCTGCCGGTCCGTCCGACCAAGGAGTACGCCAGCCCACGGCGAAAAGGTCCTGGTTTCTATTCAAGCGACCTGATGTCTTGTCTGCTCCGGCTTCGAGGCCAGCGCGTAGTTCTTTGGGAAAAGGTGGACTGCGTGGGTTGTCGCTCAGGAAGTCTGCGCGATAGGCGTGCAAGCGCAAGCTGGCACCCATGCCCAGTATGTCGGCGTCTGTCTTTGATTCCGGTCGGCGGCCCGGCGCAGGGCCGTTGACTTGCCGGGGCGGCCTTGGTGGGCCTTCCCAGCGGTCTGCTCTGTCTCTGCCACGTGGTCGTTCCGGGCGAGCACGCGGCGGCAAGGGGAATTCGGCTGGATTGGCCCTGCAGCGCTCCAGGCCGTTGCGGTCGACCATTTCGATTTCGCCAAAGGTGAGCAGTGCTCGTTCGAGTTCACGCCACTCAAATTGATAGCGGGCCCAGGTTGTTCCCGCGATCATGGGCGCCGCCAACAGGGCCAGCGTGCCCAGCATCCGATGGCGTAACTTCATCAGTCTTTGACTTCCAAGCGATAACCCACACCCCAGATTGTGTGCAGGTAGTTTGAACAGGGGCCGAGCTTCTTGCGCAGGCGCGACACATGCACATCCAAAGTGCGCATTGTGCCGTCTCGACTTGGGTCGAGGGTGGCTTCCATCAGGTCTTCACGGCTGATTGCGGCGCCGGTCTGGCGTGCGAGTGCGGCCAAGAGCTCCCATTCGGCTCGCGTGAGCTGGATGTCCTCGGCATCTACACTGGCCCTGTGGGCAGTGAGGTCAACAAACAAGCGACCGATCTCAACCCCTCCTTCACGCTTCAGAATCGGTCGCCGTAGCCGTGCGGCGATACGGGCGCTGAGTTCTTCGGGCCAGAAAGGCTTGGTCAAGTAGTCATCTGCACCCAGTTGCAGGGCCTTGACTTTGACCACCGCATCCTGCTTGGCGGAGAGAACCAGAATTGGAGTGTCTGAACGACTGCGGTAGTTCTTGAGAATCTCCAGACCGTTCACCTTTGGCAGCATCAGGTCGAGCACAATCAATGCATAGGGAGCCGGATCTTCCCGCAGGGCTATTTCTCCGTCCGCCAGCCAGCGCACCCGATAGCCCTGCGCGGATAGCTGAGCGATGACCTGCTCGGCCAACGCCTTGTCATCTTCGATCAGGAGCAGATGCATGGTGGGTCGTCAGTCGGCGTACAGAGTAGGTGCTTCGATGAGCAAGGATGTCCGACATTGGTCCAGTATGTTGGTTTTCTCTGGGCCGGCCCTGGTCCCAGCTCTCTTGGGTGTGTCTTTCGGCCCTGACTAGGGTGCTGTGCAATCCTTGCGGCTATCCTAAGACTGGTCTTGTGGTTGTCCCGGGCTGGGAACCCAGAGGACATCTGAACCGTCCTCATGCCCTGAGGATGTTAACTTTAGGAGGGCGTAACATCCTCTTGCTATACATCGACATCCTCGGATCTTCCCAGGACTCGATCCAATCCAATGCCTGTCGACCACAGATGAAGAAACTGCTCAGAAATAGACAACTCTTCGGCTCCTCGCCTCTCTCTCTTGGGTGCTTGGCAGTCTTGACTGCCAGCGTGTTGGCTCAAGGCCCACCTCCGCCCTTGGGCCCGCCGCCTATGCCGCCCCAGAATCAGATCACTCCTGCAAAGGTAATTCTGGGCAAGGCGTTGTTTTGGGATGAGCAGTTGAGCTCCGACAGCACGGTTGCATGCGGCACCTGTCACCAACCCGCTGCCGGTGGTGGGGACCCACGCAATCAGGGTGGTATGCGCAACCCTGGAGCTGACGGAATTCTGGGTACTCCTGATGATGTGCTTGGATCCCTAGGCGTGGCTCGCACTGATCTGAATGGCAATTATGTTCCAGATCCTGTTTTTGGTCATGACGTGCAGGTGACTGGTCGCTCTGCACCGAGCAATCTGATGGGGGCATACTTTATTGATCTCTTCTGGGATGGTCGTGCCACTTCGCAGTTTCTGGATCCTCTTACGGGCAACGTAGTGATTCCCCTTGGTGGCTCCTTGGAGAGCCAGTCCCTGGGTCCGATCATGTCAAGTGCAGAGATGGCCGCTGAAGGCCGCACATGGGGCGATGTAACTTCTAAGTTGGAGCAGGTCGAGCCACTTGCAGTCGCCTTCAATCTCCCTGGTGACCTGAATGCTGCCTTGGCTGGTGGGGCGACCTATCCAGATCTGTTCCAGGCGGCATTTGGAACAGATGTGATCACACCTGTGCGAATTGGGTTTGCTCTGGCCTCCTACCAGCGGACATTGGTTCCCAACCAGACTCCGTGGGATGCTTTTACCGCTGGAAACCAGGGCGCTTTGACCCAGGGGCAACAGATGGGTCTGGGTGCCTTCACGAGCCAAGGTTCGCGCTGCAACGCATGCCATGGAGGCAACCTGTTTGCAGACAATCAGTACCACAACCTTGGGTTGCGTCCGATCGCTGAGGATTCAGGTCGTCAGGCGATTACCGGGAACTTTGCAGATCGTGGGCGCTTCAAGACACCAAGTCTGCGCAACATTGGCTTGCGGGGCGGAGCTCTCTTTCACAACGGTTCCCCAACCACAACAAACCTGAATGCCCTTTTGGCTTTGTACAACGCGGATGGGGGGCCCTTCGGTGACAACAAAGACCCGATTCTGAACAACCTCAACGTACCGCCGCAGGTGCGCCCTGCTCTGGTGGATTTCATGGTCAATGGTCTTACTGATCCAAGGGTTGCAGCTGAACTGCCTCCATTTGACCGGCCCAGCCTCTCCAACGAACGCACTCCGGAGCCGATTGAGATTATCCAGCAAGGCGCGCGGGCGGGCACCGGTGGATTTGTCCCGCAGGTTGTCGCTCTTAGTCCTCCCCATGTGGGCAACTTCGATTGGAAGCTGGGCCTCTATGATGGACTGGGTGGAGCCAAGGCGGTGGTCACCGTATCTCACAATCCCCCCAGCTCACCAATTCCAGGTTTCAGCGTGGTTGGCTCCGCAATGACTTTGAATGGGTCGGGGCCTGGTCAGGGTTACATAACCTGGCATCGAAGCATGCCTGGTGATTCGGGCTTGATTGGCTTGGAGCTTTGGCTGCAGTTTCGCGTGAGGGACACCGGTGCGCAGAACGGCGTGGCCCGTACGCCCATTGTGCACTTGACGCTCTTCTAGATTACCTCTCTCTTCTTGTGAGCCCGCGCCCATTTCTCCCATGGGGCGTGGGCTCTTTCTATTGAAGCGGCCGCCACTGCCCTTAGGGTTCAAGAGCGATTTCCGCCCAACCCACATTGCCCGTCTGGCCATTCCAACGGGAGAGAATCTGAACCCTGAGTGACTGGATCGGTTTCTTGACATTCAGCTCCAGGCGCGTGGGGATAATCGCGTCCGAGTGCAAGGTGGCCAGGACTTCGTAGCGGCCGTTGATTGTGATCTTGATGTCCTTGATTGGATTCCAGTTGGCGGTCTGGGAGCGTGAAGCAACTGCCTGGCTAAGAACCACGTTCGTGCAGCGAGTGGGTCTTTGCAGGTCGATACGCACCCAGGGTTGGGCGTCGGTGGATATGGGCTTCCAATGGGTGGAGTGGACGTTGTCCAGTAGGAAGCCTATGCCATGCCCTGCGTCTTCGCTGGATGCGTACAGGGTGGTGGGCTGCTGGCGAAGGATGTTCTTTCCAAAGTAGGGTTGCGAATCCCGTAGCAGATCTTTTTGACTGCGCTCTACCTTGTAGCTCATAGGCTTCGAGCGCAACTCGGTGGTCTTGTTGTAGTTGTCGGGGTACTCGCCCAGGGCCACCACCGTGGCCAGCACTTCGACTTGCACCGTTTGTGGATGCTTGAAGCGAATCTTGCTGGGGAAGCGTTGATGGTCCCAGGGCTTGAGGGGATCCGCATTGACACGCGCGCGGGGCTCACCGTTGATCAGGTACTCAACCCGCACCACGCGCAGTCCAGTCTTGGGAGCGGGCTGGGCGGCATACCTGGCGAGCACACCTGGATCGATGCCAGTCATGAAGAGTGTCACTTCCATGTTCCCGTGCACTCTAAAGTGAAGGGGTCCAGTGGTTTCTTCTGCGGTGTGTCCCAGGATCGTGGCCTTCTTGCCCGTCATGGCCGCTGTGGCCTTGACCAGGAAAAGCAGCGCAAAGGCCGTGTTCGACTGGTTGCGCCAGCCTCCACTACCAGTCTGTTGGCGCAGGAGGAATTCTGCTCCCTCAAAATACCAGTCGGGGCGAATGCGATCCTCCATGCCAGGCAGTCCTGCCGCGCGTTCGACCCCGTAGAGGTAGTAGTAGAAATCGTAGCCGTTGGGATCTGAGGTCATGGACCAGTTGTGGTCAAGCCAGTTGACCGCCTGGGTGAGTTGCTGTTCGGCAAACCTACGCGTGGTGGTACCCAGATGTTTGCCTGCGCAGATCTCCGCTACACGACAAACCGTAATGGCGGCGGTGCTCATGGAGCGTGAATCGTTGCGGTCTCCTCGATAGCGGTAACCCTTGGTGAGGTGAGGTCTGAATCCGCTGCCGGGAGCGGCGGGAAATTCGCCCTCGAGGCCACCGTAGTGACGGTTAAGAGCGTTGACCATGCGCATGTACACATTGCGGGGCGTCTTGATCTCCAACTCATGTGCAGACCAAAGAGCCAGAGCTGCATACTGGGTGCAGGAGAGGTCGTTGTTGCCCTCCGGGTAGCCCCAACCGGTGTCAGGATCCCGTCGCTCCCACTCCAGGACCCGGTCGATGATGCGCTCGGCCCGTTCCATATAGATGGCTTTGTTGTCTGGATCCCCATGCTCGATCAGATGGCGCAGGAGCATCATGGCCACGCCTGCTGTATAGGTGTGACGCGGATCTTCTTGGTAGATGAAGCGCAGGGCAGCCTGCACTGAGGGATGAGCCACCGAGACTCCGCTCTTCACGAGAGCATAGACCGCCAAGGTCGTCATGCCCGCACGGTACTTAGGATGGTGCTGGCCCCAGGAACCGTCTCGGGCCTGTTCTTCGATCAGGCGCGTGACACCTCGGTCGATGGCGGTGTTGATTGTGCTCTGGTAGTTCGCAGGCCAGTGGGAGGGGATTCCCCGCATGGCTGGAGTCGGCAGGGCAGGCAACTCGCGGCTTTCCTTGCTGAAGTGACGATTGATTTCCCCAGGCTTGATCTGATTGTCGTGCATCTTTGCGCGCAGCAGGGTGCCGGTCAGGGGATGGTCTTCGTTCGTGTCCTTGTAGGAGCCCACCGTCAGAATGTGATCAGGTGCGTAGATCACATCGCCGCCGGGAGCATCGCTGAAGGCGACCTCTTCTCCGTTGACATACAGGCGGCTTGTCTTGCCGTCATAGGTGCCCACAACGTGAGCCCACTCTCCCTTGCGCAAAGGCTGCGGAGCGGTCAAGTACTCCAGTCGGCCCTGCTCTTCGGTGGCAATTGCAAAACAGAAGCGCTTGTTGTGGATGCCCAGCAACCAGCCCCGTTCGAAGTCGCCGTTGTCTTCAAACGCACCAATGATCCCACCCCAAGCCTCAAGTCTGTCCACAACGACCCAGGCTTCGAGGGACATTTTTCGCTTGGGAAAGACGCCATTGGGTGTATTGATGAGTTGAGTGAGCGCTGGTTGTTTTCCATTTCGAAGAAGCCCCTCGCCCCCGGCGAGGAACTCCAGTGCTCCGTTGGCCTTGAGAGAGATCGCGCCTATGCTCGGGGCGAATGTGTTCTGGTTCAACGATTCGGCGTTGAACTCCCAGGCCAGCTCGTTTCGGCCGGGCGCATGTAGCAGAAGAATGGTGAGGACGATTACCAGCATTGCATTCAGGCAAGGACTTGGTCGACCACTCGACCATGTACATCTGTCAAGCGGAAATCGCGGCCCTGGAAGCTGAGGGTCAGGCGCTCGTGGTCGAAGCCCAACTGGTGCAGAATGGTAGCGTTCAGATCATGCACGCTTACTCCATCCTTGATGATGTTGTAGGAGAAATCGTCGGTCTCCCCGTGGGTGATACCCCCTTGTATCCCGCCGCCGGCCATCCAGATCGAGAAACAGCGTGGGTGATGGTCCCGGCCATAGTTGGTCTTGCTCAGGGGGCCCTGGCAGTAGGTTGTGCGCCCAAATTCACCGCCCCAGACCACCAGGGTCTGGTCCAGCAAGCCGCGCTGCTTGAGGTCCTGGATCAAGCCGTGACTTGGCTGATCAATGTCCCTGCAGGCATTGGGCAGATCACCGGTCAGGTTGCCGTGCTGATCCCAGCCGCGAATGAAGATCTGTATGCAGGGCACGCCTCGCTCCACCAACCGGCGGGCCATGATGCAGGAGTGGGCGTAGGTTCCGGGGTTCTCCACATCCGGGCCGTACATGTCGAGTACCGCTCGGGATTCCTTCTTCAAGTCAACCAGATCAGGCACCGAAGTCTGCATGCGGAAGGCCATCTCGTATTGCTCGATGCGCGAGAGGATTTCGGGATCTCCATGACGGTCGTGGGTCTCCTGGTTGAGTTCTGCCAGGGAATCGAGCATTGAACGCCGCAGCTTGCCGTCGACTCCGGGTGGGTTCGAGAGATAGAGCACGGGGTCTCCGGCGCTGCGCAGGGCGATGCCTGAGTGCTCCGAGGGCATGAAGCCCGAACTCCAAAGACGGTTGTAGAGGGCCTGAGCCTCCGCGCGCCCTGACCAGCGCGGAGTCATGACCACAAACCCAGGCAGGTCCCGGTTCGGGGATCCGAGCCCATAGGAGAGCCATGAACCCAGCGACGGGCGGCCAGGTTGTTCCGAGCCGGTCTGCAAGAAGGTGATCGCCGGATCATGGTTGATCGCGTCCGTGTGCATGGAGCGGATTACCGCTATGTCGTCCGCCATTTTTTGGTGATAGGGCAAGAGGCTGCTGATCTCTGTGCCGTTCTCTCCGCAGCGTTTGAAGTCGTAGATCGAAGGAGCGATGGGGAAGCGCGTCTGACCTGAGGTCATGGTGGTGAAGCGTTGACCTTGTATCACCGATTCGGGCAGGTCCTGGTCATACATCTCGCGCAGCTTGGGCTTCCAGTCAAAAGTCTCGAACTGGCTCGGCGCGCCGGACATGAACAGATAGATGATCGAGCGGGCCCGGGGGGTATGGTGGGTCGTGCGCAGACCGTCTGCGGCTCTGGCATCGGAGCCAAGAACTGATGTCAGGGCAGCGGTTCCAAGACCGGCGCTGGTGGAGCGCAAGAACAAACGCCGCGTCAGGTCCTGGCGCAGTTGTCGAATGGGCTCCGGATCGTGGGGTTGCATGGGGTTTAGCCGCGGGTGATGACTTCGTCTAGGCTGAAGAGGGTACTGGCAAGAACCGTCCAGGCTGCGATTTCTGGGGCATGGTCTGAGTTAGTCAGGGGTGTCGCGCCCACGGCCAGCAGGGCGGCTGCGCCTTCGGCGTCGGCAAGGAAATGTTCCCGCGCCTCATCGAGCAACTGCAGAAGCAAGGTACTTTCTGATTGATTGGGCAGACGCGAGGTCAGACTCTTGAAGGCGAAGTGCAGCTTTGCCAGATCATCTTCGCCTCCCTGGGCCAGAATCCGGTTGGCGAATTCTCGTGAGAACTCCACGTACTGAGGGTCGTTGAGCAGGGCCAGGGCCTGCATTGGCGTGTTGGTTCGTTCCCGTCGCACGCAGGTTGACTCGCGACTGGGCGCGTCGAAGATCGTCAGATTGGGCGGGGCCGATGTGCGCTTCCAGAAGGTGTATAGGCTGCGGCGATAGTTGGCCTCGCCCTTGTCCTGGGTGAAGTTCACCGTATTGCTTCTGCTGTAGCCGACGGCTTTCCAAAGGCCTCCCGGCTGATAGGGTTTGACCGGTGGGCCGCCGATTTTTTCCACCAAGAGGCCGCTGACCATCAGGGCTTGATCTCGCAGAATCTCTCCGTCCAAGCGGAAGCGCGCCCCGCGGGAGATCAGCCGGTTATTCGGGTCTTGAGTCAGTTTCTCTTGTCCGACAATGGAGGACTGGCGGTAGGTCGCTGAGGTTACGATCAGGCGCTGTAAGTGTTGCAGGTTCCAGTCGTGTTCGTGTAACTCAACTGCCAACCAGTCGAGCAATTTTGGGTGAACGGGTCGCTCTCCCTGGGTGCCAAAGTCCTCGGAAGTCTTGACGATGCCGATTCCAAAGATCCTCTGCCAGTGACGGTTGACCACCACCCGCGCAGCCAGCGGATTATTGTCAGCTACGAGCCATTGGGCCAAACCCAGGCGGTTTTGAGGCGCGCCCGTTGGCAGGGGTGGCAAGGAGGTCGGGGTGTTCGGTTGCACGGTGTCACCCGGCCGATCATATGCGCCGCGCATGAGGATACGCGCCGGGCGGGCCTTGGCAAGCTCTACGCTGACCATGGAAGTGGGCAGGGTTGTGCGCAGTTTCTCGCCATCAGCGCGGGCGGCGTCTCGTTGGTCCCTCATGGCGATCCACTCGGGGGCGTGTTTACGGCGAAACAACTCGCGCAACTCGGTCTGTTCCTCGGGTCTCCGTTCCGATGCGGGGGAAGCCAGGGTCAAGGCCGTGGCAGGGGAAAGTTCTGACGAGGACTGCTCCACCAGACGCCAGGCAAAGCCTGATGCTCCTCCATGGTTGTTGATCTCCAGGAGCAACTGGTGTTCGCCAGCTTTGACTTCTAACTCCAAGAAATCCTGGTCAACAGCGCTTCCGCGCATCACATGTTTGGCAAAGACTCTTGTGTTGTCCAGGAAGACGCGCACGCCGTCATCGCTCCCCAATCCGATACGCAGGCTGCGGGCACTGGGAAGAGACAGAGTGCGGGTTAGATAGAAAGAGCCCAATCCCGAGGGCAGGCCATGGGGCTTGCCGTCCGGGAAATCGGGACGCTCAGTCCAGATAGGTTTGCCTTCCTCATCGAGGGCATCGAGATCCAATGCGGTTGAGAAGGGATGGGGCGCGTCTGGCGCGCTGATGGCGGCGGAGAGTGTCTGGCGCGAACTCACGAACCAGGGGCCGCTCACCGGTGCGAGAAGGTCGGGGTCTTCTGAAATCGCCAGGCGGAAATGTCCTATGGCATGCTGGGGAAACTGGGACTCAAAAGCCAGCCGAACTCGCAGCCGCGTCCCTCCTTCGAAGCCAAAAGGCTGCTTGGCGTTGAAGCTCGCATCGCGAGCCCCCGTTCGACCGAGGCTCGCCCAGCCTGTTTTTGGATCAGCGTCGAGGGCATGGGCGATGGGGTATTTGACCTGTGAGAACTGAGCGTTGGGGTTGGTGAGTTCCACCGCTTGCCAGTTGGGGTCGTCGACGCCGCATTCGGCGATCTCCAAACTCAAGTCCGTGAGGACATAGTTCCCGTTTTCTGCGCGACCGGGCAGATCACCCACTTGGGTCTCATGGGTCAGGGCTTCGAGCCGCAGGCTAGTGAGTTGATCTTCTCGACAAGTGCTTTCCACAAAGTAGACGTCCGTTGTGGGGTTCGGTCCGCTTGCGAGAATTGCTTGATCGTCTTCGATATGTAGTACTGCGCCGTTCTGTGCGCTGGCGGCAGTGGGGCTCAGGATCAACCAGCGAGCTGCCAACTCATCATTCCAGTCCTGTTCCCACTCGGCCTGTTGGGCATCGGTCTCGGGCATGGGGGCATCGAGTTGTTTTCCCAGGCTGAGTTCCAAGGTTCCGAGCCGCGCCAGTTCTTCGGTCTGTTCCTCATTTTCAACTCGAATAAACGGTGCGGGGTTGGGAATATTCTGGTCGCTAGCTGTATCCGAGATGGAGTTGAAGAACCCCAGCATGGAGTAGTAGTCCTTCATGGAGAAGGGATCGTACTTGTGGTCATGGCACTGAGCACAGCCCATGGATACCCCCAACATGACCACCGCCGTGGTATCCGTGCGGTCCTTGGCATAGATTGAAAGGTATTCCTTGGCGATCATGCCTCCTTCTGCGCTGGTTGGGTTGCAGCGGTTGAAGCCCGATGCGATTTTTTGTGCTTGGGTGGCCTCGGGCAAGAGGTCTCCCGCTAGTTGCTCGGTGGCGAACCGATCAAAGGGCATGTTCTTGTTGTAAGCACCAATTACCCAATCGCGCCAGGGCCACATACTGCGCAGATTATCCAGGTGCAGGCCGTGGGTGTCCCCGTAGCGTGCGGCGTCGAGCCAGGTGCGGGCCAGGTGTTCTCCGTAACGGGACGAGGACAAGAGGCGATCAACAACGCGTTCGTAGGCTCCAGGGTCCTCGTCCACCAAGAAGTTCTGAAGTTCTTCAAGGCTGGGAGGCATGCCGGTCAGGTCCAGAGACAGGCGGCGCAGCAGGGCTGCGCGATCAGCTTCCCTGGCCGGGGCAAGGCCCTCTTGTTCGAGCTTTGCCAGAATGAAGTGGTCGATGGGATTGCGCGTCCAGTTTGTGTTCTGCACCTCTGGCAGGTTGGCCTTGCGCGGGGCGACCCAGGCCCAGTGATCTTGCCACTTCGCGCCGTCGGCGATCCAGGTGCGCAGCAGGTCGATCTTCTCACTGGAGAGTTGTTGCTCGCTATCTGCCGGAGGCATGCGTACATCCGGATCACTGGAACTGATCCGCTGCCAGAGCTGACTGGCTTCGAGGTCGCCAGGGACCAGAGCGTGCCCTCCCTCTTTCAAGGCCGCCAGGGCACCCGCTTCGGTGTCCAGGCGTAGACCTGCCTTGCGCGTGGCTTGATCTGGCCCATGGCAGGCGAAGCAGTGTTCGCTCAGAATTGGCTGGATCTGCTCGCGGAAGTCGGGGCTTTTTTGGGCTGCGGCTGAGGGGATCAGGAGCGCAAGCGTCAAGGGGAGGTAGGCCTGGGGACAGGTCATGGACCCATGCTATAGCATGGCAGCCGGTCACGGGGCCTCCAGGTGCCCTAGGGGGGCTTGCATCGCGTTCGTCCTCGCGCCCAGGGTGACCTGTCGTAGGATGCGCTCCATGGGCGGGCGACCAGAGCGACGAAGGGGAGTCATAGGACGTCTGCGTCAGCGGGTGGAGGCTTTTTTGGTAAAGCGCGTGTGGGATGCGGACCTGGACGGGTTTTCGTTTCTACGTCGCACGGCCTATCGAGTGGCGCGCATCGGGTACCTCGCCGTACGGGGTTTTCGCGATCACCGCTGTTCGACTCATGCCTCGGGCCTGACCTATGTAACAGTACTGTCGATCGTGCCGCTGCTGGCTATGGCGTTTTCCGTGGCCAAGGGGCTCGGAGCCTATGAACGCCTGCGCGCGGAGGTCGTGAATCCATTTCTGGATCGAACCTTTGGCGCCAACGGTGTTGAAGGAGCAGCATCCGACTTGCGTTCCGCTATTGACAAGGTCTTTCACTTCGTAGAGCGCACGGATTTTGGAAGCTTGGGAGCGATTGGCCTCTTGGTGCTGCTGTGGACTGGCGTCAAACTGCTGAGCGCAGTGGAGCACACCTTGAACGACATCTGGGGCGTGCGGCGTTCGCGCACCTTTGCGCGCAAGTTTGCGGACTATCTTTCCTTGGTGGTGGTGGTGCCGGTGTTGTTGATGGCGGCCACCACGGTGACCA
The DNA here is from genome assembly GCA_012960475.1 of Planctomycetota bacterium. Classification (GTDB taxonomy): domain Bacteria; phylum Planctomycetota; class UBA1135; order UBA1135. Next base: position 53,764 of record DUBE01000027.1, read on the forward strand.
CGGCATTGCATGCGGATTATCTGCCCGAGGGCCTGAGCGAACTCTGGCCCAAGTTCGTGGCAATAGGTGCCACAGTGATCGGTTTCACCCTGATCTATCGATTCACTCCCAACGTCAAGGTACGTTTTTCGTCCGCATTGCTCGGCGGTTTGCTGGCCGGTGGCCTCTGGCACCTGGCCCAACTCGCCCACGTGGCGTTTCAAGTGGGAGTCGCACGTTACAACGCGATCTATTCCACCTTTGCTGCTTTGCCCGTGTTCCTGGTCTGGTTGTTTGTGTCCTGGACGATTCTGTTGATGGGGGCGGAACTTGCATCCGCCCATACGACGGAACCGGTGTTTCGGCGTAGCTTCAAGGCTCTGGCTCTGGGACCCGCAGCCCGGCGAATTGTGGCTCTCAAGGTAGTCTTGCAGGTGGCTGGTGCCTTTCGTGATGGGGATGCGCCCCTTGCTCCAGGCCTTATCGCGGAACAGATCAAGATGCCCGAGCGCTTGGTGAATGAGGTGACCTCTGGCCTTGAGAGCGCCGGGATCTTGAGCGTGGTGGAAGACGGTCAGGACAACGGCGGCGCGTTGGTGCTGGCCCGGGACCCTGCGGCTGTGCACTTGCTCGATGTTGTGGAGGCTGTGGATGGCCTGCCGCTGGATTCGGAGGACCAGGGCCTAGGTTCCGTTGCCGCAGTACTGCAGGAGTTGCGCCTGGCCCAGGTCAACAGTCCTGAGAACATTGACATCGAATCCCTGTTGGCGCGCGGGCTGGAGCCTGAGGACTAGCGCGCAGGGCTAGCTCCAGGGCGCATGTGCCCGGGCTGCTACTGGAACCGTGCGCATGCTCCCATCGGCCTCCACCAAGACCGCTTCTTCATGCAGGTTGACCGTGGGGCATACATGGCGTGGCACCAGCAGCAGAGCTTGACCTCGTTCGGGCGTCGCACCTTCGTGGACCACAAAGGGGAGGTGCTCTTCGCTGGGGCTCATGGCCTGATATTGAGGTTGCCCCTGGACCGTTGCACAGGGATCTCCGGCCTCTGCGGCCAGAGCCTTGGAACCAGCATCGCAAGTGAAGTGCCTTTCGCGCGGGTGGCTGATTACGCGGGCCAAGACCAGAGCTGCGGGCAGTAATTCCAGTCCTGGGTTTTCTTCTTTCGAACGAAGGTCGTGAAAGACCACCGTGCCCGGGGAGACCGTGTGGAGGAGACCCTCCTTCATGAAGCCCTCAAAGCTCAAGGCCGCTTGAAAGGTCGGAGTTCCCGCGCTGACTACTTCTTTCAAGTTGGGTGCCCGTTCGCGCAGCTCCTTCAACAGATTCAGCGTGCGTTGATAACAGTCATGTACCGCAGATCGGCGCTGTTCCTGATCGGCCATGTGCAGGTGTCCGTCATAGACCGAGATGCCCACGAGCCGCCTTCCCGCCGCCTGAGCAGTAGCCAGAATGCGCTCTCTGTCATCCAAGGGAATTCCAGTGCGGTCCATGCCTGGATTCAAGTCGATCCAAGGCTCAAGGGTCTCTGGCAAGGTCGCCGCACCTTCAGGGTCCTCCACCAACATTCCCACTCGTAGTTCCCGAAAGGAACCAGCAACCCTGTCGAGCAGTTCAAGCGTCGGCCCCACATGGGGAAAGGCCACCAATATGCTCACCCCGCTGATTTCCCGCCCTCGCACCAGCCGTCCCAGGTGCTCCAACTCCCGCGGCGTGGCACACTTGAACCGCCGTACCCCCGCATCCAACAACGACTCCCAGACCTCGGTGATCTTTGTGGTTTTCACATGGGGCCGCCAACGATCGGCAGCGCCGCAGAGTTCAATTATCCGCGCGATATTACTGCGTACATGCTTCATCAAGATGACCAGAGCAGGGGAGGGTAGGCCCTCCATGAGTTCCTTTGGGACTTGATTCATGACGCTGCAGATTGAACAGGGCCCGCCAATCTGCCACTCTGCAACCCGTGTCGCCACCCCCAATGGAAATCAAGACCGTAGAAGGAGCGCCCGGAACCGCGAGGCGTCTGGTTCTCGGGGGTTCTGTAGGGCTTGAATCCTTGTCGGACTTGCGGGAGCGGTTGGACGAAGCCTCTGCGTATGGGGCTGTGGAATTGGACCTGGCGGGAGTGGGGGGGTTTGTTGGTGGCGCGGCGGCTGTGGTAGCGCCGCGGGTCAAGTCGGGTGCGGTGCGGGTCTTGAATGTGCCCGAAGCAGTTTCTTCGGTGTTGGACTTGTATCTGGCACGTGCGGCGGAGCCTGAGAGGCAGGCGGAACCTCCCATGGACCTGATTCCCTGGCTGGGGGAAGCTGCTAATGAGTATCGCGAGCGCAGCATGGGCATGCTTGCATTCTTGGGGGAACTTGGACGGTCTACAGTTCAGGCGATTCGTCGGCCGAGCACCGTTCGCTGGCAGGATGTATCCAGCCTTCTCGCGCGGCACGGTAGTGATGGACTGCCGATCAATGCTCTGATTGGTTTCCTGATGGGTTTGATCACGGCCTTTCAAGCGGCGGTGCAATTGCGAAAGTTCGGCGCGGACGTGTTCGTGGCGGATTTGGTGGGACTTTCGCTGACCCGGGAACTCGGACCCCTGATGATGGCGATTGTGTTGGCTGGCCGCTCAGGTGCGGCCATCAGTGCAGAGTTGGGCACAATGAAGGTAGGCGAAGAGGTGGATGCTTTGCGGGTTATGGGCCTGGACCCCGTGCGTTTTCTGGTCTTGCCGCGCATGATTGCAGTGACTTTTGTGGCGCCAATCTTGAGCATCATGAGCACGCTGGCTGGAATCTTTGGGGGCATGTTGATCGCTGACGGTCTGTTGGGGATCCCCTTCAGCGCCTTCATCAACTCCCTTGAAGAAGCGCTGGGCTTCGCCGATGTGTTCACGGGCATCGGCAAGAGCTTGGTATTCGGCATCATCGTGGCCATGATTGCGTCCCAGCGAGGACTGGCCACCCGTGGAGGGGCAGAGGGAGTGGGGCGCTCCACCACCGCAGCGGTTGTGACCACCCTGTTCGTCTTGATCGTGGCCGATGCCCTCTTCGCGATCCTCTTCAACATGTGGGGCATTTGATCATGATTGATGTGAACGAACTTACGATCGGCTATGACGGCCACGCGGTGCAGAGCAAGTTGACTTTTGAGATTCCTCAGGGCGAGTTGGTAGCGATTCTTGGGGGTTCGGGTTGTGGCAAGACCACTTTGCTGCGCACTTTGGTGGGCCTGCTCCCCGTGATTTCAGGATCAATGCGGGTGGCTGGGTCGAACAACCCTGCCGACCTCGTGGGGCAACCCCCCTTTGGCGTCATGTTCCAGATGGGCGCGCTGTTCAGTTCCATGACTCTGGAACAAAACGTGAGTCTGCCCCTGGAGGTATGGACTGATCTGGACAAGGACACTATTTCAGAGATCGCCCGGGCCAAGTTGGCCTTGGTGGGACTTGATGGGCAGGGTGGTCTGTCTCCGGCCGAAATCTCTGGGGGCATGAACAAGCGTGCCGCTATCGCAAGGGCCATGGCCCTGGATCCTCCGCTCCTGTTCCTGGACGAGCCCTCTGCGGGATTGGACCCCAGCACCTCCGCTGGGCTTGATGAGTTGATCATCTCCCTGCGCGAAGGCCTGGGCACCACGATTGTGCTGGTAACCCACGAATTGGAGAGCATCCTACATCTCAATGCTCGTTGCTTGATGTTGGATGCTGAGGCAGGCACTCTGATTGCAGATGGATTCCCCGGGGAACTGCGGGGCGACTCAACCCATCCCGCTGTACACGCCTTTTTTCGGCGTGAAATGAAAGTCAAGACATGAAACGTCACGAATCCTGGAAGCTGGGCCTCTTCGTCCTGGCAGGCATGATCCTCTTGGTGGGGGCTGCATTCTACCTTGGGGCGAGGCGTTTGATCCGGCCTTCGGTGGAGGTGATTTCGTTCTTCGATGAGTCGGTGCAGGGGTTGGACACGGGGGCTTCCCTCAAGATGCGGGGCGTGGCGATCGGCAAGGTGACCGACATCGCATTTGCTCCAGACCGCCGGGTGGTCAAGGTGACTTCACAGATTTACTTGGATGTCCTCAAGGGCGTTGGCTTGACGGATTTTGCTACCGATGCAGATCTCTTCCAGATGTTGCCCGATGACCTGCGCGTACAACTTGCGGTGACCGGCATTACAGGGGTGCGGTACCTTGAGGTGGATTCGGTGGACTCATCCGACGGATTGGATCCGGTGTTGCTGTTCGATCTACCCGCCAATCATCTGCCCGCACGGCCTTCCACACTGCGAGGTCTGGAGCAGAGTGTTGTGGCTCTCGCCAGTTCGATTCCAGTGGTGATGACGCGTCTGGAGAGCCTCTTGCTCAATATCGAAACGGACCTGGACGAGATGGACTTGCCTCAGACTACCGATGATTTACGAGGGCTCTTGAATGTCTGGCGGGTCGAGGCTGAGGCGTTGGATCTGGGCGCAGCGCAACGTGGGTTCAGTGACACCCTGGCTGATCTGAGCCGCACAGCTGAGGCGATCGAGGCCGCCGCCAATCAGGCCCAACGGGGGGAGGGCGCGATTGGCGGCGCCATGGTTTCGGTCGATCAATTGGCGGAGTCTGCACGGGTTGCCCTGGCGGATGCCGATCTGCCACGGTTGGTGGCCGCTCTGACGAAAGTAGCGGATGGTCTTGATGGCCTGGGTCCGGACGCCCGCGTCTTGCTCGGAGATACTCGTGTCGCCCTGCGTGGCCTGCAGCAGTCTCTCTCTGCTTGGACCAGCTTGCTGCGGCAACTCGAACATGATCCCGCTGCTCTTGTTCGCGGCCGGACCCAAACCAACCCCTTTGAAGGGAGTGATGACTGATGCGAAGTTCTGTGATCTTGGGTTTTCTGTTGGTTGGCTGCGTGGGGGATCTGGTTCCTCCGCCTGCGCCAGCGGTCCATTGGTTCAGTTTGGATCGTACCCGTGTGGTCCAGAGCGTAAGTGCAAGACCAAGCAAGGTCAGCTTACACTTGGAGTCGGTGGAGGCTGCCAGGCACTTGTCTGATCGGTTGGTGCGTCGCATCTCTGACGTGGAGTTCACTGTGCACGAGGACACCCATTGGGTTGAGGCTCCGGTGCGTGTCTTGGAGCGGAGTCTGCGCCGGGCTTTGTTTGAAGAGCGTGGACTGGTTTCTGATTTTCTCGGAGACGACCTGGTCCTCACATGTGAACTGGTTTCTTTGGAAGAGGACCGCCGCAGTGCCCCTGTTGCTCGCGTGGTTTTGCACCTTGAGCTTTCTTCCCAGTTCCGTCTGATCCGGTCTAAGACCATCACCAAGACCGTCACGATTACCAGTCCCATGATCGGGGCCACTGCTTTGGCCATGGCTCAAGCATTGGAGTTGGCCGTGGATTCAGCTGCGGAATGGGTGGCTCCCTAGGGAGCCATCAACGTTCAAAGAGAGCCGGTGTGCTGCTGAGCAGGGTTTCGGCCACGGCCTCGGCCACAGCTCTCGCTCCTGCTTCGTTGAAGTGGCAGTCATCGTAGAAGAGGGCCGGGTCGGAGTTGAGGTGGTCCAGGTCAACCAAGATGGCTTTCTCCCGGGCGGCCACAACACGGGTGCTGCGATTGAAGGCGTGCATGCCCTCGGCCATTCTTGCGAGAGGAATGTAGGCGGTCGGGCTTTTCCAGGGAGGCGCGCCGGACCAGCCGAACCAGCAACGTTCGTCGAGGACTTCTTGCTGTGCGGACCAAAGCACCGGATGGGTGAGCAGCAGCGGTTGAATGCCCCGGCGCGTAACTGCCCGGCAGATCCAGGTCAGGTGTTGTTCATAGGATCGCAATGCTGTGTCAAGGGACGGCATGGATGCACTGGCGGGTAGAAGATCCGCGCGGACCTGCCGTCTGGTTTGGTAGGAACCTGCGACGGGGTCTTCCAGGGCCGCAACTTCCCAGCGTTCGGCGCGCAAGGATCGGAGCCAGCCGCTGATGGCGGTTTCTTGGGGGGGCCAGAGGGAGAAGCTCTTGGGTTGGGCGTGAAAGACCCGCTGGAGCTGGGCCTTGGACAAGGGCATTGGGTCTTGGAGGTCTCGGCCCTCGGCGGCTATCGCAAGGTCGTTGACTCCCGCCAGAACAACAACCACATCCAGGTCTTCAAGTTCGTTGAGCAATTTTCCAAGCAGGGTCACATGGTCGAGGGCGCGGTGTCCCGATAGGCCTGCATTGCCCACCCAAGTGGGCGTGTCCTCGAATGTAGCGCTCAAGAGTTGTGGCCATGTCTCGTCATCGTCCAGGTACTCGCAAGCGGTCGTGCTACCGCCCACGCAGAGAATGTGCATTTCATCTGTGGGAGCAGGTTCAGGTCCGCGCAAGCCGAGGGATGATGTGGTGTGCCTGGACGGTCCGCTGATGCCGAACAGATCACCTTGTTCCGGGTGCAGGGTCACCGTGAGGTTCGGCGTGCGGGGCAGATGACGCCTGGTGGAAGTGCTTTGGCGGGCAATGAACTCCGCGCCTCCGATGGCAAGTAGCGCTCCGATCAAGAGCGCCAGAGTCCTGGGTTGTCTGGTCATCAGAAGCTGTCGGGGGCGATCAGGATCACGATCAACTCGCGTGGACCATGGACTCCAGTGACCATGGTCAGTTCGATGTCTGCGGTGCGCGAGGGGCCGGTGATGAACGTGACCAGGGGCGGAGGCTCCCCTCCGTCCACCTTGTGTGCGATGGAGAGTGCTTCACCCAAACCCAGCACGATCTGCGATTGATCCACAAGAGCAATGTGCACCGGCGGCAGCAGGCTTGTCAGGCGGTGAGCCTCCGCATGGGAGAAGAGCACCAGGGTTCCGGTCTCGGCAATTGCGTGCTGGACTCCCGTGATACCCAGGCTGCAGCACGCCAATCGATCGATGTCCTTGGACCCTTGGAAGGTCGTGGCGTCGAGTTCGTCGGTTGCTTGGGCGACCAAAGGGCTATCCGTCACGGCGATCTCCTGCCAATCATTGCTTTTCACAAGAGTGCGCAAGAGGTCGCGGGTGCCGCATGCGTCCGGAACAAGGTGTACTTGACCACCTACGGATTCCAGGCGCGTGCGGAAGGCGTGGGTGAGGTCTTTGACCGAATCCATGGGGTTCGGCCGCCCGGGAATCTGAGGCGGAGCCGATTGGGCGGCCGGGACGTTGCGCAGGGCGTGCTTGATGGAGTCCATCACTGTGGCGCGTACCTTGTTTGCAGCTTTGTGACTCATGAGTTCTTCCTTCGGTATCGCTGTCTGAAGGAATGTCTCGCGGGGGCTGGCAGGCTTCGCTTCTTGGACCATGCGGCGAGTGGTGGGATCATGCGGCGCAGGGCGCGGCTGGGCAGAGACGACCCTGCGGCGAAGCGTAGGAAGGGGCGCGCCAGGGTCAGGGATCCATGCCAGAGTCCGGGGGTGCGGGCCATGCGGGCGAAGACCTTCATGGCCAGTCGTTCGAAGGGAGCGTGCATGGGCAGTTTGCGCGTGACCTCGTTGCGTTGGTGCAGAAGGATACGAGGGATATCGATCTTGACCGGGCACACATCACGGCAGGCGCCGCAAAGGCTTGAGGCCCCGGGCAGGGGCACTGCCTCCTTGCTTCCTGCGAGTTGTGGCGTGAGGATCGCGCCGATGGGGCCCGGGTAGACCGAACCGTAGGCGTGGCCGCCCACTTGGGCATAGACGGGGCACGCATTGAGGCACGCACCGCAGCGGATGCAGGCTAGAGTCTCACGTGTTACATCGTTATCGAGGATCTTGCTGCGGCCGTTGTCGAGGATTAGCACATGAACTTCTTCGGGGCCCTCATCCTCTGGGTTGCGCTTGGGTCCGGTGAAGATCGATTGGTAACTGGTCAGGTGTTGCCCCGTGCCGGAGCGAGGCAGGAGGCGCAGGAAAGTTTCCAGATCCTCCCAGCGAGGCAGGAGTTTCTCAATGCCCATGATCGCCACATGCACTCGGGGTAAGCTAGTGGTCAGGCGCGCGTTGCCTTCGTTTTCGAGCACCAGAAATGAACCTGTCTCGGCGATGGCGAAGTTGATGCCACTGACCCCGAGCTCTGCTTCCAGATAGCTGCCCCGTAGGATTTCCCGAGCCAGTTGGGTCAAGCGGATCGCATCCAGATCGGGCTCCGCGCCCAGGCGCTCTTCGAAGAGCTTGGCCACGCTCTCCCGGGACTTGTGGATCGCTGGCACGATTATGTGCGATGGGGTCTCGTTGGCGAGTTGGATGATCCATTCCCCCAGATCGGTTTCCACCGGATGCAGGCCCCGCTCTTCCAGGGCCGCGTTCAAACCGATTTCCTCGGTCGTCATGCTCTTGCTCTTGACCACGGTCTTGACATCGAGTCGCTCTGCCAGATCTGCGATCCAGGTGCAGGCTTCTTCGCGCGTTGCCGCGAAGTGAACCTGGGTGCCACGCGCTGTTGCTTGATCCACAAAACGTACGAGGTGATGGTCCAGGCGGCTGAGTGTCTCGTCCTTGATGGCGCGTCCGTGGGTTCGCAGGGCTTCCCAGTCGGCGACTTCTTCCAGAGCTCCCAGCCGCCGTTGCTTGAAGGTGGCGGTGGCCTTGGCAAGGGCTCGTCGCAGGGGCGCGTCTTGCAGGGCAGCCTGGGAGGCGCTCTTGAAGTCGTTCGCCTTGAGGTGGGCGATGGGAGCGTTGTGCTGAATTGCTTTGTTATTGGGCACGCTCATGCAGTCAGGATCTCCGCCAGATGCAGGGCGCGGATCTTGGAGCCGCGGTTGGCAAGTCGGCTACCCAGTTGCATCAGGCACGACGCATCGGTGGACACGATTCCATCCACCCCGAGGGTCTCGATCTCGTCCAGCTTGCGATCGGTTATGGCTACAGAAAGGTCTGGCAGCTTGATTGCGAATGTGCCTCCGAATCCGCAGCAGGTTTCGCACTCGGAAGCCTCAATCAGTTTCACGCCAGGGACTTGAGCCAGCAATTGCCGTGGTTGGTCCTTGACGCCAAGGTCGCGCAGGGTGTGGCAGGCATCGTGCCAGGTGAGGCTTCCCTCGAAACCTACATGGCTCGCGTCGTAGTGCAGGTGATCCACCAGGAACTCCGAGAGTTCATGTATCCGGGGCGCAAGGGCCAAGGCTCGCTCGTGATCGGGATCATCAGCGGAAAACAACTGGTCATAGTGTTTCAACTGGGCCGCGCAGGAACCGGATGGAACCACGATAGGGTCGTCGCCTTCAAGCACATCGAGAGTGTGCCGCGCAACCTGCCGCGCTTCGTCCTCATAACCAGCATTGCAGGCCGGTTGGCCGCAGCAGGTCTGGCGCGGGTTGAAATCCACGGTGCAGCCAGTCTGTTCGAGCAGTGCAAGTGTTGCTTCGCCCACGGTCGGACACAGTTGATCGATCACGCATGTGACGAAGAGGGAGAGGCGCATGAATTAGACCTGGAACTCGACGATGCCTTTGACATAACTCGCATCCTTGTGATCATCTCCGAGAGCTTGCGGGACCTGTTCGAGTCCTGCGTAGCGATGGGTGATGAGGGGCTCTACTTGCACCTCTCCGGACTCGATCCACTCAAGGGCCTGGCGGTAGTAGGTGGCGCGGCCATCTTCGTCAAAGGGACTGGAGGCACCTACGGGCATGAGAAAAGTGGGCTCCTTCCAATGGAAGTCGTTGAGCAACTCAAGGCCTTCGCCCTGGTGGCCGATGCCGTACTTGATCACCGTGGCCTGTTTGCGCAAGAGCCGGGGCATGCTGGCGAAGGCTGAGCCAACGCCAGAAGCCTCAAAAGCCCACTCCAACATTCGGCCGCCTGATTTTTCCTGGACCCAGTCCTCGATACCAGGCTCATTCGCGTCCCAGACCTCGGCGCCGAAGGATGCGACCAAAGCGCGTTTGTAAGGGTTTGGCTCGCTGACCAGCAGCGTACCCTCGAAGCCCAGGGCGCCGCGCAGTACCTGGGTCATGAGCAAGCCAGCGGGACCCGCGCCCATGATCAGGATTGTGTGCACACGGCTGGCCGCGTCTTTGCTCTTGAGGGTGTAGCGCTGGCGGGCTTCGTTCAGCATGCCGGTCGTGTGCAGCATGCATGCCAAGGGTTCGGTCAGGGCGCATTCTGATGGGCTGCGCACGCCGTTGGTCCCCAAGGCATTGATGGCGGGCACGATCAGCTCTTCGGAGAAACCTCCTGCCAAACCGGTGATGCCGTATTCCGTGTAAGTCTCGCACTGGTGGCTGGCTCCGCTTGAGCAGTATTCGCAAAGGTTCGTGCGGTAGTGGCTGATACAGGATAGGCCCTGGTCCAGAACCACAGATTGACCTACTTGGATGTCGTGGACTGCAGAACCGATTTCGACAACCTTGCCCACGATCTCATGGCCCAGGATCTGAGCTTCTTGGGACAAGGGAATTGGTTCGCCGCTCGGGGTCAGGTTGTAGTTTCCTGCGCCGTCCGCGATGTGAAAGTCTGTGCCGCAGACGCCGACCGCCTGGGGAGTCACGCGCAGATCCTTGGGTCCCATGGGGGGCAAGGGGATCTCGATTACTTTGAACGAGTGGGGGGCCACCAGGGCACAGGCGCGGGTCGTATTGCTCATCGAATTTGTTCTGTTAGAGGCTGACCGCTGCGCCGCCCCAAAAACCAAACTCGCGGTGCCCGTTTTCTTCAGCGCGGGCGAGGACCTCGCCTGATGCGGTCTGGCGTAGATGTTCCAGAATTCGCAGACCCACTTCGGGTGCGGTTTCGGTGCCATCGATGATGCCTCCGGCGGAGAGATCCAGGTCCTCGCCCATTTTTTCGAACACCGGCGTGTTGGATGCCAGCTTGAGCACCGGGGCAATCGCGTTGCCGATGGTGGTTCCGCGGCCCGTAGTAAAAATGACGGCTTGTGCACCAGCGGCCACCAGACCCGGGGTGCTCTCTTGATCATAGCCCGGCCCCTGCATCAACCAAAGACCCTTGCTTGTGGGTGGAATTGCATAGTCCGTGACTCCTTCCACGCGGGTACTGCCACTCTTGGCCATTGCACCTAGAGCTTTGATCGTGATGTTGAGCAGTCCGCCCGCGATGTTCCCGGGGCTTGGGTTTTCGTCCAGACGCGCGCCCACGCTGGCGGCATGTTCGCGATACCAATCTACTGCGTTGTGAATCTCCGTAGCCACGCTGGCGTTCTTGGCGCGGGCAGCAAAGAGGTGTTCGGCGCCGCAGAACTCGGGTACTTCCGTTATCAGCACTGTGCCACCGGCCCGGATCAAGAGGTCCACGGCCTCGCCCAGGGCTGGATTGGCAGAGAGGCCGCTGAATCCGTCGGATCCCCCGCACTTGACCCCGAGGGTGAGTTCGCCCAGAGGCACTGCCTCGCGAGTAGCGCCCTTGATTGAGTCGAGTAGGACTTCGACTTCTTTCAGGCCCCGCTCAACCGCAGTTCGCGTGCCACCCACATCTTGGATCGAGAAGCTCGCGCTGGGTTTGTTCCAACCAAGGCCACCGTGACCCTTGAGATAGGTCTTAAATGCGCTAAGGCCCGTTTTTTCACAGCCTAGACCAATGAACAGGACCGCGCCCACATTGGGATGTGCGGCGTAGTTGCGCAACACACGCAGCAGGTATTCCGTGGGATCTCCATCGTTGTTGCCGCAACCCCGTCCATGGGGCAGAGCGATCACTCCGTCTATGCCCGGGTGGCGTTCGCGATCCAGCAGGGTGTATTCCGCGCGGGTTGCAATCTCGCGTGCTTCGTGACTGGCGCACATGCTGGTTGGGACCACTAGTACGAAGTTGCGCAGGCCTACGGTACCGTTGGGGCGTCTGAAACCCTGGAATGTGCCAGCCTCTTGGGGTGAAAGGGGGGTGGGGGCGGGGTTCGAGAGGTCGCTTGGAATTGCGCGCACCAGCGGAACCTCATGACGCAGGTTCTTTCGCGTCAAGCATTCCCCTTCGGCGATTCCGGTGCTGGTTCCTATGGGCGATCCGTATTGCAGGACACTGGTGTCGGTGGGTAGTTCGTGTAGGGCAAAGCGATGTCCTGGTGGGACGGCGACAGTCAGCTGGATCGTGCGATCGTCGGAGAGTTTGATCTGCTGGCCCGCCTCGAGGTCTCGCCGTGCCACTGCTACATGGTCGTTTCCATGCACTTGGATCGCGCATGCCTCAAGGGGTAGGGGTAGATCGGTTTGCGAGTGCTTCAAGGGGGAATCGGGGGGTGGCTTGTGCACCCTAACAGATGTCGCCTTGGGGCGGGGCGCTGGGGGGTCCCAGGCATGTCGCTGCACCTGTTGGATTTTCGCAGAGGGAACTGCAATAAGGGCAATTCGCATGCGTACCAGGGGCTCGCAGGTGTTCTTAGGGTGGCAGCGGGCTGTATCCAGAGGGGGTGCCCTCCTTGCAGCTTATGATGCGCTTTCGCCGAGTCGGCATGATTCTGCCCCTTTTTTGACTTAGCAACAACAACCATGGCCATTGACTTTCAAACCTCGGAATCTCCGGGATTCTTTGAGCAACTAATCGAACTCCTTCAACCGGAGACCCTCATGTCCTGGGAATTCTGGATCGTGGCCAGCGCGATCCTGGTTGTGGCAGAGTTCCTCACCGCAGGCTTCCTGCTGGGGGCGTTCGTTCCCGGTACGCTGTTGTCTGCGGTTCTTGCCGCATTTGGGGTGGGGATGGATGGGCAATTGTGGGGCTTCATTCTAGGCACCATGGTTGGCTTGATCGTCTTGCGCCCAATCGTTGTTCGTCGTTCCAAACTGGGAGGCGTGCCGTCCAACGTGGAGGCTCTCAAAGGCCAGTCTGCGATCGTGACCGAGGCAATCAGTCCGCCATCCCTCGGTAGGATCAAGGTTCGCGGGGAGGAGTGGCGGGCTTCCGCAGAAGAGGGCTTTGAAACAGGCGCAGAGGTCAGAATCGTGACCATTGACGGCAACACGGTTCACGTACAAGCCCAGAACTGACCCCAATCAACTCACTTAGCGGTCGTCCCACCCGGCGCGGCCATAGTTTCTACCCCAACGAGCTTACCGGAGAATCCCATGGAACCTGTTGTCATTGCATTTGTCGTTGTCGTCCTTGTCGGAGCCGCGCTTGGCCTCAAGATCGTCAATCAGTCCCAGGCCATGGTCATCGAGCGCTTGGGTAAGTTCCGGCGGATTCTGGAGCCTGGCTTGAATTTGATCTTTCCTCTGATCGACAGGCCCCGCCCCATCCTGTGGCGCACCCGGATCACCAACTTGAAGGGCATTGATATGGTGCGCGAGCAGCATTCACGCACTGTGGACATGCGCGAGCAGGTTTTTGATTTTCCCAAGCAGTCGGTGATCACCGCGGACAATGTGGTAATCGAGATCAACGGGCTCTTGTACTATCAGGTCACCGACCCCCGGCGCGCGGTCTACGAGATCAACAACCTGCCCAATGCCATTGAGAAACTGGCACAGACCACTCTCCGGAACATCATCGGTGAGTTGGCCCTCGACGCGACTTTGACATCACGGGATGAAATCAACGGCAAGATGCGCACGGTTCTCGATGACGCAACCGACAAATGGGGTGTCAAGGTCAATCGCGTCGAGGTGCAGGATATCGATCCCCCGACCACAGTGCGTGAAGCCATGGAAATGCAGATGCGCGCCGAGCGCGAGCGCCGCGCTACGATCCTCGAAGCTGAAGGTATCAAGGAGTCAAAGATCTTGAAGGCTGAGGGGGAAAGGGGCGCACTGATTGCAGAGGCCGAAGGTACTCGTCAGAGCCGCATTCTGATAGCCCAGGGGGAATCGGAGTCGATTGCCGTGGTGGCGAGTGCACTCGAGCGGGAGCAGATGAACCCCGCAGACTATCTGATTGCCATGAAGTATCTCTCTACTCTATCCGAGATTGGTGTGGGTAGCGGCGGTGACAAGACTGTCTTCCTGCCCTTCGAATCCAGCGCCGCTTTGGGCAGCCTTGGCGCCATGCGCGAGATGTTCAAGGGTGGCGGGGCGTAGGCAGGCGGCGAAGCCCTCAGTAGGGTATCTGGCTTGTTCTCTTCACCTTTGCGAACGATTTCTCAGTCATTCAGGATCTTGGGATCGGTTGAGAGTTGGAGCATTGTGGTTCCGGTCTAGTTCTGCAGGATCAACACGATGTTGTCCGCGAAGCCCCCGTGGGTTCCACCGCGGCGTGGGGTTTCGACGGTCACCCTTACGCTGACAGCATCTGGAGGGACGAGCCCCAGGGCTTGAGCGTAGCGCATGCACGTGGCTCCTCTGCGCTGCCCCTTTGTGAGGGTTTGCAATTCGGCGGTCTCAAGGCGTTCCTCCCTGTCGTTGAGAAAGGTCAGATGCACGCGCAGGCTGTCTCCATCCGGGCCGCGGTTTCCAAGCAAGGCCGAGAGCTTGAAGTTGCAGCCTTGAATGAACGCATCCTTGATTGGAGTCAAATCGATGGTCTGTTCCATGCGTGCTCCGTTCTTGGTGTCGTTCGCGGCGAAAAACCCGCGGCCTACGGAGGCATTTGGATAATTGAACACGGGTAGGAAGCCCTCGGCACCGTAGGCGATCAGGGACATCCAGCCCGGATCTTCCCAACCGGCGATGGATGCGTCCGGTTGTCCGACGAAACCGTTGAAGGGGCGGTCTTCTTCGCCTCCGCCGTTGTAGATCAGGTTGATCCCAATGGCGGTGATCGGCTTCTTGGTTGCTGATGTGGCGAGCGTGCGGCCGTCGAGGCCCCAGGCAGGATCCGGTTTGATGCCGAGATGGGAAAGGACCGTGGGCACCAGATCCACAGCGCTGGGGGGCGGCCAGATTTCGCCGGGGACGAGGGTTCCTCCGCTGAGGATCATGGGCATTTCCCGGTGTTCGGGGATGTTGCGCCCGTGGCCTCCTCTCTGGGACCCGGCATGATCCGCCGTGATTGCGATCAGCCAGTCCTCAGAGGCATAACTGGGGCGGCTCTCGATGCTGGCGATCAAGCGGCCAAGGCGCGTGTCCACCATGTGCAGCATGCGTTGGTAGTCCGGATCTCCGGCGTGGTAGTGGCGGTTCCCGTCCAGATGCCCCACACCGTCAAGTTCACCGAACATCATGATGGTCAGGTCAAGGGGTTCGCGGCCCAGTAGGGGTTGCAGGTAGGTGACGCAGAGGTCATCGCAACTGCGTTCGTCGAAGTAGTCCTTGTTGAACTGGTAGTAGTCGTAGAAGCCGCTGTGACTTGGTTCGGCGGGGGCGACCAGAAATTTTTGGATGGGCTTCCAGGATTGGGCGCAGGCGGTGACCGCATCGGGTTGTTTCTGCTTCAGCAGCTTGAGGATCGATGGGTACTTGTCCGTCTTGGGTGTGGCAAAATTGTTGTCAGGGATGCCGTGCTTGTCCCAGTGCACGCCCGTGTGAAAGGTGCTCCAACCGGATCCGCTGATGGTCGTGCTTTCGGCTCTGGCCCGCAGGCTCCAGGCGCCTTTCTGCATCAGGCGGTCCAGGGTCGGTGTGTCCGTGCTGGCGATGGCCGCGGGAACGAAGCCGTCGATGAAGATCATCAATGCGCGCGGGGTGCGTTGCTCTGGGTCTTGGGGCGGGGAGAGCGCACCCATGAAGATGAGAGCAGTGCAGGAGAGAATCAGCATGGGGCTTGGGTCAAATATATGCGTTCGGCGGTCCCGCCAAAGATCGCGGCTTGTTCGGAGGGGGAAAGGGTTTCAGCCCAGGTGGTCACGGCGTCCCGCACCTCTTGATAGGTGCCCGCAAGGGTACAAACGGGCCAGTCGGAGCCAAACATCAGGCGTTCTGGGCCGAAGGCTGCGAGAGCTTTGTCCAGGTAGGGGGTGAGGTCGCTCAGCGTCCAGGTCGCCCAGTCTGCCTCCGTCACAAGACCAGAAAGTTTGCAGGTCACATTGGTGCGCCGGGCGAGTTGCTCAAGGTCGTTGGACCAGGGTTCGAGCGTTCCCGCTTTTATGCAGGGCTTGCCCAGGTGGTCCAGAACGAACGACTGTTGCGGGGCGAGATCCACCAGCTCAAGAGCAGGAGCCAGATGACGCGGATACAAGAGCAGGTCATACACGAGGTTGTGTTGCGCGAGGCAAGCTATTCCCGCCTGGAACTCTGGCAGCAACATGAAGCGATCATCTGGTTCGTCTTGCAGTACATGGCGCAAGCCTACGAGCAGAGGATTCCTGGCCAGGTCGCTGAGGCGTTCTTCAATGTTCGGGGCGCAGAGGTCGGTCCAGCCAACCACGCCCAGCAACTGGGGTGAGGATTTTGCTAACTCCAGTAACCAACTCGTTTCAGCCTCGTCTTGCCGCGCTTGAACGCTGATTGCACCGTCAATGGCATAGGTCTTCAGCTCAGGCACGAGTTGCTCTGGAAGATAGTCCCTCGCCAATACCTCCATCCCCGGACCGATCCAGTCGTAAGCGACCGGGTCATAGGACCAAAAGTGCTGGTGGGCATCTATCCGCATGTGGAGACAGTAGCGGCTGCATGGGGAGCCCTCGGGCTATGATTTCGTTGGCCCGGGACCTCCTCCAGCCAGACAGCGACCATGAAGACCATCATCCTGCTCAATCAAGACCAGATGGGCCACGGGGATCAAACCCTGGGCCAAAAAATCCTCGGCACCTTCCTGCGCAAGATCATCGTGATCCAAGACCTTGACGCGATTCTGTTCTACAACACGGGGACTCGACTATTGGATCGGTCGAGTGCCCTGCTCGGAGAACTGAGCGCATTGGAGGAGCGGGGCGTGGAGTTGCTTCCCTGTGGAACCTGTGTAGAGGCTCTTGGCGTGGATCTCGCGGTGGGCCGACTCTCGGACATGGACACGATCGTGCGCGAACTGGAACGGGCGGAGAAGGTGATCACCTTGTGATTTACTCTTGACCTTGACCCAGATCACCTCGCTCGTCCCGCCAGAGTGTGTGCACATGATCTGGGTCGGAGGCGGGTGCACTATGTTCGATCGTCAGGCCCGCGCCAAAAATGCGCCAGTAGTGACCAGCGTCGGATTCGGGGGAACCGATCCAGCCGAAGGAGAGTTGGTCGAGTTGGCTTGCGCGCAGGCGCTTGTTGCGAACCGTGGCGAGGTCTTCAGTACGCCGGGTGAGCCAGAGGTCGAGGATGGAAGTCAGGATCTGTCGCTGCTTCTTGTTGAGTTTTGACCAGGAGATTCCACCACGATCATCGATGGTCTTGCGCCTGGGAAGCATGATCACGTTGGATGGTTGGGACCCTGAGAGCGTTGCTTGTTCTTGCTGTTCAGTATTCAGGCTGGTGTACAGACTGCGGGCCAGGTCGTCTTCAGCTCCCATCAAGCGCAGACCCGCATGTTCTCCCTCTTGCACATGTGCTGGCTGGCTGCCTACATAAAAGGGTGCAACGCTGGTCCAGGAATCGTTCTTGTGGGTCACATTCAGGGAGAGGTGATGTCCCTCGAACCGCCAGCCCCAAGCCTTCCTTCCCTCGGGGTCTCCATAGAGCGTGACGAAATAGCGCTCGGCGCCATGGAATGAACTGGGCCTGCCCGCCGCAGTTTCCCTTTCAGCTAAGATGCTTTCCAGCAGACGCACTGTGTCGATGGTCTCGAGTCCTTTGGTGGAAAGCACAGTTGCGAGCAGCTCATCCAAGGCCTCGCGAGACTCCTTTTGCAGCGCTTCCAAGCGCACGCCCGCTACTCCGTTGGGAAGCACCTGCCAATTGGCTCGCTCGTCGCTGAGATAGGGGAAGCAGAGTTTGCTTTGTTGCTTTGCTGTCAAGCTCTGCTTGAACTGCATCGCCGCCAGGGACATGGGATCGTCGTTGGTGGGAATGGAGGCCATGCCCACCAGGAGGGCCATGAAGAGGAGGGGCATTTTGGTCTTCATGGACTACCTTATGCAGTGTTTTGCTGGATTTGGCAAATGCGAATCCGGTTGTTAGCTATCCACCAGGGCCCCGCACTCTGCAGCTGCCTTGGCGATGCGTTCCAAGTGTTCCCGAGATCGCAGTCGTTCCACGTGAAAAGGGAGCATGGAGTTGGGTTGGCGGCCGTCGAGCCACGCAAGGTGGGCCAGGCCGGTCTTGTAGTTGCAGGTGGGGGGTTCGAACAACATGCGTGCGAGGGGTTCGGTTGCCTTGAGGATTTGATAAGCGCGGGTGGTGTCCCCTGCGGCGAGGAAGGCGAGGGCACGTGAGGCCGGGCGTGCGATTGCATTGAAGACGCCGAGAAGGGCGTGGGAAAAGTCGCCAATGGGATAACTGCGATGAAGAAAATCGATCTCGCCCAGGGGTTCCTGGGATTCACCGAGGATCAGTTCGGGGTAGTTGAAGTCGTCGCCGGTGAGGACGATCTGGCCCGAGCCGAGCAGGGTCTGACGGACTTGGCGTTCGAAGTCTGCGTCGAGCAGGGAGAGCTTGCAGCCTATTGCCTTGTTGGGGTCGAGGGCCATGATGCGCAGGAAGGTGTCTCCCGGAAAGTAATCGGCGAGCCCCGGGTGAAAGGCGGGGCCCAGCCAGTGGATCAGGAGCGGACCTGGGTGGGCTTCAATGACCTTGGCGTAGGCGCCCACAAATTCGTCTTCGTCGTGCGCCAGTGAGGAGAGTTCGGGGATGCAGAGAAGCACTGGCATGCCCCCGGCTTCTTGGATACGCCCGCATTGAAAGGTCCAACCCTCGGCGATCTCATCGGGGCTCTTGGGATTCACGAGATGATCGACGCCTGCGCCTGCTACGAAACCGTTGCTCAACTCCAGTTGCCCGGTCTCCTCGATCAATCGTTGCGCCACATCCCAGCCCAACTCATAGCGTTGAGCTGTGTCCATGGCCTCCGCGATACCAAACCCCAGAGCGTCCAGTTGCCGTCGCAGGGTCATGGTCTGGGCCCAATCGATGTGTGGAGTTGGGTCGCCGTCAACCTTGCTGTAGCCTTCGCTCATGGCCACGTGAGCCGCGGCCAGGGCGATGCGCGCAGGGGCAGCAGAGCCCTTCGGGTCGCCGAATGCGGTCAGAGGATCTATGGCGGGCGAGGAAGGATCGGAGGGATTGGAGTTCATCGCGTGCTGCTAAGGATAGGATGAGAGCTCCTCCAATGACGAATCGATCCCCCAATGTTGTCCGTGAAGAAGCGCTGCTCGATGACGCACGCGATCGCGGCCGTCTGCCCTTGCTGGGCGCTTTCATCCGCCTCTCCGGTCCGGGTTGGCTGCAGAGCGCCATCACCCTGGGGGGAGGATCACTGGCTGCGGCCCTTTACTTGGGCGTGCTGACCGGCACCAACTTCCTTTGGGTGCAGGTATTCGCCATGGCCCTCGGCGTCATCGCCCTGGGCGCGATTTCTTGGATCACCCTGACTACAGGCGAGAACCCGTTCACCTTGCTCAAGGACCGGGTCAGCCCGGTTCTGGCTTGGGGCTGGCTCGGGGCGGTCATGCTGGCCAATGTGGTTTGGGCTCTGCCCCAGTTTTCTCTTGCCACCGCGGCAGTAGAGCAGAACCTGTTGCCCGGTTTGAAGGGCGATGCCCTGACTGTGATCACTTGTCTTTCCGTCTTGAGCCTCGCACTGGTCGTGGTTTGGGCTTATGGCCGCGGAGGCCGTGGTGTGCGAATTGTGGAGTTAGGCTTGCGGGTACTGGTGGGCCTGATCGTACTGGCCTTCTTTGGAGTCGCTTGGGTCTTGCTCTCGCGTAGTGACGGAATGTCTTTGAGCCAAGTTTTTGCGGGGTTCATTCCCAACCTGGACCTTCTTAGCCAGCCGGCTCCCGCCTACGCTGCCGAATTGGCGGCGGCCCAATTTCCTGATCTTTGGAGCGGCATTATCGTGCGTCAGCAGCAAGAGGTCTTGATCGCTGCCGCCGCAACCGCTGTGGGCATCAACATGACCTTTCTGATGCCCTGTTCTTTGTTGAGGCGTGGATGGAACCGTTCTTTTCGCAACCTGGCGGTCTTTGATCTTGCCACCGGCCTGCTGATCCCCTTTGTGTTCGCCACTGGCTGTATCGTGGTGGCCTCGGCGGATCGCTTTCATGCTCGCGTGGATCAGGAGTTGGTTTCGGACGTGAGCGTTGCCGTGGGACGAGGCGCGTATCTCGATCGCTTGGACAACGCGATCAAGGAAGGCTTTGGGGCAGGCACCGCCCAGTATGAAGAACACAGCATCGCCAGCAGTGCGCGTGCGGGCTTGAGCGAAGCGGAACTCCTCGAGCGCGTTGGGTTGGCAATGAACTTGGTGCCCGAGCCCGATCGGCGACTGGCTTCCATGTTGGAGAAGCGCGACACCTTTGCCCTGGCCCGAGCTCTTGAACCTCTGACCGGTTACGCCACCGCGCACATGGTTTTTGGTTTTGGCGTGTTGGCAATGGCCGTCTCCACGGTCATCGTATTGATGTTGATCAGCGGGCTGGCCTTCGCTGTGGCCTTCCGTCAGCAGCCCGGAGGAGTTGCATTCCGCTGGGGCACTATTGTCGCTGGCCTGGGAGCACTGGGTCCTTTTGTTTGGACTGGCAAGGCGCGTGCCTGGTTGGCTGTGCCAACCTCCAATTTCGGCATGATCTTGCTGCCTCTGGCCTATTGGAGTTTTGTGCTCTTGATGAACAGTCGACGAGTCTTGGGCGATGATGTCCCCAAAGGTCGCACGCGATGGATCTGGAACAGCTTGTTGGTGCCCACCGCGCTGGTGGCTAGTTGCGCCAGTGCCTGGACCGTGCACATGAAGTTAGGTCCTTGGGGATTGGCCGGGCTGGCGGCTATGGCAATTGCGGTCTTGGCGACTCTGCGCCGTTCCTGAGGGCAGGCTGCCCCGGTGGTTCAGGGGTGGACGCGTTCACAGAGTCCTCCCGCGTGTATTGGGCGCATCTCTGAGGCGCGCCATTGCCTCTCTCCCTGTTTCGCTCTTGAAGGGCTTGGTCTCGGTTCCTAGAAGGACGCTCCAATACCGAAATACATGCCACTGATGGTCACGTCAAATTTTCCGAAATCAGCCTCGTCTTGATAGAAGATGTCAAGGGAGGTGTTCCGGTAGCCAGCGTAGCCGACCATGGGTCCAAAGAGCCCCATCTCTGCCCGCAGGTCCAAGTCCATGGCATCCAGGTCGTTGTCTTCATAGGAGATGCCGATCCAGGTAACCAAGGCCGAGAGCCCAACCGGTCCCGCCTCGACTCCAACACGCCCGGCCAGAACAGGAATTGGCAGTGCCTGGTCCAGCACCACCTCGGTGCCTGTCCCGTCCTCGGTAAAGTTCCCGGATAGATCGAGCATATTGACGCCCAGGCCAAGGGCAAGATCGATCGTCGAACCGGGGACCATCTCAAAGAGCAGGAGTCCTTGCAGCATGCCCACTTCCAATTGGGAGTGCACATTGGCCCCCGCGTTGATGACAGTCCCGTCAATGTCGATGTCGGCACTCAGGGTTCCATCCCCTTCAAATGAGGGTGTCGTGGCGGAAAACACCAGCATGGGACTTCCAAGTCCGATTGTTGCAGTGATCCCCACCGGATTGTCGTCTTCTCCCAGCCCTATTCCATCCAAGGGGGTCACGCCGCTGACCCCACCGGAACCAAACCCAAGGTTGCCGTCGAGTGAGTACTGGCCATAGTTCACACCCACATCGAGAGTGGGGGATGCACAGGCCAGGAGTGAACAGGAAATAAGGGCGGCGGCAATTCGGTGCATAGGATCAGGGGTGGTTTGGGGTCAGGACTTGCGGGGCTGACTGGCAGCTTGTTGAGCCTTGAGTTCTCTCAGACGCTGCCCATTCTCGCTTTGTCGGTATTCTCTGTCCAGCGGGTAGCAGCCAGAGACGAGGTCCAGGCGTGGCCCATTGGTGCAGTCGCTGAAAGTTCTACAAATACGAGTTCGTTGAATATCCCGCCCAGCGAGCAGGTCGAGAGGAAATTCAGGGTATGAAAGGACCATTCTGCCGAGGCCTACAAGGTCGATTGATCCCCGGCGCAATTCAGCTTGAGCCAGGTACGGAAACCATTCCTGCAGGTAGGTGTAGCCGGTCCCCACCACGACCGCGTGGGGGCAGGCGGCCTTGATCCGGCGCGTGATCTGCACCTGGCGCAATACCGAGAGCAGAGGATCTTCAGGGGGTGGGTAGCCATCCACGGGCGGATAGCTGGATGGGCGCTGTAGGTGCGGGCATGAGTAGGGCGATCCCAGAGTCACATTGATCAGCTTCACGCCGCAGGCGTAGAGGTCTCGAACCAGTTGTTCCGCTTCGCTGGAATCTGGTTTGGTGGGATTTTCAAGGTCCATGCCCCAGCCGTGTTTGAGGGGCAGGTAGGGCGTTGGATCGAGTGGCTGGCCGGGGCTGCCATCGGCATTGTTCTTGTGGGGAAAGACATCTCCTGCACAGAGCCGTACACCGATACCCAGATCAGGGCATGCGCGTTGGATGGCTGCGATGGTCTCCATCAGGAATCGCGTGCGTCCGGCGTAATCACCCCCGAACGGTCCCGGGCGCGAGCGAGCTCCGAGCAACTCATGCACCAGATAACCGTGGCAGGCTTTGATGTCGACGAAGTCAAAGCCTGCTGCTTGTGCGAGGGTCGCGAGACGAACATAGGACTGGATCAAGGCCTCAAGTTCATCGTCTCTGATCAGTGTCGTGGATAGTGGGACATCGGTGTATTCATCCAGCCAGGTTGCGTGGGCGGCGAGGATCGGCCGAGGCTCCTTGGTGGGTTGTGCATGGCGTCCGGAGTGGGTCATTTGCAGTCCGATGAATGCACCTTCAGGATCGAGTCCTGAATCGACCCGGCCTTTGTGAATCGCCTCGATCAAGAGGCTCAGATCTTGAGCCGTGTGGGCTTCATTGAGCAAGGCGAGTTGCCTGGGGTTGGCCCGACCCTCGGGGGTCACTGCAAAGGCTTCGCCCCCCCAGATCATGGCAGCGCCGCTCCTCCCAAAGGCTCGCCAGCGACGCAGGGTCAATTCGCTGGGGCGACCCGTGGTGGTTCCATCCCAGCCCTCCATGGGGTGCATTGCGAAACGGTTGTCCAATTCATGCCCTTGCAAGGTCAGGGGCCAGCCGAAGGGGCCTGTCTGTCCAGCGAGGGTCTTGTCCAGTTCAATTTCCTCTCGCAGTTCCCGTGCGCAGGCCTGCAGGTGGGTTTCAAAGGCAACGAAGGACTTGTGCTGGCCGGGGCTTGGAAACTCCATCAGGCTGGGGTGTCTTGCTGGAGTTTGAGCCGCTCGAAAGCACTGGAGCGGCGGGTCAAGGTTTTCTTGAGGTGGTCACGCAGGGCCAGCAATCGCAGGTTGCGTTCACCCCGAGCCCCGCCTTCGAAGCGCGCGCGCAGGGTGGCCTGGTTGCGTAGAAAGATATCGTGTACCGGGGCTGCGGAGAATGCGGCCAAGAGCAGGCCCAGCCCCGTGACCAGACTGGCCGTGGCCCCGTACTTTGAACCCAACCAGAGGGCACTACCGAGCAGCCACAGCGGTGAGACGAAAGACGCTCCCATAATCGTGAAGGTGACCACCTTGTCTGCTGGAGCGTTACGGCGTGATATGACTTGTGCAGGCACGATCACTGGTAACCAGGCAGCCCAGATCAGCCAACGCAGCAGGAAGGATGATGCCAGCAACACGCCTGCACGGATGGTTGCACTCAGTCCCGGGCGGTTGTCCAGATCGTTGGCGTGAATACCGACTTGTTGGAGTTCAGTCGACAGTTTGTTGAGGCCATCCCTGAGAGTTCTTGCCCGACTTGGCGCAATTTCTCTCAGGCGCCGCATGCCGGCAACGCAGGAATGGATGCGTTCGGGCAGGAGGCGACCCTTGTGCGGAATGAGTTCCGCAGCCATGAGCATGGCTGGAGCCTCTTCAGGGGATTCGTACTGCACCACGCACTTGGTCAGGGCCGCGCGGATTTCTTCGGTAGCCCTTTTCGCCGCCTCGATGGGGCTCTGCTCGTAAAGATCGCGCAGGTGGTCGAAGCTTATGGGATCTCCTCTCCAGGCAAAGAGATTGCTGCGGTAGCGATCCCTGTCGGCATAGTAGATGCCCACCGGTTGGATGCGCAGATCCAGGCTCCAGTCTTTCACTGCCAGGGCACCGAGACCCATGCGCGCGGCTCCGGTCTTGAATGGACGCAGAAACGGGGAGCTGCCACCCTCGCCTTCCGGGAACATGCCGATGGTACCTCCCTGCCCGAGTTCCGCATGAATTGCGTCGAAGGAACCCTTGTTCTTGCTGGTGTCCACCTTGTCCTTTTTCCGGTAGATAGGGATCGCGCCGGTGGCTTTCACAATTCGCCCCAGGATGGGCATCTTGAAGAGGGTGTACTTTCCGATGAAACGTGGGTTGCGCTGGCAGACAAACCAGATCAAGCCGCCGTCCACCAGGCCTCCGGAGTGATTGCTCACAAGTATCATGGCACCCTGGTCCTTGATCGCAGGTCCTGAGGAGCGGACTTGGTAAAAGGACCGGATCAGGGCCTGCCCGTAGAACTTGATCAGCGCGTACATGGGGGGATTGTGAGCATGCCCCGGGGGGGGTGGCTCTTTCCCCAGGGGGGTTCTTGACCCTATGCTTGACGGCAACCATTACGGAGGCGATTAGAGATCTATGGAACAGCGAGACTGGCATGTGAACTATGACGAGGGTGTTTCGACGGCGATCGATTATTCGAAGCTCAACATACCTCAGATCTTTCGGCAGACAGTCGAGCGCTTTGGGGATAGGCCCGCGCTGGTCTTTCTAAACTGCAAACTGACCTATACAGAACTCGGTGCTGAAGTCGACAAGTGCGCCATCGGGTTCTCCAAGCTCGGAGTCAAGATGGGGACTCGGATTGCGATTCAGCTGCCGAACATTCCTCAGGCGGCAATCTCTTATCTGGCAGCTTTGCAGTTGGGGGCAGAGGTTGTGATGACCAACCCGCTCTACACTTTTCGTGAGGTCGAGCATCAGTGGAAGGATTCTGGCTGTGAAGTGGCCGTGACCGCCGACTTTATTTGGGACGACATTATCAAGGATCGACGCGCGGAGCTTGCACCAACGAGGTGGGTGGTGGCTTCCATTCCAGGTTACCTGCGCTTCCCGTTGAACTTCCTGGCGCCATTGAAGCTCAAGAAGCAGGACCCGCCTCGCTGGGCCAAGGTTGCTCCTGAGGCGGACATGATTCGCTTCAAGGACATGATCAAAGACGCCAGCGGTCCTGTTCCTCGCCCCGACTTCGATTGGGATCAAGTGGCTGCGCTGCAGTACACGGGCGGAACAACAGGCCCTTCCAAGGGCGCCATGCTGACCCACAAGAACCTGAGCAGCAACATTCAGCAGATCGATGGCTGGTTCACAGGCGTTGAGTATGGCCAAGAGGTGTTGATGACTGCGCTGCCCCTGTTCCATGTGTTTGGCATGAGTGTTTGCATGGGTTGGGGCATGGCTTCTGGCGCTTGCATGGTGCTGCTGCCCAATCCGCGGGACCTCCCTTCTGTGGTCAAGGCGATCGTCAAGCACAAGATCACCCTGTTCCCCGGTGTGCCGGCTCTGTTCAACGGACTGAACAACTTCCCCGGAATCGAGCAGACGGACGTTTCAAGCATCAAGTACTGCTTCAGTGGCTCTGCGCCTCTGCCTCCGGATGTGATGCAGAAGTTCGAGAGCATGACGGGGTCCAAGATTGTCGAGGGCTTCGGCATGAGCGAGACCTCGCCCGTGACCCACTGCAATCCGCTCAATGGGGTCCGCAAGCCGGGTTCGGTGGGGATTCCCGTGGCGGACACGGACGCGCGGATTGTGGACATCGAGACTGGGGTCCAAGATGTGCCCCAGGGGGAAGAGGGCGAACTGATCGTCAAAGGGCCTCAGGTGATGAAGGGCTATTGGGGCCGCCCCGACGAGACCGCTAATTCGATTCGGGATGGGTGGATGCATACGGGCGACCTGGCCACCATGGACGAGGAAGGCTACTTCCAGATCGTTGGCCGCAAGAAGGACATGATCAACTGCTCTGGCTTCAAGGTGTTCCCCGACGAGGTGGATGGAGTCTTGGTTGCCCACGAGGCGATCCTTGAGGCGGCGACCATCGGCGTGCCCCATGAGGAGTATGGCGAGACCGTCAAGTCTTTCATCGTATTGAATGCGGGCATGACTTTGAGCGCGGAAGCAGCTCAGGAGTACTGTCGTGAGAACCTGGCCAAGTACAAAGTCCCTCGGCTAGTTGAATTCCTCGACGAGCTGCCCAAGAGCAGCGTGCTGAAAGTCCTGCGGCGCGAGTTGCGAGACATGGAGATGGCAAAGGCCAAGGGTTGAACCCACCGCGATCCCTGCGACGAGCATGCACCCCCGGGCTCATCCTGGGAAGTGCCGGTTTCTTCCTTCTAGAGGCCTACGCGAGGGGTGAGCTTGCGGAGTTTGTCTCCAGTTCTCACAATCCTCCCTGTCGCGCGTCTTCTGTCAACCCCCACAAGCGTGGTGTTCTTGGAGTACTTATGAATCATTTCTTTCCCTTGGCATGTGCCCTCGGCTTGCTCGCGAGTTGTTCGGATGGTGTGCCGACCTCGATTTCGGAGGACGAGAAGCCCACGGTTGTGGTCTACAGTCCGTCTACTGGCAATCTCCCCACTCCCAACGACATCTTGTTCGCAGGGTCCCTTGACGGGACCTTGAACATCCCCACCACCGAAGGTGCTGTTGATCTTGGCAATCCGGTCGAGGCGCTCAATGCACTTGATGGCTGGTCCACTGTGGCGCCTTTTCCCTTGACGTTCAGTCGGCCGATTGACCTTGGTACGGTGGTGCTTGGGAGTACCTTGCGCGTGTTTGAGGTGACTACTGATACCAGTGTGGTTCCCGTTGGTGGTCCGGTGACCGGCATTGTGGGCGAAGTGATGGCTCTTGATATCGCTCTCTCTGCTGGCGATCCCAGCGGTGCGACGGTTGAGTTGCGTCCGAACGCGCCCCTCAAGTCGGGGACCGCGTACATGGTGCTGGCCACTAATGGCATTTTGGACTCCGCGGGCAATGCCGTGGGCCGCGATGTGGAGTATGCAATCGTTGCGGATGAGGGAACCCTGGCGGGCAATCATCCTCTGGCCCCCTTGGACTTCTTGATCGACCTGATGCACCAGGTAGCTGCTGCGGCGGGGATTCCCTCAGAGTCGATTGTCGTGGCTTATAGCTTTACGACCCAGACCATTGGGACCCGGGCGGGAATTGCCGTGGGCCCGGTTGTCGCGGCTGCAACGATTGCCATTGGCGGCGAGGTCGGCTTGATCAACTTATATGGGGGTGCGCTGATGCCTCCATTTGTGGACTTCACAGGCGCCTTTGATGGTGACGATGAGCCGATCACTGAGGTGCCGGCGGCGGTGGCTGGCGAATTTACCGACCGTGGTTCGGCCTTTGATCTTGATAGTATCTATACGGGCGGTTCTGGTTGGGCAGGCACCGGTCAAGTCTATATTGGCTCGATTGAAATTCCGTCCTATTCAGCGATTGGCAACGGCGACCCCCAAGATCGGGGTCCCTTGGAGCTTCCCTGGGAAGCGCGCTTTCCTGCCCATGACGGCACCCGCAATCTGTCTTGGTTGAATCCGATTCCGAGGTTTCGGGGCACTGTCAAGATCCCTGTCCTGGCGATCGTGCCCAATGACGTTGTGCTGGGAGATGCCCCAGTTGCGATCTTCGTACACGGGATCACTTCCAGTCGAGCAGCACTGCTCGGCGTCGCCAATGAATTGGCGACCGCTGGACGTGTGGGCATTGCGATCGACTTGCCTTTGCATGGTCTAGTGAGCGGGGCCTTGGATCTCGGTCCGGATACTCTTGACCAAATTGGGGCTGGGTCGAGCTTGCCTCTGGGCAGCGTGAGCGAGCGTACCTTTGGTTTGGACCTTGTTGGCGCCGGCGAATTCGGTACGGAACCAGATGGGGCCGAGGACAGCTCGGGATCTCACTTCTTGAACCTGGCCTACCTCTTGAGCGCGAAAGCGAACATGATGCAATCGGTGGCGGATCTGACAGCCTTGCGCGAATTGCTGCCCATGATTGATTTGGACGGTGGCGGTGCTGGAGACCTTTCCGCCTCAGATGTGGCCTTCATCGGGCATTCCCTGGGGGCGATGGTCTCGATCCCGACCTTGGCGATTCAGCACGGGATCCTGGGCATCACCCCTGCACCCGTGTCATTGATGGCGCCGGGGGGAGGGATTGCCAAGCTCCTGCAAGGCTCCGTGGCCTACGGTCCCGTCGTCGATGGGTCGTTGGCCCTGCAAGGGGTGTTGCCTGGGACTCCCGAATACGAGTCCTTCTACTTTGCTGCCCAATCGGTGGTTGACGGGGTTGACCCGATCAATTTTGCCGGATTGTTGGTGGGTACGGAGTTCTCCAGCATGACTCCGATTCACCTGATCGAGGTTGTTGGGGGGGGCTTAGCTGACACAATTGAAGGCCCCATAACCACCGAGACCCCGGAGGACTTGGTGGTGCCCAACAGCGTTGTAGGCGCGCCTCTATCCGGCACTGATCCTCTGGTCACTGCCATGGGTCTTACCCAGGTGACTTCGGCGAACACGCCCTTGATGGGAATTCCCGAAGTGGCCCCTGCTCAAGGATTCGTCAAGTACTTGAAAGGCAAGCACTCAAGTCTGATCGTTCCCCCTTGGGAAGCGTTGGCGAGTGAGCCTTTCTGGTATGACATCCTCACCGGCCTTCTGATATTTCAAGAGATGAGCAGTACGGCCGCCAATTTCTCGGGCTCTGATCCCGAAATCAGCGTCGGCGTTGCCGCTTCCAGCGGAGGAGTCATCCAATGATCACCCTCAAGAATATCGCCCTGATCGGCGCACTGTTCCTCGCCTCTTGCGCCTCCAACCTGAGCGACCCCTGGGCCGGCATTGGTAAAGGCTCAACCACCGTCGGTACTTCCACCGGCTGGGCCTTCTATGGGGCCGAGATTGAAGCGGAGGGCACCGGCGGAGTTTTGGCCGGTGAAACCGGTACGGACCATACGGACCTGACGCCCAACTACGGGGCGGCCTTGAAGGTCAACCGCTTTATCACCGATGACTTTTCTTTGGGGCTGGTCTACGAGTTGCGCAACTTCGACGCTGATCCGATTGCGCCTCTTTCGGCAGTGCTGACTGCTGATGCGTTCACGACGCACCACTTCCTCCTTTCGAGTCGCTATTGGCTGAGCCCAAAGGGTGACGCCGGACGCTGGAAGCCCTTTGTGGGTCTCGACCTGGGCTACATCCCCGAGGTGGACTTTGGTGCCGTGGATGTCAGCTATCCGGGCGCGGTTCCGAACGAGGATGTGAACATCGTGGGATCGAGCTATTGGACTCTTGGCGTAGTGGCGGGAGCCTCTTACATGTTGGAGAAGGGCCTGTCCCTCGACATCGGGGCTTTCTATGAATTTGCCCTGACACCGGGGGAGGACACTCTGATTTTTCCGAACCTCGGCAATGCGACCGCCGATGTGGAAGTCTGGCCCGAGGGTCTAGTGATCTTCGGCGGCTTGACCTGGTACCTGTAGAGCCCAGGGTATTCCTGACCTGATCAGCGGGCCGGCATCTTTACGGGTGCTGGCCCGCAGGCCTTGGTGTGCGGCTGGTCCGTGCCTCGGTTTCTCGGCGGGGCACAATTCCCAGATACGAGTGCAGGGCGGCAGTCCATTCGAACAACCGCCCCACGAGAGAGAGAGGACATCCCAGGGATCACGTGAAGGAATCCCTGGGCGCACGTGGTGTGTGGCTCTGGTTGGTAGGGGAGGCCTAGGAGGCCAGAGGCACCTGTTGCCGATCCGGTTCGGAGTGTGCCTTTGCTGAGGTGCGCAGGTACTCCTCCAAGGTGAACGAATCGACTTCTATCGTATCGTCCCTCGCAGCCTCGGCCTCAATGGCCAGTTGTGCTTCTTCGGAAGAAATAATTCCCGCTGCCTGGGCCTCTTCCAGCAGGAAAATGGGCTTCTGGCGCGGTAGACGGCGCTTTTTGACGGCATCCTTGATCTTGCGGGCCACCACGTCAGCGCGGGTAACCAGGTCCAGGGTGTGCTCCATGCGCCCAGCGGCCTCCGTGGTGTCCTGAGGGATGTAGAGGCCAGAGGTGATCCGGTCCCGCTGCTGTCCAGGGCTTTGCAGGGCCATGGCGACTTTGCTGCCCAGGCGGTCCGAAGGGGCTGATCCCATGGGCACCAGATGCGACCAGATGCGTATGGGGCCGCGCAGGGCCCAGCCGATCAGGGGCAGGTTGAGGTTGGCGTAGAGCCCGTCGAAGGCATTGTTGATCTTGTCCAGACCGTACTCAGCGGACCACTGCAGGAAAGGCAGATCCTCTGTGGGGCGTCCTTCGGCCTCAAAACGCCTGAGGGTGGCTTGCAGCAGGTACATCCAGGAGACAATGTCGGCGAAACGACCGGTGATCTCTTCCCGGCGCTTGAGATCGCCCCCGATCATGGCCATGGACAGGTCTGAAAGGATAGCGAAGCGAGCTGAGGCCCAGTCCAGCTTCTTGTAGTAGTTCGCACATGGTCCGTCGACGGGAGAGCGTCCCAAGAGGCCACCCGTCAGATCCAGTACAACAGTGCGGCTGAAGTTGCGCGCCACATGTCCTATGTGTCCGAAGAAGGCCTTGTCGAAGGCCCGGCTGTCACCGGCTTCGGCGGCTTCCACTTCCGACCAGGCATGGGGGTGACAGCGGATCGCTCCCTGGCCGAAAACCACCAGAGTGCGGGTCAAGATATTGGCGCCTTCCACCGTGATGCTGATGGGAGTTGCCATGTAGGCATGGGCCAGGAGGTTGCGCGGCCCGCGGCTGATGGCGGCTCCTCCGAGTACATCCATGGCGTCGTTGATCGATTGGCGCGCAAGCTCGGTGGTGTTGTACTTCATGATTGCAGTCACCACCGCTGGCTTGGCTCCCTTGTCCAGGGCGCCGCATGTGTAACGTCGTGCGGCTTCGGTCAAATAGGCAAAGCCACCGATGCGGGCCAGGGGTTCTTGTACACCCCCGAAGCGTCCGATCGAAACACCGAACTGCTTGCGTATGGCCGAGTAGCCACCGGCCAGGCGGGCAGCGGCCTTGCAGGTAGCCACCGCCGAAG
The DNA here is from genome assembly GCA_012960475.1 of Planctomycetota bacterium. Classification (GTDB taxonomy): domain Bacteria; phylum Planctomycetota; class UBA1135; order UBA1135. Next base: position 84,683 of record DUBE01000027.1, read on the forward strand.
CGGGCAGGGATATTCCGCGTCCTGCTGCGAGGCACTCCATCAACATGATCCAACCGCGCCCGATCCCATTGTGACCGCCGATCACGCAGCTCAGAGGCAGGACCACATCGTGGCCTTCGGTGGGGCAGTTGTAGAAGGGTACGCCCATTGGGTCATGACGTTCTCCTTTCTCCACGCCGGGGGTATCGGTGGGAATCAAAGCGCAGGTGATGCCCAGGTCCTCACCCTTGCCCAGGAGGTTCCCCGGGTCGCGCATCTTGAAGGCCAGACCCAGAAGGGTCGAGACCGCTGCCAGGGTGATGTAGCGTTTGCGCCAGTTGAAGCGCAGGTAGAGTTCGTTGTCTTCGCCTCGGAAGATCTCGCCTGAGGCGGTGATCGAGCCCGCGTCTGAGCCGGCTCCGGGCTCGGTCAGGGCAAAAGCCGGGATTTCCCGGCCATCAGCCAGACGCGGTAAGAGTTCGTCCTTTTGTTCTTTGGTGCCGTAGTGGTGCAGTAACTCGGCGGGACCCAGGGAGTTGGGAACCATGACCGTGATGCCCAAGGTGCCGGAGCGGGACGAGAGCTTGGACACAATCGCGCTGTTGGCCGAGGCGCTGAAGCCGTGACCGCCGTATTCGCTGGGGATGATCAGGCCGAAGAATCCTTGCTTGGCCAGATAGTCCCAGACATTCTCGGGGAGATCGCGATCCTGCCATACCTGCCAGTCATCAGTCATATGGCAGACGGTTTCCACCGGGCCGTCGATGAATGCTTGCTCGGTCTCTGTCAGGTCGGGATAGTCCTCTTCGGAGAGGCGCTTGAAATCAGGTTTGCCGCTGAAGAGCTCTGCATCGGCCCAGGTCGTGCCCGCTTCAAGGGCTTCTTTCTCTGTCGCGGATACTTTGGGCAGAAAGCCGAGCTTACTCATCATGCGCATCAAGGGGCCGCTGATCAGAATTGTGCGCAGGGTTGGTACGAGCAAGATAGCCGTACCGGCGGCGACGATGCCGAGCCACCACCAGCCGGTGTGAATACCAGCGGCCACCAACAAACCAAAGATCGCCCATGCCGGCGCCGGAGCGGCGAACCAGCCAAGGGTGACAAAGGCGACGGGCACGAGGAGTAGAAGTGGCCAATTGGACCAGAAGAATCCATTCATGAGGAGACCTTGGGTTGAGAGGGAGGGAAACTGATCTCGACAGCGCGCATTGCTAGGCGAATCGCATCATTGAGATGGTTGGAGCCGCGCAGGGACTTGTCGATGCGACGGGCGAGGTGGAGGGAGACTGCACCGTGCAAGGTCGACCAGACCAGGGTCGCTGCGCGCAGTGTTGCTTCGGGGGAGGGGGAAGAGTCTTGACGACTCTTCATCACGGCTTCACCGAGTAAAGCCAGATAGTTCCTTTGCACTCGATAGCGGTCGATGGGGTACCTCTCCATCTGGTTGGGATGGAGATGGAACATCACTTCGTAGAACTCGCTATTGGAGTTGGCGAAGCTTACATATGCGGCGCAGAGATTCTCGAGGTGGTCCTGCGGCGATCCTTCGTGGGATACGGCCTCAAGCTGTGCGTGCAGGATCTCAAAACCCTCGTCGATCAGGGCATGCAAGAGGGCGTCCTTGTTCTTGAAGTAGAGATAGATCGATGCGGCGGTGCAGCCCACCCCTCGGGCGATGCGGCGGGTGGAGAGGGCCGTGTACCCGCCTTCCAGCAGCACATTGCGCGCCTCACGCAGGATGCGGGGCTTGAGGTCGGTTCCGTTACGGGGCATGGGCGTGAATCTCAGATGTTCTCTTCGGCTTTCCGCAGGCTGGACCGAAGAGGTTATCAGTGATAAGTTATCACTGTTTAGGCCCTCTGTTCAGTCCCTGGAGTTGAATCGGTGTTTGGGGGCTCCGATTGAGGAATAATTCCGATCCGGCCGGGGCTCCCCACGGACTTCCATCCCTCGGCCAAGACCCTGCACCACTGATGATTGCACCAAGCGCTTCTTCCATTGTTATCGCCGCTGGCCTGCGCAGCCCCTGGATCAAGGCCGGAGGCCAGTTTCGTGGGGAAGACGCGGGGCACCTGGGTGCCGCTGTTACCCGAGAACTCCTGGCTCGCACAGGAGTGCGAGGTGAGCAGCTCGATGAGGTCATAACCGGTTCGGTTGGGCCGCCCCACGATCAGGCCAATCTCTCTCGGGTGGTTGCCCTGCGCGCGGGGATTCCCCGGGAAGTGCCTGCTCGCACCGTGGCCCGCAATTGCGCTAGCGGTATTGAGGCGGTCACTCAGGCAGTTACCGAAATCCGCGCGGGTAATGGTTCGCTCTACATGTGTCTTGGCGTGGAAGTCATGAGCGCTTATCCCTTGATCATGGGCCGCAAGTTGACCGGGTTCTTTGAACGCATGATGAAGGCGCGTTCCTTGTTTGCGCGCTTGTCAACGCTTGCATCCTTCAGGCCGTCCATGCTGGCGCCGCGGGTTGCTTTGCTGGAGGGTCTACGCGATCCAATTACAAACCTACTGATGGGCCAGACTGCTGAAGTCCTGGTGCGTGACTTTGGATTGACACGGGAGGATTGCGACACCTATGCCACGGAGAGTCATCATCGTGCTCGTCTCTCACGGGATAAGGGACGATTTGAAAGGGAGATTCTTCCTATGGCTCCATTGAGTCGCAAACCCATCGAGGACCTCGTGCGTCACGACGACGGTATCCGCGATGATCAAACCGTGGAGGCTCTCATGCGCATGCGGCCCTATTTTGAAAAGCCCGATGGAGTCGTGACGATCGGCAACTCCTGCGGGATCACTGATGGAGCTTGTGCTCTCTTGATCACCACCGAAGAGAAGGCGGGTGAGTTGGGCCTTGAGCCCTTGGCGCGCATCAGGTCCTACGCCTGGGCGGGGCTCGATCCCTCGCGCATGGGGCTCGGCCCTGTGTTTTCCAGCAAGCTGGCCTTGGAACAGGCCGGCTGCACGCTTGAGGATATGGACGTGATCGAAATCAATGAGGCCTTTGCTGCCCAGGTCCTGGCCTGCAAGCAGGCCTTTGCCAGCGACAAGTTTGCCCGGGAACATCTTGGACAGGATGAGGCCATGGGTGAAATCGACCCGGCCAAGCTGAATCCCAACGGTGGCGCGGTGGCTCTGGGGCACCCGGTGGGGGCTACCGGGGGGCGCTTGCTCCTGACCGCAGCCCACGAATTGGCGCTGGGCGATCACAACCTCGCCCTGGCAACTCTCTGCATCGGCGGTGGCCAGGGTGGCGCCGTGGTGCTGGAACGAATCAATGGGAGCGCCGCCTGATGGAAGAGTCAAACATGCAAGAGGCCCCGCAATCCGAGGAAACCGTGCTGATCACCGAGCAAGAGCCGAGTGAGTTCGAAGCAACACCTTCAGCCATTGGCTTTCCCATGCCAGATGACGCTCCCGACCCCGGGACCTGCATTCGGGTCGAGCGACCTGAATCGGGCCTGGCCGTCGTGACTTTCGATTCACCCCATCGCTCCTTTCCGATTTTTGATGCGCCCCTTCTGCGGGACTTGGACACGGTTCTGACCGAGCTCGAAAACGATGTGACTCTCAAGGGGATCGTGTTTACCGGCCGTCACCCCGGACAGTTCTTGGCGGGCGCGGATGTAGAGGCGATTCAAGAAATCACCGATCCCGTCCTGGTGGAGCAGGCGGTGATCGCCGTGCACGCCCTGTTTGATCGAGTGGAGCAGCTCAAGCCGCGCACCGTGGCCGCCGTTGGTGGCCCGGTTCCTGGAGGGGCTTTTGAATTTTCCATGGCCTGTGACCGCATCTTGTTGGTAGACGGCAAGTCTTCTCGCATTGGCTTGCCCGAGACCATGTTGGGGATCCTGCCCGGGTGGGGCGGTACCCATCGCCTGCCCCGGCGCATTGGAATTCCTGGAGCCCTTGATTGCATCTTGACTGGTCGAATGTTGCCCGCGAAACCGGCCATGAAGAGAGGTCTGGTGGATCGCCTGGTACATGCAGAGGACCTTGTGCGTGTGGCCAGCGACATCGCCATGGGGCGCAAGAGTTGCCGCCGTTTTTCCCGCGGGATCTGGAAGTGGCTGATCGATCGCAACCCCTTGGCTACGACTATTATTCGCAGCAAGGCTCTGGAAGGCGTGGATTCCAAGGCTCACGGCAAGTATCCGGCGCCCTATGCGGCTCTGGACTTGGTGCTCTCGGCTCCTGGTGCGCTACGCTCCACCTGGGCCCGGCGCGAGGCCAAGGCGATCGGGACATTGGCCACGGGCAGCGTCTGCAAGAGTCTGGTGGGCATCTTTTTCGCTTCTGAGGCGGCCAAGAAACTCGGTAAGCGCGCCGACGGCAGTGCGCCCACGCGCCCTGATCATGCGACCGTGGTGGGCGCCGGTGTCATGGGCGCGGGCATCGCGTCCAGTCTGGCTCTGGCCCGGGTCAGCGTGCGCTTGGGGGATCTCTCCAGCAAGGCCCTGGCTACTGCGATCTCCAGTCACCGCAAGGAGGTCGAGAAGCGCCGCCGTCGAAAGCGTCTGCAACCCAACGCCGCCAACGCCGCCATCGATCATCTGGTGGGGGTTGAAGGACTGCTGGGAATGGCCCGGTCGGAAATCGCCATCGAGGCGGTGGCCGAGGTATTGCATGTGAAGGCCAGCGTCTTTGGTGAACTCGCCGAGCAACTGGCTGATGATGCGATCCTGGCAACGAACACCTCTAGTTTGAGTGTAACCGCCATAGCCAAAGACTTGCCTCACCCTGAGCGTGTGGTGGGCATGCACTTCTTCAACCCTGTCAAAGCCATGCCTCTGGTTGAGGTTGTGCGTGGGGAAGAGACAAGCGATGAAACCATCACCCGTACTTGCGCCCTGGCGATTGCTCTTGGCAAGACGCCCGTTGTGACCCGTGATGTGCCGGGCTTCCTGGTCAATCGCATTCTTGGCCCTTACTTGGACGAGGCCGTGCGCCTGTTTGTTGGCGGCGCAGATGTGGAGCACGTAGACAGCTTGATGCTGAATTTCGGTATGCCCATGGGGCCCTTTGTGTTGCTCGATGAGGTGGGTTTTGACATCGCCCAGCACGCGGCGGCGAGTTTGCACGCGGGCTACGGCGACCGCATGGAACCATGCCCCGGTTTGTCAGGGATGGGTGATGAGGGGCGCCTTGGTCGTAAGACTGGCAAGGGCTTCTACGATCATCCAAAGCCAGGAGACCGCAAGGGTAAGCGCACGGTGGCGCAGGATCTGGCCAACTTTCAGACCGAATCGTGGGCCAGCAGCCTCCCAGACGTGGAAATTACCGATCGCCTGGTCTATGCCATGGTCGGCGAAGCGGCCCGTTGCTTGGAAGAGAAAGTGGTCAAAGACGAATCCACTTTGGATCTGGCTTCGGTCTTCGGCACTGGCTTCGCCCCTTTCCGTGGGGGCCTTTGGAGTCATGCTCAGCGGATAGGACTAGAGGCGGTCTGTGCCCGCATGGCCGAACTTCACTCTCGCGAAGATGTGCATGCGCGCGGCGGAGGGGCTGATCGTTTTGATCCGGCCCCTGTGGCCGCGCGCATGGCTGAGTAGGCCAAGCTCTTCAGGCACCTAATCTCCGCTCACAACAACATCGTCCAGCAGGCCAAGTTCGTTGTTTCGGTTGGCGTTTCCGCTGAATCGAATGCGCAGGTTGGGATTGCCGTCAGCTGCAGCACCCAGGCTGAATGAGCGAGTCGCATATCCCGTGGCATTGGTGGCCTCAAGGACAGTCCAACTCGATCCGTCGAACCAATCAACTGTGAGGAACTCTCCTCCATCGTAGCCGCTGGTACCACGGGCATATGAGAGCACAATGTTGGTCCTTCCCGATGCGTCGATGGCGTGTTCAAGGCTCGACGTCCGTCGCATGCGAACGCCATAGGATCCGGTATTGGCCGAATTGCCGTGGACTTGAATATTGCCCGTGCTACTCCAACCCGTGTTCAAGCTGCCTGATTCGAAACCGTCGCTAAGGAGGTCATTTGAACCTCCGCTGCCAGCGTCAGTCGTGAAGGACCAGGTAGAACCGGTGGTCGTGCCCCCTGGGCCTACCGAATCCACACGCCAGAAATAGGTGGCGGCTTTGGAAAGCAGACCTGGGCTGAAGCTGGTCTGAGATTGGCTCCCCACCAGATCAGAGGCGCTCAGACTGCTACTGGTGCCGAAGTACACGTCATATGTGTCAGCACCTCCCGCGGCCTGCCAGCTCAGGCTGGGCGTGGTGGAGATCCCAGTCGCGCCGTGCGCGGGGGAGGGTCCAGTTGCCGCGTCGGGGGGATTGGTTCCGCCGCCGCCTCCAGAAACCAAGTCGGGGCGAAAATTCAGGATCGTGCACCTCATTCGGTTTACCTGAATCGGAGTGAACTGGTACATGCACAAATCTTCGCTGTAGTCCATGTAGTTCGTAGTCGGGTCCTGGCTGCCGCAAGTGGTTCGAGTACCGCAGCCATAGAATGGGCTGGACTCGCTGTTGGTATCACAAATCAGATCACCATTGCTTGAGCAGCCACCGCTATGACAGCCTCCCTGGAAAGTGTGGTAGAGCCCCAAGTAGTGGCCAACCTCATGGGTTGTCGTGCGACCTTGGTCGTAGGGCGCATAGCCAGAGTTCCGGCCAAAGGCTTGGTAGAAGATGCGGACTCCATCATAATTTTGTCCGACAACGCCGCCGCCGCTGGGCAGATAGGCATAGCCAAGGTTGCCTCCCGCACTGTTGACATAGATGTTCAGATAGCGGGTCGTGTCCCAGCCAATCTGGTTGTAGTAGCTGCCTTTGTCGTTGTGCCATGCGTTGCTTGCATAACGATTGATGCCCTTGGTTGCATTGCCGTTCGGGTCTGTTGTTGCCAGATGGAATTCGATTTTGCCATTGGTTCCAGGCGCTCCCGGAGTTCCCCCGATTGCGTTGAAATCTTCATTGAGAACGTCCATTTGGCTGTACACTCGTGCGTCGCTGATGTTGCCTACACCGTTATTGCGGTGGAGAATGTGCACGACGACGGGGATGCTGAATGTGTCGCCACCAGCCGGGTCGTATCCACTGACCGGGTTTGTCTGCGTGTTGCTGCAATCGCTTGGGGGTGGGTTGTTCCAGCCACCTGGATTTACGGAGCGGTCATGGGAACCGCAACGCATTCCATGGTCCAGGAAGAATTGGGACTGGTGAAACTCGGCCCAAGTCGCGAACACCTGGGTGCTGGACTTGTCCGTGGCGATGATGCTCCCATCTTGGTCTTGATAGACTTGGCGTCGGTCAGGAGCGCCGGGCAGAAGGGGGGTTTGGGCGATAGCTGCTGATGAAATCAGAGCCGCGAGAAGCAGAGTTGCTGTGGTTTTCATAGGGGATCCTCAACACTTGCGACGAATCTGCGTCAGTGAGGGTTCCACAGGTTTGCGGTCGTTTCGTGCGCGATCTTCACTTCGGGAACTTTCTGGACAAGGTGCACAGTGCCACCTTCGGCCTAGGGGTTATCTACTTGCGTTATCCTTCTCCCGCCTGCATTGCTAGCGCTTTGGGGACCTCTAGCGCGATAGATAAAGCAACGCCCCTCTCAGAAAGCTGAGAGAGGCGCATTCAAGGGAGTACCTTTTTTCGATTACCGACTCAGAGAATTTTCGGGAGGCGCTTGATCAGGTCCTCTTTGCCATCGTCTTCGATAGGGTCTTTACCTAGGTAGACATCAAACAGAGCCCAGCAGAGGGACTTGGACTTGAGCATGGGCTTGGACTTGCCATTGATCGAGGTGTAGAGCTCGCCTCCGGGGCGCCAGGTGAAGACCACTTCGCAGTACTCCTCCAATTCATCCAAGTTCCCGAAGTAGGAGCGGAACTTCTTGAGGGCTGCGGTGCCGTTGTCCCAATCCTTGCGTTTGGCGGCGGTCTTGATGCGTGGCTCTAGAGAGTCACTAAAGGCTTCTTCTACGTCCTCCCCATCTACATCGCGGCAGAAGACCAGGCGAATGGACTTGATCATGTCGTCCTTCAAGAGAGCTTCGTAGAGTTTCTTGTCCTTGATCAAGGCCTTCTTTTTTTTGCCCTTCCATTGGCTGAGTGTCTTCTTGGCAGCGTCTGTGTCCAAGTACAAGCCATAGGTGTAGACATCAACTTTGAAGATGGTCTTTTCCCGCAGCCCGATACCAGCCAACGAAGTGCTGGTGGGCTTGCCGTCCTTTGGGGTGCCCTCCGCATCACGGGTTACGGGAAAGAGGTAACCATCATCGTTATAGTCGATCACCTCGACTTTCTTTGCATCCTGAAGGGAGTGCAGGCTGGGAACGAAGACGAGAGGTAATAGGAAGAGCAGTGATTTCACGGGGGACTCCTGAATAGGGGGTGGTTGATAGCCAGCGCAGAACGCCAGTGACAAGGAGCAGCCTAGCGCCAACAAGAGGGTGGGGCGGGAAAGAACCTTGCTTCCCCGGGCTCCTGGATGCGCTCAGGCCCAGAGGCGGGCTCTTCGTGGCATTACTTCCAAGGTCAACTCGCGTCCTGGTAGCCATTCACCGTCGATCACGATTCCTGAATCATCTTCCAGGTGCATTTCCATTCGCGCGGTTTGGCGATGCTGCACCAGGGGTGAGGTCAGGTGTTTGCCCGAGTGTACTCGCACCAAGAGAGCGATTAGCTTCGGTCGAAACCCACGGCGGATCGTAACCACATCCAGCAGTCCATCGTCGAGCAGGGCTGAGGGGGCCACGCGCATACCTCGCCCCGAGTGCTGGGTCAGAGCGGCGACTCCCAGCAGTTCATTCTCATCGCATTTGCCGTCGATGCGCGTGGCCCCTGGAATGAGCCTGGGCCGCAGAATCTCGCACAGGGTCGCCAAGTCATAGCGCAAGCCGCGCGCCCAGCGCAGGCCCTCGGATCGGGTCGTGATGCGCGCAGCTGCGCCCCAACCGATTACATTGATCGCATGGTGCACGATGCCGTCGAGGGTGGCCTTGATTACATCGATGGGGCGTGTTTGCTTGGCAAGTACACGTTCGATCGCTTGCTCGCCATTGGTCAAGCCCACATCCAAGGCCAGGGAGTTGCCCGAGCCCGCAGGCAGGGTACCGATGTTCAATTCTCGTCCTGCGCCTATCAGACCGTTCAGGACTTCGAAAACAGTACCGTCGCCGCCCACTGCCAGGACCACCTGGGCCGGGGCGCAGGACTCAGCGAGAGCTCTAGCATCTCCAGGCGCGCGGCTCACGAGGAGTTCCGAGGTCCAGCCCCCTGCCTGCAACTGGGCTTCGGCTCTCTGGGCAATGGCCAGGGCTCGTCCCCGCCCTGCAGCAGGGTTGGCGATCAGGATGGCGTGTGGCATGGGCTGATCATAGAGACAGCCTATGAGGTTCTTGAACTTCTTTGGTCCCTAGCCCTTGCGCCATAGATTCGGGCTGACCCCCACCTCGCGTTTGAAGGCGCGATAGAAAGTCGAGAGGTCTTCGAAGCCGCATTCAAACGCCACGGAGAGCACGGTCTTCTGTGGTTCAGTCAAGAGCCTCTGGGCATGTTGAATGCGTAGCTTGCGAACATGGGCCAGCCAGGAGGAATCCGTTACCTGTCGAAACAACTGGGTGAAGCGGCGGCGCGAAAGGCCAAGACTCGAGGCTGCAGCGTTGAGGTCCGTGGCTTCGAAATAGTGCTGCTCCAGGTCCTGTACGTAGGACCTCATGCGGGCCATGGAATTCCCCCGGTACCAGGGCAGACCGGTTCCAGTCTGGCCTTCCTGGTTTCGGTTGCGGTCTGCCGCGAGATCCGCCAGCAGGCGCAGGGTCAGGCTGGTGGCCAGGGCGCAGGAGTGGGGCAGGTTCCGCTGGCGTTCGACTTTGACCCTGCGCAGCAGGCTGGCCAGACGGGAGGTGCGGTCAGGGTCTAGTTCGATGACTCCCGTGGGGAGTCTCTCCGGATCGAGGGAGGCTATCTCAAGTACGCGCGCGCCCACTCGCAGTTCTTCTATCAGCAGTGGGTCGTTGGGTTCGTCGCTGAGTTGTCCCTCGCTGTTTGGGGTCAAGACGATGAGCTGGCCCGGGACGACAGGGGTATGGCTGCCTGCCAGGTTCAGCCAGCCGCGGCCCTTGCGTACGGTGATCAGGGACAGGTCGGGCCCTTGTCCAGACTTGAAGCTGGTGAAGGGGCTGGATTGCGTTGAGAGTGAGAGATTCCAGGGGCTTTCAGGGACCACTCTAGGGGGTGATGCGATGGGAGGGCTGGGCATTGGGCGGGGGAGGTTGAGGTTGAGGTGCCCCGCAACCGGCCTGTGGGAACATGCTATAGCGGGCTTTGCAAATAGGGCAGCCCATTGAATCAGCTTGCACAGATCTAACGGGGCCTGTGCACGTCCGGGTCTGCCAAATGCAGGTCCTGGGCAAGAACAACCCGGCTCGGGGCAGGTTGAGAATGTGGAGAAGCCTGTCAGCTACCCTTTTCAGGCACACAGAATCCCGCCCTGGGGGCCCTCAGGCTGGCCACAGTGCCCTGAAGGGAAGGGGTCAAATTGGGAGTAACCTGTTGATAAGCGGGATTGGGTGGGTAGAGCCGGTGGTGGTTTGGGGCACTAATGGAGTTTTATCGAGAATATCTTTCTTCAGTGGGCTTGCAATGGGGGTCGATTGACTACATTCGGGTCAGGCCAAAGTCGGCCCTGCTGTCCCGTACCGGTTTCCTACCGCACACAATGTCCTCCTCGATCAGATTGCTAGGTGAGCACCCGGCCACGCTGGACGCTGAGGGCAGGATCCAACTCCCCCTCGCCCTGCGCGACGAGTGGAACCTGCGCAAATCTGATTTTGCGTTGATGGCGAACCTCGAACCAGATGGAAGTCTCTGTCTGCGTCAACGGGAGGATTGGGACAGCTTCACCGAGGATCTGCGAAGGAGTCCGGGGCTTTCCCCTCGGGCTCGTCAGACCCTGCTGCTATACGCAGCTCATTCCAGCCCCGTCAGGTGTGACAAGACCTGGCGGATTCGCGTCCCTGATGCTCTGCTTGAGCTGATCGGAGTGGATCGTAAGTTGGACGGGCAGCGTGACGTGGTCGTTGTGGGCAACTTCGATGACGTTCGTCTGTGGAGTCGGGAGGGATGGCAGTCCTTCCGCGCCTCTGCTCGTGACGAGTACGCAGCCGGGATGGACGAGCTCCTGAGTGGAATATCCCTCGGTCCGGAAGGCTTGGTCTCTGAAAAGTCGGCGTAGCGAGGGAGCCAGTTGGCTTCCTCGCTCCCACTTGACTAGATGAGGGGGGCTTCAGGGGGTGCGCGTGTCCAAGATCCCGGTCCAGGTGCTCGGTGAAGTCAACGTGGGAGGTGCGTCGTAGAGGCTGGTGAATTGGCCCAGCTCCAATTCCCAGGATTGTGGCCGTTGGTCAATCAGGCGACCTATCTGGCGAAGTGCAGTGGCTCGGGCTGACTTGCTGCGTCCCTCATCCTTGGCCGCAGCCAGCAGGGTGTCCAGGTTCTTCGGGTTGCGTGTGCTCGCCAGTGCGGCACAGGAACCGGCGGTGGTCATGGGGCAGTTGCAGCTGGCATGCACCAGACCCACATCCATTGAAACATGGGGATCCCCCAGAATGGCCCGTGCCCGGCCAGATGCCTCTAGCAGATCCGGTAGATGAGCAGCGCCAGCACCCAGTTTCGTGATGCTGGGCAATCGTGAGGAATCTCCGGTCATGCCCAAGGCCAGAACAAAGTGCGCCTGACTGTGGGGATCCTTGATCGATTTCAGACCTTCCTCGATGCGGGGCCCCGAGCGCGGGTCATGCAGCAGTCCCAGGCCCAGGGCAATGGTCGCGGCACGCATGGGTTGGCGGAACCGCCGGAGGCGTTTTTCGAGGGCTGTGCGTATACGCGGGGGGACGGCCTGAGAGTGTTCGCTCATGCCATGTCCGGCCATGCCCAGGGCGAACGCATAGAACGGCCGATCCCGCCCCTGGGCTTTGTCGAAGCCGCGCAACAGACCAGAAACCGTGGGGTGCATTCCATGGAATCCGTCGTCGCTTGCATCGGGTCGGCTAATCGACCGGCCAAGAGCCAGACACGCGTAGTGACGCGCCACCAGATCCCCACGCCGGGTGTGTAGCAGAAGATGGTCCCGGGCTTGGGAGTCCAGGCGTCCTTTCCCGGCGGTGCTCAGTTCTCCCAGGGCAAGAACAGCGCAGCGTTCGACCTCGTTCGGCACCTTGGCATGGACATCTGTCAGATCCAGCAGGGTTTGCAGGGCACTTCTACGCAGTTGCGGGTGTCGATTGGCGATGCGCGCCAGGGCTGTCGCGCAGTAGCCTCGGGCTGCTCGGTGCAGGTCTTGATCCTGTAGGAGTGATTCCAAGAAAACAAAGAGCGCCTCGCCGCTGGAACTGGGGGCTAGTTCGCCCTGTGCATCAGGGTCTTCGCCCGAGGCCATTTGGGGCAGGGGGATCACAGACATGCCAAGCACCAAGGCGCTGGACAGATCTCTTGAGCGTTTGGCGTTGGTCAAGAGGACCTCCGAGAGGGCCTGAACCCCGAAGGTCCGCATGGCGGGGCGCGGCTCGTTCATGCAGGCGATGCCGATTCCGTAGGCGGCGAAGGTCCGCAGGCGGAGTGGCACACTGGTGCTCCCCACCAGAGCCTTCCCCTCCCGGGTTTCGAACAGCAGATCCCGCAGGAGAACCAGGGCCTCGCCAGAGCCCTGACCAGCGATGGAGGTGACCGCCGCCTCGGTCACCTTGATATTGGAGTTCGAAAGGAACTTCGATGCAACGGCCACCCCTCCTGCCTCTTCACCAGGCTTACCGCAGCGTCCCAAGGCGATCAGTGCTTCGTGGGTAAGCTCCGGGCCCATGTTGGGTTTTCTCAGCAGTTCAATCAGTCCCTCTGCCACCTCTCTCCTGCGGTCGATGGCCTGGTCACGATCCTGACCCGTACGGGGAGTGAGGTCGAGTTGGGTCTTGAAATCGGGCCTTGAGAAGAGGTCCCTGTGCAGCGACCAGAAGCCCATCCAATCATCGGGATCAGGACCGCCGGCACCTGGGGTCAAGGGTGCGTTTGGCGTACCTGAGGGATTCGGAGCGGCGCCTGGTCCTACTCCAGGTGTGGTCGGCCGGGCGGGTGGTCTTGGCGCAGGCGGGCCGCCGGGTGGTGCGATGCCTCCGGGTGCCGGAGCTGGGGGCTGAGGAGGCGGCGGTGCCAGGGTTCCACCGCTATATCCGGGGCGTACGGTGCCCCCGCACTCGATGACAACCGTTGCAACTGTTGGTGCCAGCAAGATCAGGCCCATCGCAAGGGGGCGCGGGAGTGGTAGTTGGTTCATTGGCTCAACCGTTGGTTGGGGATGGCATTCTAGCTAGGTCAGTTTTTAGGCGTTTTTCTGCTGAAGGATGCTGCTTTTTGAGAGGGCGGTTTTTCAGGTGCCCCAGCCTTAGACACCCTTCCAGGGGGGTGTCAGGGCACATGCGCCGAAGTGAGATAGTCTCACTAGTCCCTTGTGTCACAGAGTTCTAGTTCTTAGCTACTTGCGTCCTTGCCAAACTCGGGCATCATTGTGGCGGGCCCATGGCCCTTCACCGTTCTCAACCGCTTCCTCTTCATCATGCAGATCCCCGCAATCATTGGGCGCACAACGACTTCCGCATTTCTTCTTGCTGCTTCTTTTGCTGTCGCTCAGGACAATGTGCTCATCATCATTGCTGACGATGTGGGCGTAGACATGGTGGGCTGTTACCAGGAGGGTCCGGACCCTGCTCCGACCCCAGTGATCGATGCTTTGGCCCAACGGGGAGTGCTCTTCCGCAACGCCTGGGCCAATCCCGCTTGCTCTCCGACGCGCTCTCATGTTCAGACTGGCCGTTATGGGTTCCGTACAGGGCTGGGCATGGTAGTTTCCCAGAACGGTTGGGCGCTTCAGCAGCAAGAGAACACGATTGCCGACATCCTCAACTCTCAGCCGAGCCTGGGGATCACCACTGGGTTTATCGGAAAGTGGCATCTCTCGAACCTCCAGACTGGTTCCTACATGGCCCCGAATCTCCAGGGCTATGACGTTTTCATGGGAACCATGGGGAACATCCCCAACTGGCAGTCATTCTTCAACTACGAGCGCGTGGAGAATGGCGCTGCTGCTATCAGCACAACTTATGCCACGACCGAGCAGGTCGATGATGCCTTGGACTTCATGCAGAATGCTCCCGAGCCCTGGGTCTGCTACCTCGCGTTCAACACTCCCCATGCGGCCTATCACAAACCTCCGGCGCATCTCTTCACCACAGACGTGCCAAATGTGGACCCGAGGCTTGTGCCCCGGCCCTTCTATAAGGCGATGCTGGAGTCCATGGACACCGAGATGGGTCGCCTGTTCAGTTCCATGGGGATTCAAGCCCTGCGTCGCACCAACGTGATTTTCATGGGTGACAACGGAACTCCTGGCGAAGTCAGCATGTCACCGTTTGAATCGGACCATGCGAAGCTGACTCCCTATGAGGGCGGAGTCAATGTGCCCCTGATCATCACTGGGCCGATAATCGAGTCGCCCGGCAGGGAAGTGTCCGCTCTGGTGAGCGGTGGGACTGACCTCTTCCAGACTGTGCTCGACTTGATGGGTGCCAGCATCGCGCAGCCGTCACTTGCCATCCCGACAGATTCGGTCAGCATGCTGCCCTATCTACTGGATCCCCAGCAGGCCCCCCTTCGAGATACGGTGTTTGCCGAGTACTTTGGACCCAACAGCCCCTCAGGTTTTGGTTTAGCTTTCACCGCTCGAACAGTACGGAATGTTCGATATAAGCTGGTCGAGTTTATTAATTCAGGTGGCCATCGTTATGAGTTTTATGACTTGCAGTCGGATCCTTTTGAGAAGTTTGATCTGGTTTCCCATAGGCTCTGGACTGTGCCCGCACGGACCGCCTATTTGGACCTGCGCAACGAATTGAAGAGCTTGGTTCCCTAGGGAGCACCAGGATACCAATCGCAACGGCGCGCTGTTCCCAAGGGGGACGGCGCGCCGTTCTTGTTAGGCGTGAGTCCTCAACTGGGCTTGCGGCCCCGGGGGAGGTTCGCCTTGGGTAGGGTCACTCCTTGCGTTTGGAGGTACTTGCTGAGGGCCTTGCGCCCATCTGCTACCGCATGACGCAGGTGGTTATTGCCCTCTTCCGCGGCTTCGCTCAGGCAACGATCCATGGCCTTGACCAAAGAAACTGCTTTCTTCATGGCGGGGCTGGACTTGAGCTCCTTTTCCTTTGCACGGGCCTTCACATCCCGAATCTTCTTTTCGTAGTCCGCAATGAGTTCGTCGGTTGAGCGACGTTTCCTGCGCGTTGAACTTTTTTGTGCCATTTGTCTAAGTGTCGGGGAAACCTGAAGATGTCGATTTGAGGGGAGGAATTGTCCATAGATGTGGCGCAATTGCAAGCCTGCTCTGGACTTGCATTGGATGGGGTGCAGGGAGGAAGCCGGCGTAGGTCCCAAGAGCGTGCTGGCTAGGGGCCAAGTCATCGCAGACCCCGTACAGCTCGTACGCGAAGATGGGTAATGGGGTAGCCAGGTCTGCGTCTGCATCCACCTACCAGCCAAGTGGATTGATGCTGTCCACCTTGTGCCGTCGTGAAGCCTCTGCCGCACGGACTGGCAATTCTCGGAGAATTGCCGCTACTTGTCCCCACCACTCCCGGGTTCAACACGGATCACCCGGCCACTACCTGTAGTGTCCACGTCCTCGCTCGCGTCGCCGCTCAAGTAGATCTTGCCTGAGCCAGTGATACTCCCTGAGAGTTTGTCTTCCACCCGTACCCGAGCGGTGCCACTGCCAGTCAAGTCTACCTCCATCCTGTCGGCAACGAGTTGGTCCAGGTTCACGTCTCCGGACCCGGTCATGTCCAGGGCGACGTCTTCCACCGCTCCCTCCGCTGACAGGTCGCCTGACCCGGTCAGATCCAGCTCCAGCCGTGCCACCTTCAGCCCCTTCATCTCGGTGTCGCCCGAGCCGGTGCGCTCCAGAAGCTTGCAGTTCGGCATGTGGATCTCGACAGAAGGCATGGGATCTGGGCCGTAGCCATCGCGAGTGTCCAGATCCAGACGGTTCCCGTTCACCGAGATCTCCATGTAGGCCAGCAGGTTCGAGTCCCCCCGGACAACTACCCGGAACTCTGCGCTCTGCACGATCTTCAAGTCCATCGATCCTGTGCTATCGATCTCATCAAAGCCCGTGAGGACACGCTCTTCACTGCCCTGTTCACCGTTTCCTTCGACTCGGATCGAACTGAAATCAACCGAGCAAGAGCAGAAGAGGAGGCCGGACAGAATCAGGAGCGGGTAGGTGCGCATGGGAGAAGTCATTAAAGGTGTGAAGTGCTGCTGGGGGGCGGATACTAAGAGTGTATTGGGGTCCTCACCAGTAGAACTGCGGTTCCGTACTGATCTGGTACAGTCAAGCTCGGTCCTACGTGCTTTTCTCCTGCCCCTTGCTGAAAGTGGTCGATGACGGGAGAGATGGACTGTCTACGGATTTGCTTGGTTGTGCTCCTAGCCATGGGTTTACCCCTAGAGGGACCTGCTGCTGCAGAAAGCCCCGGCGGGGTGCCCGAGTTGATCTTGGTTGCTGCCCAGGGCGCCAATCGGGTTGTCTTGATCGAGCCTGGCACCGCTACGCCGCGACAGATCGTGCGGGTTGAGGACGGTCCTTCTGGTATTGCGCTGGCTCCCAGTGGAGAAACCGCTGCCATCCTTCATGTGGGGGACTCCAAGTCCGGGCATACGGTGACCCTTTTCAGTCTGCGCTTGGGGCGTGTGCTGCGCGTGATCGATCTGGTCGACAAGGAGCAGCCAGAGGAATCACTCTTTGGACCCTGTGCTGCCGCGTTTGAACCATCTGGGGCGCGGCTCTTGGTGTGTGTGGAGAACAGCTCCCATCTCTATCGCATTTCCACTGACACCGGCTCGTTGCAGCCCTTGCTTGATCTGGGCGAGAGTGGAGCCTCTGACATGGTCGTGGCCCGGGATGGTCGCCATGCTTGGGTGAGTTTTTCTGAATCCGGGACCCTGGTAGTCTGCGATTTGATGCGCGGTCGGGTCTTGCGGCGGATTCCCCTGGGGGGTGGTCCCTCCAGTCTCGCTTTGCATCCGGAAGGGCATGAGATCTGGGTGACGAACTCCTTGACCAACTCGATCAGCGTGGTGGATCTCGTCGGGAACCGCGAAGTGCTGGAGTTCCCCGTTGGCTCTCAGCCTTGGGACATTGATTTCACACCAGATGGGAGCAAGGTACTGGTCATTCATCGTCATGGTGGGTCAGCGGCCCTGCTTGATTCCAAGCGGCGGGCAGTACTCGCAGAGATCAGTTTGGGGCCGATGGTCCCGGTAGAACTTGGGGTGGCCAAGAGCCTGCAGGACATGCCGGCGGGAGTCGGCGTTCTGCCCTCGGCTTTGGCTATGGCTTCCAACGGGCAAGTGGCCCATGTGACCTGCGAGGGCAGCGATGAGCTGCTCATTCTGGGCCTCACTCCCCTGTCTATCGAGCGGCGCATTCCAATGGGCAAGCGGCCGACAGCGGTCTGTCACGCGGTCATCGGGACCAAACCGGGCTCCTAGGTCCCTGTTGGTTCCGGGTCGGTGCCCCCATTGTCGGCGCTCTTCGTTGGAACGTCGGGCGGCACAGTTGGCTCCTCTGCGGGAGGTTCTTCGAGTTGGAACAGACTTGCTGTGACCAGGACGCCCCCGATTCCCGCCATGGCGGTCCAAAGGGCGATCTCTCCTGGGCCTCTTTCAAGCACATAGGAGCCGATCGCAAACAGGATCCCATAGATCGTTGCCAGCCCACCGCCGATGCCCCGCAGAATGGGCTTGGCGTCCTGGGCGGGTGGTAGGTCTAGGCACAGGATACGCACCGGTTTCCAGGCGCCAATTGGGCGTACCCGGCGGTAGAAGCCGATCAGGCTCTCGGGATGCGGCTTGGGCATCAGCAGTGTGGTCAGTACCGAGCAGGTCGTCGAGACTGAAACCACGATCAACAGGCGTCCGGCCACGGTCAGGTCGCCTTGATCCGCCAGGGGACCTAGTCGCGCCCAGCTGACCTTGGACCAGGGCGCCAGCCAGGCAAGTGAGCTGAACTCTCCCGAGAGGTAGCCCGCGATGCGCGGTCCAAAGGTCAAGGCCGAGGCCGTCAGGGCAGAGGTGATCATGGCCACGATCTCGGTGGTGGCGCGTACACGCCACCAGAGCCAGCGCATTACATAGACCGGCCCAACTCCTGAAAGGAAGGCCAGGAAGAAGGTGTAGAGGTCTGAAATGCGATCGTTTGCCCAGGCCAGGGTGGCTCCCAATATCAGGGCCGCAACGGATGCCAACCGGGCCACTAATACATAGTGACGATCCGTGGCACCACGAGTGATGAAGCGTCGGTAGATGTCGTTGACAAAGAACGACGACGCCAGGTTGGTGTGGGTGTCAACAGTGCTCATGAAGGCCGCCAGCAACGAGGCCACCAACAATCCGAGCAACCAGGGATTGGTCAGGTAGCGGCGCGCCATGACCACATAGGCCGCCTCTGGATCCGTGCGCGTGAGGGGCTGTCCTTGTACAACCTGCTCGCCCTTCTTGACCAGAGCCTGACCAGGTTTCCAGTCCTCCATCGCTCCCGGCACATTGAAGAGATCTACTTCTATGGGTTGATACTCGGGCCCCGCCTGGACTTGGGCCCGACCTGCATCCATGTCGATGGCCACTATCTTGCCCGTGACCGGGGCCACCGAGTACAGGGTAGGCAGTACCACCAAGGAGCCCACCGCCACCAGAATCCAGGGCCAGGGCCGCAGGGCGTAGTGTGCAATGTTGTACCACAGGCTGCCCAACAGGCCGTCCTTCTCCGTGCGCGCAGCGCTGATGCGTTGCACCACATGGCCTCCCCCATCCACCTGGTCAGTTGCCCACCACTGCACGCCGAGGAAGACGCAGGCGGTTACGAGAGGGATCGTCCAAAAGGAGGGATCGCTCCATGTGCCGGAGCCTGGTGTGGGAAAGAAGGCCAGTTGCTCGGGCCGAATGACCCCGTTGGCCACGGCTTGGTGCACCGCTTCCGTGCCGCCGATTCCGCTCCAGACTGCGATAGCCAAAGCCACCGACCCGACCATGGCCATTACAAACTGCACCAAGTCAGTGACCACTACTGCCCAGAATCCAGCCAGGGTGGAGTAGCCCAAAGCCAGCACACAGGCCACGGTGACCGCCAGTACCTTGTCTACTTCGAAGAGTACTCCCAAGATCTTCGCGGCCGCCAACAGCACCCAGCAGAGAATGATCGTATTGGTCAGGCCTGCTTGAAAAATGCCCTGCACAAGGCGCAGCAGGCTTGCCTCGCGTCCGCCGTAACGCAACTCGGCCAGTTCCGCCGTTGTCATCACTTTGGCGCGCCGCCAATAGCGCGCGAAGACGAAGGTGGTCATCATGCCCCCTGCCGCCAGACACCACCACTGCCAGTTCTGCCAGATGCCGTCCTCGCGCACCCAGCCGGTGATCACCAAAGGCGTGTCGCTGGCGAAGGTAGTGGCCACCATCGAGGTGCCCACCGCCCACCAGGGCAAGTTGCGTCCAGAGAGAAAATACTCATCCACACTGGACCCAGCGCGCTTGGCCAGCACGATCCCCACGCCCAGGGCCAAGGCAACATAGATGCCAACCACGATCCAGACTTCAGCGGGGACTCCCATCCATTGCACGGTAGCGATCCCAGGGTCGTGAGACCAGCGCCGTGGCTTGGGGATGCACTTCCTCAGGGCAGTACGCTAGGGTGTGGTTGTGCGACGACCTCTCTGCTTCCGACGAGTTCTGATCTGCGGGCTCGCCTTCTTGCCTTCAAGCTGTCGGCTGACCCTTGAAGAGGTGCAGGCCCCGGCTGTGCAGAGGCCGACCTTTTCGAGCAACACGGCCACAGAGCTGAAGGGGAACCTTTCATTGGAAATGGGGGCTGAAACAGGTCCTAGCAGGCGCTTTGCTGTGCCCATGACTTTTCGCTGGGGAGCTGGCGAACTCACGGAATTTGCCGCGGGTGGAGATGTTTACAAGCGCAGCGTTGAAGGCGCATCGGGGTTTGGGGATCTGCAGTTTGGCGTGCGTCATCGTGTGCGCGAAATGAATGATGATTCGGCTGCGATGACTATTGGTTGGTTTACCAGTCTTCCCATTGCCTCGAAGAGCAACAACCTTGGTTCGGGTGAGTTGGATATCGGCTTTTCTCTGGCGCGCGATCACATGCGCGGTATCTCGACCATCACCGAGTTCTACCAGTTGGATCTGCTCGGAGAGACCGATGGGCGGGGCCTCGACACGGGGCATCTTGCCGCGATTGCCATAAGTCGGCCACTCCCTGGTGCGATTGGTCTGGTTGGCGAACTCTCGGGGGGCTGGGTGCCCGAGCGGGACTACAGCGCCATCCATGTTCTTCTTGCCGCGACCTACACGCTGGACTCTTGGACCTTGGTCGATCTCGGGCTGAGGATTGGGTTTGGCGGTGACGCGGAAGATTGGGCCGTGCTGGTGGGCTTTGGGCGTAGTCTTGGGCGGTTGCGGGCGCGTTGAGGTCGGCTGGTCCGAGCCCAAGGCGAATCGGGCGATGATTCCGTGGGATTGAACCCCACGGACCCATGGATTTTGAGGATGCTCTTGCCATGATCTTGTTGCTCATGGCTGCCCTTGGGACGCCGATTGTGGTCTCCCAGGGGGAGGCCTATTCCAGCCAGTGTTTGGATGCGGGCTTCTTCGCCGAGGGGGCTACAGGCATGGATGTGGATGGGGACGGTGCCCAAGATGTGGTGGCCGGCCCGTTCTGGTGGGCGGGGCCGACGTTTGAGCAGCGCTTTCGGTACCGGCGGGGCGATTCCTTTGATGTGGGAGGGTACTCCGATCACTTCTTTACCTGGGGGGAGGATGTGGATTCCGATGGGGATCTGGACATAGTGTTGGTGGGTTTCCCGGGGGCGGCAGCCTTTTGGTATCAGAACCCAGGTGATGTGCGCAAGGTCAGCTCATGGGAGCGGCACATGATTCATGCTCTGGTGGACAATGAGGCTCCGGCATTCGTGGACTTGGATGGAGACGGTCGTCGGGATCTTGTGTTTCATTCCGAAGGCACGGTGGGGTGGTGCTCGATTCCATCGGGCGATGTGACGGAGCCCTGGGACTTTCATGTGATTGCCGAGGATACGGGTCTGCACCGTTACACCCATGGCCTTGGGGTGGGGGACCTGACCGGAGACGGACATGCCGATCTGATGCTCAATCACGGTTGGTGGGAGCAGCCTGCAAAGCCCGGAGGTGTTTGGGAATTTCATGCCCAGGTCTTGTCCAAGACCCGCGGTGGCGCGCAGATTCTGATTCACGATTGGGACGGAGACGGGGATGCGGATATCTTCACCTCCCTCGATGCCCACGGCTATGGACTCTCGTGGTTCGAAAATCTGGGGCGCGAGGAAGACAATTCTCTGATGTTGAAGGAGCATCCAGTCATGGGTGGCGCCGGTAGCGACCTGGCGGGTGGACTGGCAATCAGCGAATTGCACGCCTTGACGACTGCGGATCTCGATGGGGACGGCCTGCTTGATGTGGTCACGGGCAAGCGATTCATGAGCCATAGCTTCAGGGAAGCAGGTTCCAGGGAGCCAGCATGGATCATTGGCTTGCGTCAGGATCCCGAGCAGTCCACGGGATTCTCGGTCTGGCCGATTCACCCGGATTCAGGCGTGGGGACTCAGGTCTGTGCCACCGACCTCAATGGGGACGGGCATGCGGATTTCGTGACTGCTTCCAAGAGGGGGATCTTTGTTCATCAGCGCAGGCCCGCTGGGTTGGCTGTTGAGCTAGAAGGCCAAGAGCCCGTTCTCGAGCCCGAGTCCTTCCCAGAGGGCGGCCAAAGGGTCCAAAGAGTAGGCGGAGGGTTCGTCAATCTGGACTTTGAGACTGGCGACTTGAGCGATTGGACAGTGGAGGGGGAGGCCTTTGCGGGTCAACCGATCCGCGGCGACACCGTGGCCGTACGCCGCAGCGACAGTGTCAGTGCCCACGCGGGGTCCTATTGGATTGGGGGGTACGAGCTGCACCAGGATCAGGCCATCGGGCGAATGACCTCGGTTGCATTCACACCACCTGCCCGTTGGATGGCATTTTTGATTGCTGGCGGTGCGTCTCATGGAACGCGCTTGGAAGTGCTCGCTGCGAACGGTGAGGTCCTCTTCGAGGCCATGGGGCGCAACGCGGAGGAATTGCGACCTGCCGTGATCGATCTAGGTGAAGGCTTCGCTGCTCCGATACAGATTGTTCTGGTTGATGAAGAGGCAGGCGGTTGGGGCCACTTGAATGTGGATCACTTTCGGTTCTACGACCAGCGCCCGGAGTTTCCCGAAGGCCAAGAGGTTCAGGTTTCGCGAGACAGGATAGTGAATCAGGGCTTGAGCCCCATCGAGGGCGCTGCAGCAATGACGGTGCCCGAGGGATTCCATGTGGACTTGATCGCAGGCGAGCCTGACCTGCACCAGCCGATTGCTCTTTGGATCGATGATGGGGGACGCCTGTGGGTGGCGGAGGCTTACAGCTACCCCAAGAAGCGTCCTGCTGGTGAGGGACACGACCGCATCTTGATTTTCGAAGACGCTGACCAGGACGGGTCTTTCGAGACCAAGAAGGTCTTCTATGAGGGTCTGAACCTGGTTTCCGGTCTAGCGGTCGGTTTTGGCGGTGTGTTTGTGGGCCAGGCGCCAGAGCTGCTCTTCATCCCAGATAGAAACGCCGACGACGAGCCCGATGGCCCGCCGGTGGTTCTATTGGATGGTTGGGGCTACGAGGACACCCACGAGACCCTCAATGCTTTTACCTTTGGCCCCGATGGCTGGCTCTATGGCTGTCACGGGGTCTTCACCCATTCGCGGGTGGGTGCGCCTGGTACACCAGATGAGCAGCGGGTACCGATCAACGCGGGGGTCTGGCGTTTTCACCCCACTTCCCATCACTTCGAGGTCTTTGCCGAAGGCACCAGCAATCCCTGGGGCGTGGACTTCAATGCACAGGGGGAGGTCTTCGTCAGCGCCTGCGTGATTCCGCACTTTTATCATCTGGTGCCTGGAGCCCGTTACCACCGTCAAGCGGGGGCACACTTCAGTCCTTACATTTTTGAGGACCTGCCCACCATTGCCGATCACCGGCATTTTATTGGAGACAATCCCCACGGGGGTACCGGTCGTTCGGATCTGGCGGGTGGTGGTCACGCCCACTGCGGTCTCTTGATCTATCAGGGTCAGCAGTTTCCCGAGCAATATCAGGGTGGTGCTCTGTTCTTCAATGTGCACGGGAACCGTATGAACCATGACCATTTGACGCCAGACGGAGCCACTTGGATTGCGAGTCACAGGGACGATCTCATGCACGCCAACGACACCTGGTTCCGAGGCATTGCGGCGCGCACGGGCCCTGAGGGTGAGGTCTTCTTCATTGACTGGTACGATCCCCAAGCCTGTCATCACAACGACACGGAGATCTGGAACCGAACCAATGGCCGGCTCTATCGGCTGCGCTATGGGGATCAGGGGACGAGCTTCTTGGATCTGCGCCAGTCTTCCCCGCAGGAGTTGGTCGAGCTGGCCTTGACAGGCAGCACCTATGCGTCCCGGCGTGCGCGTCGGCGTTGTCAGGAGCGTGGCCTGGCCCAGGCCGAGGTGGAGTCCGTAGTGCAGCGGATGCTCGGCGACGTGGATTCAAGCGTGCGCTTGCGAGCGCTCTGGTTGTTGCAGAGCTGCGGCAAGTTGGGCGAGCCCGCAGCGGGCCATGTCATGACCCGCGATGAGAACTCAACCGTTCGAGCCTGGGCCGTGCGAGCCCTTGGGGGACGTCTGGATCTGACTGAGCGCATGGGGGAGTTGCTGGTTTTGCGGGCAAGCGGTGATTCCGACCCGGTTGTCTTGCGTGAGTTGGCCAGCGCGATCCAGCGCTTGCCGGATCATCTTCGTTGGGACCTGATCAACGCTCTTGCTCTCAACGAGGCGGCACTCGAGCAGAATTCGGTGGAGCTCCTGATCTGGTACGGCCTGGAACCACTGGTCCCAAAAGATCCCGAACGGGCCCTGGCCCTGGCGCGCAGCACTTCTTCCCAGCGCTTGGCGAGCTTTGTGGTTCGGCGCTGTGCGGTGCTTGACGAGGCCATGCCCGCCCTGGTGAGCCATCTGTCGGAAGTGTCCGGTGAACTCCAATGCTTGCAGGCTTTGGATGCGCTGCTACAGGCTCTCGGGGAACGGCGTGGAGTGAGGGCGCCGGCTGGTTGGAACGAGGCTTATGAGCAGCTTGCCGCTTCGAAGGACAGCACTCTCGTCGAGCGCGCTGTGCTTGTGGCTGCGCGCTTCGGGGACGTGCGCGCCTTTGAGACCCTGCGTGTCTGGCTCGCCACAGGTGAGGACAACGAGCGTACCCGGCTGGCCTTCGAGGTGCTGGTAGAAGCGCGAGACAGTGCGACCCAGGAAATCCTGCTGAGTCTGATCCAGCACTCCGCCTGGCAGCAGGATGTGTTGCGCGCCCTGGGCAGTTGGCCCGGCCCGCGTACCACAGGGGCGGTGCTGGCCAATTGGTCGGAGTTCTCTCCCGCAGCTCAACGGGAAGCGGTCGCCACCTTGACCAGCAATCCGGACGGGGCACGGGCTGTGCTTAAGGGCATCCAGAGTGGCGCTCTTGGAGGCCGCGAGGTCCTGGCTCCAACCGACGCGCGTCGCATCGTGGAGATGGGGCCTGAGTTGACCGATCTGTTGGGCCAGGTGTGGGGCACCCTGCGGCCCCTGGGTCAGGACCGGGTGCAGCAGATCTCGGAGTGGAAGGAAATCCTGACCGTTGAACGCTTGGCCGGGGCGGACCTGCAGCGGGGTCGTGCGGTCTTCGCCAAGACCTGCCAGCGTTGTCATGAGCTGTATGGCATCGGGGAGACTGTTGGTCCCGAGCTCACTGGTTCCAATCGCGCAGACTTGGACTACATCCTGCGCAACTTGATTGATCCCAGCGCGGAGATTCCAGCTGCCTATCGAGCGACGATTGTGGCCACCCATGAAGGCCGTATCATCAACGGAGTCCTACTGCGGGAGACTGAGGAGATCTTGGTGCTCGCCACGGAAACCGGGACCCTGGAACTGGATCAAGGTGAAGTGGAAGCCCGGCGCACGGACCCCAATTCGCTGATGCCCGAGGGGCAGCTTGGGGCCTTGGGTGAATCCGAAGCAGTGGATCTGATTGCCTATCTGGGATCGAAGAGCCAGGTCTCTCGACGATTGCTGCCCGGCGAAGAAGCCGAGTGGTTCAACGGAGTGAACCTCGCCGGCTGGAGCGGAACTCAAGGCCTTTGGACCGTGGCGGATGGTGTGATCGTTGGCCGCGCAGAAGCACTTGAGCACAACGAGTACCTGCTCAGCGATTACGATCTCAAGGATTTTCGCTTGGTGTTGGAGATGCGCTTGACCCCAGACTCCGCCAACAGCGGTATTCAGGTTCGCTCGCAGCCCTTTGAGGAGCACTCAGTGCAGGGTTATCAAGCGGATGCGAGCAAGGGCATCTGGGGCACACTCTATGAGGTGCATGGTCGCGGACTCATGGTGGGAGATGTTCCCCAGCCCCAGAACACTGGGGGCTGGAACACCTATGAGATTCTGTGCGTGGGCACCCATGTGCAGATCGCGCTCAATGGCCTCAAGACCGTGGATCTCGATGATCCCAAGGGAGCCGCTCATGGGCGCGTGGGCTTTCAGTTGCACCAGGGACAGGCAATGACGGTTCAGTTTCGCAAGCTAAGATTGGAACTCAACCCAACACAGACCATCCTTCAGACCCTGCGTTAGCTCCTGGTCGCAAGGAGAACTGCGAAGACTCGTCAGAATGGTTAGACTGGTGGCCATGGTACGCCTCCTTCTCTCAATCCTGCTTGTCTCCCCGCTCTGTGCAAGTCCTTCCCAGGACCTGAGCTTGTCCGGAATGTTCGCTGACCACATGGTTCTCCAACGCGAAACCCTGGCTCCGATTTGGGGTTGGGCTGCAGCGGGTGCTGAGGTGAGTGTGAAACCCTCTTGGAGTGCGAAAGCTGTGTTGGCCAAGGCGGATGGTGAGGGCGCCTGGCGCGCGGATCTGAGCACACCCAAGGCGGGTGGCCCCTACACCCTGAGTGTCACTGCGGGCAAGACCATCACCCTTGAGGATGTGATGGTAGGCGAGGTCTGGATCTGCTCTGGGCAGTCCAACATGGAGTGGCACCTTGCTTGGTTTGCTGATTCCACAGCCATTATCAATTCTATTGATGAACCTCAACTTAGGCTTTGCACGGTCGGGAAGGCCTTTTCTGATACTGCCAAGGGTGATGCCAATATTTCCTGGGGCCTTTGCACTCCCGCGAACGTAGCGGACTTCAGCGCCGTTGGTTTTCACTTTGGTCGTGAACTGGCCCAAGCCCTGCCGGACGTGCCCATCGGCCTGGTGATGACTGCTTGGGGTGGTACGGTGGTTGAAGCCTGGACCAGCGAAGCCGCCTTGCGTCTGGGGGGTGAATTCGATTCAGCCCTCGATCTTGTGGCGGCCCGCCGGGCTGGTCATTCGCTAGCGGACAACGCCGAGAGTCTGGAGTCCAACTGGTGGAATGATCTCTTCAAGCAGGATCCCGGTCTGGCCGCTGGCTGGAACCGCGCTGGCGGGGATGCGGATGGTTGGGACAACGTGGATGTGCCCACGCAGTTCGTGAACATGGGCCTTGGAAGCTTCGATGGTTGCGTCTGGTTTCGGCGCGGCTTCGAGGTGCCACCCAACTGGGCTGGTAAAGATCTCGTGCTGGCTCCTGGTGCCATGGATGACATGGACGTGACCTGGATCAACGGGATCGAGGTGGGATCTGTGCGTGAGATGGGCAAGTACCTAACTGCGCGGGAGTATGCTGTTCCCGCAGCAACAATGGTACCCGGCACAAATGTCCTGGCTGTGATGGTTGTGGATACGGGTGGCGCGGGGACAATTGGTTGGACGGCTAGTGGACCTGGAACCATGGAACTGCGCTGTCCTGACCTGGACCAGCGTGTCATTCTCAACGGTACCTGGGCAGCCCGGCGTGGCGCTGCGGTCCAGGACCTGGAGCCTTTCCCCCGTAACGACTGGTTTTCTCAGAACACGCCCTCAGCCCTCTCCAACGGCATGATCGAGCCCTTGATCCCTTTCGCCATGCGCGGCGTGATCTGGTATCAGGGCGAATCCAACGTGGGCCGCGGTGCCCAATACCAGCGACTCTTCCCTGGAATGATTCAGGATTGGCGCCACCGTTGGGGCCAGGCGGAATTTCCATTCTACTGGGTGCAAATTGCGCCTTTTGGCTACGCCGAGGACACGGGGCAGGCCGCACGATTGCGCGAAGCTCAGAGCATGACGCTTTCGTTGCCGCACACGGGACAGGCGGTGATCATGGACATCGGTAACCCGACTAACATCCACCCGGGGTACAAGGATCAGGTCGGCCGTCGCCTTGCGCTCCTGGCTTTGGCCAAGGACTATGGTCAGGACCTGGTTTGGTCTGGGCCGACCCTCTTAGGTTACGCATTTGAAGGAGCCCTGGCCGCTTTGGTTTTCGATCACGCGGCGGGCCTGGAGCTGCGCGCGGCCGCCAACCATCACTTCACCATGGCTGGCGAGGACAGGAAATTCTATCCCGCTGAAGCGCGCGTGGTGGGCGACAGGGTGATCGTGACCTGCGAGCAGGTCACCGAAGCCCGAGCAGTACGTTTTGCCTGGGGTGCCGCGGATGCCTCTAGCCTCTTCAACGCCGCAGGCCTATGTGCTTCGAGTTTCAGGACCGATCAGTGGAATGACTGACGGTTGCTGCTCGGCGTTCCTCTGGCCTCAGAGCTCAATTCGCTGATCTTCGCGGTAGGTCCCCGACAGGTTCTTGTCGGGGTCTCCGTTGGGCTCGTAGTAGACCCAGGACCCCTCCTTCAGGCCCGCGGCAAGTTGGCCTTTGGCTTTGAGCTGGCCGTTCTCGTGCCAGGCCCGATAGGCGCCGTGGGCCTGGCGCTCGCGTCCCTGGGAGCGGTAGGTGGTCTCGGTCTTGGTGTAGCCGTTGGGCCAGCGCTCAACCATGATTTGACCCTCTGGGCGCAAGAGCCAGGTGGCGACGATCATGAACAGGATCAGTGCGGCTGAGACAAGGGCGACCTTCAGGGCCAGTTGTGCTCGCTCCTCCGGCGTGCGCAAAATCGTTTCGTCATCGGTGAGACCATCAAGATCATCCCGATCAGAGATGTGCTCGTCGTTCGGGATTTGTGTGCTCATTCGATCCGCGGCCCCCTCATGTCCCGGCCATTCTGGTGAAGGGTCAGACTGGAGATCTCTCCGGATTCATCCTGTTCGAAGCTGATTTCCGCATCAATGCCGCGGTAAAAGTACCGCAGCCCCTCATCGTCAGTAGGAAAGATACGCAAGCGTTGCTGGAAGGTCATTTTGGCGTAGACCCGATGATCTTCTTTGGTGATGGTCAGTCTGGCCATGGGCGCAATCTTGAAGACCCCTACGAGTTGTTCGAGTCGCTCCTGCTGGGGATGTCCGCTGCGTCGGATCTTGAGTGGTGGAGAGGGATCGTTCCCGCACATGAGCTGGTAGCAACCGTTGGCAAGCCGTTCGCAGGATCCATCGGCAGAATTTGAGAGTACGCAGACCACCAGGCCGTTCTCAGGTGAGAGGGCCAGCAGGGAGTGATAACCACCGGTTTGGCCATTGTGCCAGAGAGTTCCTGTCTTGGCATTCACATGCCAACCCAGGGCCATGTGCACAGGCGGCTTCTCTGGCTTGAAACGCACTTCCTGGGCTTTGGCATGAAGGGGGGTTGGATCTATCTGACTGAGGCCGAAGTCCAGCATGTCCTCCATGTTGGAGCGAATGGCGCCAGCGCCCGCAAAGACATCAAAGGTCCAGCCGGGGACCGGGGACATGGCTGCGTCATGGGCCTGTGCGACCCGGCTCTGCTGTTCTGGGCTGGGCAAGGTTGTGGTGTCATCCAAACCCAAGGGCTCCGCCAGGCGTAGTTGCAGGAGTTGGTCGTAGTCTTCGACCCCCGCAGCCCGCACCAGCACCTCACCCAAGAGACCGACGGCAAAGTTGCTGTAGACATATTGGGTCAAGGGAGGATTCTTGACCCTTGTGGCCTGCAGCCACTCAAATGGCTGTTCGGTAGAAAATCCAGCGAATGGATTGTTGGGGTCCGCTGGCTTGAAGTTCAAGGGCATGCGCGGCAGGCCTGAGGCGTGCAGGGCGAGGTGTACCAGACGAATTGGTTGGCTTTCCTCGGGGACGCTAATCCCCTCGGGCACATGTTCGGTCAGAGGATCATCGAGTTGCACTTCGCCCCGGGCTTCGGCTTCCAACAACAACAATGCGGTGAACACTTTGCTGATCGAGCCGATTTCAAACAGGGTGGTGCCTTCCGGTGGTCGCGGATCACCAAAGGAACGCCGGCCGAAGCCCTGGATCCAGCGCCCTTCACGGGTGGCAACTCCGAGTACGAAACCAGGCGTGGTTTCTTCTTCCAGGAGTACCTCAGCAAACTCCTCCACCTGCGCGATCACCTCTTGGGGAACGATGGAATTGTCTTGGGGAGTCGATGCACATCCGGTTCCAGCGCCGATGCAAAGGGCCAATCCGAAGAGGGTAGTTCTCATACCTTGGTCCGTGTACTTCTGCGCACCAGGCGATCCACCGCGTGGTTGCTGAGTTGTTCGGTCAGGGTGTTGCGCCCACCCCAGATGGGGAGACGGCGGCCGATCAGGGTCAGGCCGTCGTAGAGCAGGAACTGGGCTGGAAGGTTCTTGTCCCCGTGTCCGGTCCAGGCGATCTGGGCGGGATAGGCCAGATTGCCGAGGACTGGCAGGACGCCGACTCCCAATGCAATCCAGGGAGGTTTGCCACCTCGGGAGATCTCTTGGATCGTGCGTAGGCTGGTGTAGAGGCTGCGGGAGAGAGAGCCGCCGGCCAGGATCACCAGGGCTACGGTGGCTTCGCTTACTGTTCCGCTCAACAGGAGCGCGGGGAAGACGATCCATTCGGTGGCTTTGACCAGAGGTTTGATGCCTAGGTGCACCGCGAAGTCCGAGAGCCAGGCGGAGGAGTCCTCTTCGTGGACCGCTGCGCTGATTTCGATCGCATGCGCGGGAGAGAGGCTGCCGCGGGAGGTCCATTGGTCGACGCGCAGCAGGATCGCGGCGCGGGCGACTTGTTCTCGGCGCTGCTGGGAGAACATGAACGACGAGGCTTGGGCGGGGAGTACGAGCCATGGTACCTGCTGCAATTGGGCGGCAAATTTCCTGCAGAGGCGCCATGTTCGGGTGATGGTGCCGCGCATCCCGCGTAGGGCTTCCAGCGACCACCAGCGCAGAGGTCGTCGGGCGTAGAGTCTGGCTTCGGTGTGACTGACGCGCCCTTTGGTTTCCTGGCTGGCAATTGATTTTTGCAGGCGGGTCTGTTGCCAGAAGCCCATGCCCGAAACCTCAAGGGCTGCGCAATCGGACAGCAGGCGCTTGGTTGTCCCTGCCCCGCGGGCTGCATCGAGCCGCGCGCCGTTGCGGGTCAACCAAGCCGTCAGGCGCGTGGTGTCCGTGTGGTCAAAGAGCGGCGCCCGGTACTTGAAACACAGCGGCAGGTAGGTGCCCATCAAGATTCCAAGCCGGGCTGGAAAGAGGGCTGGTACTCCGGACTCAAGGTCAACCCAAAACCAATGGGTTGTTCCCCTCGCGTCCTTGCGCAGGATGAAGTTTGCAAAAGCCACTGGATTACCGAGCCCTGCTTGCCAGAGCATCCCATCGAAGCCGGTTTCACGCAGAAATTCTTGCAG
Source organism: Planctomycetota bacterium (assembly GCA_012960475.1). Classification (GTDB taxonomy): domain Bacteria; phylum Planctomycetota; class UBA1135; order UBA1135. The sequence continues at coordinate 115,474 of DUBE01000027.1, forward strand.
TTGGGGCAGCAATTTGTGGCGTAGCTCGTCCGTGTCTTGTTTACCGCTTTGGCTGAGAGGGTGGTGCAGGGCCGGGTGTGCACCATCGATGTACTCGGTATCCAGGGTCATGGCCGCGCGGTCCTCGTCCCAACCATGGCCCAGGGCCCGGGCTACATGCATGCGGCCCTTGAGCGCCATGGGCACGAGTTCGGCCAGAATTCTGCGACGCAGGAGGGCGCCGCGTATCGCGTGCTCGCTCCAGGCGTAGGGGTTTGCTGCTCCCAGGAAGATGTACTGGACCAGTCGTGTAAGCGTGCCCGAGTCAAAGATCTTGCGGGCGATCTTGGGTCCCTTTTCGGATTCCAGTAGAAAGACAACTCCGGACCTGCCCCGACCAATGCAGCGGGGTTCAGTGGCGAGGGGCGGCGCGTCAGTTCTCATGATCCTGGGTTCTATCACAATCTCCAGGGACTGGGGTAAAGGTTGGTTGTCCGGACTCTGCTCCTGTTTCCGCTTGAGGAGTCTGTGGTCGCAGGTGTGTTCCCGAATTTCTTCAAGGCTCTTCTTAGCTGGGCCAGAGTCTGGGCGTGGTCCAGTTCATTCATCAAGTTGTCTACTTCGCCAGCGTAAGCTGCCAGGGCAAAGAGCCCAAGCCCTGTCCGCTGCAAGAGGGGCCTGTGCGTCTCAGTAGCAACCAGCAGTGAGAGTCCTGCCACCGCAGATGAAATGCAGAACGGCGGGCACAGAGCCCACTTGGGGTTGTGCAAGCCCGAGGACCGCAAGGGCGCAGCGGAGACAGAAATGCAGGTGCCCTACCCCCCTTGGGTCGGGCTCATCAGCGACTCTAAAAGTCCTCGCCGAAGGCCACTTCACCAGCCACGGCCACCTGATAGGCCGAGACCTTGCGTTCGAAGAAGTTCGACAACTCCTGCACATCCTGCAGTTCCATGAAGTCGAAGGGGTTCTTGGATCCGTAGCGCACTTTGATGCCCAGGTTCTTGAGGCGCTGGTCAGCCACGAATTCCAGATAGATGCGCATGTCCTTCAGTGAGAGGCCCGGAACGCCGTTCTCCAATAGGTCCTCGGCGAACTGCATTTCGCACTCTACCGCCTCTTCAAGCATGCTGATGATCTTGGTTTCGATGTCTTCGTCCCAAAGATCGGGGTACTCTTCGCGTGTCAGTTGCACTACTTCAAGGGCGAAGGACATGTGACAGCTTTCGTCTCGGAAGACCCAGTTGGTGCCCGCGGCCAGACCGTTCAAGAGTCCCTTGGAGCGTAGGAAGTAGACATAAGCAAAGGCCGCGAAGAAAAACAGGCCCTCGATGCAGCAGGCGAAGCAGACCAGATTCAGCATGAACTGTTGGCGCTTCTGTGGTGAGTCGGTGGCGTCCAGATCAGCCACCGAATCGATCCACTTGAAGCAGAAGTCTGCCTTGGCCTTGATCGAGGGGATCTGGTTTATCGCGTCAAACGCCTCTTCCCGTTCCTTGTGATCGGGGATGTAGGTGTCCAACAGAGTCAGGTAGAACTGTACATGCAGGGCTTCTTCATAGAGTTGCCGGGACAGGTACATGCGCGCTTCGGGGGAGTTGATGTGCTTGTAGAGGGACAGCACCAAGTTGTTGGAGACGATCGAATCTCCCGTGGCAAAGAAGGCCACCAACCGGTGAATAAGGTGCCGCTCTGCGGGCAGGAGCCGCTGGGCCAGATCCACTACATCCGTGGAAAAATCCACCTCCTCCACGGTCCAGGTGTTCTTGATCGCGTCCCGGTACATGTCATAGAAGATCGGGTACTTCATTGGACGCAGAGTAAGATTGAAGCCGGGATCGAGAATTCTGCTGGTCATGTAACTAAAGGGCGAGGTAAAGGGGCGGGCATAGAAACTATTGGCAGGCTTCGCAGCTCTCGGGATTCTCCAGCGAGCAGGTCACCGCATCGCTGTCATTGGCTTCAGCTTCAGGGCTGACCGCAACGGTGGTTTGACGGATGCGGGTGGCCGGGCGTGAGCGCAGGTAATAGGTAGTCTTGAGTCCCGTGCGCCAGGCGTAGGCGTACATGGACGAGAGCTTGCCGATGGTCGGTGATGCCATGAACAGGTTGAGGGACTGGCTTTGATCGATATAGGGGCCTCGTGCAGCGGCGAGGTCGATCAGGGACTTTTGGGGCAGCTCCCAAGCTGTGCGGTAGAGGGTGCGCAATTCCTCAGGCAATTCGTCGATTTCAGAAATCGAGCCCTCGGCCTGCTTGATCCGCGAACGCATAACCTCGTTCCACAACCCGCGCTGCTTGAGGTCATCCACAAGGTAGTTGTTGACCTGCACAAAATCTCCCGAAAGGGTTTCGCGCTTGAAGAGGTTCGAAACCTGAGGCTCGATACATTCATAGCAACCCGCGATGGTGGCAATTGTCGCTGTGGGGGCGATCGCGACTGTCAGGGAGTTCCGCAGGCCAAATTCAGCAATCTCTTTCTTGAGGGCCTCCCATTCATCCTTGAGGGTCGGCTCGATGCCCCACAGATCGAACTGCAGGTCACCTTTGGCGGCGCGGGTTTCATCGAATGCTCTGTGTGGACCGTCTTGCTTGGCCAGTTCGCAGGATGTGCGTAGGGCATTCAGATAGATGTGTTCTTGGATAAGGGTGGAGAGCGTCAGAGCCTCTTCTGAATCAAAGGGAAGGCGCATCTGGAAGAAGACATCCTGCAGGCCCATGCAACCGAGCCCAACCGGTCGCCAACGGCTGTTGGAGTCAGCGGATTCTGGGGTGGGGTAGAAGTTGACATCAATCACCTTGTCAAGGTAGCGCATGGCGGTGCAAACGATTTTGCCGAGGCCATCGAAGTCGAAACTGGTCACTCCATCACGGTTGAGCACCAGCTTGCTCAAATTTACCGAGCCCAGGTTGCAGACCGCCGTTTCGTCTTGCTTTGTGATCTCGAGAATCTCAGTGCATAGATTGGATAGGTGCACCATGTTGCCCTCAGTAGCGGTCTGGTTGCACTTCAGGTTGCTTGCGTCCTTGAAAGTCATCCAGCCGTTGCCGGTCTGGGCCAAGGTGCGCATCATGCGTCCGTATAGGTTGCGGGCCTTGATTGAGCGCACGGCCAGGCCGTCCTTTTCTGCCTGCAGGTAGACTTTGCGGAAGGTATCTCCGAATGTGTCCGTCAGCTGGGGCAGGGTCTTGGGATCGAAAAGCGACCAGTTCTCGTCAGCTTCAACACGCTCCATGAACAGGTCCGGCACCCAGTTGGCGAGGTTCAGGTTGTGCGTACGGCGCGCCTCGTCCCCGGTGTTGTCACGCAATTCGAGGAACTCTTCGATGTCCGCGTGCCAGGTTTCCAGATAAACACAGGCGGCACCTTTGCGCCGTCCGCCTTGGTTGACTGCTGCCACCGAGGAATCCAGGGTTTTCAGCCAGGGCACGATTCCATTGGACTCGCCGTTGGTGCCGCGGATCAGAGAGCCTCGGCTGCGTACCCGTGACCAGGAGACGCCGATGCCGCCCGCGAATTTGGACAACTGGGCGATGTCCTGGTAGCGATCATAGATTGACTTCAAGTCATCTGCTGGCGAGTCGAGTAGGTAGCAAGAACTCAACTGGGTGTGGCGCGTACCTGAGTTGAAGAGGGTCGGGGACGAGGGCAGATACCTCAGAGAAGAGATCAGGGCGTAGAAGTCTCGCGCATCGCCTGGGGTATCTGCAAGACCGCAAGCTACTCGCATGAAGAAGTACTGGGGAGTCTCCAGCACCTTGCGTGTTTCAGGGTGCTTGAGCAGGTAACGGTCATATACGGTGCGCAGACCAAAGTAGCCGAACAGATGATCGCGCTCAGGTTGAATCGTGTCGTTCAGCTTGCGCGCGTTGGCCATTACAAATTCATAGGTCTTGTCCTGAATCAGACCGGTGTCATGGCCCAGCTGGATCGACTGGCTGAAGGAGAAGAGGTTCTGGTTCTGGACTTCTTTCTCGACATAGGTCCCCAGCAGGCGCGCAGCCAGGAATCGATATTGAGGCTCTTCCGCAATCAGGGCGGCAGAGGTATGGATGGAGAGGCGATCGAGTTCCTCAGTGGATGCACCGTCATAGAGCCCACTGATGGTGCGTGTTGCAATGCGCATTGGATCCACTGCACTCAGCCCGTCTGCGCAGCGACTGACGGCGCGAACGATCTTGTTGAGATCCACCGGCTCAAGACCTCCGTTGCGCTTGCGTACCTGCATGCCGGGGGCGTCCTGGGGGGTGGGGGAAACAGTGCCGATGGCCGGCGGGGCTGTCTTTGGAATGGGCATCGGGGTCAGGAGACTGCAGAGAGGCGAAGGAGGAGATATTCGGGTCAGAGGCGTCGGGGGGACCGCGCCGGGAGGCATACCATATGGAGTAGATCGTGCTGGTCAAGCCACTACATCTAGTGGTTTCTTGAGAGGGAGCTCGGAACCAGACGTGGACCAGATCAAGGGCTTCCTGTCAAGGGCCAAAGAGGGGAAGCAGATGGGTCGTTGGCGTCTCGGAGGCCAAAAACAGGGCCTGAACTCAACTCCAGCCGGGCATCGCGGTCAGGCCAAGTTGGCTACGAATTCTCGCCAATTGACCCAGATGCCAGCCCATGTGTCCCACGTGTCCGGCCAATACTTCGCGGCGGCTAGGGCTTCCCTTACCCAGATCCTGTTCCAAGCCCCCCGCCGGCTCATGGTCCAGGTCCTTCTCGCACAACCTGCTCAGGGCATCATTCAGGTCAAGGCAGCGTTGCTCCAGGGTCTGCACCTGTTGAAGCCAGACCAGATCTTCAAGGGGCGGGGTGTCTTCTGTGGGTCGACTGCCGCAGACCAGGGCCTGCACCTCGCTCAGGCACTCGTGTAGGTGCGCGGCTATCCAAGCAGCCGAGGGATTTGGAGCAGAAAGCGCTTGATGGTCGTCCAATTCTGCCAGTGCTGCAATCATCAACTCCCCATGGCTGCGGAGCAAATTGCGGAAGGCGTTGAGACTGTCCATGTTGCTGCGCTCTTCCGATTCTGGATTTACGTGCTGGTCTCCAGCAGAATGCGGTCGGGCGCATGGTCTGGGAAGGACTGCAATTGGGGCAGTTCACTCTTGGGCGGACCGAAATACAGTTTCACTGGACTCGCAGGAATCGCGACCGTGCGGCTGGCTTCGGGTGCCAAGGTGCCCTTCATCCAGACTGCACCTTCAGCGGTCAGCTTGTAGGCCATGGGTTGTGAGGTCGGATTGTAGATTTCGGTAGTCTGGCCCAGACCCATGTGAATCGTTGCAGGAGGTGTAGATTCTCCATCGATGTTCACTACCAGGGTCCCAACCCGGCCGGCAGTGTCCAAGACTGCGAGTGCATGACAGCCTTCTTTGAGCCCTTCCAGACGGAAGAAGGCGCTTTCGATGGTGAACCGTCTTGGAGCCTGATCAGGGCTGTGGAGCAGGACCTGATGGGGTCCCTGGGACAAGCCGTTTTTCGGTGTCAGGAAGATGCCGTGAATCTGGCCTCCCAGGTGGACCTTCAATTTCATGGGCTGGGCCGAGAGGGGGCAGAGCATCAAGGTCGAGGAGCCGTGGGCACCACAAGCCAGGGATTGAACATAGAGTTTCTCGCCCGTGGGGGCTTCAAAAGCAAAGCCCCCGCTGAGCCCGCTAATCTGCTCCGCCAGCACTTTCCCGCCTTCGTCCGTCAGGCGCACAGTGGCTCCTGCGACAATCGTGCCCGCATCGTCGACAACCTGGCCGGCAATCGCACGGGCGGGCAGGGCTTGCAATTCCAGTCGAATCTCCTGCGCATTGCTGGGCACTTCGAACCAGCGAGTCACGGGGGCCCAACCGTGTCCGGGTTCTGGGCAGATCCACCAGGCGGCCGCTGGCAGGTTGTCCAGGACGAAGTGCCCATCCTGGTCGCTGATCAGACGCCTCAGGGGGCGGGTCTCGGGAGGCAGGTGTACGCTTCCTTTGCGTGTGGCAGATATCAGCACCAGAGGTATGTGGGCAAGTAGTCTGCCTCCAGGGTCTCTCAGGCTGCCGCTTAGGCGGGTGCTGCCCGGCAGAGGCGCGAGATCCAGAACGAGGGGGGTGGCTTCGCTGAATTCGATCTGCCGGGGAGCAGCTGCCACAATTGGGTTCCAGACCACATCCATGGTGACCCCTGTCGGCAGCTGATCGGCTTGGATCCAACCGTTCTCGTCTGAGCTCAAATGCCACAGAATCGGAACCTTGGGAACGTTGTCTCCCAGAGCGCAGAGGGGCACCTTCAGGGTCAATTCGCTCTTGGCTGTGGTCTGAATTCGTAAGCGTCCTCCCCTCTGCAGATTGATTTGCATCGGGTGGTCCCAACGGCTGTGGCCGGGGCGCATCATGACTGCCCGGGGGGCGAGTCCTTCGGCACCAACGATCACCACTTGAGATTGGGCCAGGTCGAGAAGCGTGGCCCAGACGCCTCCTCCCATGGGACTCAGGGGGCTCGGGTCACCAAGTAGCAACTCTTGGCCCATGGTCTCCAACTCAAAGGACTGAATCCATGGCTCCCTGGGCGGTAGCTGGCCTGGATCGGTGGTGAGCTTCAGGTACCAGGGCTGGGGCAGGTTGTGGCGACCCGACAGTTGTAGTTGGCGTTTGGATCCGGCGAGCAAGCTACGAACCTCTTGGGAGTGCAGCACTCGTCCCGAGTTGGCGGAAATCACGGTGACACGCGCCCGATCCATGGGGGGCAGGACCAGCAGGCAGCGGCCTTCCTGGTCGGTGCGGGGAGCCAGTGCGAGGTTGCCTTTGCTGGCTTCTATCAATCGATGCGTGCGTCTTGGAGCATCGCTTTCAAAAGGGAAGCAAGCCACATGAGCGCCCACGAGCGGTACGCCCTGTTCGTCAAGGACTTGAACTTCAAGTGCCGCTTGGGTGGCGTCGGGCACAAAGGGGGCGACTTTTTCGGTTGTTGGATCGACAGCCAGAGGCTCGATCAGGTGAGCAACGGTGGGGGCCATCGATTCCTCTGGCTTGCTCTTCAGGTCCATGATCGGACCTTCCAGCTCCACTCCCCAGCGGGGCTCATGGGTGAGCGCCAGGGCCGCGTAGGTCCTGGGCGTAGATGTGCTGAGACGGGCGATCGACAGCACTACAGCAGTCAGAACAAGCGCTGCGCTGAGTATTCTTCGTCCAGAGGCCCCCATATCAGGGGCGAGGGTAGCGATCTGGACATGGGATACGAAGAGGACTCTCCAGGGTCTGGACCTGCCAGCGGGTGTCTGTGACCGATTGCCTGCTGTTGAATCTCCACTTTCCTTGCGGGAAGCGGCTGGGATGGGGATGATGGAGGGTAGAACTCGTCCGTCTGGCGAGGATTTCAGCAGCCGACTCCCATGCGTACCCCTGCTTTTCTTATCTGTCTCGCCCTTTGTGCTCCGGCCTGTGTCACCAGGAATGTGGACGCTGAGCTCGATCTTCGCGGTCTGATCGATCGGGCAGATTCGCGCTTTCGGGCACGCGATCCTCAAGCAGCCCTGGAGTCTTATCGCCTGGCTGCCATGATCGCCACCGAGGAGAAGGACAAGCCTGCTTTTGTGGTGGCAGCATCGGGGGTGACCCTGGTCTTGGCCTTGGGGGGAGAGCCAATTGAGGCAGGGACCTGGCACGGTCAGGCTGAGCAGTTCGCTCGACCTGAGGATGGCGAGGCCTGGATCCGTTTTCTTCTGTCCAGCGGGGCTCTCCTGCTGGCCGAAGGCTTGCCCGTCCAAGGGATTGATTATCTGAATCGCGCCTGGGCCGCAGCCTTGGCAGGCGAACGGCCTGACATCGCCATGCAAGCCGCCCAACTGGCCGCAGCCAGGTCCGAGGGGGCAATGAAGTTGGACTTTGGACGCAAGGTTCTCGATGCCGCTCTGCTCTCCGGTGATCCCACCTGGATCGCTGCGGGTCACGAGGGCCTGGGTTGGATTCACCAGGCTCTCGACCAGTCCGAAGAGTCAATCCAATCTTTCCGCACCGCGATAGAGTTGTCCAATGATCAGCCTTTTCAGCAGCGGGTCAGGTTGGACTGGGCCCTGGGCCGGGCCTTGCGGCTGGGGGGTCAACTCGATGAGGCCTGGAGGGTGATCTCTGAAGCGGAAGTCAACTTCAAGCGTCTCTCCGGGGCACTCCAGACCATGGGGGACGCGGAGTGGACCGGGAGGTTGGCTGAAGAGCAGGGAGAACTCGCGATCCTGCGGGGGGACTTGCCCTCGGCCCTGCGAAATCTGCGTCGTGCCCAGCGTCAGTACAGGGGCAGCGGCGCCGAGACTCAGGCACCGGAGGTGATGGAGGGGATCAAAATCCGCATCGCCGAGGTGCGAACGCTGATGGACATTGCGCGTAGGTCCAGGGGTTGAAGTTCTGGCGTTCAATCAATGGCGCCGAATCCAGGAGGGCAAGGGCTGCTGCACCAATTCCAGGGTCCAGCTATCACTCTCGTCCGGCCCGACAGCGGTCTCATAGCGTCGCACCCTGATTTTCAATTCTGGCCGTTGCAATTCCACATAGGCCTTCAGGGAGTAACTCGATGTCAACGCCACTCCGCGCAGTTCTGAGCCATCGGAGTGGGGGGGCAGAATAGGAATCCAAGGGTTCAAGCGAGTGGTGGTACCCACCTGGGCATTTGCTGCCAGGCGATCCACTTGAACCAGACTCTGTTCAAGCATCTTGCCTCCGTCGATCAAGTTGCCATAGCGCCGGAGCAGCGGCCCGTTGACCAGCAGGGAGAGGGCGAGACCAAGGGCCAATATTCCAGGAACGACTTTGGTCGGAGTTCTGGTGAGGCTGCCAAGCGAACTGGAATCGTCGGCTAATACACCCCACTCCCCATGCAGGTGGAACCATGCTTTTTCGATCACGACGCACACCAGAATTCCCATGGCAGGCACAAACAGCAGGGCATACCAATCGTGCACCCGGCCCGCGAGCCCACTGACCATCAGGAGCGCTATGAGCCAGGCGAACAGGAAGCCGGTGCCCTGGGGTCTTGATTTCAAGCTGCAGATCATCAGCATCGCAAAAAGGCCCCACAGGATCGGAAGGGTGGCACTGTTCCAACCCGCCCAGGGCTGTGAGTAGAGCAAACGCCAGAGGTATTCTGATGCGGGCAGGGTGAGGCTGCCAAGCAAGCTGGAATCTGTGTGCCCCGCCAGACCGCCGAGTACCAGATGTCGTGCTCCTACTCCAAGGGCCACTCCAAGGATCGTGGGCCATGCGTTTCGGATGGCGCTTTTGAATCTCCGCGCCAGAGTTCCCTCACTTTCGATCAACAGCAACAAGGGTCCCAGGAGAGCAACCACCGCGCCCGTC
>DUBE01000028.1 GCA_012960475.1 Planctomycetota bacterium
AGGACCTCTCCGCCGTTTGGCGCAAGAACGTCGATGTGGGCCATACCGGGACCGGCAAGGCATATGAGTCCAGTACTCGTGAGAAGGGTCCGCAGGACGCGTGAACATTGGATGTTGAGCATGATTTTTTCTTTGGGATGGGCGGCTCGCCAGGGGTCTGGCGAGCCGGAGGGAGGGGAACCTCATCTCAGACTCTAAACCCGAGGCGGGTTTCTGGCAACGAGACCGACATTGGAGGGCCGTGGGGGCCATATCTCTAGCGTGGGGGCCCCAAGAGGGGCGTTGTTTGACCCGCCGCGAGGTGCTGGGAAGGGGATCCAGCAGCCCCGCCCCAGAAGGAATTCACTCGCCACCTTGAGGGTTGCTCTGCGGTTTGCAAGGCCGCAGTGCGAGTTCCTCTAGTCACTTGACTCTCTCGAATACGGATTCTCCAGACCGAGACTCTCTCTGCGGTCAGGGTCTTCACCATAATTCGATCCCAAACCCAGGTAAGCAGCGTGCAGGAGGCATTGGGTTCCTGGCCTGGCGGTTGACCCAAGAGCAAGCCGTCACGGGAGTCATCAACGCCGCTTCCATTGGGAGCATGATTGCGCCCCGCTACGGTCTGTTCGGCCCAACGCGGGCTTGGATGGAGTCGGCTCTTCAAGCAAACTCATGCGGGGTGGACGAAGCTGATCAGAATGTATCTGGTTCGGGTGCTCCGATCTGCTATCACAGGGGGCATGCACCCCTTCTTCTTGTTGTCCCTGGTCTTGGCAACTCCCATTGGGGCCACTCCCCAGGCGGACGCATCCTTGGCGGCTCCCCCCAATATCGTATTGCTGGTGGCCGATGATCTTGGCTGGCGTGATTTGGGTTGCAGCGGCAGCACTTTCTATGAGACACCCAACATTGACCGACTCGCCGGGGAAGGCATGCTCTTCAGCGCGGCCTATGCAGCCTGCCCCGTGTGCTCGCCCACCCGCGTGGCGCTGATGACCGGCAAGGCGCCGGCGCGTTTGGATACCACCGACTGGTTTGGCGGGCGTCGCAAGGGGTTGCTCTTGCCAGCGCCCTATGTGGATCGTCTGCCCGCTGAGGAATTCACCCTGGCGGAGGCCTTGGGCGCGGCGGGCTATTCCACAGGGTTCTTTGGCAAATGGCACATGGGGGGCAAGGGCTCTTATCCGGAGGACCACGGATTTGATCACAACCGGGGAGGTCATGAGCGTGGCTCGCCTCCGGGTGGGTACTTCAGTCCCTATCGCAATCCGAAGCTGACCGATGGTCCCGAGGGTGAGCAGTTGACCGAGCGCTTGACTACCGAGGCCCTGTCGTGGATGGACTCTCTGGAGGACGGACCCTTCTTGCTCGTGCTTTCCTATTACGCGGTACACACGCCCCTGCAGACGAAACCTGAGTATCGTGAGCACTACCGCCAGAAACGCGCGACCCTGCCTGAGGTCAAGGATCCCCTGGCGGGGCGAGAGCGTGAACGCCGGGTGCGAATCGTGCAGAACCACGCGGTCTACGCGGGCATGGTGCAGAGTCTGGATGAGAGCGTGGGGCGGGTGCTGGAGGGGCTCGCTGAGAGAGGGTTGGCCGAGAACACCGTGGTGATGTTCACCAGCGATAATGGTGGGCTGTCCACTTCTGAGGGCCACCCCACATCAAATCTTCCCCTGCGCGGGGGCAAGGGCTGGCTCTACGAGGGTGGCGTGCGGGTGCCCGCCATCGTGCGCTGGCCAGGGGTGACCGAGCCCGGCAGCGAGTGCTCCACACCCATTTGGAGCGCCGACTTCTACCCCACGGCCTTGCAGGCAGCGAGACTTCCTTTGCAGCCGGAGCAGCATGTGGACGGCCGTTCGCTCAAGAAACTGCTGGCAGGGGGGGAGCAATCCCAACGCGCTCTCTTTTGGCATTATCCCCACTACGGCAATCAGGGGGCTGCCCCATCCGGTTCGGTGCGCGATGGAAACTGGAAGCTGATCGAGTGGTTTGAAGATGATTCTGTTGAGTTGTTCGATCTGGCGCGGGATCCAGGGGAACAAGAGGATCTGGCCGCCACCGAACCCAAACAAGTCGCTCGTCTGCGCGGAATGCTCCACTCCTGGCGTAAGTCGACCGACGCCAAGATGCCAAGCCCCAACCGGTAGCAAGGCACCGGGCCATTCTCATTCGGAGTAGCGCCCCCGTTTAAGGGCCCTGGGGCGCGGTGTTGTCAGAAATTCGCAGTTTCCTGTCCGTTCGCGACCTTCTCGCGCAGGAGGAGGTGTTCACCAGCACTTTTCGCTGGTTGAGCTTACCTCCTAAACAACAACACCTGATTGAACATGAAGATCACGCGCCCTTGTGACCCCGAGTCATGTTCAGGAGACGGACAGCAGCAGTGCTGACATTGATCGCAAAGACGGCTTACTCTCATAGCCGTCTGAGGCTCGCAACCTCAAAACCGACGCCCCCCTGTTTCTCGTAGGCAGGGGGGCGTTACCTCTTTTGCTTGTCAACGGTGAGAGCAAAAAGTCCCATGCCAAACAGGGCGCCAAGCGTATCCGCAAGAATGTCCTTCTGCGCATCCCAGACATCTCCCTGAGAGCCAAGTACCGCAGCGCCGGCTTCCGGATCGCCGAGCAGCGCATACTGCCACTCGAACAACTCGTAGGCAGCGGCAAGGGTCACAATTGAAAAGATCGGAAAGAGGTACAAGAGCCAGCGGCTATTTACCAGCGAGTGCTTTCTCAGGATCTCTGCAATTGGAAAGGCGTAGAATCCAACGCAAAAATGCGCCATGCGATCGTAGTGGTTGCGCTCGAAGTCAAAGGCGTTGGTCACCCAGTCGAAGGGCACGCGTTCAAAGGTGAAGTGCCCTCCGATTGTGTGCAGGCCCACGAGAAAGAACATCAGGACGTAGCTCATGGAGCTGAACTCATGGTGTCGGCGGATGAAGGCGACGATCCCTACAAGCAAGATGATGGGAAGGTTCTCTGCCCACCAGACAGTGCGCTCAAAGGGCTCAACTGCGCAGATGGCGAAGAGAACTAGGTAGGCACCAAAGAAGATGGCTGGGGAGCGGTTCAGTTTCATGGGGTGCGGGGATTCCGACGAGGCGTTTCTCTTGTGACATCTGCCGACTGGGGGCATCTAGGGGGCGGTCCATGGCTGACAGTGAGAGCATGAGACATGGAATCTCCATGACCCTCACAGAATCGCATAGAACCATATACTGAACTGGCAGGTCCAGCGCCCTCTCAACTCCAGCCCCTGTTCTCATGAGATCCATTTCAGCAATTCTCCCTCTCCAAGTTTGCTTCTGTGTTTTTGCCCTGGGCTTCTCGCCTGCTTTCGCTCAGGGGGTTGATGACTGCATCAATGCTCAATCCATCGTGGGTGAAGGCACCTGGTCGGTGGATACCACCAGCGCCGTCACCGATGGCCCCGCGGACGCCTGTGGCCAGAGCAGTGACATTCACAATGATGTCTGGTTCCGTTGGACTGCCAATGCCACCGAGGATCATCTGATTTCCACTTGCCCTGGAGCTGATTTCGACACGGTTATTGCAATCTATGACGGGGGCGGCTGCCCGGCGGCTGGCTTGATTGTATGCAACGATGACAGTTGCGGCTTGCAGTCTCAGGTCATGATATCTGCGGTTGCGGGGACTGACTACCTCGTGCGGGTCGGCGGTTGGTCTCCTGCGAATAGCGGCATGGCTACCATGGAAGTAGAGGCAATCGTAACTTTGCCCAATGATGATTGCAGTGCTCCGATTGCGTTGTCTGGCTACGGGATTTTCAACACCGACACCAGCATGGCTTCGACCGAGGGCCCAAGCAATGGTTGCGGTCAAGGCGGTCAGATTCACAATGACCTGTGGTTTGCTTGGACCGCGCCCTTGACCGAGGACGCCGAGCTGAGCACCTGTGGAGCCAGCTGGGACACGACCGTGGCAATCTACGATGGCCTTGCTTGCCCCGTGGGCGCGCCATTGGCCTGCAACGACGACAGTTGCTCGATCCAGACCCGTGTCGCCTTTCCCGCCGTGGCCGGCAACGCTTATCTGCTTCGCATCGGAGGCTGGAACAGTTCGGCCAGTGGCATCTTGGACTTCACCTTGGACACGAGCAGCAATGTCGGCTGTTCGACGCCTCCCGTTGGGCCAGACGTGATCATCGGTGATTTGCCCTCAGTACACAACTACGGCGGCCTCGGTGGCATTGGTGCCTACTCCCTTGCAACGACCGCCTGCAACGTAGGCGATTCCACCATGAACTGGAGTGGCAGCAATGCACTGCACCCGGTGATTGGGGCCAACCTATACCGAGTGGAGGGAGGTCGTATTGAGCAGCTTGGTTTGTCATGGCTCAAGCACGGCTTTGCTTCCGCCACGGGGACCTATTGCTGCACATGCATCAATCCCGGATCGAGTCAGATCATGGGCATTGGCTGCTCGGATCCCTATGGAGCTACTACCAACGGTGCCCAGCCCAGTCTCGGTCCCCGCTCGGAGATCGATCCCTGGACCGGTGTGTTCCCCTATCCCTTCACCAGTCAGGGCCAGAGCGGAGACGTTCTGTTCAAGCGCTTGCAGGTGCCCAACAGCGACCTCGATCCCAGCAGCCATGCTGATGCGGCTTATGTTCTGGAGGGTCAGTATGTGACCCCTGATGATTCTATCGCGGGCAATCAGCACAACAATGTTTCCTGGACCCACGCCAGCGTGGGAGGGTTTTCGAATGGTTCCTTTGACTTGGCTGTTGTAGGGGAGACCCGTCAGGTGCAGCCCGCTGTCTTCGCCTGGCAAGAGGTCGATCCTCTCGTGCGCATTGAGTCCGCAGCGCCAGCCGGGGACGGCATGTTTCTTGTGGCTTCGCGGGCCTATGACAATGGAAACGGGACCTGGCGATATGAGTACGCGGTCTACAACCAGATTTCTGCCCGCGCCGCGGGCTCCTTTGCGGTTCCGATTCAACCCGGTGCAGCTGTGACCGCGGCGGGTTTCAAGGATGTGGAACATCACTCGGGCGAGGTCTGGGATGGAACTGATTGGTCCTACTCCGCATCCTTTGAGAGCGTACAGTGGAACACCCTGGATCACAGCGTTTCGCCCCTGGCCAATGCGATTCGCTGGGGGACCCTCTACAACTTCACCCTGACTGTTGATGTGGCTCCCGTGGATGGGATGATTGAGCTGGGATTGTTCGTGCCTGGAGCCGAAGACTCACTTGCCATCGGTGCGGTGGTTCCCGGAGTCGCTGGCTTCGGTGAGCGTATCTGTTCTCCGGCGGCCGCGAACTCCGTGGGCCAGAGTGCCGCGATCTTTGCTCTTGGAAGTCCCCTTGCCAGCGACAACGATCTGACTCTGTTGACCCTTGGCATGGCAACCAATCAATTTGGCTACTGCCTGGCCTCCCAATCGGGAGCCTTCATTCCCAACCCGGGGGGCAGTGCGGGCAACCTCTGCTTGGGCAATCCGATTGCGCGGTTTGTCAGCCAAGTACAGAATTCCGGCGGCAGTGGATCGTTCAGCGTTGTGGTTGACCTGACTTCGATCCCTTCGACCCCCGTGCACGCGGTTGTTGCTGGAGAGACCTGGTACTACCAGACCTGGTACCGCGACTCAGTCCTCGGCATTCCCACGTCGAATTTCAGCGACGGGATACGGATCGCTTTTCAGTGAGGCCTCTCCTCAGGTGGCGGCTTCTTCGGTCAAGCTGCTATCATCTGAGGCGTGAGAGTCTGCCTCTTGACTAATCAGGATCTGCACGCGGACCCGTTCCCGGCGGATGACTGGCCTTGTGACCCCCGACCGTTCTTACCCGAGGCCGAATGGACCGTGGGGACGCTGAAGAACAAACGCACCTCGGTAGGGCAGGTTGAGGGGCTGATTGAGCAGGGCTTTGATTTGTACTTCAACCTTTGTGATGGGGCGGAGGGCCAGGAGATTCCAGGTATCGAGGTCGTGCAGACATTGGAGCGTCACCGCGTGCCTTTTACCGGCGCGACCTCGGACTACTACGAGCCCACACGGATGGCAATGAAAGAGGCCTGTGCTCATGTTGGCGTGGCGACCCCCGCTTACGTCTTGGCGCACACTCCCCTTGATGTGGAGCGTGCGGCGGAGGAGTTGACCTTTCCGCTCTTCGTAAAACACTATAACAGCTACGCAAGCGTGGATTTGAGTCGCAATTCACGGGTGCAGACTCCTTCAGGTCTGAGGAAGCAGGCGCGCAAGATCATGAGTCGACATGGGGCTGCGCTGATCGAGGAATACATCGCTGGCATTGAATGCGCCGTTCTTGTGGCCGAGAACCCTGACGACCCTGCGCGTCCAATTACCTACACCCCGGTGCAATACCGCTTCCCTCCAGGCGAGAGCTTCAAACACGAAAAGCTCAAGTGGGAGGATTACGATGGGCTCGAGTCCTTTCCCGTTGAAGACCCTCTACTTGATGCGCGTTTGCGCGAGGCCTCGGCGAATTTCTTTGTGGCCATCGGTGGTGCCAGTTTCGGGCGCTGTGATATTCGAGTGGATGAAAGCGGCACACCCTTTATTTTGGAGATCAACCCCAACTGTGGAGTCTTCTATCCCCCGACCGATCCCGGCACAGCCGACATCTGTCTGTCTCTGGATCCGGCTGGCCATGTGGGTTTCATCCGTACCCTGGTCGCTACGGCTTTCACGCGGCATGCGCTCTTGACCAGTGCGGAAGACAGCAACACCATGCCAGGCGCAGGACCTCCTCATTCGTCGGGGACTCCCTAGGGTTCGAGGGCATGGAGTGTTCTGCCCAAATACAGTGGCCTGGAGCCAGGTTCCTTCTTATTGATGTTGACGCACGCCCCCTGGGTCCTGCATCAGGCGCTTCAGGAGTGCGGCCATGCGCGTTACACGCTCGGGATGGGCAGCGGCAACATTGACCTGCTCCCCGGGATCCTCGCTCAGGTCGTACAACTGCGCCTCGCCCTTCTTTCCACGGGGCGGGATGTACTTCCAGTTGCCGTCCCGTAGGGCCTGGCCCCTGGATTCCTCGATCAGAATCTTGGTGCCCAGCATGTCCTGACCGAGCAATGCAGGCAGGGCGTTGCGGCTGTCAATTCCCTGACTTGCAAGCAGATCGATCTCTACAAGTGCCGCAAAGCTCGCCAGAAAGTCGATCTGGTTGATCATCGCAGGCGAGGTCCCCGGCTCGACCCTTCCGGGCCAGCGCAGGATCAGGGGCACCCGGGTCCCGCCCTCATAGATCTGGTACTTGCCTCCGCGATAGGGTCCCGATGCATCGTGGCCCCGGTCCACCTCTTTGGTCGAGGTTCGTACGGTGGTCCCGTCCTGATACCCATCGTCATAGACCGGACCATTGTCGCTTGTGAAGATCACGATTGTGTTCTCCTCCAACCCATGTCTGTTCAGCGAGGCGAGAATAGAACCCACGGCCGCATCCAACTGCACCATGGCATCCCCGCGGTAGCTCAGTTGGGACTTGCCGCGATAACGGGGATGGGGAGCCCGGGGAACATGGATGTCCTGGGAGGAGAAGAACAGGAAGAAGGGCTTGTCCTTGGATTGCCGTTCCAGGAACGCATCGGCCTGCTTGACGAATTCATCCGCCATGGTCTCGTCATTCCATAGAGCTGCTTTGCCGCCCCACTGGGCACCAATACGTCCGATACCATTGATCACTGAATTGTCGTGACCATGGGTGGTGCCGTAGTAGGTCATGGTCTCGGGGTTCTTTTTTCCGTTGGGGTAGACCGTGCCTGCAAAGTCATTGGGCTTCTTGCCCACATAGAGGGGATCTTCGGGATCGAGGTTCACCACCCCATGGTTCTCCACATAGACACAAGGCACCCGGTCGTTGGTTGAAGGCAGCAGGAACGAGTAATCAAAGCCCACTTCCAGGGGGCCTGGCGCGACCTTGCCGTTCCAATCCACGGGGTTCTGCCCATCGCCAATTCCCAGGTGCCACTTGCCCACGATTCCTGTGGCATAGCCCGCATCTTGGAACAACTCGGGCAGGGTGAACATGTCGGGCTTGATCGTCAGGGGAGCATTTGGCGGCAGCACGCGAATGCCATGGCGAAAGCCATGGATTCCGGTCAGGAGCGAAAAACGCGAGGGCGTACAAGTGGAAGCCGAGCAGTGCCCGTCCGTGAAACGCAGTCCTTCGGCGGCCAGGCGATCAATGTTGGGGGTCGGGATCAGTCTTGATCCATACACGCCCACATCCGCATAGCCCACATCATCCCCGTAGATCAGGACCACGTTGGGGCTCTGCGTGGGGACGGGGGTATAGGTAATGCAGAGAGCCAGGATGAAGGGGGTCATGGGAAGAGTCTAACCCCGGGGTGTATGGGATGATTAATTGGCTCTGGTTGGCCTCGGCGGCTTCCCTGGCCGTGCAGAGACTGTGCACTCGCACTCAGAATCCGTTGGAAGACGGCCGGGAGTCGAGGTTTCCCGTCAAATCAGATTCTGGCGAGACCGTCTACCTTCTACTCATCTGTCCCAAGTAGCCCCCCCCGCAGAAAAGCAGTCCCACGCTGACCGGGACAAGGCCACGGGGGTTAGCGGCTGAGTCTTGTACACTGAGCCCCTCTTGGTGAATCTGACCCCAAACCCGAACATTTATCCATGCCTCAACCCCTGCTCCGAGGGCTGATCGCCGCGACGTACACGCCCATGGCCGAGGATGGGTCGCTGATGCTCGATGGGGTTGCTGCCATGACCGATCAACTGCTGGGTGAGGGGGTCGCGGGTTTCTATGTGTGTGGTAGCACTGGCGAGGGAGTGTCCCTGAGTACCTCCGAACGCAAGTCCGTGGCGGGAGCGTTTGTGGAGGCGGTCGCGGGGCGCGGGCCAGTGGTAGTGCAGGTGGGACACAACAGTTTGGTCGAAGCTTGCGACCTGGCTCGCCACGCCCAGCAGGTAGGAGCATCAGCAGTCTCTGCTGCGGCGCCTTCTTACTTCAAGATCAACTCGACGGGCATGTTGCTGGCTTGCATGGGGCAGATAGCCGGCGCAGCCCCTAAGTTGCCTTTTTACTACTACCACATTCCGCTCTTCACGGGTGTGGATGTGGACCTTGTGGAATTTCTTCGTTGCGCGGGCGAGAGCATTCCGAATTTTGCTGGGGTCAAGTACACCACCCCACGACTCGATGAGTTCAAGGCCTGCTGCGATCTGGAAGGCGGCCGCTATGAAATGCTCTGGGGCACAGACGAGATGCTGCTGCCCGCCTGGTCCATGGGTTTTCACGGCGCAGTGGGCAGCACCTACAACATCGCCGCACCACTCTATCGCCGTTTGTTGCAGGCTGCTGAGCAAGGAGATCTGCACGAGGCCCAGCGCCTGCAGATGCTGTCGATCCAGATGATCCGCACCATCAGCAAGTACCCCTTCCATCCCGCCATGAAGCACGTGATGCGGTCAATTGGAATCGAGTGCGGTGCCTGCCGCATGCCCCAGGCACAGCTCAGCGATCAGCAGGCGCAGGCTCTCTTACGCGAGCTGGAGCAAATCGGTTTCTATGGTTGGGCGAGGGAACCCTTGACCCAGGCAGGGTCTTGAGGTGATCAGTTCTAGGATCAAGTTCTCAGCGACTCTCTTGTTGGGAGGCCTCCTGCTTGCAGGAACAGGGACCGGGCAAGAGACGCCTGATCCGATTGACACCACAGCCTCGCTGCTGAGCTGGAGCGCACTGCCTCCTTTGCCAGCCGAGATCGGTGTGGCCGGTCCCTTTGTGGGGGTTCATCAGGGTGTCTTGATCGTAGCAGGGGGCGCAAACTTTCCCTTGGAGGAGGGAGAGGATCTTTGGAGCGTTCCCAAGGTCTGGCACTCGGAATCCTGGATCCTGCTGCGAGATTCTGCAGGCGATCCAGAATGGCGAACAGCCCCGTCCTTGAAGAATCCCCGCGCCTACGGTGCGTCTGTCTCCACTCCTTGGGGGGTGGTGTGCGTCGGTGGCAGTGATGAAGAGCGCGCCTACTCGGATGCGTTTCTGTTGGAATGGGATCCAGGGGAGAAGACCCTGATTCAGCTGGAACTGCCGAACCTGCCCCGGCCCATGGTTCACGGGGCGGCGGCTCGCATTGAGGACTGGATCTATGTGACTGGCGGCCAGGATGCTCTTGGTTTGGACTCTGCCGGTCGTGACTTCTGGCGCCTCGACCTCTCCAATCCCAAAGCCTGGGAGCAACTGCCCGACCTGCCCACACCCGCTCGTGCGTTTCATCTGTTGGTGGCCCAGCACAACGGATTCGAGGATTGTCTCTATCTGTTGGGTGGGCGTAGTCAGGACCCAGAGGTCGCAGGTCTCCTGGGTATCCGGCCCTCAGGAGATCTCTTCGAGTTCAGTCCCAAGCGCCATGAAGCCCAGCAGGCCTCCGCTCCCGCCTGGCGTCAGAGGGCGTCTGCTCCCCAGCCGACCATGGCGGGCACTGCCATTGCGGTGGGGCAGTCCCACTTGTTTGTCTTGGGCGGCGACAGTGGCGCGCTGTTCGCACAGCAGGCAGCAGAACCAGAATTCATCAAACGCCATCCAGGGTTCGAATGTCGGGCTTTTGCCTACCACACCATCACTGACACCTGGATCGACGCCGGACCGACACCGATCAATCAGGTCACCACCCAGGCAGTGGAGTGGCAGGGAACTTTTGTGATCCCCAGTGGAGAGGTGCGTCCTCGCGTGCGCACCCGCGATGTGTGGCAGGTGACTTTGAGCAGATCGGAGCGTGGTTTTGGGACCCTGAACCTCTTGGTACTGGGTGCCTATCTCTTGGCGATGCTCGGAGTGGGCGTCTACTTCATGCGGCGCAACAAGACTACCGACGATTACTTTCGTGGGGGCAAGCGCATTGTCTGGTGGGCGGCCGGTTGCAGCATTTTTGCGACCATGCTCAGCTCGATCACCTTCATGGCAATTCCTGCCAAGGCCTATGCGCAGGATTGGGTCTATCTGCTGGGCAGCTTCATGATTCTGGCGGTGGCGCCTCTGGTGGTTTTCCTGGTGCTGCCGTTTTTCCGTCGCATCGACGCAACCAGCGCCTACGAGTACCTGGAATTGCGCTTCAACCGTGCGGTGCGCCAGTTCGCCAGCGCGCTCTTCATTCTGTTTCATCTCTTCCGCATGGGCATTGTCATGTCCCTGGCGGGTCTGGCTTTGGCCGCAGCGACCCCCTTGAGCGGGCCCCAATGCGTGCTGGTGATGGGCGTTCTCAGCATTGTCTATTGCACCCTCGGTGGTATTGAGGCGGTGATCTGGACTGACACCATTCAGACCGTGGTGCTGCTCGGGGGAGCCTTGCTGTGCCTTCTGCTGATGATTGCACAACTGGATGGGGGACTTGGTCAGGCAGTCGAAACTGCCCTCTCGCATGACAAGTTGCACGCAGTGAACTTTCACTGGGATGCGACCAGTGCGAACCTCGCTCTTTGGGTGGTGGTGATTGGCGCGCTGGGTCAGAACATCTCCAGTTACACTGCAGATCAAGCTGTGGTGCAGAGGTACATGACCACCCCCAGTACGAAACATGCAGCCCAGTCGATTTGGCTGGCTACTGCATTGGCGATTCCCGCATCGCTCTTGTTCTTTGCTCTGGGAACTGGGCTGTTTGTCTTCTATCAAGCCCATCCCGACCGTATTGATCCGGGATTTATGACCGACCAGATCTTCCCACTCTTCATCGTTGAAGAGGTTCCCGTGGGGTTGGCTGGTTTGATTGTGGCGGGCATTTTTGCGGCTGCCCAGTCCACGGTTTCCACCAGCATGAATTCTACCGCCACCGCGGTGGTCACAGATTTCCTGCGACCCATGAGCGCCTGCAAGTCCGAAGAGGGATATTTACGGGTGGCGCGGGGCATGACCTTGCTGCTTGGGATCCTCGGGACTCTGTTGGGGCTCCTGTTTGTCAGCCCCGACATCAAGAGCCTCTTTGATCAGTTCTTGCGCGTGATCGGGATCTTCATGGGAGTCCTCGGCGGTCTTTTCGCCCTAGGGATGTTGACCCGGCGCTGTACAGGACTGGGGGCCATGCTCGGCGTGACCTCGGGAGCAGCACTGCTGTTTGCCATGCCTTTGGTTTCTTCGATCAATGGCTACCTCTATGCGTCGATTGGAATTATTACTTGTCTGCTGATTGGTTATGGTGCCAGTTTGCTGTCTCGTCTACCCGCGCGTGACTTGACCGGCCTGACCGTGCACACTTTGCTGCCAAGGGAGGAAGCTCAATGAAATTGGCAGGCCTAAAGGGACAAGCGGCCAAACAGCTTGAGGCTGTGGGGGAGGGCTATCAGCGCAGCCTGCTTCAGGATGTGTTGCCTTTCTGGGTCGACCACGCCATCGACCGGGAGTGCGGGGGTTTTCTTACTGCCTTGGATCGCGTTGGCCGGGTGATCGACACGGACAAGGGGCTTTGGACCCAGGCGCGTTTCACCTGGTTGCTGGGCAAGTTGCACCGGGACCTGGAGGCGCGTCCGGAGTGGCTTGATCTCTGCCGTCACGGGGTCGAGTTCCTGGATCGCTTTGGTTTCGATTCAAGCGATGGTCGTATGTGGTTCACCGTCACGCGTGAGGGCGCGCCCTTGCGCAAGCGGCGCTATGCCTTCACTGAGTCCTTTGCGGCTATCGCCTATGGGGAGTACGCCGCCATCACTGGCAGCGCAGTCCATGAGCAAAAAGCCAAAGAGTGTTTCCTACGTTTTGCCGAGCACATCCCCGTGCCCAAGTATGAGAGTACGCGTCCCACCAAGAGCCTGGGCCAGCCCATGATCATCATCGCCAGCGCTCAGGAACTCCGAGCTTCCATTGGTTTTGAGCAGGCTGATGAGTGGATCGAACGCAGCATTGATGAGATACAACGAGATCACTGCAAGCCGGACTTGCGTTGTGTGTTGGAGACGGTGGGGCCCGGAGGCGAAGTGAGCGACCACTTCGATGGGCGCACCCTCAATCCCGGGCACGCCATCGAAGGGGCCTGGTTCATCCTGCGCGAAGCAATGCACCGAGGTCGCGAGGATTGGGTCGAGCTGGGCTGCAATATGCTCGACTGGACCTGGGAGCTGGGCTGGGATCCTGAGCACGGAGGATTGAGTTCATTTGTCGATCTGAATGGCGGCCCACCCCAGACCTGGTGGCACCAAATGAAACTTTGGTGGCCCCATAACGAGGCCGTGCTCGCGACCCTCTATGCGTATCGTGCCACTGGCAAGGAGGTGTACCTCTCGATGCACCGCCAGGTTCATGATTGGGCCCACAGGTACTTTCCAGATTCCGAAGCGGGCGAGTGGTTCGGCTACCTGCAGGGGAACGGTGCCCCCGCCAGTTCAATCAAGGGCGATCTCTGGAAGGGCCCTTTCCACCTCCCCCGCATGCAACTCTACGGGGCCGAGATGGTCCGCGAGATCATCAAGGGTTGAAGTGGTTGATCCTCGGCCATAGCACCTTGACCCTGGGCCTGGGTCGATGTCTTCTCCATGCGGGTAACGGGGAACTCCTCGAAAAGCGAGAGGGATTGAGGCTGCGGGGTGGATGAACGGGTAAGTCGGAGAACCTCCAAGAAACCCAGTTGCCTCTGTGCTCCTGGTCCGTTTGTGGTGTTGACCCGTGAAATGGAGAGTCCAGGGGTCCAAAGAACGCTCTCTCCAAGGAAGAAATAGACCATGAAAAACAAATACCTCAAGAGTTGTGCTGCGCTGGTGTTGTGCCAATCTGTCCTGGGCTTGTCCCTGAATTCGTTGGCATTTGCTCAGGACGATGTTGATCGTGCTGCGGGCGCCGGAGCTATCAGTGATTGGGCCAGCGATTCCATGGGGGTGTTGGTCATGGCCTCTGTGATTCATGATTCGCCCCAGGACCGAATCGTCGTTCAGCGATCCTCGGATCGAGGCCAGAGCTGGATCCCTCTCTATGAAGGCAAGCTCGGCAATCTGACTGACATTCATCACCTCTCCCTGGACCTTGCCCATGGGTATGCAGATCCCAACATCGATCGCAAGGTCTTCATCGCAATTGCCGCGACCTGGCCAGGCAGCCCCGGTGGTCCTGGTCTGGCCTTTCATGGCCTGCTGAGCGGCTCAATGGATCAGCCCTGGAGCAAAGCGAAGTGCGAGCCCCTTGATGGCTGCCTGATGCAGGCTCCGGCTTTCGAACCCATGCACACAAGTGTCGCAGTTCTTCCTTTCGGGGGAGGCAGCGATTATGCGGTTGGTGTGGCCCGCACATATCCGCCCTTTCTGCCTCGGAACGGTATAGCCATGGGACTCGATAGTCGCATGATTCGACTCTCGTTCGTAATGAACAACGGTTTCCCCTTAGGGGTGGAACCCACGCTGGCTGGTCCCCAGGGACAATTGGAAGATTGGATTCATGAGCACCAGGGCGCAGGTCATCCGAGCCTGATCGCTGACCGTCAAAACGAGACGATGATCGTTGCTTTCCACAGTACTGAGTACCGTCGAGGCCCTGTAAGCCAGATCACGGTGGGGTCCGTAGGTATTGCCGCTCACCTGCAGAAGGGCGTTTCCTTCAAGACGAGGTACAGGACGGGTGTTCAATCTGGACAAACCACCAGTCACCGCAATCCCGTCCTGGCTTGCGACAAGGGCCTCGTTGCGTTCACCTGTTTGACTGGCCTTCCTGACCCGCAGGATCACTCCTACCGTCTGACCGCTTACTGGGGATCGGTCTTCAACGGTTCGATCAAGGACTCCTTCATTGAAGTCAATGATTTCCTCTGGATGGGCCGCGGCTTCCACGCCAAAGTGCTGTCCCCCGCTGACCTGATTCTGCGTGGCGATATAATGCACTTTAGCGCGAATTGCATCGTGGACACGGGTACTCCGACTGGTGGCTTGGGCATCCTTCAGTTCAGGAGCGATATGATCTACCCCAGTGAATCCGCAGTCTGGCAGGTCAACGACCACGGCGTGGGGCCATTGGCGGTCCCGAAGGTGGCAGTGACTCCTCGCGCGGCTGCACTGGAATTTGAAGCGGTTGCCTACCCCTCACTTGTGACTGGTGGGGTCTGGGTGGACCAATAGACCCTGTGAATCCGAGAATACGGTTCCAGGCACCGTATTCTCGGATTCACAGTTCGTTAGAATGGCGCATTCCATGCGTCTCTCTTTCCTGTATCTGAGCCTTGGTCTTGTCCTGCCCCTTGCTGGATCTGCGAGGAGTCAGGACTGGCCCGCATTCAGGGGAAACTTGCGGCGCAGTGGGGCGGTGGAGTCGAGCATCGAGGCGACCCGCCTGATCCCAGCTTGGACCTGGCGTTCGCCGGAGCTGCCTGCGCCAGCCTGGCCAGGACCGGCTCGTTGGGATGCCTATGCGGCGCTCAAGGGTCTACGTTCCATGCGGAACTATGACCCGGTCTTTCACCCGATTGCCTTTGGGGACAGCATCGTGTTGGCTTCGAATGTGGACGACAGTGTGCGTTGCTTTGCCGCTGAAGATGGTTCGCTTCGTTGGACTTTCTTGACTGGAGGCCCCGTTCGCATCGCTCCGAGTCTGTACAAGGGACGGCTGTATTTTGGCAGCGATGACGGGGCGGCATATTGCGTCAATGCCAAGACTGGCGAACTCGTCTGGCGTTTTCATCCAACCGAGGGTGAGCGCATGGTGATTCAGGATGGGCGGCTGATTTCTTTTTGGCCCGTTCGCACTGGGGTTGTGGTCTATGAGGGGCGGGCCTATTTTGGCGCATCGCTGTTGCCTTGGAAGAATTCGTTTCTGTGTTCGCTTGATGCGAGCACGGGGAAATTGAAGGGCAGTGGGACCTGGAAGAAGGACCTGGGTTCAGGTCTGACTCTTGAAGGTGCGTTGCTTGCGTCGGAGGACAATCTGATCGCGCCTCAGGGGCGCATTCCACCCTTGTTGTTCAACCGTGAGAGTGGCGCACCGGAGGGAACCCTGGAAGGCGGCGGCGGTTGTTTTGTGCTCTTGACAGAGGACGATGAAGTTCTCCATGGACCGGGCAACAAGGACGGTTGGATCACAGGGTCGGCCAGCAAGTCACGGCAGAAGGTGGCGAGCTATGCCAAGGGCAACGCCATGGTAGTGGAGGGCCAGACCGCCTGGCTGCTCTCGGATGGGGCCTTGGCGGCCGTGGATCGCCAAAGCGGAACCGCCCTTTGGACCCTCTGGGCAGACGCTCCCTTTGAGATCATCAAAGCTGGAGGGACCCTTTTCCTGGGCGGCGAAAACAAGGTGGTGGCCCGAGAAGCAGAGGACGGGCATGTGCTTTGGGTCGCGGAGGTGGAAGGCCGCGCCCATGGACTGGCAGTTGCCCAGGGACGGCTGCTGGTTTCTACGGATCAAGGCGTGCTGCATGTGTTTGAAGAAGGGGGTCAGGAAATTGCATTGGCGTCCAAGTACGCTCGAATCGACAGCGCGCAGGCTCTGGGCTCCTCTCCTGCCATCGCCAAGATTCCCAAGCGCGGTTTGGTGGACCGTTGGGTTTTTCAGACCAACACGCGTCAGGAACAGGCACTTTCCAAAGACGATCCGCGTACCCAGACCGTGTTTGTCAATCAAGTCAAGCGTCGGCTCTCGGCCCATCCCCTCGGCCCCCTAAACCTGAAGCAGGTGGGCGACCTGCAGGCTGTGGTCTTGGACGGAGTCACTACAGACCTGGCTATCACTTCCGATCTCGCCGAAGCAGATCTGCCCACAAAGGCGATCACTGCTGCGGCCTGGGTGCGGGTGGACCAGGCAATTCAATGGGGTGGGATCATCAGCGCAGCCCAAGACAATGGGGAAGATGAGAAGGGCTGGTTGCTCGGGTTTCATGGCACGCGCTTCTGCTTTGTAGTTACAGGCAGCAAGGGTGATACGCGCTTGACTCGTGTTTCTGACTCAAAGGCTCTTCAGGTGGGAACCTGGTATCACGTGCTGGGCACCTATGACGGCCGTGTACAGCGTCTGTGGGTCAATGGCAAGATGGTGGCTGAGAGCACCCAGGAGAAAGGCCCGATCCTTGCGCCCGCTGCGGCCTGGTATCACATCGGAGCCTATCGGGACAACGATGAATACTTCCGTCATCCGGGCATGTTGCACGAGATTGCCATTTGGAGTCGTGCCCTGGGGGACAAGGAGATTGAGAAGCTCTATGAACAGCGCGCTCGGGACTTTCCCGAGCCGGTGGAGATCAAGGAAGCCCCCGGCGAACCCAAGAAGCCGATTCTCAAACTAGCTGTGGGTCCGATCCTGCGATTCTCGCGGCATGGGACCGCCCTTGTTCGTTGGCAGACCACGAGCACCCAGCGCGGTGTGATCGAATGGCGCGCTGGGGATGCGGCGACTCCCGGGCCCTGGGAGCGTCTGGTGGGCGCGGAGGGAACCGAACATGAGGCTCTGATCGCGGATCTACCGCGCAACACTGTATTGAGCTATCGCCTACGGGCGGGCACCGCTGATGACGCTCCCGCCACAGACATCTACGAATTGGACACGCACTTCGACTTGACGCTGCCCTCGGTGGATCGCGATCAGTCAGGTTCCTCGGCAGAGGGCAAGGCGGGTCTGGCATTGGTGTTCGGAGCCGATGACAGTCCAATCAACCTGCTCGAACTAGCGCGCTCCAGCCGTTATCGAATCCTGGTGGTGGAAGAGAGCCAGGAGCGAGTTGTCCACCTGCGTCGGGAACTTCAGGCCCACTCGGCCTACGGTTCGCGCATTGCAGTCTTGCAAGTGGAAGATCTCGATCATCTGCCCCTGCCCACGGCCTACGCGGCCTTCATTACCGGCGATGCGCGGCACCCCAAACCTTCCCGCTCCCAACTGGCGGAAGCCCAGCGCGTTCAAGCACCGGGAGGGTTGATCCAGTGGGGCGATCACAGTTCCATCCGCGGCCCACTCGCAGGCGCAAAGAGCTGGGGACACATGTACGGCAGCGCGGACAACAGCGCCTACAACGGGGAAGAACTCGGGGGTGTGCGTTCGGTGGATCATCTGGAGGTGCACTGGCTTGGTAGGCCGGGAGCTCGTTACCAATCCGACCGTCAAAATCGCAAGGCTGCGCCACTCACTTCCAATGGCCGTTTGTTCCTACAGGGTCTGCACCGGATCATTGCCCTTGATGCCTTCAGTGGCCAGGCCCTTTGGAACATCGAGTTGCCCAGCATGGCGCGCTTCAATGTGCCCCGCGACTGCGCGAACTCCTGCGCCGAGGGAGAGGAGTATTTCCTGGCCATGCAGGGTTTCCTTTTTGAATTCAATGGGGAGGATGGGCACATCAAACGTCAGCATCCCGTGCGCCCTGGCGGAAGAGATGATTTTGAATGGGACTGGGGCTTCGTGGCCGCGACTCATGGTCGTCTGGTGGGCACGCCTGTCAAAGCGGGTGCGCCCTTCACCGCCTGGTGGGGCGGTGATGCTTGGTACGACGCGCGCGAGGGCGAAGCCGCCAAGAAAGTCTGTGGAGATGGGATTTTTGCCCTGGATCGCGAGAGCGGAGATCTCGCCTGGCAACGAAGCGGAAGTCTTGTTCTGCATCCCACTATCACCATCGCCGATCAGGCGGTGACCTTCCTTGAATGCCGCAATTCTGAGCTGCTCGCAGCCAAGCAGCGGCGCATAGGATCACAAAAGCTCTGGCAGAACCTGTGGCTGGTTTCGCTGGATTTGCAAACTGGCGCAGTGCTCTGGGAACGGGAGGCCACCCCCGTTCCCGGTCGCGTCGCGATCTATCTGGCCCAAAGCGACGGCAAGTTGGTGATGGTCAGCTCTGCAGGCGGCGAGTTTGCAGTCTATGCTTTTGACGCGAGCACGGGCGGCAGCCTCTGGCGGCGCAAGTTCACCTGGGAGGTTGATCATCATGGCAAGTCCCTTTCCCGCCCCTTGATCGTAAATGGCAAGGTGTACCTGCGACCGGCGGTGATGGATTTGGAGAACGGCGAGCCGCTGGCCCAGCCCTTTCCTGAAGGACACCAATGCGGCACCTACGTGGCCTCGCGCAACGCGTTGTTCTTGCGAGCGGGAGAGCTCGCTGCCTGGGATGTGCTCGAAGGCCGTGCTACTCGCTGGCAGAGATTACGCCCTGATTGTTGGATCAGCACAATTCCCGCTGAGGGCATGTTGCTCTCGCCAGAGGGCGGCGGTGGTTGCAGTTGCGGTACCTGGATTCAGACTTCAATAGGTTTCATGCCTAAGGACGAGCGGTGAAGAGCGGGTTGTTCTTCGCCGGGCTGGTGACTCTGCCTGTGCTTACGCTCTGTCGCTACACTGTGCGCGACATTGGTTTTGTCAGTTTGGTTGAGGCTGAGTGGGTGCTGGAGGCCACTGGGCCTCTTGATGATCAAGCGGAACTGCGCGCTCTTGAGGCTCTGCTTCTCGATGCGAATGTAACTGCCCGTGTGCAGTCCACGAGCGATCTGGTCGTGCGTTGGGCCCTCGTTTCCACGGATGGTCAACGACTTGGGCTCGGACAACCCACCAGCGCACAGGAAGATTTGGGCGCGGCCAGGAATCGTAGTCTCTCCGAAGTGCTTGATTCGCCCCTGCGCGTAAGGCTCAGTGACACAATGCAGGATGTGTTTGCCACGGTGTTGTTTGTGGCGGGCACAGACCGAGAACGCGTAGCTGAGGCCCGGGCAGAAATCGATTCGTCCATCGAGCTCTTGCGCCAGATCGAGCCACAGCTGCCGCGGCCACTGGCGGGAGATGTGGTTGTTGAAGTTCTTGCTGCCGATGAGCGAGGCACCGAGCGCGTGGTGCTCTGGGCTCTTGGTTTGAATGATCTTGACCCAACCGACTCCGCCGTTGTGTTGATCTATGGGCGCATGAAACGAGCGGGTGCGCCATTGATTGGCGAGCGTCTGATCACGGCCGAAATCCTGAGCTCCCTCGCTTTGATAGGAGAGTCCTGCGAGTGTGACACGGATCGCGACTGGGCCGCCGAGCCGCGGCTGCCCCATCGGTTTGACACTGAACAACACAACCTGACTGCCATGGCCCTGGGGTTTGATCCGGCCAGCCCCTATGTGCTGGCAGAGGTGACTCGCATCCTTGCGCGGGGCTCCGCCGAGCGTACGGGAACGCGGCGCACTGCGGATCTGGGTACGGTGCTTTTTGGTTATCGCGAGGGCGAGGTGGCCGGCATCGAGTCCCCACCGGTCCCCGGTGAGACCCAGGAGGGCGCCCGCGCGATCAGCAGTACTTCCGGTGGTGAAGGAGACTGGGGCTTTGCCGATGAACAGGAGATTCCAGACGCGCCAGAGCAGGAAGCCGATGGTCTTGGTCTCACCCTGTCCTTTTTCATCTTCTCGATCTTCTTCGCTGTTTGTGGCGTTGTTGCTGCGGTGATCTTGATCCTGGGGCGCAAGTCGTGAGTACTTGTTCCCTCGTGTGGCGAGAGTTGTTGCTACGCAAGTGGAGCGCTCTGCTTGCTGTCAGCGCTCTGGGGGCAACTGTGGCGGCTGCCCTCTTCTTCTTCCTGCTCGCTCGGTCCAATGAAGGCGAGACGCGTATTCTGCAGCGGGACATGGGCTTGAACCTGCTGATCTTGCCCCCGGATACCTCCCTCGATGCATACTGGGCAAAGGGCCTTTCAACTGGTTCCATGCCAGTGGAGTTCTTGACGAAGCTGGAAGATCAGGTTGTTGCCAACCGCCTGGTGCCCATGATCAAACGCCGTCGCACCTGGCAGGGTCGCGAGGTACTGTTGACCGGTATCAGTGGCGAGATTTTCAAGCAGGGCAAGGCCATGAAGCCGGTCTTTGGCCGTGTGATAAAGCCGGGCACCCTCGTGCTTGGCAGTGAGATCGCTGGCATGTTGAAGTTGGAAGCGGGTCAGAGTGCCGAACTGCTGGGCCAGGTCTTCCTCATCGCGCAAGTCCTGCAACCGGTGGGGGACGAGCAGGATGTACAGGTGTTCTTGGATCTTGCCGATGCCCAGACCCTGCTGGATCTGGAAGGGCGAATCACTGAGATTGAAGCTCTTGAGTGTCACTGTTCTGAAGAGGTCAGCGATCCCCTTGTTGCATTGCGTGCGGAGCTCGAACCTCTTTTGCCCGGGGCCGTCATTATCCGCCGAGATGCTCTGGCTGATGCACGCCGGGATCAACGCCAATTGGCCGAACGTTTCTTGCAGTCTGGATTCCCCGTGATCGCACTGTTTTGCGCTCTCTTGGTGGGTGTGCTCAGCATGCTGAATGTGCGCGACCGGCGGGCGGAGATAGGCGTGCTGCGGGCGTTGGGCAAGCCCTCTGTTCAAGTCGCGGGCTTGTTTCTCGGACGCGCAGTTTTCTTGGGGCTGATAGGTGGCGCCCTGGGAATCATCGGGGGTGGGTTTTTGGCTTCGGACCTGGGGACGTTGCTTTTTCACACTCGTGCCGGAGCCGTGGCGTTTGATCTAGACTTGGTGCTGACTGCGCTGTTCATCACGCCCCTCTTTGCTGCTCTGGCCAGCTTGGTGCCGATGGCCTTGGCCGTGGTCCAGGACCCGGTTCGCGTGTTGGGAGAAGCGTCATGAGTGTCCTGGAACTTCATCAGGGGGAGATGCGTTATGACCTTCGGGGCCAGCAAATCATCGCCCTCGCGCAATCGAGTTTGTGCGTGGAGCAAGAGGAGTTCATTGTGGTCCGCGGCGTCAGTGGTGCAGGCAAGACCACTTTGCTCTCGATTCTTGGGGGCATGTTGCGCCCAACTCAGGGCACGGTGCGTCTGGGGGATGTGGAACTGACCGGATTGAATCCCGCCGGGCGTGCGCGAGTACGGCAGACCTCGATTGGTTTTGTGTTTCAGGGCATGCACCTCTTGCCCTATCTCGATTTGCTCGAGAACACTCGATTGGCTGGAGGCACGGAACAGCACGCAAGGCTCTTGTTGGGGCAGTTGGGCCTCGGTTCTCGGTTGCATCACAGGCCTGCTCAACTTTCCGCAGGGGAACGCCAGCGCGGTGCAGTCGCCCGTGCCTTGGTCCATGGTCCAGAGATTGTCCTGGCAGATGAACCCACCGGGAATCTGGATCCCGAGAGTGCGCGACTGGTTCAGAGCGCTTTTGAGAGTTTCTGCACCGGCGGCGGATGTCTCGTGATGGCCACCCATTCCCAGCAGTCTCTGCCCGTAAGCCGGATCCTGCATCTGGGCCCGGACGGGCTGCACCCAATCGACGCACAATGAAGACTCTCTTCGCGTTCGTTGCGGTCGTTTCGCTTCTCTGCCTGGCGCTGGTTCGACTTGGGAGTCCTTCATCCCCTGGGGATGGGGAACCCCTGACCCTCTACTGTGCTGCCGGTATTCGGCTTGCTGTGGAGCCCGCAGTGCGTGCCTTCGAGCAGGAAACAGGAGCCATCGTACACATCCAATATGGCGGATCCGGCAGCCTGCTGGGTCAGTTGCAGGTGGACGGGGATGCAGCGGATCTCTATCTCCCCGGAGATGAGGGCTATCTGGATGCGGCGCGAGATCAGGGCCTGATCGCCGAGATCCTGCCCTTGGCCAGCATGCGCCCTGTGCTTGCCGTTGCACACGGGAATCCACATCAGATTGATTCCATGGAAGAAGTCCTGGAGAAAGACTTGCCCTTCGCTCTGGGAAGTCCTGCCGCCGCGGCCGTCGGTCGCGTGGTCCGCAAGGTCTACAGTGAACGCGGTCAATGGCAGGAGATCGAGGGCAAGGCAAAGGTCTTTCAACCCACGGTCACCGAACTCGCCACGAGTCTTGCTATCGGGCAGGTGGACGCTGCGATTGTCTGGGACGCAACGGTGACTCAGTTCGATGGCCTTGATTTGGTGCGCTTGCCCGAGCTGGAAGCTGTGCCCGTGCGCGTGGCGGTGGGCGTATTGACCATGAGTCCGCGTGCCGCCAGTGCCTTGCAACTGGCTCGCTACCTGCAAGCTCATGACCGTGGTCAAGCACACTTCTTGGCCGCTGGTTTGACCCCCGTGGAAGGCGACACCTGGGCTGCGCGGCCGGAGGTTCTGGTCTACGCGGGATCCATGTTTCACTCAGCCTTGGAGGAGACTTTGACTACCTGGGCCCGGCGTGAGGGAGTGGAACTCATCCGCGTCTACAACGGTTGTGGAATTCTGGTGGCCCAGATGCGTGCCGGCGGCGAGCCAGATGCCTTCTTTGCCTGCGACAGCAGTTTCATGGATGATGTGCAGCAGCGCTTTGATTCGCGCGTGCTTCTTTCCAACAATCCGCTGGTCATGATCACCGCCCCAGGCAACCCACTGCAACTCAAGGGTCTGGGTGATCTTGCGCGCCCGGGTCTGCGCGTGGGTCTCGCGCATCCAGAGCATTCCGCCCTGGGTCGCTTGACTCGCCAGCAGATGGAACAGGAGAACCTCGCCGCTGACTTTGCGTCGAGCGGTAATCTGAAACAGGACGCGCCCCAGGGAGATTTCTTGGTCAACGCTCTCTTGACCGGTGCCCTCGACGCGACTGTGGTCTACATCAGCAACGCGGCCTTGGCTGGGGCCAAGATCGACAGGGTGCCCCTCGCCCCCACGGCCCTCGCCGAACAACCCTTCGCCATGGCGCGCCAAAGTGACCAGCGCTACCTCTTGCAGCGTCTGTTCGACGCCGTGACCAGCAGTGGTTCCCAAGACCGCTTCGCTGAACTGGGATTTGACTGGCGCTTTGGGGAGGACTCCCAATGAACTCCCGGGTGCGCGGTCGCTGGTTTCTCGGGGGCCTCGGTTTCCTCGCTGGTTTCTACGCTTTGCTGATTGTTGGGCTCTTGGTGGCGGATGTGGGCTTCACCTCTTGGGGCGAGTGCCGTGCCGCTCTGCAGTCCGAGGCTATTCGGCATTCCATTGTCCTGTCATTTGTCAGCTGCACTCTGGCGGCACTCTTGAGCTTGATCGTGGCAGTCCCTGCGGGCTATTTGCTTTCTCGCTTCCGCTTCCGGGGCAGTCGCTTGTTGGATTCGCTCTTCGATATTCCAATCGTGCTCCCTCCCCTTGTCGTGGGCTTGAGCCTCTTGATTCTGTTCCAAACTGCGGTTGGCCAGTGGTTCGAAGGGCACGTCATGGAGATGACCTACGAGTTGCCCGGCGTGGTGCTGGCCCAGTTCGTGGTGGCCTGCGCCTTTGCCGTACGCACCATGCGCTTGTGTTTCGACGGCATCGACCCGCGTCCTGAACAGGTGGCGCGTACGCTTGGTTGTACACGTGCTCAGGCCTTCTTTCGCGTCACTCTGCCCGAGGCGAGAGGAGGGGTCATTGCTGCTGGATCTCTGGCCTTCGCACGGGCCCTTGGGGAATTCGGCCCGATCCTGGTCTTTTCCGGAGCAACGCGCATGAAGACCGAGGTACTGCCTACAACGGTTTTCTTGGAGCTCTCCATCGGTAATCTCCAAGCTGCCCTGGCGGTATCCCTGTTGATGGTCCTGGCCGCAATCAGCGTTCTGATTCTGGCTCGGGTCTTTGGCATGCGTGGAGGGTTGTTATGAGTGGGCGGCCCATGATCGATCTCTTGGATGCCACCCTTGGAGCGGGCTCGACGCGCCTGCCCAGGATCTCTTTGCAAGTGCCAACGGGATCCTATGCGGTGCTGCTCGGATCCACCGGCTGTGGAAAGACGACGCTCCTGGAAACCCTATGCGGCTTGCGCCCCTTGCATGCGGGCAGTCTTGAGATCAATGGTCAGGACATGCAGGCCCGGGATCCCGCTGACCGTGGTATTGGCTATGTGCCCCAGGACGGCGCCTTGTTTCCCACCATGACCGTTCGGCAGCAATTGGTTTTTGCTCTTCGGATTCGCCGCCGCACCATCGCGGAACAGGAGCAACGCCTTGAGGAACTTGCCAGTCAGCTCGCTCTCAGGTCTTTGCTCGACAGACGCCCCCATGAACTCTCCGGAGGTGAACGCCAACGGGTTGCCTTGGGTCGGGCACTGGCAAGCAAGCCTCCGCTCTTGCTGTTGGATGAGCCCCTGTCCTCCCTGGACGACGAGACCCGCGAGGCGATGCAGGTTGTGTTGGCTGAAGTCTATTCACTGAACTCGTCCACAATCCTGCATGTCACTCACCGTGAAGAAGAAGCTCAAGCACTGAGCAGCTTGATCATACGGTTCGACAGTGTTCTCTCTGCTGGATCCTGACAGAGCAACGCTCCGGTCGGCTGTTGGTCCGGGGGAGACAGAGCAAGGCCGTCACCGCGTCCAGTGCTCCCCAAGCCCGATCAGAGCGGTTCTTAGGAGATTTTCTGCAAGTTCTCCGTGGGATTGAGAAGTTCCGTGACAATTGTATCTGACATGGATCTGGAATCTCTCATCTCCTCTCACCGGGGCTCCCTAATTGCGTTGATCTCAACCTGGGGGGCGAGTCCGAGGGATGCTGTGGAGTTGGCTCAGGATACTTTCTCTGAGGCGTATCTTTCTCGGGATCGTTACAAGGGGGAGTGGGACGATTTGAAAGCGCTGGGCGCCTGGTTGCTTGGGATTGCGAACAACTTGTTTCATGCAGGACAACGTGCGGGTTCGGGAGGTGGGCGGCTGATATCCATGCCAGAGGTGCCTGTGGCAGACCGTCCGGAGGATACCGAAGCGCAGGAGCGGGAAGAGCGTGTGCGTGGAGTGCAGCAGGCCTTGCTCCAGCTCAAGGCCACAGAGCGAACCGTGCTCCTCATGCGTTACACCGAAGGCAGTTCGCTGGCGGTGATTGGCTCGTTGCTTGGACTTGGAGAGCGTGCCGTGGAAGGCCGCTTGCGCCGTGCCCGTGCCGCCCTCAAGGAACAACTGGAGAAGAACATGCTGTTGGAGGAAAGATCATGAAGAAGCCCCTTGTTATTGAAGACCTTATCGAAGGCGAGGGCGATCAACTGAGCCAGGACCTCTTCGATGGACTGGGTGAATTGCGCGCAGGTCACGATGAGTTTCTGCGGGGGGTCAAGCAACGGATTGGCGAGGAGGCAGAGACCTCTGAGCCTATGGAGTCAGATGAGAGCAAACCTCAGGCGATATTGAAGTTGCCGGTGTTTGTTCAACGAGCTGCAGCGTTCTTTCCCCCCATATTGCTGCCGCAGGGAATGATCAAGATTGGACTTCCTGTGGGCGGCAAGCTGAGCACAAAGCTCCTCCCGGGCGTACTGCTGCTTCCAGCGATCTCGGCAGCGATGGTGCTACTCACCTTGGCGCTCGGACTGCGGGCTGTGCTTGGAGGCGAGAAGCTGGGACAGCGCCAGAACGAGGTCGCTGCGCGGGATGACTCCAAGGCCTGGTGGCGTCGCTACTGGCTGCCGAGCCTGGTCATGATGATCGGCGTTGTGTGGATGCTGTTTCATGCCCCGGCAGATGCGCTGACCCTGCTGGTCAGTTTTTCGACTCTGGTCTTCTTGGGGGTCTATGCTTCCTTGACCCGTGCCGGTTTGGCCTCGCGCCAAGAAGTGGCCAAGCGGGCAGCGGTAGCCATGTACTGGCTGATGGCGATCTCGTTGCAGTTGAGTGTGCCAGATACATTTGGAGGGCACGGTTTGATCGGCGCGTGGCTTGTTCCCTTGGTCCTCGTGTTTGGAGGAGTGGTTTGTTGGCGGTTGGGCAAGCTCGGTCGTCGAGGGAGAGATCCTGTCGCTGGTCGAAGCCGGGCGGTCATGGTTGTCTGTTTTGTGGCTGTTGTCCTGGCGCTCCACTTTGGTCCTACAGGGAAGAGTCCCACCAGCCCGGAAGATGTCAACCAGTGGTTGTCGTCGTTGGATGACACATCCCAGATCAATCAGGTTGAGTTGATTGCGAGCAATATGGAGGCAGCGGGTGAGCTTTCCTTTGATCCAAAAGCACTGAGATCCGCTGCGAAGCGGCGCCTGGACGAAGAGATTCCAGGCAGGTCCTTCAACCTTCTCTATGCGGCGGCGCTCATGGAGTTGGGCTGCTTTGAGGAAGAGCACTATCGGGCCCTTGTGAATCCGGAGGCAATTGAGCGATATACCAGGTCCGCCGTGCCCATGGCAAATAACGCGCGCCATCTTCTGCCTGTGCTCATGGCAGAGTTGCATCTGGGCTCAGTTTCGATGGAACAACGGGAAGCGATAGCTAGCAGAGTGATTGCGGCTGTGGACCCTGACCACAAGTATGCGCACGCGGAGGATGTGTTCTACGCTGTTCGTGTCTTGGATGTCCTTGGATTATCTGATCGAGCGACAGAGTTGCAGCCCGCGGCGGATGCGATCCTGCGTGCGACCTGGGTTCTTGAAGATGATGAAGAAGAGGGTGCCTTTGCTTCCTTCTCAATAGGCCTGGAGCGCGATGAGACTGGCCTTGCAAGAGCGGATCGATTGACTTTTGTTTGGGGTCATGCCACCGCCGAATCAATCTGGATCATGAATCGCCTGGGTGTCCCACAGTGGATGAGTGCAAGAGACCTTGGCGTCCTGGACGCTTACCTTGAGCGTACTTCCAGGTATTATGGGTTTTCTGGTATCGACGCGTATGACGCCGAGCCAGCCGCTGCCCAGGCCTTGATGCATGCCTTGCCTGAATGGAAGGCCGCTCAGGCTGAGCTTGAACCGACCATTCT
Source organism: Planctomycetota bacterium (assembly GCA_012960475.1). GTDB lineage: Bacteria > Planctomycetota > UBA1135 > UBA1135. The sequence goes on from DUBE01000028.1 coordinate 27,434, forward strand.
TGGGACCTTCTACGACCTGCGGGCCTTGTTGGCTGCGGTTCTGTTGGCAGCATTCTCGATCATCTTGACCTGGATGGCTCCGGAGGAAGGCGAGGAAGTCGTTCCTCTGGGGTGAACTCGGGGCGGGGTGTGGTGCGATGCCCAGAGCATTGGTCATGGGGACTCGTTCTCTAGCGCGTCGAGCCAGCAGTCTCTAACATGGGGGGGCTTCCCACCGGACCTGCTCCATGTTTCTGACCTCTGCCGCGATTGTGTTTTCCTTGGTCGCTGGCCCGACCGGTGACTCTTTTGCTCTGCTTCGTGATCTCGAACGCCGAGTTGGTGCCGACGGATGGCTTGCCTTGCATCAGGTGGTTGGGGGCGAAGAGTTCTTTGAGACCCTCGGCAGCAACGAGACCTGGCTGCGGGAGATCCTGGACTCGGGCCCCGTGCGTAGGCCTGAAGTTGTGCTCGGTTTCTTGCTGGAGGTCTGGCAGGCGGATCGTGATCTAGTTCAGCGGCCGGTGGACCGGGGCATGGCCACCGCGTGTGCCTTGGCTTTGGGCTTCAGGGATGGCGACAGTGCCGGGATGGTGGCGCGTTACGAGTACTACCGGGATAGTGAC
>DUBE01000029.1 GCA_012960475.1 Planctomycetota bacterium
GCGACCTCACGGTCACCGAGCCGAGCCTTTGTGAAGGTGTTGACGACGCATTCTCCACTGCATTTAGCAACCACAGTTGCGCAAGTGCGGTTGCAATGCCCAACGGCCTCTTCAACATGGTGGTCTGCAAGGATCGTCCGGACTTCTACAGTTTCATTGTGGAAGCTGGCGCAACCGTGCGTGCTGAGATCCAGTTCGACACTAGCGTGGCGGACCTGGACTTGTTCCTGTATGACGCGGCTGCCTGCTCCGATGACCAGAACTCTGGTTGCGGCGGCACCTTGGCCTGCGGCTTCAGTGGCAGCAACAACGAGCTGGCCGAGTGGACCAACACGACCGGTGCCGACATGGCCTGCATCATGCGGGTCAATGTCTGGCCCAACGATGCTGGCGAAATCAATGGCTACAACATGGGCCTTGGCGGCACTCTGGACCCGAACACCTCGGTGTTCTGTGCTCCGGCCAACGTCAACAGCTCGGGTGGTTCGGTTTCTCTGGACACCTCCAGTTCCCAGTTCGGCGGCATGTGGATTAACGCCACAGGCGGCCCGGCCGGCGAGTTTGGCTTTGTCCTGGTTGCGGCTGCTAAGATCGATCCCGGTGTTGCGGTTGCTGATGGCATCCTCTGCTTGACCGGCCCGATCGGCCGTTACAACAGCGTTGCTGGCGTCACCTTCCCTGACCGGGACTCCGTCGGTGCCTTTGCTGCGAGCCCCACTGGCGGTAGCAGCGTGTTCGTCACTGCGAACAACAACGGCCTGTTTCCTGGCGCACCGGGATTCCTGGTCCCCGCCGAGTTGCCATTCCCTCCGGGTGGTCTGATCGGCCCCGGCGACCAGTACCACTTCCAGATGTGGTACCGCGATGGCATGAGTTCGAACTTCTCGGACGGTGTCACGGTCAACTTCTGATCGGAACCTAGTTGTTGGATTCGGGCTCTAGGGCCTGGATTCAGCACCCATGCAACAGACGCGGGAGCGTCGGCCAAGGGCCGACGCTCCCGCGTCTTTCCGTAGTCGAGACAATTCTCCTTGGCTGTACTTTTCGTGTGGGGAGAGTGCGGGTAGAATCTCTGCCCCAAACCGGATTCGGAATCAGAAGGGACATCTCAGCATGAAAATCCACGAATATCAGGCGAAGCGGCTGCTCGCCAAGCACGGCTTGAGTGTGCCCACAGGGCATGTCTGCACCACCGTAGACGAGGCAGTCAAGGCTTACGAGTCCTTGCCCACGAGCCTTTGCGTGGTCAAAGCCCAGATCCATGCGGGAGGCCGTGGCAAGGGGGGAGGGGTCAAGCTGGTGCGCAATGCAGCCGAGGCAAGGGAGGCAGCCGAGAACATCTTGGGTATGAATCTCAAGACCCATCAGACCGGTCCGGAAGGCCAACTCGTGCGCACGATCTGGGTCGAAGCGGGATCTGACATAGCCAAGGAGTACTACATCGGTATCGCGATCGATCGTGAGCTGTGTACGCCTGTGATGATGGCTTCCAGTGAAGGTGGCATGGAGATCGAGCAGGTGGCCGCTGAGTCGCCCGAAAAAATTCTCAAGGCGCCCTTTTCTCCCAGTGAGGGCTTGGGCCGCAGGGAAGCGGAACGTCTGGCAAAGGGCATAGGTATTCCTCTGGATCTTCTGGGTCAGGCGACTGATTACCTTGTGGGTCTGGCAAAAGTCTTCTGCGAGCTCGATTGTTCACTGGCGGAGATCAACCCGCTGGTGAGTACAACTGATGGACAGGTTCTTGCCCTTGACGCCAAGATCAACTTTGATCCCAACGCTCTCTTCCGGCATCCGGAAGTCGAAGCTCTGCGGGATCTGAACGAGGAGGACCCGGCGGAAGTCCAAGCCAGCAAGTTTGATCTCTCCTATATCACTTTGGACGGAACAATTGGCTGCATGGTCAATGGTGCCGGCCTGGCCATGTCCACCATGGATGTGATTCAACTGTACGGCAGCGAGCCCGCCAATTTTCTGGATGTGGGTGGCGGGGCCACAAGAGACAAGGTCAGCGAGGCCTTCAAGATCATTCTTGCCGATCACAAGGTCGCGGGTGTCCTGGTCAATATCTTCGGGGGCATCATGCGCTGCGATGTGATTGCCAATGGGGTCGTCGAAGCGGTCAAGCAGGTGCAGCTCAGCGTGCCTCTGGTCGTGCGTCTGGAGGGCACCAATGTGAAGCAAGGACGCGACATCCTCGAGGGGTCCGGGCTGCCGATCATTACCGCCAGCGATCTGGATGATGCGGCGAAGAAGATCTGCCAAGCGGTCAAGACTGCAGCAGGAGACAACTCATGAGCATTTTCGTCAACCAGGACACAAGAGTCATCTGCCAGGGTTTCACTGGCAAGACCGGTACTTTCCATTCCGAACAGGCCATCGAATACGGGACCCGCATGGTGGGGGGTGTGAACCCCAGGAAGGCAGGCCAGGAGCACCTGGGTCTGCCGGTTTTCGGTTCCGTGCTCGATGCCCGCGAGGCCACGGGGGCCAATGCCAGCGTGATCTATGTGCCACCGCCCTTCGCGGCTGGCGCAATCATCGAGGCCATTGAGGCGGAGATGCCCTTGGTCTGCGCCATAACCGAGGGCATACCAGTGCTTGACATGGTGCGCGTGTGCGAGGCTCTGGAGGGCTCCAAGACGCGTCTGATCGGTCCCAACTGTCCTGGTGTGATCACGCCAGGGGAGTGCAAGATCGGCATCATGCCTGGTTACATCCACCAGCCCGGGCGCGTGGGGGTCATCAGTCGCTCGGGCACCCTGACCTATGAAGCGGTGTGGCAACTGACCACCCGAGGTATTGGACAGTCCACTTGCATTGGTATCGGTGGCGATCCGATCAACGGCACGAACTTCATCGACTGTCTGGAAGCCTTTCAAGCGGACCCTGATACAGACGCAATGATCATGATTGGCGAGATCGGTGGTTCCGCCGAGGAAGCTGCTGCAGATTACATCAAAGCCCATGTGACCAAGCCCGTGGTGAGCTTCATTGCGGGGCGTACAGCGCCTCCTGGCAAACGCATGGGACACGCGGGTGCGATCATCGCCGGCGGCAAGGGCACGGCCCAGGAAAAAGTGCGTGCCCTGGAAGCGGCCGGTGCCGTTGTCAGCGAGAGCCCGGCCAAGCTGGGCGAGCTGATGGAGAAGAGCCTGGCGGACGCGGGCTTGCTGGAAGGCTGCAAGGCCTGAGTACAGCTCATTCTCGAACAGGATCCAGCCCTAGTCCTTCGTAACGATGGGCAGGGTTGCGTCCCCCGCAGCAGCAGGCAGTCCAAGTGCTTCCGAGACGCTGACCCATTTCCATGGATAGGGCTGCGGCCCGGCCGGGTCATCCGCCGCGCTACCCCCCCCGTAGCCCAGGGCGTCCAAGGCCCCCTCTACATCGACGTCGTCCGGCGCGCCATAGGGCTCGGTCACCCAGGGCTTGCGCTCCGCCAGTGCTGATAGCAAACGGTGGGCGATCCTGGGGCGTGTGGCGAGCAGGTTGATTTCCTCTGTGCTGTCCTGGGCCAGATTGAACAACTCTGAAGACTCTGGCTGGTGGGGACGCCAGTACAGCTTCCAGGGATACTCGACCCAGACGAACTGGAAGGCCGCATCGGGTCGCCGGCGCACCATGGAGGCGTTGCCGTCGTAACCGTTGATCTGATCCGCGTAGGCCGCACGCGGCGAAAGGTCACCGACAGCATTGCGGTAGGCGTCGCTGCCTTCCCAAAGGGGGGCGAGATCAAGGCCGTCGATGCCTCCTGGCGTCGGCAAGCCAAGCAGCTGGGTCAGGGTGGGCAGCAGATCCACTGTGCGCACCAATTGAGTTACACGCTTGAGTTGGGGCACCCCGGGTCCGGCCAGGATCAGGGGCACATTGATCTGTTCCCCATAGAGCATGCGGTGAGCGCCCCAGCCGTGTCGTGCCATTCCGTCTTCGAGGCCTTCACCGTGGTCACTGGTGAGGGCCACGATCAGTCCTGCTTCCCCGGCCAGGGGACGCAGTTCTTTCAGCAGGCGTGCGATCTGCAGGTCTAGGTACTCGACCTCTCGCGCATACAGACGGATCGGGTGGTAGGCCCCCTGCCCGTCCTGGGGAACGCCCTGCATAAAGCTGGCCGGGGGCGTCAGGGTCGGGTCATGGGGATCCCAGAGGTGCACCCAAAGCATGAAGGGTCGCTCGGCTTCGGCAGCCCAGGCCAGGGTCCTGTCGACGGTCTCATCGCTGCGGCGCTGGAGGTTCTTGACATCCCAGGTGGTCTTACCGGTTTCATCGATGCGTGCCTTGCCCTCGAAGGAATCAAAGTGTTGGAAGCCCTGGTCGAGGCCGAAGCGCCTGGATACCGGAAAGGCCGAGTGGACCGCCGCCGTGTCCCAGCCCCCTTGGTCGCACATTTCCGCCAGAGTCGTGGCAGCGGAGGGCAGTCGGTCGCCGCCCTTGCCCGCCAGGACTCGCAGGCCGTGGCCGGGGCCGTACAGGCCCGTGAAGATCGATGCATGGGCAACGGGGGTCACCGCCGAAGAGGCCAGTGTGCGTTCGAACAAGACTCCGGACTGGGCCAGCCCGTCCATAGCCGGGGTGCGGCTGCGTTTGGACCCGTAGCAGGAGAGGTAGTCCGCTCGCGTGGTGTCGAGGGTGATTACCAGCAAGCTTGGCTGCAAAGGCTCCTGGCTGCAACTGGCGAGGCCGAGCAGCAGAGACAATAGGCCTGTGGACAGGATCGGAGGGCGGGGAATCATGAGGTTCAATATGGTGTGCTCTCAGGGGCGAGGATAGCGTTTCAAAATCAGGAATTGTCCGGGGCCATAGCGCTCCTGGTCGAGGTCCAGGACGGTCACATGGGAGGGGGGTGTGCCGAGCTGGCGCAAGCTGTGCTCATCGATGATCGAAACACGCGCGTAGGTGGGAGACTCTGGTGCAAAGTAGCTCGCCGGGGCATAACGGTCATGACCAGGGGAGGCCCGACCAGGCAACTGGGGAAAGTCGCCGACATCGCGCCGGGTAAGTCCGAACTGATCAAAAACGGTGCGCTTGGACGCCCACCCAAGGGCGCCGATGGCCCCCGCGACAAGGCTGGCGTCGGCCGCGGTGTTGCCCGCCACTGCTTCACCCAGGCGTTTCCATTGGCGCGCTCGGGTGGTCATATCCAGCCATTGTTCACGTTCTGTGCGAAACATGATCGTGCCGTTGGCGCTGGTGGCGTTGAAGCGAAAGAAGCATCTCTCGCGCAGGGACTGGGGTACCACGTGCAGGTCCCAGGCGGGGATCAGATTGCTGGCTGGGATTAGCAGGGCCAGGGTCAGGGCTACACGTGCGCGCTTGGGGCTGTCCTCGGCCAGGGCTTGCAGGCCCTTGGCCAACAACACCGCGCCAAAGGGCCAGAGGGGCAGCAGGAATCGGTGGAAGCACATGAAGTCTCCGCCCACCAGCAGGGCATAGGCTGGCGCCGCCGCGAAGACCAGGAGCGCCACAAAGCTCGGGCGTTCCAGGGTGCGCCTTCCCATCATCAGGGGCAGCGCGAGGGCCAGCAGCAGCCCCGGATAGGTGAGGAAAGCGTGACCCACATAGCGCGCACCTCGTTCTATGACAAAGGGGCTCAATCCGATCTTGGCCCGTGCTGTGTTGGGCAGCCAGTCTCCGTGGTAGCCCAGCCGAAAAGCCGTCAGGGCCAAGAATGCCAGCAGCGGCAAGCCCGCCGCGAGCCGCGCGGCCTTCATCAAGCAGGGATCCTTGCGCAGACGCGCTAGCATAAGCGCGCTGCCCGCCAGGAGAAAAACCCACAGGTGTCCGTCCGCTCGCAGCAGTACCAGTCCCACACCTGCCAGGCCCGCGCCCCAACCATCATGGACGTCTACATTTGTGAGCAGGCGGCTGTACATGAGCCAAAGGCAGAGCAGGGCGGCCATGCTGCCCATGCCTCCCGTGGACCAGACCGCCAAGGGAACCGCACCGGCCACGAAGAGTACGCCCCCCAGGCGCGCCACCGGATGGCTGACCAGATGACGGCTGATCAGGTGCGTGACGCTCATCACCAGTGCTGCGCCGCAGAGGGCGCTGATCCAAGGTGCGATGGTTTCCACTGGCGCACCCAGGGCCTGGATCAGGGCGCTGATCAGCACCCAGCCGAATTCGCTGTAGCCTTCCACAGGAGAGGGCTCGCCCGGATTCCAGGCAAGACCCAGGCCTTGCGCCAGATTGCGCCCATAGCGGAACGAGATATATGCGTCATCGCACAGGAACCAGAAGCGCGCCACCAGGGGCACGAAAATCCCCAGGGCCAGCAGTTGCCAGAGCAAGCTGCTGAATTGCCCTGCTGGGCGGCCGGGGCTGGGTTCGGCTCGATTCTCGTTTTGGGATTGCATGGGGGCTGGGACTCTTCTCTACGGCAGGTTTGGGACTTGGGTTGACCTTCCCTGGGGGAATCCGGTGCAGACTTCTTGAGGGCGCTCAGTCCAGGAGGCCCAGGGCTTGCAGTTGTTTCTCTGCCTGGGGTGCCCAGCCCCGGTTGGCGATGGGGCTGGCGGGGGAGGGGTGCAAAATGGTGCCGATGGGAGGGCCATCATTCCCCAGGGCACGTCGGGCGGCGGACTCCGCAACCCGGCCGATGCCGATCACCCTGGATGGGTGAAGAGCTTCCACCATGCGCACCAAGCTGGCGTCGCAGACCTCCTCCAGTGCGGCTCTCTCGTCGGCTGGCAATTTGTCAGGGGTACGATTGCGACCTGACTCTTCCAGGAAAGCCAGGGGGCACCAGTTCCAGACAAAAAAACGCTGGGCGAAGTCCTCCGGTGTGGCGAAGCGATCTTGTGCCCAGGCCCATAGTCGCGCGCCGCTGACCTCGTGGCGCTGGCAGTCAAAGCCCTGGATCGGGCGCTTGGGGTGTTGTTGCTTGGGGGGCTGCACAGGCGCTTCTACGGCGAGCCAATCCCGTGCGCTCGAGACTTCGCCGAAGGGCACGCCTGTTTGGGCCATGCCCCAGGGTCCGGGGTTCATGCCCAACAACAAGGCTGGGGGTCGGGGTGACCACATGCGCTCGAAGTATCGGGCCAGGGGAGCGCGTGCGTAAACAAGAGGGTTGTAGACGCAGGTCACCGGGGGCTCGAAGGAGAGCTCGTCCACCGCGGCGGCTAGCTCATCGACCAGGCACATGGGATCCATGGGCAGCATGATCTGGGCTGGGGGGCGGTGATTGCAACCTTGCTTGGGATTCCGGTGCGAGCCAAGCCCGGTCGGCCAGGTCCCTGCCCCTTGCGCAGGCCCCGGCCCGGGTTCTAGGTTGGGGCGGTGAGTGATAGCACCAAGACCTGGCAGCGAGCTTTGACCAAGGACGGTTCCCGGACCCTTTTGGATCCCGAGGGGCTCGCCTGCCATTCCTGGGAAGGGGCCTGGCAGCAGGCGGTGGAGCGCTATGCGGGTGGCGTTGAATTCAGCGAGCGCGGGGATGCTGTGGTGCGTCTGCTCGATGTGGGCGTGGGTCTTGGCTTGAACATGGCCGCTGCACTGGCGGCAGTGGAGGGTGGCGAGCGCTGCCTTGAGGTGACCGGGCTTGAACTCCACCTGGAACCCCTGCAATTGGCGATCGCCGAGCCGGAGCCCATGGCAGGTCCTTGGCACCAGGCGGTGGGCGAGGCCCTCGCAGCCGCCCTGGATCTGGCCCGGCAGGATCCAGAACGAGCGGATCAGGAGGGCGTGCCCCTGGGGCAGCGCAGTCGTCTTTGGCTACGGCTTGGGGATGCCCGCAAGACCATTCGGGCCCTGGCCCCCGAGCGCCGCTTCGATGCGGTCTTCATGGATCCCTTTGCACCGGCCGATCAGTCGGATCTCTGGCAGGGGGACTTTCTGCAGGCCATCGCAGAACGCATGGATCCCGGCTCGCGGCTGGTGACCTATTGTGCTGCCAGCGCCATGCGGGCCGACTTGCTGCGGGCTGGGCTGCTCGTGGGCCGTTTGGGGCGGGTGGGACGCAAAGCTGAGGGCACCGTGGCGGCGCCCCATCCTGCCGATCTGCCCCCCCTGCCACCCCGTGCCCTGAGGCGCTTGCGCCAGCGGGCGGCGGAATCTGTGTCCGAAGGTACACCGGACGACTCGCAATGACCCTGTGGGGAACTCCCCAGGGTGGATTTTGTATTCCAGGCATCAAGATCATGGTGCGGATTCTTTATCCTTGAGACCCCTGAAACGGGCCCCTGGCCCAAGTCAAGAGATCCCCAGAATGTTGAACCTTCCTATTGCCTTTGGCGGAGTCCCCGAGTGGACGATCATCTTGCTCGTGGTCCTGCTGCTCTTTGGTGGGCGCAAGCTGCCCCAACTGGCACGCTCCATGGGCAGTAGTATCACCCAGTTCAAGAAGGGCCTCAAAGAAGAGGTAAAAGACGAGCCGGAGGAGATTGAGGAGTCCAAGGACGAGGACGCGTGAGGGCACGGGGCTTTGGATCCCAATCCTTGATGACTCGTGCGTTTCGGTTCGCGGGCACGGAAAGGTCGCCCTGCATTGAACCCATGACTGCTCCCTTCCATGCGATCAGTAGCGTGCTATTGTGCGGTGGTGCGAGCCAACGCATGGGTAGTGACAAGGCACTCTTGCGCCTGGAGGGCGAGGCTCTGCTTGATCGAGGCATCGCAGTGCTTGCTTCTCTGGCCGGGGAGGTTTTGATTGCTCCTGGGAGTCGCTCCCGTTACGGGGATCGGGGGCTGCCGGAGGCGTTGGATTCGGAACCCGGTCAGGGTCCTGCGGCGGGGATTCTGGCGGGCCTGGCCGCGGCCACGGAAGAGCGCGTGCTGTTCGTGGCAGTTGACCTGCCTCACCTGAAGGACTGTCCTCTGCGCGAGTTGGTGCAATTGGCTGTGGATCAGGATGCTGACATCGCCTTGCTGGACGATGGGCGCGAGCGACCGCCCTTGGTGCTCTGCGTACATCGGCGCGTGCGGGCAGCTTTTGAGCGGGACTATGCCGCAGGAGCGCGACGGATCATTGACCTCACGAGGGGAAAGACGATCGTGCGCCTGAAGGTGGATCCGGCAATGGCGGCGAATTGGAACAGACCCGAAGATCTGGACTCCGGAGTGGCGCTTCGAGATGCAGCCCCTCAGGGGGAGCGTACATGAGTCCCTCCACCAGCCTGCTGGAAATGGTCGCGCCTATCGAGCAGGACCTGCTCGCCATGGGGGAAGCCCTGGCGGCGGAGTTGGTCACGGACGATCCGGCGGTAGCGGAAATGGTCGCTCACCTGAGTCGTTTTCAGGGCAAGCAACTGCGGGCCAGTCTGCTCTTGCTGGTGGGCCGGGCCAGTGGCAATCAGGCGCACGAGATGCCCGTGGTGGCGGCCGTGGTTGAGTTGATCCACCTGGCGACCCTGGTGCATGACGATGTGCTCGACGGGGCCGAGATTCGGCGTCAACTGCCAAGCATCAATACCGCCTGGGACAATCAAGTCGCGGTGCTGCTGGGGGATTGGCTCTACTCCCGTGCCTTTGCTCGTTCCACCGGCTTGACTTTTCCCCTGGCCAGCCAGATTCTGGCGCACACCACCCAGGCGATCTGCGTGGGCGAAATCCGTCAGGCCCTGGGCCGGCATCGTTTTGATGCCACGCCCGAGGAATATGAGCGCATCGCCCTGGCCAAGACCGGGGTGCTCTATGGGGCCGCGGCGGAGCTTGGCGTGCGCTACGGGCGTGAGGGTCAAGAGGAGCTGGGTGGCAAGATGCGCTTGATGGGTCAGGACTTGGGGCTGGCCTTTCAGATTGCCGACGACCTGCTCGATATAGAGGGTGAGCAGGCGATGGTGGGTAAAAGCGTGGGTACCGACATTGATGATGGCAAGGTTACTCTGCCGGTGCTTTACGCCTGGCGGGACGCAGATTCCAATGGACGGAGGGCGATCGAAGCAGCCTACCTCGATCCCGATTGCAGCGACCGTCGCGCTGCTCTGTTCGTAGCATGTGATCTCGACCAGGGTTGTCGGCGTGCACGCGCCCGGGCCGATGAGTTGATCGTTCGGGCTCAGGATCGCTTGCTGCAGTTGCCCTCCGGCGAAATCCGTCATTCTCTTGAGCGTCTGCTCAAATTCACCCTGGATCGCAGTTCTTGAGTTTCTCCATGTTGCGCGCTGCCTTAGTTGTGTGCCTGGTGCTGGGTTTCCTGGCTGGCTGTGGTCGGGACTCCAAGGCCACGATTGAAGCTCGCCGGGTGGCTCCCACGGCTTCCTCGCCCGTGCTGGTAGGAGCCACCTCGGATCAGCGCTTCGGCCCGTCCCAGCAGCCTGGATCTGCGGCTCAGAAGGCGAGCGACAGCTTGGTTTACGAACTGCCGCCGGGATGGAAGGTATTGCCCGCGAAGGAGCCGCGGCTCTTCAATCTTGAAGTCGCCGGTGCGCAGAACTGCAACGCCTACTTGGTGATGTTGCCTGGGGCTGGTGGGGGTATGGAGGACAACATCGAGCGCTGGCAGTTGCAGATGGGGAGCACGGACGGACTCGCCGCCGGGGTTGTTGAACGGCGCCAGGTCTTGCTGTTGGGAGGGCAAGCGACCTTGGTGGTGATTGACGGGCACTACCGCGGCATGGGGGAAGCGGATCTTGCTGACGCGCGCATGGTGGGTGCGATCTTGCCCGCGCCCCAGTTCACTCTTTTTGCCAAGATGACCGGGCCCCGGGCCTTGGTGGAGTCCGAAACCCCGGCTTTTGAGGCTTGGTGCGCATCCTTGGCCTTGAGCCCGGAACTACAGCCCAAGCCTGTGGCCTCCCTGCCCGGCACTCCGAATGGCGGGGCTGGCGGCCCTGGATTTTCCTGGGACGTGCCCGAGGGCTGGCGTGATCTGGGTCCGCGCAGGATGCGCCTGGCGAGCTTTGGGGTGGGTGAGCACTGTGAGTGCTCGATCAGTACCGCCGGGGGTACGCCTGAGGCTAATGCGGATCGCTGGCTGGGCCAGATGGGCGCAAGTCCCCTTGGGGCAGGTGGCTATGGGGAACTCGCGCGCATGTCCACGGGCTTGGGCGAGGCGGTGCTTGTGCAGGCGGATGGTGTTTGGCGTGGCATGAATGGAGAGACCATTGAGAGCGCGCGCCTTGTCGGTGCGATTCTGCCTCTGCCACGCACAAATGTCTTCGTCAAGCTCTGGGGGCCCAAGGATGCGGTTGCTGCGGCTCAAGAAGACTTCGAACAACTGACCCGCAGTCTGCGCATGGGGGGCAAGTGATGTTTGCCCTGATCGATCTTCACTCCTTGGATGGGACCATTCCGTTCTGGGCTTGCATGGGGCTGCTCTTGATCGCGGGGCTTGCCAACCGAGGGCTAGGCAAGTCCTTGATGGGGATTCTCGGGTCCTTCCACCTTGCCGTTGGGTGTCTCTTCGGGCTCTTCTTGATTTCTTATTTTGGCACCGAGGCTCAGGTGGAAATAGGCCTCTTTGCGGCAACGCAAAAGTACTTTGAATCGTGGCTGCTGACGGAACGCTTTCGGACGCCCCTTGAATTTGTGATCGCCGTGCCACTCCCTGGAGGCCAGCTCTTGATGAGCCTCCTGGCTCTCAACCTCATGGCGGGAGGCCTGGTGCGGGTGGGCAGGAGCTTTCTGTCTGCTCAGAACAATCGGCGCAAGGCTCTCTTGGGTGCGCTCATGGTGACCCACATGGGAGTGGTCGTGCTTCTGGCAGCGGGCCTCGTCAAGTTGCACTTCTCGGAGACGGGCCATGTGACCCTTTATGAGGGCGAGTCAGCCACGGAGTTTGTCAGCTTCCACGAGTGGGAGGTTGTGATTCACGATGCAGCGAGTGAGACCGAGGTGGAGGAGTGGATCATCCCGGAATCCGATTTTGCAGACTTGGAAGCCGACTCGCGTACATTCAATGCGCCGGGACTGCCCTTTGAATTGGTGCTTGAGCATTATGCGGCCAATGCCAGGCCTGAGGTCGCGGGGGGCAGCGTTCCAATCGCCGCGGACGCTTCCGTCAGTGACGGCTGGGTGTTGGCGCCCAAGGAGCGCGAACCCGAGAACGAGCGCAACGTGGCGGGCCTGCTGGCCAAGATCAGGCCCAGTGGTTCCGCGCTCACCATTCCCGCGATCCTCTCAGGATTCGAGCGTTACCCCTTCACCTTCAAGGCAGGGGGCAAGGACTGGGCCGTGAGTCTGCGCCACAGGCGTTTCTCCCTGCCAGGGGAGATCAAGTTGCTCGACTTTCACCGGGAGTTGCACCCCGGCACAGGAATGCCGCGGGTGTTTCGCTCGGATGTGGAATGGACGGAGGCCGATTCCAGCGCTCCTCCCGAAAAGATCCGAATTGCCATGAACGAGCCCCTGCGCCGAGATGGACATGCGCTCTTTCAGGCCAATTGGGGTCCACAGAATGACCCCGATGCCCAGCGTTTCTACAGCCAACTGGAAGTTGCCCGCAATCCTTCCGATCACTGGCCCACAGTGGCGGTGATCATCATCGGGCTCTCCTTGTCCTTGGCCCTTGGGTTGCGTCTCTTGGCATACATGCGCCAGCAAGCGAGCCGCCGCTTGCGGGAGGAACAGGCGTGAACAGGATTCTCATGTCCCAGACCTTGAATCTTGTCCTGGTTGGACTCTGCCTGGGCTGGTGTGCGCCCTTGCAAGCTCAGGCTACGCAACAGGATTCCACCCCGTCGCGCTCGTTCGAGTGGTCACCAGAGTTGATCGCGACCGCGGAGGGCTTGCCTCTTCAGCATGGGGGGCGTATCAAGCCCTTGCGGACTTGGGCCGACTTCAAGCTCCTGGCACTCTCTTCCGGACGCAAGGTCAAGATCGAGCAGGAGGGAGAGACGGTCAAGATCGACGCTGTGGCCTGGATCTTGGATTGCATGTTCTTCCCCGAGTTGGCCATGACCTATCCGGTCCTTATCTGCGATGACACCAGTGTGCTGCGCGCGGTTGGCATGGACCTTGAGGATCATGGCCGTCGGGATCGCTTCAGCTTGCAGGAGTTGCAAGGGGTGACTGTGAAACTCATGCAGAGTGCCCGGCGTATTCAGGCCATGGACGAAGGTGAACGCACTCGCGAGGAGACGCAGACTTTCGACTTTGCACTGCGCTTGCGGACATTGCAGGGCCTGCACAGACTCCTGGCTCCGGTGCATGCGGAAATCTCCGCACCACCGGGATCGGCCGTGGAGGAGTGGGCTGTTGCAGGCAAGCTGAACCTGGTGACTGTGCTGGCGAATCTGGAGGAGGTCCGGGATGCCTTGCAGTCCGCAGGAGAAGAAGGCCAGCGTGTGGCGTCAGATCTTGGAGCGGCTTTGGAAGCTGCATCCTTGTCTGGAGCTTCTGAGTTGTCCCTGGTGCCCCCCGCTGGAACGCGTACAGACGACGAGGAATGGTTGGATCTGGGCGAGGCCCTGGCCGCTGTTCTGACCGACGAGCACACCACCAGCCGCGAGGTCCTGGTGGCCTTGAAGACTGCTCAGGATGCGGCCACCGCTGGCGATGTGGAAGACTTGCAAGTCGCTCTGGCGCGCTTGGTTGAAGTGACTTCACAGCGAGCGACGGCACGCGGGGAATTGCGGACCGTGGCTTCAGAGGTTTCTTTCCAGAATGCTGGGCTCTTCATCTGGGCCCTGGTCTTGTTCATCGCGGCTTTCTTGAGTGGGGTCCTGGCTCTCCTGCCGGGAACCCGTTGGCTGGGCTGGTCCACTTGGGGCTTGCTAGCAGGGGGCGCCGGGGCCCTGCTGGTTGGGATCAGCTGGCGTTGTTGGATCAACGGGCGACCGCCGATCACGACCCTCTATGAAACCACTCCCTTCATCGGTGTTTGTGGTGTGCTCTTGTCCATGGGCGTGGCGCGGATTCAACGCCAGCGTGCGCTCTTGCCCTTGGGTGCAGTGTTCGGTGTGGCGATCATGTTCCTCTCCCTGCGCCTGGAACAGTTGGATGCGGTTTCAACTGGGGACTCCATCAAGAACCTGGTTGCCGTGTTGGACACCAACTTTTGGTTGTCCACCCACGTGACCTCGATCACCTTCGGCTATTGCGCGGGCCTCTTTGCCTGGGCATTGGCGGCCACCTGGGTGCTTGCATTGCCCCTGGTCCAAATCCGGCGGAAACGGCACGGGGCAAGCGCTGCGGGCTGGCACCGCGCCCTGACCCGCTCGATCTACGGAGTCGTGGCCTTCGGTCTCATGTTCTCATTGGTGGGGACAATTCTGGGGGGCATCTGGGCGAACTACTCCTGGGGCCGGTTCTGGGGTTGGGATCCCAAGGAGAATGGCGCCCTGGTGATCGTGCTCTGGCAGTTGGTCATCCTGCATGCACGCCAGGGAGGCTTGATCAAGGACCTGGGTCTGGCCCTGACCACAGTGGTCTTGGGTAGCGTAGTGGTCTTTTCCTGGTTTGGCGTCAACCAACTGGGGGTCGGGCTGCACTCATATGGATTCACCACGGGAGCTGCAACGGCCATGACAATCTGGCACAGCATGAACGTGGCGTTGATCCTGTGGGGATTGGTTTGGTGGTTGTTGGCTTACATGAAGGGATCCTCAAGCGGGAAGCGTGCGGCTTGAGAGCGGTGTCCTAAGATGAAACCTTGAGCAAGGAAAATGATGGATACCCAAATTCTTGACGGAAAAGCCACTGCCCTCACGATTCGAGCGGAGCTGGCTAAGGCAACCGCGAAACTCAAGGCCCACAATGTGAAGCCCGGCCTGGTGGTGATCCTGGTGGGAGAAGATCCCGCCAGTCAGATCTATGTGCGTAACAAGGACCGAGCTGCCAGCGGGGCAGGCTTTGAGGTGAACACGATCCGCCTGCCAGAGACGGTCTCACAGCAGGCCCTGGAAGCCGAGGTGGAGAAACTCAACCAGGATCCCAAGGTGCACGGGATCTTGGTGCAGTTGCCTCTACCCGGAACGCTGAACGCCGGCGCAGTGGTGGATTGTCTCGATCCTGCCAAGGATGTGGATGGGTTGTCTCCCCGTTCGGTGGCGGCCTGGACCCTGGGCCGCCCTGGCCACAAGCCCTGCACTCCCGCCGGTTGCATTGAGTTGCTTGATCGCTATTCCATCGACATCAGCGGCCTGCACATGGTGATTGTCGGGCGTTCCATGCTTGTGGGTAAGCCCCTTGCGGCCCTGGCCATGGCGCGCAACGCCACTGTGACGGTCTGTCACTCCCGGACTCAGGATCTGGCGGGGCATTGTCGTCAGGCCGATGTGCTGGTGGCCGCTGTGGGCCGGGCCAAGCTGATTCAAGGTGACTGGGTGCGGTCCGGAGCGATTGTGTTGGATGTGGGCATCAACCGTGGCGAGGACGGCAAGCTGGTCGGGGATGCGGACCAGGCTGGAATGATGGGGCGCGCAAGGGCCCTCACCCCCGTGCCCGGCGGTATCGGGCCCATGACCATAGCCATGCTGATCAGGAATACCTTCTGTTGCGCAGCCCGGAGCGTTGGGTTGGACCCCGAGGTCCTGTTGGCGGAAGCGGCGGCATGTACCGAGGGCGCGGAGGCCTAGCGTATGTCCTTTGAAGGAGCCGGAGGCCATGGGGGCCCCCAGATCGGATTTCCCCCTCTGACCCCGGGGGTGCGTCGGCTGTTGATCGTGATGGTGGCAGCCTATGTCCTCTACCTGATCGCGACTTTTGCACCTGTCATGCGCGAGGGCATCCCCACCTGGCTCGGGCTGGACGCCAACCGTTGGGGTTCCATGGCCCCCTTCTTTCCCTTCTGGCAGTTGGGCACCTATATGTTCCTGCACTCCGACATGGGTTTGAGCCACATCCTGTTCAACATGCTGGGGCTGTACTTCTTCGGCACCATGCTTGAAGGATCGATCGGTGCCCGCAGGTTGTACACCCAGTTCTTCTTGGCTGGAATGATCGGAGCCTTGGTGCATCTGTTTGCAATTTGGGTTTCGTCTGGCAGTCGTCCGGTGGTGGGGGCATCCGGCGCGGTACTTGGACTTGTGGTCAGCTGTGCGGTGATGCACCCCAAGCGCATGGTGTTGGTGCTCTTTATCCCCGTGCAGTTGTGGGTCCTGGCGGCCATCGTGATTTCCGGAGATCTGCTGGGTGTGCTGGTGCAATTGCGCGACGGGGGCTCCGATGGTGTGGCCCATTGGGTGCACTTGGGAGGAGCGGCCTGGGGAGCGCTGGCGGCCTGGCGTGGCTGGCTGTCCTTTGACCCCCTGAATCGGTTGCAGGCGCGTTGGGCCGCTCGCAAGGTAGAGGTGCACATGGTGGAGGAAGCCGAACTCGACCGGCTGCTGCAGAAGATCCAGCGGGAGGGGATAAGCTCGCTCTCGCGCAGCGAACGCTCCTTGCTCAAGCGGGCCTCCGCGCGCCGCAAGGGCTGAGGGCGCTTGTATCACCGGGCCAGGCGCGGTGGGAGTCGTCCTCCTGGGGTCTTGAGCCTGGGGGCGTTCATAGTACCCCCGGCAGGCGCTAGAATCGGGTCAAGCCCCAGTAGTGTCCCTCCTTGGTGCGCCCCGGGGCTCATTTCCCATGAAACCGAACCCGCGCCATTTCAGTTTGTTGTTGATCGTTCTCTGTGCTTCCATGATGGGGGTGCGTCCCGTCCTGGCCCCCGCTGAGGCTCAGGAGACTTTCAAGTCCAGTTTCGAATTGGCGCGTAAGGTTGGGGACAAGTCGCGCATGCGTCAGTTGGTCAAGGGGGACATGGATGGAGCGGTGGCTTTCATCCTTGAGGTGGCGGAGGGCATCGTGAACAACCCCAACGAATTGGTCTTCGAACGCATGGAGGCTTTGCGCGAGACCTGGAAGGCGGAGGTGCGTACGGATTTTTGCGACAAGATGGAGACCTTCTTCTCAAGTCTTCCGGGGCCCCTCAAGCGCGATCGACGGCGCTTGCGTGTGAGCTATGACAAGCTCGCCAAGGAATGGCAGGCCAACGTTGCCGGAGACAGGGATCGCGGTGAATTCAACCGCATCGGGGCGGAGTTCACGTCTCTGGCGGATGCATTCGGGGTACTTCGGGATCGCTACTTCGAGTCCAATTCATGGCAGTATGTGGCGCTCTCCTATGACAGTGCCTACGAGAAGAACGGGCCAGACTACAAGGCGGCGGCCAAGGCTTATTCCAGGTGCATAGAGACACGCGAAGAGATCGGCCTGAAAGACACAGTTTTCAAGAGCTTTGCGGTGCGGTTGAAAGCCCTCGAAAAGCTCGGTTATGGCAAGCCCCCGGAAAAGGGCTCGGCGGAAGCGGTCGCTGCTGCAGAGTTTGCCAAGCCGGTTGTGCTCAGCTCGAGCTTTGAGATGCTCCCCGAGATTGAATCCCTGCAGAGGCCCAACTACCGGCTCGACTCGCATTATGTGATCTGGCCCATGCTGGCCCTAAAGGGCGTAGATTCCACCTCGAAGTTCGCGCGCATGGAGGGAGGGCCCACTGCGATTCGCACGAAGGCTTCCGAGGTCATGCTGGACACGGACGGGGATGGGGTCGGAGATCTGGAGATTCCCCTGCGCGGCAAGCCGCAGGCAGTTGAGTTGCAGCTGGGGGATGGGGAGGCCAAGCGGGGTTGGGGTTTTCTGGCTGTTGTGGGTCACGAAAAAGTGCAGTACCAGGGCCTCGAAATGAACGCAGCGATCCAGGACAAGTTTGCTGGCATCTACCTGGCCCCAGCTGGTTCTGCGCGCTACGACTTGGACGGTACGCCTCTGCGTATCATTGATGAGAATCTCAACGGGGTTTACGGGGACGTCCCTCTTTCCTGGGGCAGCATGGGTATCTCCACCGATCACTTCGAACCCGAGGTGGATTCGATGGTCATCGGTGAGGGCAAACGAGCCGTGCCCTACAGCGAATACGTCAAGGTGGGAGAGGGGTGGTATCAGTTGGAGCCTCTCAACGGTGGTGCCCAGTTGCAGGTCACGCGGGTTCAGTTTCCCACTGGTGAGCTGACCCTCAGTTGGGGCAAGGGCCTCAAGCCCGACTTCCTGGTGGTCAAGGGGCGTGACCGTTTCGCGAACTGTTATTTTGATCTGACTTCCGCCAAGAAGGTTGAGGTCCCCGTGGGGCGTTACAGCATCAGCTATGGACGGTTATCCAAAGGCAAGCGCTTGCAGTCCATGAAGGCCTTGATCCTCGGAGACAACAACACCAGAGCTTTTGATGTGTCCGCTGGCGAGACTGTCAAGGTTGAGGCAGGCGGTCCCTTCGACTTGGAGTTCGAGATTGAAGACGGGGGCGACAAGTTCACGGTTCCCGGGGGCAGCGTGGTGGTGGCCGGTCGGGCCGGTGAGCGCTATGAGCGCCTCTGGAACTGTGTGCTGAATCCTGCCGTATCCTGGCGCAAGGCCGGATCCAAGCGTGGCACCAAGGGGGATTCCATGGGGGTCCACATGGATCGCGAGGCCATGAGCAAGTTCGGCTACTCGGCGATCTGGTTTCCCAAGGATCTTGAACTGGACCTGCGCAAGGGGACCGAGGACTACGAGGTGCAATTAATAGTGAAGAAGAACAAGCTGTTTGGCAAGATCACCTCTTCTTGGCGTGATTGATCCAAGCTGGACCTTTGACAAGGATCCTGACACCTTGAGCCTGGCTTCCGGAGCATCGTTCTCACTCAGTCTCTCCTAGACCCCTCGACCGACCCCAACTACCCGTGCTGGACCTCAAGTTCATCCGCCAGAACCCGGACCTGGTCCGGGCGGGCGCGATCAAGAAACACATCTCCTGCGAGATCGACCGCATCCTCGAACTCGACGCCGTCCATCGGGAACTGGGGGTCAATGTGGATCAGCTGCGGCAACGCCAGAAACAGGCGGGGGGCAAGATTGCCCAGGCTTCTCCAGAGGAGCGCGGCCAAATGGTGGCCGAGCAGAAGGAGCACAAGGCCGAACTCAAGGCCCTGGAAGAGCGCCAGCAGGGTCTGACCGGAGAACTGCAGGAACTCTTGTTGCGCGTGCCCATGCCTCCCGCTGCGGATGTTCCCGAGGGCAAGGACGACGAGGAAAACACCGAGGTCCGGCGCTGGGGTCAACCTAGGAGTTTTGAGTTCGAGGCCCGTTCCCATCAGGACCTGGGGGAAATGCACGGTTGGATCGATGTGGAGCGGGGCGCGCGCCTGGCGGGCAGCCGCAACTACCTGCTCAAGGGTGACCTGGTGCTGCTGGAATCGGCGGTGATGCGCCTTGCCTTGGACCAGATGGTGGAGCGTGGCTTTACGCCAGTGACCGTGCCTACTCTGGTGCGTACGGAAGCCATGCGTGGCACCGGCTATTTCCCCGGAGGCGAGGATCAGGCCTATCGCTGTGACGAGCGTGATGATCTCTGGTTGGTTGGCACCGCCGAGGTGCCCCTGACCGCCATGCACGCGGGAGAGATCCTCGATGGGGCCCAGCTGCCCCTCAAGTTTGTGGCCCATTCCAGTTGCTACCGCCGTGAGGCGGGTACCTACGGCAAGGACACCCGCGGGCTCTACCGGGTGCACCAATTCCAGAAGGTCGAACAGGTGATCATCGATGTGGCCGATGAGGAGCGTTCTCTTGAGCATCACGCAGCGATCCTGGACAACGCCGAGACCTTGATGCAGTCCCTGGATCTGCCCTATCGCGTGGTCAATGTGTGCGGCGGCGACCTGGGTCAGGGGCAGGTGCAAAAGTTCGACATCGAGACCTGGATGCCCTCCAGGGAGGGTTTTGGTGAAACCCATTCCGCCTCACGCTTCCACGATTTTCAGTCTCGCCGTTTGGACCTGCGCTACCGGGGCGAAGACGGCAAGGTGGAGCATTGTCACACCCTGAACAATACTGTGGCCGCCTCCACGCGCATGTTGATTGCGCTCATGGAGAATCACCAGAACGAGGATGGATCGGTGAATGTGCCTGAGCCCTTACGCCCCTACATGGGTGACCGGTCTGTAATTGGTGAGCCCGGGCTGGGCTAGGTGGGTCGGGGCTGGGCCGCGACTATCCGTCTTTGCGGTCGCTCCCTTGGCCGCCGCTGCGTGCATCTCCCTCTCCGGGGAGCGGGCCGTCTAGGCCGCCCAGGCCCCCTCGGCCACCCCCGGCAGCGCCGCCCGGCAAGCCTCCCTGGACCGGGTCGTTCGCGCCTCCTGCTGCCTCAGAGGGTGCGGGGATCGCAACCCGCGGGGTGTTCTCCTGGGCGATGCGCAGAGTCTTGGGGAACCGCACGATGCGGGTGTAGGTCACCACCCGATCGCCGGGGTTGGTGCGCACCAATTGCTCACGCAGGAGGCGTGGTGCCAGTTCCAGGGTGACTGATATCTTGACCCAGACCGGCAAACCAGAAGTCTCTTCGTCTCCTTCCTGGTTGCCCCAATCTTCGAAGGGTTCCGCGTCGATTCCCTCTTCGTCATAGGCTTCGATTTCGATGCCCAGTACCCGATCGTGCAGGAACGTGTAACGCCCCCCCTCGAAGGGCTCCTCATCGATGCCCAGATCCTCTCGGCGGAAAAGTTCCAGGAACTCGTCGTATTCCGGGTTGGGCCGGGCCACATAGCCCACCTCGTTCATGTCCGCCCGCACGGCCCGCTGGTCGAAGACCTCCCACTCTTTGCCGTCGGTGGTGGTCACAAAGTCAATGCGGTCCGCGTCGAGGCCCAGTTCGACCCGATTGCGAATGCTGATCAGTTGATGATGGGGGCGATCGAGGATGCTCAATCCCATCAGGTCGCGCTCGATCAAATCGACAATGGCCGGGCCCGCGAGCATGGTCTCCTGGGTGTTATGGATGTGGTCCCTGGTGGTGCGCACGGTGGTCAACATGCGCGTGATGCTGGTCAGCATAAGGGCCATGATCAAGAGGGAGACCAGTACCTCTACCATGGTAAAGCCCCGGCGATTCTGGTGGCGGCCCATCACTTGCGACCTCCTGATGATGGGTCATTTCCGCCGCCTGCGCCAGCGCCAGAACCGTTGCCCAGATCTTCGCCGGGCAGGGCGGTGTTCTCCAGATCGTCCACCCCTTCCTCGTCTTCGGTCATGTAGACCTGACTCCAGGCGAACCAACGCTCGAACTCCACGAAGTTGTCCAGGTGTTCGAGTCCCGGCAGGGGGGGAAAGGAAACCCGGATGCGGACTTTTTCAAAGGGCTCTTCGCTCTCTTCATCTATAAGGTCCGGATCCTCGTCCAGCTCGCGTTCGCGATTGAAGGCCCAGTTATCGAAGCGCTCGGGGCGCCAGTCGTCTGTTTCGTCTTCATAGCGCACCGGTTCCAATTGTTCGTCGCCCAGGGCCAACTCATAGGAATACGAGGGGCGATCCTTGCCGGCAAAGGTTCCGTAGCGCAGGGTCTCCAGGTCTTCCGCCCAGAGGCCCGAAGCGATTTCCCCGAGCATTTCCATGTTCAGCTCGCGCGCGATCTTGAGGCGCTGGGTATGGGCTGCGGTCTGGCTGGCACCGTTCAGGGCTTGTACGGAAAAGGCCAGGCTGATGCCCACGATGGCGATCGTGATGGCGGCTTCGGCGAGGGTGAATCCCGCCCGTTGGGTCGATCGAGTTCTGGGTCTGAGGCACTTCAATTGAAATCCAGGTCCGTGGGATAGTCTCGCGCATAGATGCCTTCGTGGAAGCGAATCAAGCCGGTCAAGGGCAGGACTTCCAGAGTAAAGGCAACCTCGTAGCGCGGCTGAGAGAGCTGGATGATGTGGTCCGAAGCAGAGCCCAGGGGGTCAAAGCGCACTCGCACCAACTCCTCGCTGTAGATCGTGCCTGCCAGGGTTACGCTGTCAAACTCCACTCCGGGGCGCAGGGGTTCCCAGTTGGTGGCGTAGCGCAGATCTTCGTGGTCTACCCCTTCAATCCATGGCAGGCCATCCACTGAGAGGGGCGTGATCATGCGGTAGCGATGCTCCACCATGTCGTACTCGACGAAGTACTCGGCATTGCGCGAGACTGATTCGGAGCGAGCCCGCCGTAGCACATCTGCCAACTCGCGTACGCTGGTGTTGAGGCGTTCCCGGGGCACCAGGGCGTCGAAGGACACTGATACGGCGAGGGACACCATGCCCATGATCAATAGCACGATTCCCAGCTCCAAGATGGTGAAGCCGGATTGCTGGTTCGATCTAGAGGGCCGGACTTTCAAAGGACTGGCCACAGCTTAGATCAATTGGTCGCGGACCATGGCGTAAGTGATGTCTCTCTTCTCGCCTTCGCCGCCGGGCTGCGCGTCACTACCAAGGGTTCTTATTTCGTACTCGTTGCTGCCCCCGGAGGGGGGCAGGTACTCGTACTCGGTGCCCCAAGGATCCTTCGGAACGGTCTTCTGGATGAGGTACGTGCGACCGTTCTCGTCTGGATTGACAAGGTCTTCAAGGGAGTCCGGGAAGCGACCGTTGTTGATCTTGTACTTATCAAGTGCCGTCGCGATGCCAAACAGGTCGACCTTTGCCTTACCAATCTTGGCGTCGGTAAGGCTGTCGAGGACCTTGGGCACCACTACAGTCGAGAGCAATCCGATGATCAGGATGACCACCATCAGTTCGGCGATGGAGAAGCCTGCGTTACCGGAGCGCGCGGCTAGAGCCTTGGGAGTGTAAATTTTCATGGGCTTGGTGCGGGTTCTTCCCGCGGGTTAGATTTGACCGACCTCGAAGATCGGCTGGACAATTTTATAGACGATATAGCCTAGGACAGCGGTCAGAAGAGAGGTGCGGAGTACAGCCTTGGGAGTGATGACTTTCATCGGCTTGGCGCGGGTTCTTCCTTCGGGTTAGATTTGACCGATCTCAAGGATTGGTTGGACAATGGCATAGACGATGTAGCCTACAACTCCCGCTAGGAGAACGATCATAATCGGCTCCAGCAGGGCTGTCAGGCGTTCAGTGACCACATCGATCTCTTCGTCGTAAGCTACGGCGATGCGGTCAAGCATTTGTTCAAGGTCGCCGGACTGTTCGCCAACAGCGACCATGTAGCCAACCACAGAAGGGAAGGCGCCAGATTGCTTGAGTGGGCCGGAGATGTCCGCGCCCTCCACAACCCGTTGGGAAATGGTGGCAGTGGCGTCGCTGATCACTCGGTTGCCCACGACCTTCTCTGTGATTCCGAGGGATTGGATCACCGGTACGCCGGACTGCAGCAGGGTCGAGAGGGTGCGCGTGAAGCGTCCCACCGCCGCCTTGCGCAGCAATTCCCCCAGTACCGGCACCCGCAACAGGCTGCGGTCAATCCAAAGCTGTCCCGCATCGCTGGTGCGGTAGGTTCGTTCCACTGCGAAGGAGATCAGGCCGAAGCCGCCAATGATCGCCCACCACCAATTCTGCACCACATTGCTGACTGAGATCAGCACTCTTGTGGCTGGTGGAAGGGCCTTGCCTTGCTCTATTAGCATGGCGGTGATCTCGGGCACTACCTTTGCCATTAGGATCGTGACCACAATCATGCCGATTACGATCATCATGGCGGGGTAGGTTAGGGCGCCCACTATTTTGCGACGCATGGCCCGTTGTGCCTGCATGTAGTCCGCCAAGCGGGATAGCACGATGTCCAGGTTGCCTGCGGCCTGGCCAGCCGAAACCATGTTGATGTACATCTCCGTGAACCAACCGGGGTGCTGTGCAAGGGCGTCGGCCATGCTGGTTCCCTGCTGGATGCTCTCGCGGATCTGGCGCAGCATGGTCTCCATGCGCTTGTGCTCAGCTTGATCCACAAGGGCGGAAAGGGACTCGGTCAAGGGGATGCCAGATCCCAAGAGGGTCGCCAACTGGCGGGTCATTCCCAGGACCAGTTCGGTTTCCCGGGTGCTGGGGCCCTGGGCCGCGGCGCGGGCTTCCAGGATGCGGACGAACAGCCCCGGTTGGTTACCCGATCCCTTCTTGCGTCGTTTGCCCCCGCGCGTCTCGGTCAGTTTGGTGACCAGCAGTTCTTTCTTGCGTAGTTTCTGCCGCGCATCCCGTTCGGAGTCTGCGTCCACAATCCCCTTGGACGTGACTCCTCCAGCGGCAAATGCGACGTATTCGTAAATGGGCATGGAGGAGATGTAGGCTGCTGGGCCAGTCTGTTGTTTCAGTTCGCTTGAGTCAGTCCAGGTCGAGTTGGGTCACGCGTAGGACTTCGTCCGGGGTGGTCAGATGCTCGCGGATCTTCATGCGCCCGTCCTCTCGCAGGGTGATCAGGCCACCCTGGACCGCAACCTTCTTGATCTCCGTGGCGTTGCCTCCCTCCATGATCTTGGTTCGCAGCTCTTCTGAGATCGGCATGAATTCATAGATCGCGGTGCGGCCTGCGTAGCCCGATTGGAAGCACTCATCGCAGCCTTCCCCGAAGGTCATCTGGTTGTCCACCTCATCGGGGCCAAGACCGACCTCCCTGAGTTTGGCGACCCACTCATCGCTGCAGGGTTTGGTCACCAGGCAGTGCCGGCAGACTGTCCGAACCAGGCGCTGGGCTATGATCAAGACGACTGATGACGCCACCAGATAGGGTTCGACGCCCTGATCGATCATGCGTGTGATGGTGGATGGCGCATCGTTGGTGTGCACCGTGGAGAACACCAGGTGACCGGTCAGGGCAGCACGAATCGCTACCTCGGCGGTCTCCAGGTCCCGAATCTCTCCGACCATCATCACGTCGGGGTCCTGACGCAAGAAGGAGCGCAGCCCCGTGGCGAAGGTCAGTCCTTTCTTGGTATTGACCTGTACTTGTGAAACCCCGGCCAGGGCATACTCAACTGGGTCTTCGATGGTCAGCACGTTTTTCTTGGTCGTGTCGATCTCGGACATGGACGCATAGAGCGTGGTGGTCTTGCCCGAGCCCGTGGGGCCGGTCACCAGGATGATTCCGTGGTTGTACGTCAGGTACTGTTCCAGCAGATCTATGTTGTGCTCCGAGAGGCCGATTTCAGGCAGCCGGTAGAGTTTGGCGGTCTTGTCCAGCAGACGCATTACGATGCGTTCACCGTCCGTCGTGGGGATCGAGCTGAGACGCACATCGACCTCGCCGTCGCCCAGGCGAATCGTGGCCCGGCCATCCTGGGGCAGGCGCCGTTCGGCGATATCCATCTTGCCCATGACCTTGACGCGACTGATGATCGCGTCCTGTACCCGACGGGGAATCGAATCCATGTCGTAGAGGATGCCGTCGATGCGGAAGCGCACCTGCATGCGATCCGCATAGGGCTGGAAGTGCACATCCGAGGCACGCAGCTTGAGTGCTTGAAACAAGATCGTATTGACCAGTTTGATGATCGGCGCCTTGTTGGATACATCGAGCACATCCTCCGCCTCGTCGATCTCGGCCGCCATGCTGCCAATGTCGGCGTCTTCCGAGACTGCGTCGAGGGCTTCGTCCACTCCGTCCGCCTTGTGCCGGTAGGCCCGAGCGATGAGGCTGGTGATCTCAAGTCGTGGGGCGATGACCGCGTCCACTTCCTGGCCCAGCAGCGCCGCCAGGTCGTCCATGGGATTGGGGGTCAGGGGCTGGCAGGTGGCCACCTTGACTGTTCCGTCCTTGGATCCCTCCAGGGCTATCAGGTTGTAGTTGCGGGCGAAGTGCACGGGCACGTTGTCCACGAAGCTGGCGGGGACTTTCGTGCCCTCCAGGCTCTTGCGGAATTCAAAACCCAGCAGCTTGGCATAGATCTGCAGCAGAGTGACCTCGTCGAGGTACTCACGCTGCAGGATGCTGCGGTCCAGGGAATCCCCGCTGCGTGCCGATAGTTGGCGGCACTCTTCGAGGCGATCGCGGGTGAGCCCCGCGTCAATGAGCATGTCGGAAATGCTGGCCATGTCGGGTAAGGCGCTCAGGCGCCAGTGTGGCTCGTGCCTGCGTCGTTTGAGTTTGCGTCGCTCGTGTCTCTGGAAGACTCAATGGCATCCAGTACTTCGCCGGGGTTCATGCCGATTTCAGCCGCGTCGACTTCCTCACCTGAGGTGGGCCGTTGGTAGAGGGGCAGGTCAAATCCCTCAAGGTCCACACCATTGGTGTCCTCTCGGGCTCCGAAGTCCGGTTGAATCATGCGCATGCGGTCCAGCCCGATCGTGTCCGCTGCCTCCAGCTTCTTTCCGAAGCTGATTTCAGCCAGATCGGCGAAGTCTGCATCTTGCAGAATATGGGGTGTAACGAAGAAGTAGAGCGCCGTGCGGTTCTCGGTGGTGGAGTCTCGGCGGAACAGGCGGCCGACAAAGGGCAGGTCACCCAGGAATGGGATCTGATCCCGGTTGTCCGAACGGTTGTCGATCACGATTCCGCCGATCACCATGGTGTCCCCATCGGGGATGTTGACGGTGGTGGTGATCTTGCGCTCGACCTGTGGCGGAGGGATGGGGCCCGAGAAGGAGCCCTGGAAGGTGGAGACCGAGAGGTACAGGTCCAGGCGCAAGTAGCGGCTTGCGCTGATGGAGGGGGAAATCTCCATGGTGATGCCCGCATCCTGGTAGCCAGCGAAGTTCTCAGAAGTGGATCCTACGGTACCTGTGGCGGTGACCGTGGTTGTGGGCTGGCGTTCGAGTGCTTCGACTCGTGCGCTACCGTTGTTGTTCACCAAGACGCTCGGAACCGAGAGCACATTGGAGTTGTCCTGTTCTTCGATCAGGGCCACCAGGAAGGGCAGGCTGAACTGGTCCCCGTCGATAATGCCTGCGGTGATGCCGAAGCCGTTGTTGGGAACGCGGCTGTCTGCAATGCCGTCTCCATCCAGGTCCTCGAAGGAAGAGAGCCCAAAGTTGGTCACGCCGAATCCGCCTGCGCCGGTGCCCGAGGGGATGTCGGCCAGGCCAAGTTCTACCCCGATGTCGAGGAAGTCCCGGCCCGTGAGTTCGATCAGGGCGGTTTCGATCAATACCTGGGGCTGGCGCCGATCCAGGCGCCGAATCAAGGACAGGAGTTCCTCGTAGCGCGTGCGGCTTGCAGCGATCAGAAGCGAGTTGGTCTCCTCGTCGGGAACCACCACGAACTCGGTGCTTTGACCGCGGCTCGCTCCGCCCCGTTGACTCTGCACGTTCTGGCTCTGGCCCTGCTCTACCCTTCCCGCATCCTGCAGGAACTCGTTGAGGGTGTCGGCTAGCTCTTCGGCTTTGACATTCTCCAGGGGGTAGATGTGGTAGGCCGCTGCGCGCTCTACGATGTCCACATCGAGCTTGGCTACCAGCTCTTTTATCTGGGGCATTTCGTCGGGCATGGCCATCACCATCAACCGGTTGGTGCGGGGGTCTACCAGGATCTTGGCTTCTCCCTGGGATCCGGCAACGCGGGTCGTGGCACCCTGCTGGGCTCGAGGTGCTCCAGCGGCCCGTTGACTGGCTTCCAGGAGTTCTTCCACCAGGGAGGCGATCTCGTCTGCTGCAGCATACTCCAATTGGATTACTTCAAAGACGGGCAGTTCTTCTTCGATCGCTGCTGCTTCGTCAACAATCCGCAACATTCGCGCCATCGCCACAACTGTGGAACCAAAGCCAATGATCACCACCGAGTTGCTGTTGCCCGCGGGCAGCATGGAGCCATTGGCGTCTCCAGCAAAGAGCGTGCGCAGGGTGTTGGTCAAGTTACGAACATCGGTGTTGGGCAAGCTGATCACCGTTGTTATGCGCGTTGCGGGCTGGGCGGCATAGTCGGAGAGGTTTTCCTCTTCCACCAAGATGCCGTCTGCACGGGGTGTGCCCGCGCGGCCTCCAGCGCCGGCTAGAGCCTCGATCTGGATCACCGCAAGCGCGCCTTCGCCAACTTTGGTGGTTACAAAGTCATTGATGAACAGAATGATCTGGAAGAAGGAATAGAAATCTTTCTTGGGGACGACCTTTGTGCCCAGCAAGGTGATCGGCTTGGCGCTGAGCAACTGCTTGGTCTGGTCGTCATAGGTGAAGTTGATCTCGGTCACCAACTGACAGGCCCTTACGAATTGCCCGAGATTCATGCCGTCTTGGGGACGTTCACCTTCGGGGAAGTTGATGATGAAGTTGTCCCCGTCGGCCTGGATGGGGGGCACCGGGTCCTGGAGCAGGGGGCCCGGAATGGAAATGGCGGGGCTGGCTGAAGGGGCCAGGGCCAAGATGATGGGTAGGAAGGCGTCGAGCATCGCGTCGATTGGCGCTTGGGCTTTCTGGTTTGAATCGTGAACTGGAGTCTGGTCCCGGGGCCTGAAAGGCCCTGGGCGGCATTCTGAGGGGCCAATGAGGGCGAGTCAACGCCTGGTCGGGATCCCTTCCAGAGCCTTGAGACGCACCAGAGGGCTCGGTCTTCCCCCGATCCTTGTAAGAGCCTGCCCTTGGGGTCAGCCAGGGTTGGAAGGGAGTGGGGTGACGGCGGGGTAAATCCCTCTGCTCATGGCGCTGATCGGAAGGTAATGTTTGCGCAGCCCTCATCCTGGGGCTTGCAGGGCCCCCCGATGGGGTGCATTCTCTGCGCCCAAGAGGCGCCCACGATTCTGGGCCGTTCGAATTCCTCTCCCCACTTGGACCACCGAGCCCATTCCATGAATTCTCCCAAGCGCGGCTTCGTCAATTACCTGCAAGAATTCTCGATTCCCCTGATCGCTGGGGTCATAGCCGCCCTGCTGGCCGCCAACCTGGCTCCGGATTGGTACCAGCACTGGTTCGGTGCGGGACATGGGGAGGGGCCTGAGGTCTGGGAACTGCCCGGCCATCTGATGGTCTTCGGCCATCACCTCAACCTGCACTTTTTCATCAACAGTGTGTTCATGGTCTTCTTCTTTGGCATCGCTACCAAAGAGATCACCGAGGCCTGTCTGCCCGGTGGTTCGCTCAACCCTCCCAGGAAGGCAGTCAACCCACTGATCGCGACTCTGGGCGGAGTGGTTGGACCCGTGGCGGTTTTCTTCTTGGCGATGAATTTCATTGGTCCCGAAGGCTTCAATG
This sequence comes from Planctomycetota bacterium, assembly GCA_012960475.1. Lineage (GTDB taxonomy): Bacteria > Planctomycetota > UBA1135 > UBA1135. Next base: position 28,734 of record DUBE01000029.1, read on the forward strand.
CCAAACCATCCGAATGGAATGAGTACCTGCGTGGTTGGGGTATTCCTACGGCGACGGACATCGCCTTGGCCTGGTTGGTGGCGCGCGCAGTGTTTGGCTCCGGACATCCCGCCATTAATTTCTTGCTGTTGCTCGCGATTGCGGATGATGCTATTGGCCTTGGGATCATAGCGGTCTTTTATGGAGACCCTGAAGTTCCCAACCGTCCAGAGTTCCTTGGTCTGGTTGCTGCGGGCATGGCGCTGGCTTATGTACTGCGGCGTCGTTCAGTGCGCGCCTGGTGGCCCTACATCTTTTTGGCAGGTGGCCTCAGTTGGTGCGGTTTGATGATGGCTCATCTGCACGCGGCGTTGGCCTTGGTGCCCATCGTGCCTTTCCTGCCTGCACCGAGCCGGGACGTGGGCCTGTTCTCCTCAGGGGACGAAGTGGACAAGATGGGCGAGAAGACCGCCGAGGACCTGGGATTGCAGCACTCGACCCTGGAGAACTATGAACATCAAACCAAGCTCTTCGTGGACTTCGGCCTGTTCTTTTTTGCCATGGGCAATGCGGGGGTGGAGTTCAGTTCCGTGGGGTTGATGACCTGGGTCATCTTCGCCAGCCTGCTGGTGGGCAAGACTGTGGGGATCGTGGCCTTCGGGCTGTTTGGCAAGATTCTCGGCTTTCCCCTGCCCACGGGCATGGTTTTCAAGGACCTCTTCCTGGCTGGCCTGATTGCCGGCCTGGGATTGACTGTGGCCCTCTTCGTGGCGGGCGCGGCCTACGGCAAGACCCAGATCGTTGGGATCGATTTGGGAGGTCAGGCCAAGATGGGGGCCCTGCTATCCGGCGGCATCGGCTTCCTGGCCATTGTGGCTGGCAGGTTGCTGAAGGCCAAGCGGCCTCCTGAGGGTGACTCCTGAGGGATAGGGCCTCCTGTGCTTGCGCCTCTGGTCGCCCGGGGCACGGGCCCTGGGCCCTGGGCCCCTGGGGGCGCAATGGCATGGATCCGGCGTCCTTGGCTAGAATAGGCGCCCAGGGCTTGGGCTTCCTCTTGGATGCCTTTCGGGGTCAACCTCCCGCGAGCGTGCCCAGAACGACTTGCCATGCATCTTTCCGAAATCTTGACCCCGAAAGACCTGCACCTTGGTTTCAACCCGGGTGACAAGTGGAATGGGATTCGTATTCTGGTCGAGAACCTGGTGGCCGCCGGGCGCTTGTCCTCCGAACGCCAGGCCGATGTGCTGGAAGAGGTATTGGAGCGCGAACACTCCATGTCCACTGGAATGGAGGATGGCATCGCGATTCCCCATGCTGCGGTAGAGGGTATCGAAGAGGTACTGGCCGTCGTGGGCTTCGTGGACCCTGAAGCTCAACTGGACTTCGATGCGGTGGATGGCCTGCCTACTCAGGTAGTGGTTCTGCTGGTCATCCCGCGGGAGCAGAAAATGTTGCACATTCGCACCATGGCAGAGGTCGCCAGAGTCCTTGGAGATCAGGAGCTGCTCGCGCGCCTGGTGGCCTGCGGGGATCCGAACGAAGCCTATACGCTCTTGACCTCCGCAACGCACAGTACCTGATGGGCTTGGGCTTGGGGTTGGGCCGCTGGGGCGCATCCTGCACCTTGGGAAGTTCTGCTTTTCTGGCGGGAGCCTCAGGCATGATTACCCAGAGGCTTGGGTTGTCGGCCCTGGACCTGTCTCTGGGCGCGGGCTTGGGAGCGGCCACTGGATTGTCGCTCTATCTGGCCAGTTGGGCTCTTGGAGCCTGGCGTGCGGGGCTCTGGATTACGGGGGCCAACACGCTCCTGGTGGGGGGCGCCGCGGGGTGTAGTGCGGGACTCTTGGGTTGGAGTGTGGGTCGTGGCGTCTGGTGCAGCCTGGTCTGCTTGTGTCTGGCGGGATTTTGTCAGGGCTTGTTCCTGCCGCTTCTGGCCAGGCGCAGGGGAGCGGAAGGAATTCCTCAGCTTTGGGCTTTGAATCTGCTTGGGGCGCTGTTTGGCGTTGTGCTTTTGGGGGAGTGGGCGGCTGCGAACTACGGGGTTGTCGGCGCGGCATCTTGCGCAGTCTTGGCTGCACTCCTGGCGGGCGCTTTGCCCAGCAGGTTGCGGCCGCTGGAGCCTGGCAGTGTCAAAGCTCCCCAGAACACCGATCAGGTTCAGCAGCAGGCTCTGCTGTCGCCCAGGGCAGCCTGTGCCATCGTGGTCAGCGCCACTCTGTTCACTGGGCTCTCCGAGAGCGTCCTGTTGCGCCTGGCCAGCTTGGACCTGGGCTCCATGCATGCGGCCATGGGGCATGCACTTGGTGGCGCTCTGGGGGCACTGGCCCTGGGTGCCTGGCTCCTTCCGCGTTGGTTGCCCAGAGACGGGCGTGGCCCCTTGTGGTGTCTCTTGTTGGCGGCCGTGGCGCACGGGGTCTGGTTCTGGCCGGAATTTCATCTGGGCGCGAACCAACTCTATGGCTGGGGCGCGGCCGGGGGCGGGGGGATCGCCGGGCTCCTGGCGGGGATGCTGCTGGCCCTGCCCCTCTTGCCACTGGGAGCGGTGGTGCCCACGGTGCACCGGGCCATGGGGGGCGAGAGTGGTCGACGTCTGGGGGACTTGCTGCTGCCCGAGGTCTTGGGTGCGCTGCTGGTTCTGCCTCTGGTCTGGTTTGGCACGGCTTCCTTCGGTGCAGAGGGTTTGTTGGCTCTGTGCGCGGGCCTGCTCTGCGTATTGGCCTTGATGCTGGGAAGCCGTGGGTTGGCCGCGTTCGCAGCTACGACTGCCCTGCTGCTTGGCTGGATGCCCGCCCCCGCCATGCAGACTCCTGCCTTGCGTCGCAGCGAGTTTCACTTGCTGGCTCAAGTCCAGGGGCCTCACTTCAGCGTGGCGGTGGTGGATGATCAACTGCGCGGGGAGCGCACCCTCATGACCAATGACTTTCGAGCCACGGCTACGGGATCCGACTACCACTACATGCGCGCCCTAGGGCATCTGCCCGCTCTGCTGCATCCGGCACCCACAAAGGTGGCGGTCTTGGCCTTTGGTACGGGCACGACTGCGGGTGCGCTCGCCATGCACAACGAGGTGCAGGAGTTGCACATTCTGGAACTCTCCCGGGCGGTGATCGAGAAGGCGCCCCTCTTTGCGGCTGTGAACCACAACGTGTTGCTGGATCCCCGGGTGCGCTTGAGCATCGGAGATGGTCGTCGCTCTCTCAAAGAACTGACCGGAGAGCTTGATCTGTTGACCATGGAGCCGCTTCTGCCCGACGCACCTGGGGCTGTCTATCTGTACACCGAAGACTTCTACGCCGAGGCCCGCGAGGCTCTGGCTCCCGGTGGAATCCTCTGCCAATGGGTGCCACCACATGCCCTGCGTCCCGAGACCTGCCGGGCGGTGGTGGGGGCCTTTGGACGTTCGTTTCCCTGGGCCGCCGTGTTTCAGTACGGCAGTCAGTGGATCATGATCGGGGCCGAGGAATTGCCCCTGCTTGATTCAGGTCGCTTTCCAACAGAGGGTCCCCTCGCCGAAGCCCTCACGCAACTGGGTTTGCAGGACCGGGCCGGCATTGCGGCTCATTTCTGGGCGCTGTGCCCCGAGTTGGGGGCCGACGAGCGCGCCCTTCGGGATCGGGACCCGTGGATTCTTCACCGTCCCCGGCCAAAGGGGTTCGAGGTCCTGGCCTGGCTGCCCGAGAACATGGCCTGGCTGCGATCAAAGGCAGCGCTCCTGCCTGCGGCTTGGGCCGGGGACCTTTCCGCCCAGGATCGGCGCGGGTTCGAGGCCCTCTCGAAGGTGCGTCTGGCCCGGGAACTGCTCAGCGCCCGGCGGGCGCAGACCGCTGGCGCCAGACTCTCCGGGGCAGTCGCCAGGGAAGAAGAGGACGGCAAGGGCCTGGACCTGCTTCTGGCCGAGGCTCAGGAACTTGCACCCGACAATCACGAGGTGCTGGGCTTGCTGCGCGAGGCGAACTTCCAGGAGAACTTCTCTTCCGGCTTGGGTCTCCTCGCTGCGGGCTATTCAGCACGAGCTCTGGATCCTCTTCTGAGCGCAGCGGAAGCAAAGCCTCGGCGTTCGGATGCTCATCTGGCGGTTGCTCTGGCCGCCGAGGGCCAGGGGTCGCGGGGTTTGGCTTTGGCTGCGATTCGCAAGGCGCTTGAACAGTGTCCTGGTCTGTTGGAGAGCCGCGCCGCAAGAAAAATCACCGCTCTCGCCCCTGGGGAAACCGCCAGTCTGTTGCGGCGTGTGTTGGATCAAGCTAAATCCAATCCGTGAGGCGTTGCTTCAAGGACGCGCTGATCAGGTCGCGGGTTCGGCGATATTGGTCCAGGGACCCTCCGAAGGGATCGGGCACATCGAGACCTTCAGGCGAAAGCAACTCCACCGTTGGGCCACGCCCGGGTGGCAGGCTGGTCAGCAGGCTCTGCATGTGCGAGCCGGTCAGGCAGTAGACCCGGTCCATTTTTAGCACCCGCTCGGGGCTTGCGGCCTGGGCCCGATGGTCCACCAAACTGAGCCCCTGTTCCGCCAGAGCCACGCAGGAGTGGTCGCTGGGTGCCGTGCCATCCATGGCTCTGGTCCCCATGGATTGGATTTCGAAGCCGAATGTGCTGGGGTCCGTGCCCAGGGTCTCGGTCAAGAGTGCACGTGTCAGGCCCTCGGCCATAGGCGAGCGACAGGTGTTGCCGGTGCAGATCATGGCGATCTTGAGGCCGGCCGTTCGCTTGAGGTCTTGCAGGGAGATAAGTCCCTCGCGCAGGAGTTCGAATTGTCCGGGCCCCACCCGCAGGACCGTCGATTCCTGCCCCTTCTTGATCGGGCCTCCATCGAGAATGAGATCCGGGAGCGCGGCCAGATTCTCCTGGGCTGTGCTGGCATCCAAGGCCGCGGGGGAACCGGAAGGATTGGCGCTGGTGGCGACGATTGGAAAGGGGGCGCTTTCGAGCAGAGCCAGGGTGCCCTGGTGGGCGGGCACACGCACACCCAGCCAGCCGTCCTGGATCACCTCTGAGAGGTCCTGCTTTTCTGCCGGGGCCGAGGACTCGCGGACCAGGGTCAGGGGCCCGGGCCAGTAGCGCTCGGCCATGCGGCCCATGAGCTTGGGCCAGGGGCTGTTCAAGAGCGCTCTTGAAGCGCTGGCCAGGTGCCAGGTGAAGGGCTGGTCCTTGGCCCTGCCCTTAATTTCCCTCAGGCGCTTGAGGGCCGCGGGCAGGTCGGCGCGGGCGGCGAGGCCGTAGACCGTCTCGGTGGGCAGCACCAGGATCCCTCCCTCGCTTAACACGCGCAGGGCTTCCTGGAGGGTCTTTGCCTCCGGGGAGGCGCTGTCGGGGAACTCGAGGGTCTGAATCACGGCTGCCGGGGGGAGGGCCGTGGGCTAGCCTATCGCCTTCCATGGGCTAAACGAAGACTTCTGGCCCCTTCCCTTGCAATCCCTATTTTGTCTGATCCCAACAGCCAGCCCCCCTTGCAGACCGTCTCCGACGAAGATTTGCTGACGCGTCTGGCCCGGGGTCTGGCACACGAGATCAAGAACCCGCTCTCAACCATGGCGATCAACCTGACGCTCTTGGAGGAGGAGTTCACCCGGGCGGGGGCCGACGATCCGCGCTCCCGCAGGGTGACCAAGCGTGTGAATACTCTGCAGCGGGAAGTCAGTCGGCTGGAAGGGATCCTGGATGACTTTCTGCACTACGCTCGCGGTGGACTGGTCAATCGTCAGCCGGGAGACTTGGTGGCTTTGGTGCGCGAGGTCTTGGAGTTCATGGATCCCGAGCACAGGACCCACGAAATCCGCGTTCTCTCCGACTTGGAGAGCGGCCTGCCCCTGGTACTCCTGGACGAAGGTGTCTTGCGTCAGATGGTTATCAATCTCATGGTCAACGCACGTCAAGCAATGCCAGGTGGAGGCGAGTTGATCCTGCAGGTGCAGCGTGTGGGTTCCCGTGCGCAGTTGGTCATTACGGATACGGGTGTTGGCATGGATCCAGAAGAGTTGGAGCACTGCTTTGACATGTATTGGTCAACCAAACGCGACGGCACGGGTCTGGGCCTTTCTACTGTGCGCCGCATTATCCTGCAGCACGAGGGCACGATCGGGGTGATCAGTGAGAAGGGGCGCGGAACGAGCTTCACAATTACACTGCCCCTGGTGCAGGAAGTGACCGGTACGAGGGATGTTGAAACTCCAGAGGATGACTCCAGCGCTGAACAGGAAGACGACCATGAGTGAATCCGCAATTCCCTCTCTGCTGATTGTTGATGACGATGTGGCTCACGCGGAGTCCCTGCAGGATGCCCTGGAGATGGATGGCTACGAATGCAAGGTGGTCCACGGTGGCGCCGAGGCGTTGGAGTTGCTGCGGACAGATTCTTTTGATGTGGTGCTGACTGATCTGGTCATGGCAGATGTCTCCGGACTTGAACTCCTGCGTGAATCGCGCAGCCTGCACCCAACCACACCAGTGCTCCTGATCACCGGTCATGCCACCATCGAAACCGCCGTTGACGCTATGCGACACGGGGCAGAGGACTACATTGCAAAACCGGTGAGCCTGCCGGAATTGCGCGCCAAGCTGAGCCGGGCGGTGGATCGGGCGCGGCTACTGGCGGATCACGAGGAACTCAAGCGTCAGAACGAAGACCTGCGCCGCCAGTTGGACGAGCGCTTTGGTCTGGAGGGGATCTTGGGGCATTCGCCCCAGATGCAGCGCGTTTTCCAGGTGGTTTCCCAGGTGGCCGCGACCCACGCAACTGTGCTGATTCTCGGTGAAAGCGGTACGGGCAAGGAATTGGTGGCGCGTGCGTTGCACGGGGGCAGTCTGCGTTCAAAGAATAATTTTGTGGCGGTCAATTGTGCGGCCATGAGCGAAGGTTTGATCGAGTCGGAGCTCTTCGGCCACAAGCGCGGGTCCTTCACCGGTGCAGTGGCAGAGAAGCAAGGACGTATCGCCTATGCTGACGGGGGCACCCTGTTCTTGGATGAGGTGGGGGACATGCCCCTTGACACCCAGGCCAAGCTCCTTCGCGTGTTGGAGAGTCGCGAGGTTGTGCAGGTGGGCGGGCACGAGCCCAAGAAGGTCGATATCCGCCTGGTGGCCGCCACCAATCGCGATCTGCGCAGCATGGTGTCCGAGGGGACTTTCCGCGAGGACTTGTTGTTCCGCTTGCAGGTGGTGAGCATTGAACTGCCGCCCCTTCGGGATCGAGTTGGAGATCTTCCGCTTCTATTGGAGTATTTCGTGCGCACCCTGGCTGCGGAACATGGGCGACCCGTGACTGGCATCTCCACCGAGGCCCGCGCGGTCCTGGCGCGTCATGATTGGCCGGGCAATGTGCGCGAGTTGCGTAACGCTGTGGAGAACATGGTGCTCCTGGCCCAGGGGGAGACCCTGCAGATCGATGACCTGCCCGATACTGTTCTGACCGGGGGAGGAAAATCCCGCGGGGGACAGTTGGATCTGGCTGGACGGTCCCTGGCAGAAATGGAGCAGGCTCTGATCAAAGCCAACCTGGAACTGATGGAGGACAACCGTGAGCGCACCGCCAAGGTGTTGGGAATCGGGGAGCGGACCCTCTACCGCAAGATCAAGGAGTACGGGCTGCAATAGCCATGGGGCGGTCTGCCACCCTGGCAGGTACCTGATCCCGGCTCCTCGGTGCCTGCCAATCTGGCGCGATCTGGGCCTTGACCCAACCCGGTTGGTCTTCGTAACCCACGGCTGAACAGGGGGTTAGGACGTTTCTTGGTCCCTGGCACGGGGTTTGAACTACCAGCAATACAATCCCCGGATCGTGCCGGGGGCAAGACAACCATGAGCAACTCCAAGATTATCGGCATTGACCTGGGCACCACCAACTCGGTGGTTTCAGTCCTGGAAGGCGGCGAGCCTGTCGTCATCACCAACCTCGAAGGCAACCGCACCACCCCCAGCGTGGTGGCATTCACCGCTGACGGCCAGCGTCTGGTGGGCGCCGCAGCCAAGCGTCAGGCGGTCACCAACCCCACTCGCACCATCGCTTCCATCAAGCGTTTCATGGGCCGTCGGCATCATGAGGTCGCCCAGGAAGAGAAGTCCGTGCCATTCAAGTTGGTGGGCGGTCCCGAAGATCTGGTCAGAGTTGACATGGGGGACAAGGAGTACACACCCCCGGAGCTCAGTGCCCTGGTGCTCTCCTCCCTCAAGGAAGCCGCCGAGGCATACCTGGGTGAGAAGGTCGAGCGCGCGGTGATCACGGTACCCGCCTATTTCAATGACAGTCAACGCCAGGCAACCAAGGACGCAGGCACCATTGCCGGCCTGGTTGTGGAGCGCATCATCAACGAGCCCACCGCGGCTACCCTGGCCTTTGGCCTCGACAAGAAGAAAGAGGGCAAGGTCGCAGTCTATGACCTGGGTGGCGGTACCTTCGACATCTCGGTGCTCGACATTGGCGATGGGGTTTTTGAAGTCCTGGCCACCAACGGGGATACCCACCTGGGAGGTGATGACTTTGACCAAATCCTGGTGGACTTTGTGGCCGAAGGCTTCAAACGGGAGCAGGGGGTCGATCTGCGCGAAGATCCCATGGCTCTGCAGCGTCTCAAGGAGGCCTGCGAAAAGACCAAGTGCGAATTGTCTACGGCCCAGGCCAGCGACATCAATCTGCCCTTCATTACGGCTGATTCCAGCGGACCCAAGCACCTGACCCTGAACATCACTCGGGCCAAGTTCGAGTCCCTGGTAGGGGATCTGGTGGAGCGCTCCATGCTGCCTGTCAAGCAAGCGCTCAAGGACGCGGGTCTGCAGCCCGGCGCCATCGACGATGTGCTGCTGGTCGGTGGTTCTACCCGCATCCCCATGGTGCAGAAGGTGGTGACCGACTACTTTGGCAAGGAACCCAACCGTGGTGTGAACCCGGACGAGGTCGTGGCCCTGGGTGCTGCCATCCAAGGCGGCGTGCTTGCGGGCGAGGTCAAGGGCGTGCAGCTCTTGGACGTGACGCCTCTTTCACTTGGCATCGAGACCCTGGGGGGCGTGATGACCGCTCTGGTGGAGCGCAACACGACGATTCCCACCAGCAAGTCCCAGGTCTTCTCCACCGCCCAGGACAATCAGCCCTCGGTGGACATCAAGGTCTACCAGGGAGAGCGGGAGTTTGCCAACGACAACCGCTTGCTGGGGAACTTTGTGCTCTCCGAGTTGCCCCCTGCCCAGCGTGGCACGCCCCAGATCGAGGTCTCCTTTGACCTGGACGCCAACGGCATTTTGCATGTCAAGGCGGTGGACAAGGGCACCGGCAAGGAGCAGTCGGTCAAGATTGAAGCCAACTCCGGCTTGACTGACGAGGAAGTTGAGCGCATGCACAAGGAAGCGGAGGCCAACAAAGAGGTCGATCAGGCCCGTCGTGAGTTTATAGACCAGAAGAACCAGGCCGACCAGATCGTGCACGAAGCCAAGAAGCAGATGACTGAGCACGGCGACAAACTCTCGGAAGAGGACAAGGCGGAGGTCGAGGCGGCTATTGCGGATCTGGAGAAGCACGCCGCTGGTGATGACAAGGCTGCCTTGGAGGCATCCCTTGAGGCTTTCCAACAAAAGGCCATGAAGCTAGGCCAGGCCGTGCAAGAAGCTCAACAGGCCGAGGCCGCTTCAGCCGCGGGCGCTGAAGGCGCTTCGACTGCAGAAGGTGGCAACGGAGACGACGAGCCGGTGGACGCCGACTTCGAAGTCAAGAGCTGACCCGTTTCAGATCGGGGCCGGACTTTTTCCCGCAGAGTCCGAACTCCAACGCACGCCGGCCGCGTCTCCTTGCAGAGACGCGGCCGGCGTGCGTTTTGGAATTGCTGAGTTCAGTAGGCAGAAGTGCTAGCAGATCCAGCGCATCTCTTCCAAGGGCATGCAGCTGGGCGGGCGCGGAATCTCGCTTGCACTGCGGTAGGGGCCCATTGCGTGGGGCCACTCCTGCTGGTGGGGCGGAAGGGGCGGAGAGGGCAGCTGCCCGGTATGGCCAAGAGTGAACGCCAGCATAAGGGGCGGCGCCACAAAGGCGGTCAGAATCAAGAGGGCTAGGGTCATGGGGATTACCTCCAGACGTGCATCCGGCCGCTCGGCAGGAGCGGGGCCATAAAATTGCCTTTCCCCTTGGCAGGGCCGTTCCAGGGCATTCCAAGGTGGGTTTTTTGGTGCGGAAAGACCTCGCGGGTTGTACCCGGGGAGCAAATCGGTGCTTTCCAGCGCGGTTCTGGGCGGGTTCGTCACCCCGGGGGATGCAGGTTCCTGGTCAACCAGCGAGCCCTCAGACCCTGAGGAACCAGCCGCGCCGGTACAGCATCCACAACAGCAGCCACTGCAGGAGGAGGGCTCCCACCAATTCGCTCAGGCCCTGGGTCAGGAAGAGGGCATTGGCAAGTCCTTCGAAGTTCAAGAAGCGGTGCAAGAGGTAAGCCGTGATTGAATTGGCGCCAATCACCAGCAGGGGAAAGACCCACTTGGGCCGTTCGCGACCGTCGAGCCAGTAGCTTGTGATTCCCAGCAACCAGGAACTGAAGCCAGCACATAGGAGAGCGAAAGACGAGGTCCAGAGATTCTTGTTGATCGGGAGGAACCTATGCCAGATAGCTGCGAGCCCTACCGCCAATATACCGGCGACAATCAGTTTGATTGCCCGCCAGCGATGGGACGGTGCCTCTTCAATGAGCACTCTTCCGGCGCAGGCTCCCATCATGGCCGTGGCGACGGCGGGCAGGATTCCCAAGATGCCTTCGGGGTCGCGATCGCCCCGGTGCAGTCGACCGGGCAGCAACTGCTGGTCGATCCAGTCGGTCAAGTTGTGTCCCGGTGTGAGGTCTCCTGCTCCCCAGCCAGGCACCGGCACCCAGGCGAGCATGGCCCAATAGCCAAGCAGAATCCCAACGATCAAACGCAGCTGTCCGCGACGGCTCAAGAAAATCACAGCCAGAGCCGCGCCGAACCAAGCCAGACCGATGCGCCCGAGCACGCTGGCATAGCGCAGCTCGCTGCCATCCAAACTCAATGCTCCGTTGTAGAGCACACCCAGTAGCACCAGCACGAGAGCCCGGCGCAGGGCGCTCAAGACCAGGGGTTTTTTTGCCGCTCCAGCCTGCATCCGCCGTTCCAAAGAGAGGGGCAAGCTCGCTCCCGAGAGGAACAGGAAGAGCGGGAAGATCAGGTCATAGAACCGAAAGCCGTGCCATTCGGCGTGTTCTAGCTGATGGGCCATGCCTCCGAGGAAGGAGCCCCCCCAGACAAGATCCAGTTGCCGCACAATTGCTGCGCCGCCGATGATCACCAACATGTCGAGTCCCCGCAGCACATCCAAAGACACGAGGCGGGTCTGGGCATGGGGGGGCTGCGCACTCATGGGGACTTGTTTGGCTGCGGGGTCCAGCGGGCGTTGGTACCGGCGCTCTCACCATAGCTGGGGACTTCATAGGTCGGCACCCTGAGCAGGTCGAGCCACTCGCGAGCCGTTTGAGCAGCGTCTGGGGCCGAGGCGGCCAGCACCCAATAATCTTCCACATCGTGGCTTCCCACCATCATCTGCAGGGTTCCCTGGGAACGGTGTTCGGCCATGGCCCAGAGGATTGGAATCGAGTAGTCCAGGCGATCTCGGTGTCCGAAGCGTGTGCGTCGGTTGAAGCTGAAAGGTCCGGCGGCCACTGTGGTCAAAGGCTGGTGTTCCAGGCCGGGCGGAGGTGTGGGTTGTTCTTCCAAGCTCCTCCCGGTGGGCACAAGCAGCACCGGGCGTTCGTCTCTGGGCAGGCCTGCCACCACCTGGGCTGCGATCAATGTGGCAGCTTGATGATGCGCGTGGGTGGTGCTTGATGGCGCCAGGGTCACTAGCAGGTCATAAGGGCCCTGCTTGAGTTGATCGGTCAGACGCTCGCGCACCAGATCCAGGTCCCAGGGGCTCTGGTCCGGGATCATCACTTCGTCCAGATCCGTGGTGTAGCGATGGTCCAGTTGTCCGAGCATCAGGAGTTCGTGCACTCCGAGCCACCCCAGAGCGCGGGAAAGTTCCGCCTCGCGAATGCGTGGCAGGTGCTGGCGACCGATCTCTTCAATGGTCAGTTCCAGACCGTGCTCCTTCTGGGCCAGGGTGGAGTACTTGAAGCCACCTTCGCCGTTGGTGATGCAGATCACATCCACCAGGCTGCCGTGCTCCACCGCGCTGGCAAAGAGTGCTCCGGCGAAAGCGGACTCGTCATCAGGGTGGGCGATCAGGGCCAGGATGCGCGGGCCTCCGCCTTCCGGACTGGCGCCGATTGGAATGCGCTTGGGATAGGGAGCGACTCGGGCGCAGGCGCAGCAGCAAAAGGCCGCGAGCAGGGTCAGGGTCAGTTTCATAGGGCTTGCGGTCGGTTCTGGTCGTCCATCATGGCAGGAATCGAACGGCATGCAAGACCCCGCTGCGTCCACGGGGGGCGCAGCGGGGCTGGTATGTGCCAAGGCTCGTCGCTGGACTCAACTCAAGCCCTATGGTCTCAGCGACCGCTCTTCTTGAGGGCCTCTTCGGCCTCGGGCACCAGTTCTTTGAGAGCAGTCTCCAGTTCTTCCCCGCGCAGGCCCTTGTGGCGGATGACTCCCTGGTGGTCAATCAGATAGAGGGTGGGCCAGCCGCTCACATTCCAGGTGGTGGAGATGGGGCCGTTGGTGCTGCCGCCGTTCCAGAAGGAGCGCCAGGTGATGGACTCTTCCAGGATGCGTTCTTTCAGGACCTCTCGGTCCTTGTCGGAGTTGACGCCGATGATGGCGAAGGGACGTGAAGCGTATTCACTCACGAGCGACCGCTCGTGTGGGTACATGGCCCGGCAGGGGCCTCACCAGTCGCCCCAGAAATCCAGCAGGATGACCTTGCCGCGATAGTCGGAGAGCTTGAAGTCCACTCCGTCGATGTCCTCAGCTGCGATTTCCGGCACGGTCATGCCGATCTGCAAGTTGCGCGCCTCGTACAGCTCGCCCGATGCCATGGTGCCGATCTCATAGCGGTCCCCATAGACCTTGATGTCGGCGTATTCCGCTACCACAAGCTCAAGCATCTTTTCCCCTTCCTTGCGGGACTCGGGGTCTTGCACCTGAAGAATGCCCATGGCCAACATGGCGCAGCCGCGCACTTCCCGGTGAGGGGAATTCTTGACGATCATGCCGAGGGCGGGAACCATTTCGATCGAGCCCCGGGTGGCGCCCATGGCGATGTCCTTGAGTTCCTCGCTTTCAATATGGTGCTCTGCCAAGAGGCTCAGGGCGCGCGCTTTGTTCTCGGGAGCGGCCGGGGCTCTGGTGGCTATCCACTTGAGGCCGAGAAAGGCGCCTTCGCTGGCGGGTTCGGTCTCAATCAGGGGGAAGAGTTTCTTGACCGCTTCATCGGCGGTGGGGCGCACATCAAAGAGAGCGTCCCGCTCTTCTTCCCCTTCGGCGGCCCGGATCTTGGTGACCCAGGCGGAGAAGGTCTTGTCAAACTCATCGATGGCCGCTTGAACAGCTTCAGTGATATCCTCTTGGGTGACTTTGACCAAGGGCGCGAGGTCGGTTGCTAGCAGCTCGTTGGGGACAGGCCCCGGGCTGACTGTTCCCGCTAGGAATAGAAGGGGAAGGATCATGTTGGTTCCTCTTTTGGGGGTTCTTCTTGGGGGGGGGTGTTCCAGCGCAGGGCGCCAGGAACAGTCTCAGCCTAGCAGGACCGGGGTAGCTGGCTGTTGCCGAGTTCCGTAAAAGCCCCTGGGCTCAGGGCAGCAGGTCACCATACTTGGCTGCAAGGGCTTTGAGTTTGGATTCCAGGTCCCGGCGCAGGGTCTGGTGCTCTTCATCCGCGGCCAGGTTGCGCAGTTCATTTGGGTCTGATTCCAGATCAAAGAGTTCGGTGAAGTCCTCGTCCGGGTAGCGGATCAGCTTGTGGCTCCTGGTTCGGATGCCATGGTGGGGAGGCACATTGTGCTCGCCCTTTTCAAAGTAGCGGTAGTAGATCGCGTCGCGCTCCTCGCTGGGTTCTATGTTGCGCAGAAGGGGAACGAAACTCTGCCCCTGGGTTTGCATGCCGTCTGGGACTTCCGCCAATTCGCAGAAGGTCGCCGCAAAGTCCAGGTTCTGGACCAAGTGATCATCGCTTGAGCCCGCTGTCACCACCCCGGGCCAGCGCACCAGAAGCGGTACCCTGAGGGATTCCTCATACATCCAACGCTTGTCGTACCAGCCGTGCTCGCCCACATAGAAACCCTGGTCCGAGGTATAGACCAGGATCGTGTTCTGACTGAGTTGTGCGGCATCAAGGGCTGCCAGTACCCGTCCCACCTGGGCATCCACACCCATGATGCATCGCATGTAGTCCTTGGCGTAGCGCTGAAAGTTCCAGCGTGTACGCGCCTCTCCGGTGGGCGGGTTGGCCCGGAAGATCTGGTTGCGGGGTTCATAGGCTGCGTTCCAGGCCTTGAGCTGCTCGGGGTCCAAGCCACCAGGCGCGGCCAGTTTGAGGTCGTAGTTGTCCCGCAGGTGATGGGCGATGGACATTTCCTGCTCGCGGCAGCCGCGGTTGCGCGTGGCCCAATCATCAAACAGGGTTGCGGGATAGGGAAAGACGACATTATCGAACAACCCCAATTCCTCAGGACCCGGCTGCCAGTTGCGATGGGGTGCCTTGTGTTGCAGCATCAAGAGGAAAGGCTTCTTCGGATTGCGCCTCTTTTCCAACCATTCAAGCGCTCGATCCGTGACGATGCGCGTGGTGTAGCCGCGGTGTTTTTTCTGTCCGTTCTCGTTGAGCAGTAGAGGGTTGTAGTAGGGCCCTTGGCCGCGTAGGACCTCGAAATGAGCAAAGCCAGTGGGAGTGCTCTTCAGATGCCACTTGCCAAACAGGGCGGTCTCATAGCCTGCCTTGGCCAGAGCCTTGGGGAAGGTCGCCTGGCTGCCGTCAAAGGTGCCGCGATTGTCACGCACCCCGTTGATGTGGCTGTGCTGGCCGGTCAAGGTCACTGCCCGAGCAGGCCCGCAGATCGAGTTGCTGCAAAAAGCCCGGTCAAAGCGCATGCCCTCAGCGGCGATGGCGTCGATGTTGGGTGTCGGTCCAAAGGCCGATCCATAGGCCCCGATGGTCTGGGCCGCGTGATCGTCCATGTAGATCATCAGGATGTTGGGACGCTGGGCGTTGGCTTCGCCTGTGGCAGCTGGTTCTGCGCCCACAGGTACCACTCCCAAACCAATCAGCGCCAGAGAGGCCCCAAGCATCAGCGGGTCCTCCTGTTCAGCAGTTCATCCAAGAATCGACTGCTATCGATCACCCAGAGCCCACCTTCCTCTCGGTCGGATGTGGCGGGAGGGCAGGGCAGGAGGCTCGCCAGGCTGGCGGTCAGGAATCGGAGTCGTTGCATGGCCCCAGCCTAGCCGCAATCGTGCGCTTCTGGCGCTCGGATTCGCTCACCAATAGAATCGCCAGGCCTGCCCGGCAACTTCTGCCCCACGAGCGGGTATTCTGCTGCCCCCATGATTGAGGTAAAGGAACTCACTCGGCGCTACGGGCGCCACTACGCCGTGGATAAGGTCTCATTTCACCTGGAGCGCGGCGAGGTGGTGGGTTTGTTGGGCCCCAACGGCGCGGGCAAGACCACGACCATGCGCATCCTGGCAGGCTTCTTGCCCGCCACCTCCGCAGAGCGCCTGGAGGTCGCGGGCCACGATGTGCTGCGTAACTCCCTCAAGGTGCGCGAGTCCATCGGCTACCTGCCGGAATCCGTGCCCCTCTACCGGGAGATGAAGG
The DNA here is from genome assembly GCA_012960475.1 of Planctomycetota bacterium. Lineage (GTDB taxonomy): Bacteria > Planctomycetota > UBA1135 > UBA1135. Next base: position 44,443 of record DUBE01000029.1, read on the forward strand.
TTTGGGAGATGCTGGACTTTCACGGCCGCTTGCATCGTATGGGACGCAAGGATCGTCGGCGTCGTACGGTCGAGGTCCTGGAGCAAGTAGGAGTCAGTGAGCGCTCGCATCAACTGGTGGGGACCCTCTCCCGTGGACTGCGCCAGCGGGTGGGACTGGCAGTTGCGCTTCTGCCCGAGCCCCCGGTCTTGATCCTGGACGAACCCACCAGCGGCCTGGATCCCCTGCAGCGGCGGGAGGTGCGCAGTCTGGTGCGCGACCTGACTGACGATCACACGGTCCTGGTCTCTTCGCACATTCTGGCGGAGATTGAGTCCATGTGTTCGCGGGTCCTGGTCATGGCCCAGGGTCAGTTGGTGGCGGATGGAACCCGGCAAGAACTGGAGCAGCGTCTGGGTGGCAGCGAGGGCGTGCGTCTGGAGGCCTTTGTGGGGGCGGATCCGTCGGGCGCCTTGGAATTGCTCAAGAGCCTGCCCGGGGTCTTGCGTGTTGAACTCGGGGAGCGGCTTGGCATTCATCAGGGTTTTGTGATTCATGGGGAGGGAGATCTACGTGAGGATGTGGGCGCTCTCGCTGCACAGGAGGGCTGGGCGATTCGCGAACTCTCCTCCCAGATGCGTAGTCTGGAGGATGTGTTTGCCCAGTTGGTGGCGGGGAATGCAGTCGAGCTTGCGGGCGCGAAGGGCCTGGATGAATCGAGCGATCCGGTCTTGGACGATGGAGGCGGTCTCCTGCAACTCCAGTCCAGCAGTGCTCCCTCAGCAGATCCCGGCGGCGAGGGGAAGCCTGCCAGGAAAATGATCTACAGCCTCAACCCCTTTGACCAGGGCACAAGTCGTGATCTGGGTGCGCCCATGGAGATCGATGATCCGGGCAGCAGCGATTCCAAACCCGACGACCCGGAGGTCAGATCATGAGAGGCACCATGGTGATCTACCGGCGTGAACTCGCCGGCTTGTTCTTGGCCCCTCTGGGTTGGATGCTCTTGGGTCTGGCGCTCTTCGCCAACGGCCTCTTGCTCTATCTGGTGCTGGGCTACACCGGTGGCGATCTGGGAGCGGCTCTTCGTGGAGCCCTGGGGGGAGGAACCCTCTTCTGGGCTCTGTTGGTTTTTCTGCCCCCTCTGCTTGCCATGCGCATGATGGCGGAAGAGTCCCGTTCGGGAACTCTGGAGTATCTCTTGACCGCGCCCGTGAGCGATGCCGCGGTGGTTGTGGGCAAGTTCCTGGCTGCCACCACTTTCCTGGGCGTGATCTGGTCGGTGGTGCCCCTCTATGGCCTGTTGTTCCAGTTGCAGGGCAGCCCTCCGGATTGGGGGGCGGTCTTCGCCACCTGGCTGGGGGCGGTGCTGACCTCGGGGCTGTTTGTTTCCTTGGGGTTGCTCGCGGCCACCTCGACCAGCACGCCCCTGCTGGCTGCTTTCCTGGCTTTTGCCGCCTGCCTCGGCTGGATCCTGGTTCCCACCTTTGGGGGCCAGCTGCTCAATACCGCTGACGCTTTGGTGGGCTCCAGCGGTTTCGGGGAACTGGTGATCCAGACCCTGCGTTCCAGCCTGCGAGCCATGGATGTTCTGCGACACTTTCACTTCTCCTGGCGCATGGGTGTGATCGACACCGCCGAGGTGGTTTTCTTCTGTTCCTGGCCCTGTCTGTTCCTTTTCGCCACCGTGCGCATGTTGGAGGGCCGAAGGTGGCGCGTATGAGTCGTTCCCAAAGCGTGGGCAAGATCTCCCGCCTGGGGATTTTGGCTCAGGTTGTTCTGGCTGTGTTCTTGGCTCTGGCGGCGGTGCTGTTCGTCAACTGGCTGGCGGCGAGGCCGGGTGTGCGCCAACGCTATGACCTGACCGCCACGGGCAGCGCCTCGGTGGATGCCTCCACTCGCGGCGTGTTGGTGGCTTTGCCAGGGGTGGTGCACATCGACGTGTTTTTCCGGCCCGAACCCGCTCCCTTTGAGCGTGTGGCTCAGGCGGTGCAAAGCCGCACCTCGGAGCTGCTGGAGGTCATGCAACTGCAAGCGGGGGATCAGCTCAAGATTACGCGCCATAACATGCTTGACGCGGTGGGTATCGAACGGCGTAAGCAGGAGTTGCGCATCCGAGGCTTGGAGAATTGCCTGATCGTTTCACACTTGCCTTCGCAGCCGGCTGCGGCGGATCCCGACCTTCCCCCGGGGGTTCCTGCCCGCGAGGTCGTGCCCCTTTTTGGGCGCTACGGTCTGGCATCCTTGGATCCGGGCAATCCGGATCGCAATGCCTATCGCGCTCCAGCGATCATGAGCTTCGACGGAGAAAAAGCGATTCTGGCGGCGTTGCTCAAGGTGACTCAGGGCAAGCGTCCCCTGGTTTGTTTCAGTCGCGGCCACGGAGAGGGTGATGCCTTTGAATTGCAGGGGGATCCCGCGGGATTCGGCCGTCTAGAGACGATTCTGACGGACGACGGCTTTCGTACGGAGCGCTGGTCCGGCACGGAGAATGGCGAATTGCCCACAGATTGCAGTGTCCTTGCGGTGTTGGAGCCCAAGACTCCCTTCACCGAAGAGGAACAGGAATTCATCGAGGCCTTCATGCAGCGCGGAGGGCGCCTGGTGCTGGCGGCTCCTTCGGATCCGGGCCAGCTTGAGAGCTCCGGTTTGGACCTGTTCTTCGAGTCCTATGGCGTGGAGATCACTCCGGGAATTGTCTGTGAGCCCAAGCGGGATGCAGCCACCACTGCGCCGGTGGTGGGAGGCCCCCAGGTGGCCTATGTGCAGGCTCTGCCCGATGACATGGGGGTCCATCCGATTACCGGGCCCTACAAGGACGCGGCGCGACCCCTGCGGGTGCCTGCGGCTCACGGGTTGCGGGTGGCCCGTCAGCCGAGCCTGGGCCTGGCCCAGGCCATCGTGCGCTCTCCCCGCCGGCCTCCCGGGTCCTGGCTGGACGAGCCACCCTTCAACTGGGTACCCGATGACCATGAGAACCAGCAACCCCAGGATCTGGTGTTGGTCTGGAGCCGCGGGTTTGCGGCCGCTTCTGGCGTTCAGCAGACCGAGGCCGTGGGGGGGGATGGTTCCGTGCGCGAAAATCGCATCGTGTTCCTGGGAAGCGGCGCCATGCTGCAGGACAGCATTCTCGCGGACCCGCGCATGGGATCGTTCAACGAACCCTTTGCCCGTAACCTCTTCAATTGGGCGGCGGACCGGGAGTATCGGGTCTCAATCTCCTCCAAGGATCCGGCGGTGGTGCGAGCCCCTGTTGAGACCACTGCGTTCGTGGTTCAGGTGGCTCTTTGGTATCTGCCCATCGGTTGCTTTGTGATTGGCGTGCTGGTTGGCCTCCTGCGCCGCCGGGGCGGTCCCGATCGGGGCCTGGGTGGGGAGGGCATGGGGGTGTGAGTCGTGGATCGTTGATTTTCTTGGTGTTGCTTGTGGGTTTGCTTTCCTTTCTTGTGTTGCAGCAGAAGGAGATCGAGGACGGAACACGCTTTCACCGTCAAGAGCTTCTGCTTGGGGAAATGGACCCCAGTCAGATCGTCGGGGTTTTTGTGGATCACACCGATCGCGAGACGTACATAGGTTTCGAGCTCACCGAGCGCGGTTGGATGCTGACCGATCCGCTGCGCTATCCCGTGCAGCCTGCCCTCTTCAGAGCTCTGCTCAAGGGCCTGCAACAGAACGCGCGCTATGTGGCCGTCAGCGAGGAAGAAGACCTTGCGGCCAGCTTTGAGCCCCCACGGGCTTCCCTGCGCATCCTTGCCAGGGACGAGGTGGGTGCAACCCAGGAGCTGGAGATTGTCCTTGGAGCTCTCGACGTGGATGGCATGAGCCAATATGTGCGTACCCGGGGCGGGACCTTTCGCATCCTGCGTACCCTGGACACGATTCTGCAGCGCAGTGTGAAGGACTTTCGGTCCAAGCAGCTGCTGGGCATGAACCCGGAGGCCGTGGTCAGGGTGGAGCGCAGATGGCAGAGCCATGAGTACATTGACCCGGACTTTTCATTTCTGGCCGAGCGCAAGGGCGGGGGCTGGCAGTTGTTGTCGCCTGAGCGGGTCAAGATGGACCCCTTCGGCATGTTGCTCTGGCTCAAGGCTCTGCGCGGGGTCGAGGTCCAGGGCTTCGCCTATGACCCTCCCGTGGATCCCAGCGTGGCCAGCTTCGATGTTCCCCTGGCGCGTTGGGGACTCGACAACCCGGAGATGGTCTTTGAGTGGCAGACCGGTTCTGGCTTGCAGGAGACCCTGTTCATGTCCGGAGGCCGGGAGACCGGGAGCTGGTCCGTGGTCCGTCCCGGAGAAGAACGGATCCTGGGGGTGGGAGGCAAGACCGCGGATTCTTTGATCCAACACTGGATCGAATTCACCGACCGTGCATTGTTGCACGCCTTTCGTCCTGATGTGCAGGCCATCCGTCTGTTGCAAGGGACAAGGACCGTTCGTTTGCACCGTATCAAGGGAGATGCCTTTGGTCTGCAGCAGATCGATGAGCTGGGTCAGACCCAAGACCTTGGCCTGGCCAGCCCGGTCCTGGTGGACGGGATCTTTGGTGCCTTGGAGAACGGCCTGATCGAGGCTTGGGAGCGCGACCTGAAGGTCGCCGAGGAATTTCCCGTGGGGGGCGAGCGCTGGGGTTACGCCCTTGAGTTGGGCGGGATTCACGGGGACGAGGTACAGGTCGCCTGGATCGGGCGCGAGTTGTTTCACGAAGGCGAGGATCTGACGCGCACATTCATGCGTCCGGGTGAGACCATGGTGGGTCGGGTTGCCGCGACTTTGTTCGACGTGATTTCGCGCCCTGCAGACGACTTTCGCAGCTTGGAGATCTGGAGTCTGGATGAGGTGGATCTGGTGCGCCTCGATGTGCGCTGGAATGACCTGACTCGCAGCTACTTGCGTCAACAACAGGGCACCTGGCGGCGGGAGGGCCAGGAGCGGTCGGCCACGGAACTCCTGGACCTCTTGGACATGCTCTTCTTCCTCTCGGCTGAGAGCTACCTTCAAGGGCAGGCCGAGCCCCTCGACAAGTCCCTTGAGGTCTCTTTGACCAAGCGGGATGGGGAGTTGCGCAGATTCACAGTTGGCTTGCGGCCAGGGGCCGGGCCAGTCCTGGTCACGGACCAGGGGGTGCGTGCTGTACCCGCCAAGAGCGGCCTGCACGGGGCGCTGCTGGCCCTTTTCAGGGACTGAAGCTCCTCTGGACTTGCATTCCATGGTCCCAGGGCAGTAGTCTTGCGGAACCCTAACAGGAACCGAACGGTATAGGCCGCTGGGTAGCCTGGGGCGTGAACGCGGGAGTGAATCGATGATTGCAGGCAATGGCCCCGAGGGCCCGAAATTCCAACCAATGGATGCAGCCAGAGCCACCGCTGGTGGTACGGGGACTGACCAGAATCCAGTCGAGCGCATCGTCGCTTCTCTCAAGGCCGAAGCCCGTTGGCGCGAGCGCATCGTGCACTGGCACGAGACCCCCGAGCGTGAGGGCAGTCAGCGTGAGTTTCCTGCCAACATGGCGCCGGAGTTGGTCCAGGTTCTGCGTGAGCAGGGGGTTCGCTCTCTGCGTACCCATCAGGCCCAAGCCATTGAGGCGGCCCTCAATGGAGAAGACGTGCTGGTGGCCACGCCCACCGCCAGTGGCAAGACGATTTGCTACACGGTGCCGGTGCTGCAGCGTTTGTTGGAGACCAATGGGCAGGCCCGCGCGCTCTTCTTGTATCCAACCAAGGCCCTCTCCCAGGATCAGACTGTGGGGCTGACCGCCATGATCGAAGGCCTTGGTCGTCACGAGGGGGAGCACGCATTTCACGCCTTCACCTACGACGGGGACACGCCCACCAGTGTCCGCCGCACCCTGCGCGACAGAGGGCACATGGTCTTGACCAATCCTTGGATGCTGCACCAGGGGATCCTTCCCAACCACGCCCGTTGGGCGGAATTGTTCAAAGGCCTTGAGTTCATCATCGTGGACGAGGTGCACTCGCTCTCCGGTGTTTTTGGGTCCAGTGTGGCCAATGTGCTGCGGCGACTGGTGCGCATTGCCGCCCACTACGGGGCTCACCCCAGGTTTCTGGCCAGCTCCGCCACCGTGCGTGAGCCGGCGGCCCATGCCCAGCGTCTGTTCGGGCGCCCGGTGACCGTGGTGGATCAGGATGCCTCGCCTTTTGGCAAGCGTTACTTTGCGATCTACAACCCGCCGCTCTTGAATCCTGTGGCGGGGCTGCGGGCCAGCGCATTGGAAGAGGCGCGCAAGGTGGCGTCTGCGGTATGTGGCTCCCATCATCAGACGATTTTCTTCTGCGGACGTCGGACCGCCGTGGAGGTGCTGACTCGTTATCTCAAGGAGGGGGCAAGGGAGTTGGGTCTCAAGCCCAGTGAGGTCAAGGGCTATCGGGGGGGCTATCTGCCCAACATGCGCCGGGAGATCGAGTCCGGGCTGAAGGACGGCTCGGTCAAGGTGGTGATCTCCACCAACGCCCTGGAACTGGGCATCGACATCGGTGCCCTGGATGTGGCGGTGCTGGTGGGTTATCCCGGCAGTCAGGCTTCTTTTTGGCAGCGCGCTGGTCGGGTGGGTCGACGCGGGGGGCCGAGTCTGGTGTTGCAACTGGCGCGCTCGGAGCCCACCGACCAATACCTGGCCGCTCATCCAGAATATCTCTTTGCGGCTCCTCGGGAACGTCTGGGCCTGGACCCCGACAATCTGGTGCTGCTTTCCGAACAACTCAAGTGTGCGGCTTTCGAGTTGCCCTTCCAAAGGGCGGAGGACGGCAGCCTGAGCGGAGATCCTTCCTTTGGGCAGGTGAGTGGTGCGGCGGAGATACTGACCTATCTGGCAGAGTATTCGGGTTTCTTGCTGGAGCGCGAGCGCACCTTCTATTGGATGGCGGACGCCTACCCTGCCCAGGACGTGTCCCTGGCGGGGGGGGATCTGGACAATGTGTTGATCCTGGAGCAGGGCACGGAACGGGCTCTGGGAGAAACCGATCGCGAGTCGTCCTTGGTGACCTGCCATGAGGGCGCGATCTATCAGGTCCAAGGGGTGACCTGGCGCATTGAGAAGTTCGATCATCAAAACCGGCGGGCCTACGCAAAGCAGGTGGAATCGGATTACTACACCGATGCCCAGAGCGATACAGATGTGCGCATCTTGCGCCTGGAGGAATGTCTGCGGCGGGATCGGGCGGATTTTGCCGTGGCGCACCCGGTGACTCTTCCGGAGGGGGCCGCGCCCGGCGAGCAAACCGGCGAGGACATCAGCGTCTGGCGTGGAGAGGTGCATGTGACCACAGTTGCGACCCTCTACAAGAAAATTCGGTTCTACACCAAAGAGAATGTGGGGGCCGGGGAGATCCACCTGCCACCAGAGGAAATTGACACCGAGGCCTTTCTCTTGACCCTTTCGGAGGAAACTGCGGCGGAATTGGGGGCCAGCTGTGCGGATGGCGGCACCGCCTGGCACGCCTTGGGAGAGTTGATGCGCAGCACTGCGCCACTCTTTGTGCGTTGCCAGCCCAGTGACCTGGGGCTTTGCGCCCAGGTGCGCTCGCCCCATTTCGGACGGCCCACCCTGGTGTTGTATGACAGGGTGCAAGGGGGTGTGGGCTTGAGTGACCTGCTCTTGGCGGCTCAGCGGGAATTGTTGGAGGCTTGTCTGGACGTGGTGCAGCGCTGCGCTTGCGAGCGCGGCTGTCCTGCCTGCGTGGGGCCCGTGGAAGAGGTGGGGGCCGAAGGCAAGGCTGGGGTCCTGCGCTTGCTCAAGCACCTCTCCCAGGGCCCGGATCTTGTTGCCTTGGAACCATCGGAACTGGACGATCTTATGGAATCGCCCCCGAGCGCCGAAGACTTTGGCCCTGAGGGGCACTTGACCCGCGGGGCCCAGTTGCAGGAGTGATCCTGGAGTGAGTCCCCCCAAGAGCAAACTGGCCGCGCGCTTGCAACGCCTGCGGCGTGAGGAGGGGACGGCCCCGGGAAATAGCTCTGCACCCCGGGGGCAGAAGAATATCTCCCCAAAGAAGGCAGGCGGGGTGAACTCTCCTGATCAAGAGCTCGATCGTTCGTCTGGCCTGGGTCGTTTGCGTCAGCGTCTGGAGGACAGGGGCGCGGTGTACAGCGAGATCAAGGACGCGCCTGCCTGCCCCACGCGTTTGGGGGCACCTCGGGACCTGGAAGCCATGGAGGTGCGCGATGGGATCTGTCACGCCCGCATCCAGACCTTGGATTCAACTCAGGTCCACGGGAGCTGGACGCTTGCCGAAGCACATCAGGCGGACGCAAGAGCCGTTGAACTTCTGGCCCATGATGCGTCCCTGGCCAGCGTCCGAGCGCGGGACGCGATTTTTCTTGATACGGAAACAACGGGCCTGTCCGGGGGCAGCGGGACGTGGGTCTACATGGTTGGTCTTGGCCGTTTCCTGCCCGACGGATCGTTTGAGATGTGGCAGGGTTTCTTGCGGGGACCAGAAGCGGAAAAGCCTTTCATGCAAGAGGTCGCAAGGCGCATCGCTGAGGCCCGGACTGTGGTGAGTTTCTTTGGCAAGTCCTACGACCAGCACCGTCTGTTGGATCGTCTTCGCCTGAACGGCTTGGGCTCGCCCTTCGAGGGGCGGCCGCACCTGGACCTCTACTATCCCCTCAAGCGTCTATTGGGTGGCCAGGGGCCAGGGCCCTATGGGGATCACAAGTTGCAGACCCTCGAGGATCGTTTGTGCGGCCATAAGAGGGTGGATGACCTGCCCGGGTCAGCGGCTCCCGAGGCCTGGTTCGATTTCCTCGCGCAGAGGCCCCATCGCTTGGAAGGGGTCTTTCAGCACAACTTCCTGGACGTGCTGTCCCTGGTGACCCTTTTTGGATACCTGGGGCGGGCTTTGACTGGGAGCAGGGCAGATGGGCGTGATCTGGCGGGGCCGGACCTGCTGCGCAACCTGGCTTTGATGCAAAGTTCGGTCAAGGCCAGGCAGTATGAGAGGGCTTTGGAGTTGTTGACTGCAACCGACTTTCCCGGGCAGCCCCTGGCTCAGGTTCTTGTCTTTGATCTCATGCGGGGCGAGTGCCTGCTGCGCACGGGTGCGGTAGAAGCGGGGCAGAACCTTCTGCGCACGATTCACGGGAGGGCTTGGGAGGAGAGATCACAAGAGGTCATCCAGCGTGCGGGCCTCGAGAGTGCTCAGATTCTCGGCCTTTCCGCAGTGCAACGGGGGGAACTTGTCCTGGCAGAAGAGGCCCATGGCTGGGCTGCGGACTGGCTCGATCTGTGGCCGGGGCTGGTCCGTCACCGGGAAGTTCAGTTGCGGCTGACCAAGGCACTCAAGCGAGTTCGTTCCTAGGGCCTCTTGTTCCAGGCTACTGCAGCGTGGCTCTCAGGCCGCCAGCTGATCTTCTACCTGGGCCAACTCTGTGTTCAATCGGGACCGTAACTTAAGCAGGTCTTGAGGCAGCATGTCTGCGCGCTGCCAGGCGAATTCGCTCACCGGGAAGGGCGAGTTGATCTTGTCACCCTGACAGGACTCACTTGCCTTGGTGTGCAGAGCGAGGGCCTCGGCCAGATGCACCGCAGCCGTGAGCGAAGGATCCTGGGTCGCCTTTTCCGGTGCATGGTGGCAGCGAATCGTGTCGATCAGCACCTGGGGCAGCATCCAGCGCGTGGCCAGCCTGGCCCCGATTTCCGCGTGTGAAATACCAAGGACGACATTTTCGGCCAGGATCCGTGGGCTGCCCAGTTGGACTTGTTGCTCCACCCGATAGAGACCTTTTTCGCAGTGGCGGTCGAGAATCAACTCGCCAACATTCAGAAGCAGTCCCGCGGTGTAGGCTCTTTCCGGATCTACTCGCCCCGTGGTACTGGCCACAAGGCGGGAGGCGATCGCAGTGGTCACAGCATCTTGCCAGGCAGAGGCATTTTGCCGGTCGTTGGCAGGACGGGCTTCTTGGAAGTAGTTCGATGCGCAAGAGGGCAAGACAAGACTGGTGAGCGTGCGTGCTCCGAGCATGGTTCCTGCTTCTTCCAGTGACGCAATCTCGCGCTGGAATCCGTAGTAGGCCGAGTTGCACAGCTTGAGTACTTTGCCAGTCAGACCAGGATCGGTCTGAATGACCTTGATCAGTTGTTGCGACGTAACATCGGGACGTGCCGCTATGCCGAGTACAGTTGTAGCTACCTGGGGAAAAGGCGCCAGGGAGCGTATGTTGGTCACGATGGACCGAAGAAGATCAACCATAAAGCGAGCCTTTAGATCGCGGACTAGGGGAGCTGCGCCCGCTGTTTTCGGCGGATCAGGCGGAGGACTCAACTGCGGCCCCGTGCGAACCCGTTGCTGGGAAGATCTGTCTCGCGATGAAACTCCTGCCTGCTAGATTGGAAGTCGTAGCCAGTCTTCCCCGTGCACCAGATCCCCGCCACCGTGTGCAGCCGCGATCAGAATGACGCACGTGAGCAGGACCAGGGGGCGCCATATGCGCCAAGCTTTCAATGTCGCAAGAAGCGCTCCCACCGAGAGTGCAGCGCAGGCTACCCCTAGCCAACGATGCAGATCCATGTCACCCGAAATTTCAGAGGCCAGGATCCAACCGCTGATCGAGGCCAGGCAGGCAAATGGGGCGGCAGCTGCAAGGCAGAATTTCAGCAGTCGGTCGGGGGGGCTGGACCTTAGAGACAAGAGACCCGCCAAGACCAGCAAGGCCACGGGAAAGTGCAGCAGGGTCATGTGCAGGCGGCCGGTGAAGGCCAGCCAGGTCTTGGCTCCGAAGTGGCGCTTGAGCGCGGTGTCTCCCGGGGACCCTGCTTCTTCCCTTGCTGCCTTCAATTCTGCGCGCCGACGTTCAAGGGTCGCGGGGTTGGGGAGGCTGGCCCCAGCGCTGATCCAACGAGCCAGGAGAGCGAGTTCTGCGGCATCAAGGGGCTCTTCCACCTCGTCTTCCGGTGGCATATCACCTTCGTCACAGGTGATGAACAGATCGGATTCTTCGGGATCGCCGGGCTTGACCATCAGGTCGATCATCAGGGTCGCGTTCAGGTCGGTTGCATCCGGCCAGTCCTTGATCGCTTTCTCATCCCCCGAGTCCGGCTCATGGCAGCGGGCGCAGCGTTCTTCCAGCAACACAGCAACCGCCACGGGATCGGGGTCCAGAGTCTGCTGGGCGCCTTGGTCGGAGTCTTGAGTCACCGCGCTGGGAGCCGAGCAAAGCAGAACAAGGGCTGTAAGAATCGAAAACATGAAGTGTTCGCTTGGGGGAGAACTCAAGCGGGGAATCCATTGGTCAGCTGGTTTTGAATCACCGCCACAAACCCATCAACCTTGGCCGCCCTGGTGCGCGGTTCGGGGGAGATCCACATGCCATGTACCGCATGGGTCGTGATCGGGGCGATCCTGATCCGATTGCGGGACCGGGGGTCGTTTTGGATCTGAAGGGGGCTCAGTCCAGGAGTGCATGGACCCATGATGGGATCCTGGCGCGGGGGACTCAAGTGCGCGGGATCAAAGCGCCCATGAAGAGGAGCCCTTAGCGCCTGAATCCGGTCCTGACCTTCTGGGTGAAGGGGCGGCGTACGATGCCGGTCTGGGGGCCGCCGGCAGGCAGGGGAGCTTTGGGACCGGTCACCTTGGGGCGGTTGAGACTTGGCAATTCTTCGCTCACCTGCCGCAGTTCCTCGCCGGCCAGTTCTTCCTCAAGTTTCTTGCGGGCAAGCGGCCCCGGGGGCGGCTTGAAGATGCCTCCTTCCCTGCGCATGGCGAGGGCGAATTCTCCCCAGAGTTCCTTTAGGAAGGGCAGCCAGATAGGCGCGAGGCAGATCAGCAGGATGTACTTGAGGATTTCCATGGGCGCGACTCCTCAATCATCGGCCACAGGCGCGCTGAGTTCCCAGGGTTGTGTTGAAAAAAGACCCTCGGGGCCGCTCTTGGGGCCCCTGGCGCGGGGCACGGTTCAATTGTTGATCTTCTTGATCTCCTGGAGCGTCGGGTTCTCCTTGGTGACCTTGCAGCGGTGGCATTCCAAGTAGAAGCGGATCTCGCCCGCCGGGGTGGCGTGCAGTTGCAGCATGTCCTTGCCCGCATTCCAGGCGACCTTGGGGTCCTCGGTGCGGTGGATCCAGGTGTGGCCGAGGATGCGGCAGAAGAAGTTGGTGGGCATGGAGGGGCTGGGTTGGGGGCTGGGCATTTTGGAGACTGAGCTCGGCAGTCGCAAGAGCCCCCTGGGACTATTCTAGGCTTGGAGTCCTGGGCGGCACACTTCTGTCCCCACCTCAAGCCCCTACTCCCATGAGCACTCCCCTTTCCATTGGCCTGATCGGCCAGAAATTCATGGGCCGCGCCCACTCCAATGCCTGGAATCAGGCCCCGCGCTTTTTTGATCTGCCTCGTCAGCCCCACCTGGAACTGGTCAGCGCGCTTGACCAGCGCGAACTCAAGACCTTCGCCAAGCGCTGGGGCTGGTCGCGCTTTACCGGCGACTGGCGCGACATTGCGGAGGACGAGAGCATTGAATTGGTGGACATTGGTACGCCTAACGACCTACATGCGGAACAGGCCATCGCCATGCTTGAGGCGGGCAAGCATGTGGCCTGCGAGAAGCCGCTGGCAGGCACTCTTGAGGACGCCCGGGCCATGCGGGTTGTGGCCAAGAAGCGTAAGCGCCAGAAGACTTTCGTATGGTTCAACTACCGTCGCTGCGCGGCGGTGGCCTTGGCCCAGCAGCTAGTTGCTGCGGGCAAGATAGGCGTGCTGCAGCATGTGCGCGCGAGTTACTTGCAGGACTGGGGTGGCCCGGACGTGCCCTTGCTCTGGCGCTTTCAAGAAAAACACGCGGGCTCCGGTGCCCACGGGGACCTGAACGCTCATATCGTGGATATGGCCCGCTTCATCAGCGGTGATGAGGTCAAGGAGGTCAATGGGGCGGTTGCCAAGACTTTCGTCAAGGAGCGCAAGCGCTTGGATGGAAAGGGCCTTGGGCGATCCACCGTGGACGATGCGGTGCTGTTCTTGACCACCTTCAAGAGTGGCGCCATCGGCAGTTTTGAGGCTTCTCGTGTGGCTCACGGTAATCAGAACAAGAACACGATTGAACTCAACGGAACTCTGGGGTCCCTCAAGTTCGACTTTGAAGACATGAATCTGCTTTGGTTCTATGACGCCCGGGACGACCCCAAGACGCGGGGCTGGCGGCGCATCATGTGTACCGCTGCAGAGCACCATCCTTATGTGGCCAACTGGTGGCCCGATGCTCATGTGCTTGGTTACGAGCATGGTTTTGTCAACATGGCCGCGGATATCTGCAAGGTTCTGGGGGGCAAGAAGCCAGAGGTGGCACTGCCGGACTTTGAAGATGCCTACCAGACCCAACGCGTGCTGGAGGCTGCGCTTCTGGCGGCCAAGGAGCGCTGCGCGATTCCCATGAGTCAGGTCAGGTAGGGGCAGACCCTCGGCGCTGAGTTTGAGTATGCGTGGTGAGGAATGGAGGTTGCCGCAGGGCGGCTTCGGGCAAGGGTGTGTGAAAACACCGTTTGAGAGCCCTTTGGAGGAGTTTTGAGGTGCTCCTGGGCTCGTGCTCGGGGCGGACAGTTCGAGCTTCTCGAATCGAGACTTGGCCGAGATCTCGGAAAGAACTCATGTAACTCCCACAGGATCACAAAAAGTGAGAGTATTGAGGCAGCGCAGATCGGTACATGATCGGGCGGTGTGTCAGGCACAGCCCCTCATCCATCACACGGACCAACCTACTTCCCCGACGAGCCACGACATGAAAACACACAACAACACAAGAAACGCATGTATCCTTACCGTGGTCTTAGCCATGGGCACCGGGGCGGCACTAGCGCAGACCACTATTACCGGCACTGCCGGGGGCAGCGACAGCTGGAACGACCTGGCCAACTGGAATGCAGGTGTGCCATCCGGAGCGATCGATGCGATCGTCAGCGGTGGCGTTTGGGCACAGGTGAGCAATGTTGCGACGCCCGCCTACTCCGGCAGTTTGACTCTGAACGCCAATGCGACGCTGACGATGGCTTGCAGTGGGGCAGGGTGCGGCTCAGGAATTGAGAATGCGGTACTAGGCACCTCTGGCATCACGATGAATGCTGGCTCGGAGATTCAGGTGAACATGAACATCGGTGTGGATTTCCCGGCGATCACGTTGTTGGGTGATGCCAAGTTGAGCAGCCTATTTGGCGCTTCTGACTGGGAAACTGACAACTACAGCGCAATCACCGGAGCCCACACTCTGACCTTGGAACACTTCAATGGCCATGCGATCAACCTGAACGCCGCCAATAGCTTCTCCGAGTTGATTGCCGATACATCAGATCGTTGGTACCTCCATGCCACAGCCGCTGGCTCTCTAGGCACCGGAAACGTGACCATCAACCCTCGGCCCGACGGAAGAAGTGCCTCGCTTTATTTCGATGCTAACGATGCGATGGCCGACACCGCAACGCTGACTCTGAACGGTAGTCCCGGGCAGGGTGGATTCAGTGGTAATGGTTCAGACTATGTGATCCTGAACGCAGACGACACCATCGCCGCACTCTACGTCTACGGTGTGCAGCAGCCCGCAGGAATCTATACCAACTCGGAAACCTGGATCTCCGGCAGCGGGACTTTGACCGTTCTGAACAGCGGCTCGAACCTGTTCTGCAACCCGGCCAACTCCCACTCGGGCGGCGGCTTTGCGACCCTGGACACCTCGACCTTTTCCGGCCCCGGCTTCTTCCATTTGGAAGCGATCGACGGCCCTCCGGATCAGTTTGCCTACTTCCTGGTTTCCGGCTCATTCGCGGATCCCGGCCTGACCGTGAGCCAAGGCCAACTTTGCTTGGGTGCCCCCCAGGGCCGCTACAGCCCGGCTGCAGGTGGATCCTTGAGTTCCATCGGCCAGTTTGATGGGGCCGGCGTGCTGCAGAACCTGGCGGGCACCTCGTCCGTGGGTACTGGCTTTGATGTTCCCGCTGCGCTGCCCAGTCCTCCGGGCGGCGTGATTGCCGGCGGTGACACCTGGTACTTCCAGTTGTGGTACCGCGACGGCGCCGCGTCCAACTTCTCAGACGGCATCGCGGTCACTTTCTAAGCCTCGAGACAATCAACTCTGGCACTGCCGCCGGTTCCAACCCGGCGCCCAATCACGCGCTCCACCATGCGCGCATGGCGCTGGGGCAAGACCAAGAACGCTTGCTCCTTCTCGATCAGGACTGCTATTGTTGCTGCGTCCTTGTAGGGGCCGGTAATCGGCTGGGCTCGTTTCCAGACTCGCGCCAGGGTGTGCGAAAGCACCGCGCGAGAACCCTTTAGAGGACTCGTGAGGTGCTCCTGGGTTCGTGCTCAGGGCAGACAGTTCGAGCTTCTCGAATCGAGATCTAGCTGAGATCTCCGATTTCGCGCGAATGACCTACACTTGGATGGTCCGTCCTAGGTCCCACCCGAGCTGGCTTTCACTGAATGAGGTCTCCCATGTTCTATCGCTGCATTGTCATCCTGACGCTTACGCTCCCTGCACTCGGCCAGAACCTGGTCGTGCACTATGAGCTCAACGAGACTTCCGGCACGCTTGTGTCGGATTCTTCCGTCAACGGGCTCGACGCCCAGACGATGGGCGGGACGAGTTGGGTGCCCGGGTGGATCGGCGGCGGGCTTGACCTCGACGGCCTCACCGGGCACACCACGGCTCCGCATGATCCGCTGCACAATGTCGCGCAGCTGACGATCGCGGCCTGGGTCAACGTCAACGTGCTCGAAAATTGGGATGGCATATTGACGAAGGGCCTAGGCATCAGCCCCTACTCGTTGGCGCTCGGCTCCCCTATCGGCAAGTTCAAGTTCGAGGCCAACCAGGGTGGTGGTGGAGGAGGGGGAGTCGGCGGCGGGATTTTTGCATCGGCCGGCGACCTCACGACGGGTCAATGGCATCACGTGGCGGCGACCTTCGACGGCCAGGAAGTGCGGCTATACCTCGACGGCGCGCTCGACAGCGTCCACCTCACGCCGGGCATGGTGCTCGCTACTACGGCCCAGGATCTCACGCTGGGCGCCGACTTTCCTGGTGGCGACGAGTACTTGGACGGGACACTCGACGATGTGCGCCTGTACGACGGCGCCCTGAGCGCGAACGATATCACCAATCTGTATGGCTACAACTCGGCCCTGTTCTGCAACCCGGCCAACCCCCACTCGGGCGGCGGCTTTGCGACCCTGGGCACCTCGACCGTTTCCGGCCCCGGCTTCTTCCACTTGGAAGCGATCGACGGCCCCCCGGATCAGTTTGCCTACTTCCTGGTTTCCGGCTCATTCGCGGATCCCGGCCTGCCCGTCAGCCAAGGCCAGCTTTGCTTGGGTCCTCCCCAGGGCCGCTACAGCCCGGCCGCAGGTGGAAGCTTGAGTTCCATCGGCCAGTTTGATGGTGCCGGCGTGCTGCAGAACCTGGCGGGCACCTCGTCCGTGGGTACTGGCTTTGATGTTCCCGCTGCGCTGCCCAGTCCTCCGGGCGGCGTGATTGCCGCCGGTGATACCTGGTACTTCCAGTTGTGGTACCGCGACGGTGCCGCGTCCAACTTCTCGGACGGTATCGCGGTCACTTTCTAAGCCTCAGAAGAAGCCTCGGGACTCGACAAGAGCTCCAAGGGTCAGTCTCCACCGGTGAAACCGTAAAAGGCCGTTCCCTTCAAGGAGGGAGCGGCCTCGTTTCTTGGCGAGAGGTTTCGCGCGGCCCAGGGATCACGAGAGACACGGTACTCCAGGCCAGTCTTGTCGAGACAATCAACTCCGGCACTGCCGCCGGTTCCAACCCTGCGGCCAATTACGTGCTCCAGCATGCGTGCATGGCGCTGGCGGAAGACCAAGAACGCTTGTTTCATCTTGATCGGGCCGCTCTTGTTGCTGCGTCCCTGCAGGGGCCGGTAATCGGACGGGTTCCTTCCCAGACTCGCGCAAGGGTGTGTGAAAGCACCGTTTGAGAGCCCTCTGGAGGATTTTGAGGTGCTCTTGGGCTCGTGCTGGGGGCAGACGGGTCGAGCTCTTCGAACCGAGCCCTGGCCGAGATCTCCGATTCCGCGCGAAAGACGTACACTTGGATGTTCCTTCAAGGTCACACCCGATCCGGCTTTCACTGTATGAGGTCTCCCATGTTCTGTCGCTGCATTGTCATCCTGACGCTCACGTTCCCCGCACTTGGCCAGAACCTGGTCGTGCATTATGAACTCGACGAGACTTCCGGCACGCTGGTGTCGGATTCCTCCGGCAACGGGCTCGATGCCCAGACGATGGGCGGGGCGAGTTGGGTGCCCGGGTGGATCGGCGGCGGGCTCGATCTCGATGACAGCCTCAATGGGCATGTCGCCGTCCCGCACGATCCGCTGCACGACGTGGCACAACTGACGATCGCGGCCTGGATCAACGTCGACGTGCACCAGAACTATGACGGAGTGTTGACGAAAGGCACGACCGTCAGCCCATACTCGCTGATGCTCAGCACTCCCGCCAACAAGTTCAAGTTCCAGGCCAACAACTTCAACCCGCCGAACGGCACCGGCGGCGGGATCTACGTGTCGAACGGCAGCTTGACGCTGAATCAGTGGCATCACATCGCTGTAACCTTCGACGGACAGGACATGAGGCTCTATCTCGATGGCGCGCTCGACAGCGTCTACAACGCGTCGGGGGTGACCTTCGGCAATACGGTCGAGGACCTCATCATTGGCGGGGACTTTCCTGGTGGTGACGAGTACTTCGACGGGACACTAGACGACGTGCGCCTGTACGACGGCGCCCTGGGCGCGGGCGATATCGCCACTCTGTACGGCGGCAGCGTTCCCATCGGCACCAATTACTGCGGGCCCGCCACCCTGAACTCCACCAATCAGTCCGCAGTAATCTCCGCCATGGGTGTGGACCAGGCTGGCGGCCATTCCCTGGAGCTGACCGCCGCCCAGATGCCGGTCAACCAGTTCGGGTACTTCCTCGTGAGCATGGCCCAAGGCTACGTGCCCAACTACAGTGGCTCCCAGGGCAGCCTGTGCCTCGTCGGCCTGATCGGAGGCTTCACCCAAGGTGTCAGGAACTCCAGGGCGGCGGGCGAGTTCGCCCTCGACGTGGACACCATGGTCATCCCCCAGCCCGGCGGGCCGGTGGCCATCCAGCCCGGAGAAACCTGGCACTTCCAGGCCTGGTTCAGGGATAGGAACCCGCATCGGACCACGAACTTCACGGACGGCATTGCGATCATGTTCAACTGATGGGGGCCTCCACTCTCCCGGGCGCGCCACCTGATGTGGGTTAGGCACAGCCCCCCATCCACCACACAGACCAATCTACTTTCGCGACGAGCTACATCATGAAGACACACAACAACACAAGAAACGCATGCATCCTCGCCGTGGTCTTAGCGATGGGCACCGGGGCGGCATCGGCGCAGACCACTATTGCCGGCACTGCCGGGGGCAACGACAGCTGGAACGACCCGACCAATTGGGACGCCGGTGTGCCATCCGGAGCGATCGATGCGATCGTCAGTGGTGGCGTCTGGGCACAGGTGAACAATGCTTCGACGCTCACCTACTCCGGGAGCCTCACTCTGAACGCCAATTCGACGTTGACGATGGCTGGCGCTACAGGATCTGAAAGTGCTGTATGGGGTGTCTCTGGCATCACGATGAATGCTGGTTCAGAGATCCAAGTGAACGTGAGCATCGGTGTGGATTTCCCGGCGATCACGTTGTTGGGTGATGCCAAGTTGAGCAGCCTATTCGGCGCTTCTGACTGGGAAACTGACAACTGCAGCGCCATCACCGGAGCGCACACTTTGACCTTGGAACACTTCAATGGCCATACGATCAACTTGAACGCGGCCAATGGCTTTTCCGAATTGATTATCGATACACTCGATCGCTGGAATCTCCATGCCACAGTCGCTGGCTCTCTAGGTACCGGAAACGTGACCATCAACCCTCGGCCTGACGGAAGAAGTGCCTCGCTTTATTTCGATGCTAACGATGCGATGGCCGATACCGCAACGCTGACTTTGAACGGTAGCCCCGGGCAGGGGGGATTCAGCGGTAATGGTTCAGACTATGTGATCCTGAACGCGGACGACACCATCGCCGCACTCTACGTCTACGGTGTGCAGCAGCCCGCAGGAGCCTATACCAACTCGGAAGCCTGGATCTCCGGTAACGGGACATTGACCGTCGCCAGCTCGGCGGGCCCTATCGGCACCAACTACTGCGGGCCCGCCATCATGAACTCCGCCAACCAGTCCGCTGTGATCTCCGCCATAGGAGTGGACCAGGCTGGCGGCCATTCCCTGGAACTGACCGCCGCCCGGTTGCCGGTCAACCAGTTCGGGTACTTCCTCGTGAGCATGACCCAGGGCTACGGGGCTAACTTCGGGGGCTCCCAGGGCAGCCTGTGCCTCCGCGGTCAGATCGGAGGCTTCTATCAGGGTGTCAGGAACTCCAGGGCGGCGGGCACGTTCACACTCGACGTGGACACCCTGGTCATCCCACAGCCCGGCGGGCCGGTGGGGATCCAGCCCGGGGAAACCTGGAACTTCCAGGCTTGGTTCCGGGACAGGAACCCGAACCAGACCACGAACTTCACGAACGGGATCTCGATCCTGTTCCAGTAGGCCCGAGCTGAGTCAGGGGCACCACGGGTCGCTCTTGACTCCCACGCATACGTCACCCCTCGTTGGGTCGAGGACTGGCGCGTAGGATCGTCCGTTGGCTGCGTCCGGGGTTCTCAGCTTGTGCCGGCCCGGATTCGCCCGAGTTCATATGGGGTTCACGCTGGCCAGGCCCGCTTCCCTCGTCCAGCACCCCAGGTTCCTCGGCACCCCTCGAGTCGTTAGTCTGGTGCCTGGGAGCCACTCCTAGGGGCCCTGGGAGGGGGGGGCGCTCCTGGATAGTGACTCGATATGGCACAGACGGGCCCCAGAGGCTAGGCTGGGGGTGATCGGGGGGCCATCAGGCCCCCTTTTTTGGGAACTCCCCTCAATTTCCAATTTCCTAGCCTCCCATGCGCAAATTACTCCTCATTGGGGCCCTCGTGGCCCCTGCCAGTGCCCAGACCGTTCAACTCACCGTAATCCCCGAGAGTTCATCAAGCACCGTCAGTGCCGCCTTTGAACTGGCCCTGCCGGGCACCTTGCGGGGCAGCTACGACCCCGAGACAAACCCCCGTGGGACAAAGACCTTGCCGGGCTTTGTTGGTGGGACGCCCACAGACAACCTTCCGGTGGCAACCACTTTGGACCTGGGCGCGGACATGCTCTTGACGGGCAATCCCTATGGGGAATTGAGCATGGATTTTGTGGGTCCCGTGGTGACGGTTTCTGGTCTCAATGTGGATTTGATCGGTGAGATTGGAGGCAGTCTGGATTTGACCCTGGGTCTGCTCTTCGACACGTTCCGCACCTTTGATCCCCTCTCTTTGTACCTCGGTGGTTTCCCCCTGGATATTCCCCTGGGCTCGGTGGATGTGAGTGTGGCGCGCCTTGAGCAACTGGCTCCGGGTGTGGGCGTCTTGCAGGGAGATCCCGGGGGAATCATGACCCTGGACCTGATTCTGCCCATGAACCTTTTCATTGAAGCAGACTTCCTTGGTACGCCCCTGACCCTGGGACCCGTACCTTTGCTGCTGCCCTTGAGCGGAACACTGGAGCAACAGGATGGGCTGACGGTGTTGGATGCGGGTCTATCCCTTGGGTTTGATGAGACCCTGGATGATCCCCTGCCCGGGGTCACAATCGATGACCTGGAGTTTGCCTTGCCCACAATCCTGCCTCCTGGAGCCGTTGCAGACCTGCTGCTCAATCTGGTTGTGGACTCCCTGTCTGCCGCCGGATCACTCGATATGGTGATACACGCGGAAGGCGGCGTTGTGTGTGAAGTCGCGTCCTATTGCTCCGGCGAGCCCAACTCTTCCGGTTTGACCGCTGTGTTGAGCACCAGCGGAAGCCCTTCAATCCTCGCAGGAGACCTTGGCTTTGTGGTCAGTGATCTGCCCATGGCCCAGTTTGGCATGGTGCTTTTCTCACCCCTGACCGCCAGCGTCCCGAACTACGGCGGGGGTGTAGGCACCCTCTGTCTGGGTGCTGCTCCCCTGGCCTTCGACCAGAACGTGCTCTACTCCCGAGGGCTGGGCCAGGTGGCCTTCACTCCTGCCTGGGATGCCCTGCCCGGAGGGACTCTGATCCAGAGCGGAGACACGATGAACTTCCAGTACTGGTACCGGGACTATCCCGCAGGCGGCGGCACCAACCTCTCGACTCCCCTGTCCATCACCTTCTGTCCGTAAAAATCCATGGCGCGACCCCTCTGTCTTTTTACCGGTCAATGGGCCGATCTGCCCCTTGAGGTTCTGGCCCAAAAAGCTAGCAGCTTCGGTTATGACGGCCTTGAGCTCGCCTGTTGGGGCGATCACTTTGAAGTCAACCGAGCTCTCGAGGAGGATGACTACTGTTCCAACATCTGGACTCTTCTGCAGGATGCGGGCTTGTGTTCCTTTGCGATCAGCTCGCACCTGGTAGGTCAAGCGGTGTGTGATCTGATCGATGAGCGGCATGAGGCAATCCTGCCGCCGGACATCTGGGGCGATGGGGATCCGGAAGGTGTGCGTACGCGGGCGGCGGCTCACATGCAGGACACCGGGCGGGCGGCACGTCGTTTCTTTGACGCAGCGCCTGAGTCGGTCAAGAACGTCCTGGCGCTCACAGGGCACACGGTGGTCAACGGTTTTACCGGTTCGTCCATCTGGCACGCAAACTACGGCTTCCCGCCTTTCACCGAAGGCATGATCGAACGGGGTTTCGAGGACTTTGCCCAGCGTTGGAAACCAATCCTGGACTCCTTTGCTGAGCAGGGCATTTCGTTTGCACTGGAAGTGCATCCCACGGAGATCGCATTCGATGTGCTTTCCACCCGTCGGGCCTTGAATGCGGTGGACCAGCACCCCGCCTTTGGCTTCAACTTCGATCCCTCGCACCTGGGCTACCAGGGCGTGGACTACATCGGGTTCCTACGGGAGTTCGGGGATCGTATCTTGAACGTGCACATGAAGGATGTGTGGTGGAGCGAACACCCGACTCCAGGGGGCGTTTTCGGTGGTCATGCGGCCTTTGGCACCGATGGCCGCGCTTGGGAGTTCTGCTCCATGGGCCGTGGACGCATCGATTTCGAGAGCATCATGCGTCAGCTCAATCACGCCAACTACCAGGGTCCCTTGACCGTGGAATGGGAGGATATAGGCATGGATCGGGAGCACGGCGCAACTGAGTCCGCTGCCGCCTGCCGGGCCCTGGACTTCAAGCCTTCCGAGCGCGCCTTTGACGCGGCCTTCAGTGATTGACCTTCATTTTTCTGCATGTTCCACGCCCTCCCTGAACCGACTCTTCTCCTGATCCTTCAATGACATCCTCAACAGCCGAGCCCCTTGATAGGGGAGTGCACTTCAAGCTCTCCTTGATGATGTTCCTCCAGTACGCGATCTGGGGGGCGTGGCTGCCTTTTCTCTTTAGCTTCCTGAGCACGCACCGAGGAATGGGCAACGCTGACATTGGTTCCATGTTCGCATACGGGGCGGTGGGTGCCATTGTGGGGCCCCTGATCTTTGGGCCTTTGGCAGACCGCGTGCTGTCGACGGAGAAGCTCTTGGCGATTTGCCATATCATCGGCGCGGTCTTGGTTTGGCGAATGGGTGAGTGCTCCGTTGATTCTTTCAAGTACTACGCACTCTCTTACGGGCTGTTCTACATGCCCACTCTTTCGTTGACAAACAGCTTGGCCTTTCACCATGTGCCCGACCGGGACCGGGAC
Source organism: Planctomycetota bacterium (assembly GCA_012960475.1). Lineage (GTDB taxonomy): Bacteria > Planctomycetota > UBA1135 > UBA1135. Next base: position 67,207 of record DUBE01000029.1, read on the forward strand.
TTCGGAGTTGTTCGCCTATGGGGAACCTGGGGCTGGATAGTCGTGGGGCTGGCCATGGGCCAGTGGTTGGCTTTCCAACACAGCCCCGTGGGTCTTGATGGGGATGCCCTGCTAGCGGCTCAGGCTGCGGGCAAGGCCGACGCCTTCCGCCTTTCAGGCATCCTGGGCGTGGCCATGGCGGGCTTCTGCTTGACCTTGCCGCACACTCCTCCCAGCCGCACTGCTGAGAGCAATCCCGCTATTGCGGCACTCTCGGCGGTCAGACGGCAACCACTCCTGACCCTTTTTCTGCTTGCAGTGCCGGTGAGCTGCATTCATCAGTTCTACTTCGTTCACACAGATACATTCCTCAGCCTTCGCAAGGTCGCGACTCCTGGCTGGATGAATACGGTCTTTGGGGCTGGTGGTGGTGGACTCATGACCGTGGGTCAAATCAGCGAACTCTTCGTGATCGGGCTGGTTCCTGTGATGATCGCCGGGGGAATGACGCGCAAGAGCCTCTTGAGTCTGGGCTTGATCGCCTATGGGGTGCGCATGGCGCTCTTTGCCTATGTGGATCAGATCCCCCTTCCTGAATCCATGGTCCTCCTGCTGGGAGTGGGCTTGCACGGTTTCTGCTTCGGCTGCTTCATCTTTGTTTCATTCATGGTGGTGGACGAGCACACATCTCCTGATGACCGCGCCAGCGCCCAGAACCTCTACAACCTGGTAATCGTTGGCATTGGGGTAATCGTCGGCAGCATTATTGCTGGCCGCGTGGCCGAGTGGGCCACAGTCAATGATGCTCTCGACTACACCCGTCTCTTCAGTGTTCCCATGTGGGCCTCACTGGTCTGCCTGGTCCTTCTCCAAGTGGCCTACCCGCGCCACTCCCCTGTTCTCGAATCTGCCTGAACTTCCCATGGAAAACTTCAAACGTTACAGCCTGCCTCTTTCCCTGCTTGCCCTTTGCGCTTGCAACACCGGCCCCGATCTGGCCCAACAGCCCAGCGAGTCTCCTGCCACCGCCTGGGTTGACTTGAGCCAGGCCTCTTCTTGGCGTGGTTACAAGAAAGACCATCTTCCCGATGCCTGGGTTGTGGCAGATGGTGTCTTGCACCTGACCGGTGCCGGCGACGGCGGCGATCTGGTCAGCCAAGAGACCTACGGGAGCTTCGAGCTGCGAATGCAATGGAAGATCAGCCCCAAGGGCAACTCGGGGGTCATGTTCCATGTGCTCGAGGGCCAGGGCCCGACATTCTTCACCGGCCCGGAGATGCAGGTTCTGGACAACGCCTGGTTCGACGGAGAAAAGCCCAACCCCCTGACTTCCGCCGGAGCCAACTATGCCTTGCATGGCCCCGTCGAAGACAACACCCGTCCCGTGGGCGAGTGGAATGATGTGCTCTTGACGGTTGACGGTAATCATGTGGAGCACTGGATGAATGGCAAACTGCAGTGTTCCTACGATCTGCATTCGGATGAGTGGAAAGCTGCTGTTGCCAACAGCAAGTTCAAGCAGTGGCCCAATTATGGCCTGGCCAAGCAGGGGCACATCGCCCTGCAAGATCACGGCAATCAGGTCTGGTATCGGGCGATTGAAGTGCGCCGTCTGGACTGACTGAGGGGCGTTCTGCTTTCTGCCCCACTCGTGGGGTGCATACGAGAAGTCGAGCCCCGGGGCTCTACTTGGGGGCAAGCGCTCTTATGCGTTGTTCAAGGGCTTGCAGGTCCGGGTGCTGTGGCTCGCGCAGCTTGACCTTCTCAAGGGCTGCCTGCGCTGCACTCTGGTCTTTTGCAGCGAGGGCTATCTGGGTCATGAGCAGGTAGGGCTCGGCACTTGGGTCGTGTTCTGCTGCTGCTTCCAAGGCGAGCTGCGCACGGGGCAGGTCGCCCAGGGATGCGGAAGCTGTTGCCAGGAAGAGGTGGGCGCGGATGTTGGTTGGGTCGATCTCAAGCGCCTGTTCGAAAGCCATCAGGGCCTCGGAGATCTTGTTCCCTTTGACTCGGGCCACACCCAGGTTGAGGTGCCCCAGGGCGTAGTCCGGATCCGCTGCCACGGCCGCGGCGTAGCATTCCTCGGCTTTGGCCAGTCGCGAAAAGGAGAGGTGCGTGCGGGCCATTCCATCCCAGGCATCAGTGCGCGAAGGATCCTGATCGAGGGCGTTCTGAAAGTACACCTGGGCCGCCCGGAAGCGGCTCTCATTCAGGGCTCGGCGGCCCGCTTCCACGGAGAGTTCGGGAAAGGGCGCTTCCTCGGCCAGAAGAGCGAGCAGCGGCGCAAGATCCTGTTTCAGGGTGCCTTCCGTCAGCAGCCGTCGCCAGTCACCGTTGGCGTCGAATGCGAAGGCGGTCAGGGAGTCGGGCTTGCGCTGGTCGAAGAATCGCAGGGCGAGTTCTTCGGTCATGGCCAGGATCGGCCAGGGGGCTTCGCCTTCTGGTGCGGGCTCGCCATTGAGAGAGACCTGGGTCAGGGCGACGCCGGGATGTTCCGTGAGCAACTGTCTGAGCAACGCTGACGGTATTGAGTCCCGGGTGAAGAGCACCAGGGTCGGCTGTCCTGGCCGTCCCACCAGGTGGGGTCCGTCGATCCCACGGCCGGCCGCATCCAGGGCCGGCTGGGGCTGGCCTGGGTCCAGCAGCCGGGGCCAGCGGGGGACTGGGATCGAGGTGTGCTCCGACTGTCCCTTTTCCAACCGCACGCGACCCTGAGAGGGTAGATCATCCCAGACCTCTTCGGTGCCATCGGGCCACTGAACCCGCGCGCGCAGGATCTTTCCCATGTTGCTCGTGGCAAAACGCAGGGACGCTTCGTTTTGTGTCTGGAAGCCAGACACCAACAGGAACGGGGCCCGGCGTATGTGCTCCCCAGACTCGATCGATACCACCGCACCGATGGCGCCCGCGCTGGAGCCCTTGACCTGCGGCTCGATGATCAGGGTCGTTTGGGGCGGGGAGAGGTTCTCGTACAACCGCAACCCCTGCAGGGTCCAAAGGGCCAGATCGGTGTCCCCGTCCCCGTCAAAATCCAGGGGCGCAAGGGCCCGGCCGTCGTGCTCTCCATCCAAACCGAGCAGCCAGCCGGCCTCCACGAAACATCGCTCCCCATGGGGATCAGATCCGTCCATGTTCCAGAACAGGCAATCCCGCTCAAAGCCATTGAAGGAGCCCTGGAACTTGGTGTCCAGGTTCACATTGCGGCTGAGTTGGCCCTCTTCGAGGCGCAAGGCATCGTCCAGTACCTGTCGCCAGTAGTAGGTCTGCCAGTCCGGGTGGTTGGGATTGGAGTGGGAGGCAAAGCCATTGGTGACTGCCAGATCCAGGTCCCCGTCCCCGTCAGGATCAAAGAAGGCCGAGCCCCAGGACCACTGTGCCTCGGCGCAACCCGCGGCGGTGGCATGGTCCAGCCAACCCGCATCTCCCTGACGATGGAGTCCGTTGCCCTGGGCGATGATCCCTACCCTTTGGCGCATCTCTTCGCTGATCGAAGTGGGCAGTTCGAGCATGCGTTGGCCTTGTTCGCTGGACATGTTGGACAGGTACAGGCTCCAGACCCCTTCGTTGTCGTAGTCCGCCAGGCTGGAGCCCATGGTGTAGGCGCTAAAGCCCGAGAGTCCAGGTTCTTTGCTGACCGCAAAGTTCCCGCTGCCATCATTCAGCCAGAGGTGATTGGGTCCAAAATCATTGCCCTCGAACAGGTCGGAGTCCCCGTCCTGGTCAAAGTCAAAAGCCGTGGCCACATAGGTGTAACCCTGGCCAAGAATGCCCCGGGAATCACTCTCTTCTGTAAAGATGAGGCCCTCATTATTGATGAGCAGATGATTGTCCGCGCCGTCCTGGGCGTCGACCGTGTTGTAGTGGGGGCCTCGGGAGCTTCCTGAGCCATAGACCGCGACAAAAAGATCCAGGTCCCCGTCTCCTTCAGCGTCGAAGGGGACCACGGTCTGGATCGCCAGCCGTCGCAAGCCGCGCGGATTGGGCAGGCTGAAGGCCCGTTCGATCCTGCGCCAGGTTCTGGGGTCCGCTCCCGTGCGGGTCCAAAGGGAGAGGAAGGCCTGCTCGCCCTCATAGTCCAGGGGTTCAGAGCCAACCAACTCTTCCAACCCGTCCCCATCCAGATCCACCCAAAGCACAAACGCTGGACTCAACAGGGGCGCTTCGATCGGATGGGGCACCGGCAGGAAGCCGCTCTCGCCATCGTTCTGCAGCAGGGTGGTCAGCTGACCCTTGCGCGTGGCGAGCACATCCAAGAATCCGTCCCGATTCCAATCCAGCACCGTCAAGCCCCCCAGGGCAAGAGTGCGGTGGTCGTCGAGGCCCTCTTGCAGAAGCCGTTTGTTGAAGGTCCCCATGCCGTCGCTGAAACCGGTTCGCCGCGTCACATCCCGAAAGGCGGGGAATTCTGTGCTGGCCTGCAGAGCGGATTCCAGCCCGAGGGCCGTGATCTGCCAGCGCTGATTGCCCCGAGCGAAGGCCAGGGCGCAGCGCAGACGAACCTGGCAGCGCTGATTACTCTCGTTGAACCCAGCGAGAAAAATGTCTGCGACCCCGCTGGCATTCTGTCCGTCCGGGGCGAGTCGAAAACGCAACAGCTCTCCTTCGCGCCGCAGGGTTTCTCTTGGTGGCATCAAGAGAGCAATCAGGTCGGGGATGGACGCCAGCAGATCAGTTCCTTGGGGATCGAACTCGAGCGGGTGCAGTGCACTGCCAAGGCTATGCACAAGCAGGGTCTGGTCGGCGAAGTGCCTGCGCGCGCTGGCGGGGGGCAGAAACGCCTGGGCGGAAGGGGAAACCCAGTCCGGCAGGTAGACATCCAGTCCGCCCAGTTGGGCAGAGAGGGCTGCCAGGGGTCCTTGTTCGATTCTCTCCGCAGCGGCCTCTGAGATTCCCAGGTCCCGTTCAAAGTGCTCCAGAGGATGCAGTGGGTGTTCTTCCCAGGTTTCTGAACCGCAGCCCGAGCAGAGGGTCAGAACACCCGTCAAGAACATCCCGCCAGGGCAGCGTGGCGGGGTCGGGGGTGAGAACATGCTCGCGATCCTAGCGGGGCCTTGGGTCTTGGGCAAGGCAGGCCCTATTCTGTGGGCAGCGAGAAGAATGAGCTGATGCGATTGATTCCAGGTGCGCTCTCTCTGATGTTGTTTTGCTCTGCCTGTGCTGGGTCTGGCGAGAAGTCTGACTCGGACCCGGTGCCTCGCTTGCTGGATTCCAAACTCAAGGTCCCCGAGCCAGGGTCTGATGAGCAGGACTCTCAGTCCGTGGCCGCATTCCTCGATGCCTGGCACAAGGCCGCCGCTCTAGCGGACGGGCAGGGCTACTTTGGCCGCATAGCTGAAGACGGGGTTTTTTTGGGTACCGACCCCAACGAGCGTTGGATCAAGGCCGACTTCCGAGCTGCGTTTGCGTCGTATTTTCAGGACAAGGAGAGCGCTTGGATCTATGTGCCGGGGCGCCGGGCAATCGCCATCGAAGGTCAGCACGCCTGGTTTGACGAGGACCTGGTCAGCGCGAGCTATGGAAAGGTACGGGGCAGTGGAGTCTTGCGTCGCAAGGGCGGGACTTGGGAGGTTGTGCAGTACAACCTGCACTTCACCGTTCCGAACGGCGCCGCGGAGGCGGTGCTCGAAGCGATTCGCGCTTACGAGAGTCAGTGAGGTCGTAGCTAGACACCTTCACGCCGCACGCGCCAGGCCAACCAGGCGGTTTGGGCCAGACTGGCCAGGGTGAAGCTGCTGACTGCGAACAACAGTCCAGGATCCTTCAACTCCCCATGGGTCACACAGGCAGTCAGGAGCGCCGCGGCCACGACGAAAAACAAGAGCACCGCTTCAGTCACTCCGCGCGTCTTGCGTGCCGAGACCAGGAGCCCGGTAAAGTAACTCTGCATGGCCTGCAGTCCGGGCATGGGAACCGCGATGGCCGTGGCTGCTCCGGCCAGGGCCGCCAGGAAGGGGGAGAGATCATTGACCCCTTGAAACCAGACCTGCGCAAGGGGCGTGCTGGCGAAGACAAACAACACCAGGGTCGTGCCCAGGGCCAGACGGTTGCGGAACTGGCGCAGGACAGCTTTTGCTCCGGGGTGTTCAGCCAGGGCCACCACCACCTCGTTGTAGGCGAATCCCATTGAGCGCGTCAGGAACACCAAGCCGTGCACCGCGGGCCAGACCGCCAGACAGTCGATGGGATTGGGCAGGCGGTTCATGGCTGCTGATCCCAGGGGCTGCAGCAGGAGCGTGATCAGGGGCGTCAGGGCCAGGGGCAGATAGAACTGGGCGAAGCGGGAGGCGTTGAGATGGGGCCCGCTGTTCGGTGCCGCCACGCGCAAACGGGCCAGGGTAGGACGCACGGCCCAACCGATGTAGGCCGCCTCCACCAGCACCCCCGCCGAGATCGCGCAGGAGCCCACGGCGATTCCGGGCAGGTCGCTGAAGACGGCCAGTCCAATCAAGACTGTGGCGTTGGCCACGAGGCGCACCACCGTTCCCAGGCCCACCACTCGGCTGCGGTCCGCGCGAATCAAGAGCCCTTGCATGAAGCGTCGGTAGGCGATCGCTGCAGTCCAGGGCAGGAGGATTTGCAGACCCAGTCGGCCGGACTCTGCGACTTGGGGATTCGCCGCCAGCAGGTCCAGGGCCACCCAGTCATAAACCGGCGTGAACGCGATCAGGGCGTGCAGGACCGTCAAGAAGAGGGCCGCGTAACGCATGAAACCACGCACATAGCAAGTGCTCTGCCAGTCGCGACAGAGGGCGGTAGAAGCCGCCAGCAACATGATGATCGGCGCCTCCACCACCAAAGCAATTGGGAAGGCGATGCCCCCGTAGGCCGCCAGGTGCAAGCGCTCGTCTGGAAGCCGTCCGATGACCACCGCCAAGAGGGGCATCTCGATGGCCATCAAGGCCCAACTCGCAGCCAAGGGCACCCAGAGTCGCGTGACCCTGCTGAGATTCACTTCCGAAGGGGAGTGGCTGCTGGCTTCAACCTTGGTTGCGCTCATCAGGGCGCGGACCATACCCGCCCGGGAGAACCCGCGGGTCTTGCAGGGTCCTCAACAAAATCCCGGCCAGGACCCTGATTTCTTGGGCCCTGGCCGGAACAACGCGAACCCTTCCCGGTGTTTTTGGCCGCTGGGGAACGCAAGGGAGAGATCGGAGTCTCCGGGCGCGGAACTTGAATCAGAGTTGGCCGCCTCCCGATCCTTCTCCGGGAGGTTCGGGTTGCGGGTTGTCCTTGGGGGCATCGCTTTTGGGCTCGGTCCCGGTTCCATCCGGGACGGGAGTGACCTTGGGGGGCGCTTCTTCGCCGGGGCTGGACTCGTCAGGAGCTTCAGGCTCCCCCGGAGGGGGCTCAGTCACTGGATTCTCAGGTGTGAGAGTTTCGTCCGGAATCTCGATGAAATCATCGAGCTCCACCCCTGGTTCCGCGGGATCGGCAACCTCTTCCACCACAATCGGCTTGACCAGCTCATCCATTCGGCAGAGGAACACGCTTCTGCGGTAGGCGGGGAGCACATAGGTCCAAGCAGCGAACTGTTCGTTCAGGGCCTTCACTTCCGCTTGCACCACAGCTGGATCCGGGGCCTCCTCTGTGGGGGCGTCATCGAGGGATTCCACCGCTTCCACTCCAGGAGCCAGAGGGCCATTCCATGGGGCGCTCGGGTTCTCATCGAAGGTCGCGGTCAGGTTGAGCAGCAAGCGTTCGGTGGGAGCGGTGCCAGGGACTTCGGGATCCTCTGTTTCCAGCTGGCTGGCCACATGGATCACCAGGCCATCCGAGGTATGAAAACTGCTCTTGACGACTTGTGTCGGATCCAGATCCATGCGAGTGCGCACATCTTCGAAGTTCAGGCTCGTCATGGCCGAGGTAAAGCGCGAGGTGACCCACTCACTGCTGGCCTCGTTGCCCTGGGGCAGGTTCATGACCGTCAGAGTGGAGTCCTCTTTCTGGGCCCGCTGCATGCGGATCGTATCCCCGTCCGGGTGCAGGACATCAACCTTGGTCAAACGGGTGGCGGGGACCTGAACAACCAAAGTCTCCACCCAGTCTCCGAGATCGGTGCTCAGGTGCAGGTCTCCCGAGGCGGTCCAGGAGGCGGCTTCACCGGCCAGGCGTACATAATGGGCTTCCGTGCCCTGGGCCCGGCTGCGCCCGATGATCAGGCTTGCCAGGGTCGTGCCATCCACCAGATGCAAGCTGACCTGACTGGAATTTGAACCCTCGGCGCCCACATCGTCAAGTCCCAGGTCCCCATAGCGCTCAGGGTTTGAGGTCTTCTGCTGGAGACGCTTGGAACGGGCTAGAGATCCCAGCAGGGTTGCAACTCTCCCGGGGGAGACCGCATAGCCGCTGCGCTCCAAGAGGCTCCACTGGTTGGACTCCGGGTCGTGGCTAAGAGTCCAGGTCTCGTCGCTGGATTGGATCACAATCTGTGCCACGGATCCCACTTGGGACTTGAGCTCGGGAAAGAGAGCAGTCTGGGCCTCGGCGCTGGTGTTGGCGCTCCGGTTGGACTCCAGAAGGATTGCTGCGCTGCCGAGGGCGATGGTCGCTGCGGCCAATAGCAAGGGTGTCTTGGAACTCATGAGGCGTGGGAAATCGAGGCGGATTTTCGGACGTTGGAAGAGCGGCTGCGCATCAGCAGCAGAAGGGCGCCCACCAATAGCACCATTCCAGGCAGGGCGATCACATTCAGGAACTGCAGGCGCGCGCCCAAGCTCTCGATGTCTCGGTTGAGGTCAAAGCGTACCTTGCGCAGGTCTTTGCGCAATTGGTCGCGCTCTGCTAGCAGGCTGGCGAGCTCCTGCTCCTGTTCCGCGCTGAAATTCATTGCCCCTTCGGAATTAGGACCTTGCAGTTCAGAAATTTTCTGCTCGGTGGCCTGCAGCTGGGCGTTGAATTCGTCATAGCGGTCGCGGAAGCGTTTGTCTGCCTCGCGCCGTAGATCTTGCTTGCGGGTAAAAGGGCGCGCTTGCACCTGGCGACTGCGCAGGCTGATCAAGTCATTTGAACCTGTCAGGTTGTCTACGGCGTTGGTCACAAAGTTGCCGTTCGAGTTGACTGGTTCGATAAAGGTCATACCCAGCATGTTGCGACGACGAGCCCAGAGGTACTCGTGCAGCATGTCCACATCGGAGACCACGATGCCGTTGAAAGGCGCGCTGGATTCCGCCAGGTGGTTGCTGGCATCAACCGGCTCTCCGTCAGGACCGCTAGGGGGTCCATCCGGGAAAGCACTCTTGAATTCGCCCGTCAGGCGAAAGGCAGTGCTACGGGCCTTGCCATCCGGGCTGAAGGTCTTGGCTATCATGGCCGGGTCGAAGCTGAACTGCAGCATGGCAGCGTCCATCAGGCCCCCCCCTTCGGATGTGGTGGTGAACAGGGGCGCCGCGTGGAGGGGGCTGTCCTCAAGAATGGTCAACTCACCAGCGGCCAGGGTCACCAGGGCACCGAGGCCTTTCGTTACCAGGTCATGCTGATCCAGGCGATCAGACTCCAGACGCATCACCACCGGGCAGGCCACCGGGCGGCCATCATTGCCCTGGGTGCGGTCGGCGGACTCCACGTCTCCGACGATCTGCCCCGGGGTCATGGCGATTCCCCAGGCCTTGAAGAGCGTATCCAGGGACGAGGAGCGACTGGCGCCCATGCCCGGTTGTGCTGCTTGTCCGGCGGGGTCGAACATGGAGAAGGGATCCACAAAGACCATCATGCGGCCACCCGCCAGGGCGTACTGGTCCAGGGCGTACTCAGTGCTGGGGGAGAGATCCTTGGGGTGGATCACCAGCAGCACATCGATGTCTGCGGGGACATGGGTCAAGGTGGTCCCCAAGTCGCGCAGCTCGAGGCTCTGGCTGAGGAACTCCCAGATGGCCCAAGCGGGCTCCGGTTGTTGCTGCTGAGGCATGCCGGGGGGAGGTTGGGCGCCGCCAGCTAAGGGCAGAGGCGAAAGTACGCCCACCACCTTCAGGCCCTGGTCCGCCAGCCGGGTCAGGCTGCGGGTCAGGTCGTACTCCAGGAACGACTCCCGGCGCGGATCAAGAAAGGGCATGGTCTCCACCGCATCCACCGAGTTGCGCACCACCAGGCCGAGGAACAGGCGGTTGCCCGCTTCGTCCACCTGGGGTCCGCGCAGACCCGCTGCGAGGGCCTCATCCTCTTCCTCGGAAAAGGCCAGGGGTTCCACCACCTGCAGGCGCAAGTTTCCCTGGGCATGGGCCTGGTACTCCTCCAATAACTCATGCACACGCCGGGCGTGGGCGTTGAGCATGGGGTTTTCGGCGGTTTGCTCCTTGGACCAGTAGAAGGTCACATCCACCGGTTCATCCAAGCCAGCCAGCACGTTGCGCGTGCCATCTGAGAGGGTGAACAGATTTCCCTCGGTCAGGTCCGCACGCATGGAGCGCAGGCTTACGCTGGTGAACAGATTGAGGGCCAGGAAGAGGGCCAGGGCCAAACCCATGGAAACGATGGAGAGTTTGTTCTTGTTCATGGAATCAGGCTCCCTTGCGCAAGTCGATTACGCTGGCATTGGCGAACAGGCAGAGCGCCATGGCCGAGAGGAAGAAGAGCACATCACGCAGGTCCAGGACTCCGCGACTGATGGCATCGAAACGCACCAGGAAGGAACTGTCCTTGATCACCTGATGCAGGGTTGCGGGCAGTACGGAACCCAGCCAATCAGCGACACCCGGGAAGCCTACGGTCAGGTTGACCAGCAACAGCACCAAGGTGACCACAAAGGCGAGCACCTGGTTCTTGGTCAGAGAACTGATCAGGGCTGCAAAGGCCAGGAAACCTCCGGCCATCAAGAAGGCCCCCAGGAAGCTCGCGATGATGACTCCGTGATCGGGTTCACCCAGGTATGCCACCGTGGCCCATTCGCTGCACAGCAGGGTCAGAGCCACACCCACAAAGGCCCAGGCCGCGAGGAATTTGCCCAGCACAGCCTGGGGCACAGAGATCGGCAGAGTCAGCAGCAATTCAATTGTGCCGCTGTGCCGCTCCTCGGACCAAAGGCGCATGCCCAGGGCGGGGATCAGGGCCAGGAACAACCAAGGCAGGCCGCCGAAGAGTGCTTGCAGGCTGGCTTGATCAGCGTTGTAGAAGCTCATGAAGGCCCACTGGTAGATGCCCGTCAGCACCAGAAAGAAGGCCAGGAAGACATAGGCCAGTGGCGTCGAGAAGTAGGCTGCGAATTCGCGCCGGAAGACTACGAGTGTACCGTTCATGACTTGCTTGCCACCGTTTCGGGGTTGTCGTTGGATTGTTCAGAGCTGGTGGTATTGGGGATGGACGAGGCACCTCGTTCTTCTGTGCTTCCCTTGCGGGTCAGAACCCGGAATACATCGTCGAGTCGGCCGGGATCCACAAAGAGATGCTCCACCTGCCAGCCCCGTTCGCTTGCGAGGGCCGTGACCTGGGGCAGCAGGGCTTGTTTGTTCCGTGGGAAGATGCGCACGGCGGTGTGTCCTTCGGGAGACTCCAGGCTCTGCACCGAGTCCACGCCGTTGATGCCCTCCAAGGCTCGACTGGCTCCTTCGGGATTGCCCTTGAGGTGCAACTCGATCGAACTGAAGAAGCGCGAACGCTGGCGTAACTCAACCGGAGTCCCGTCAAAGCGCAGGCGCCCATCGGCAATGATCGTAGCCCGCGTGCAGACCGCCTCGACCTCTTCCAGAATGTGCGTTGAGAGCACGACCACCTTGTCGGCGCTCATCTCGCGGATCAAGCTACGCACCTGGGCTTTTTGGTTGGGATCGAGACCATCCGTGGGTTCATCCAGCACCAGCACCGGCGGGTCGTGCAGGATCGCTTGGGCCAGTCCGACCCGGCGCTTGAAGCCTTTGGACAGGGTCTCGATGCGTTGGTCCACAACGGAGGCGAGCTCCGTGCGCTCGACGGCTTGGCCGATGGCACTGTTGCGCGCAGTGCCCCGCAGCCCGCGCGCCGCCGCGCAGAAAGCGAGCAACCCGCGTGGGGTCATGTCCGGGTAGAGCGGCGCCCCCTCGGGCAGATACCCCATGCAGGTCTGGGCTTCCTGGGTCTTTTGTTCCACGTCAAAACCACAGACCGTGGCCTTGCCTCCTGTGGGGGGCAGGAACCCGGTGATCATTTTCATTGTGGTGGACTTGCCTGCCCCGTTGGGACCGAGAAAGCCCAATACCTCCCCGCGCTCGATGGAAAGGGAGAGTCCGTCTACGGCACACAAGGAGCCGAAGCGTTTGGAGAGTTCGACGAGTTCGATCATGGGCGTTGATTGGGGGCGTCAATGGGCTTCCTGCGGGACCCCGTACGGGGGAGCAGTGCGGTGACCAAGTACCTTCCGGGAAGAAATGAGTTCCTTGTTTTAGCGGCTGAGGGGCCGAAGGTCTAGCCCCGAGGCGTTCTCCACAAGACTCCAAGCTGGTTTTCTGCTCTTCAGCGGGCTGAACCCAGGGTCACTGGCACTGTCCTGGTCTCGCCCGCTCGTACGAAGGTCACTTCAACCTGTTCCCCTGGCTGGTGCTGGCCCAGGGCCTTGAGCAGGTCTTTGGAGGATCGGATCGCCTCCCCTTCAAGGGCGGTGATGCGGTCGAAATTGGGGTCATCCTGGTCGCCTTGCTCCAGACTCTTGAGTCCCGCCTGTTCGGCCCCGCCTCCAGGCAGAACCGCATTCACGATCACGCCCACCAGCCCCAGGCTGGTTGTTACTGGGTCTTCCAGCATCAGAATCCCGAGCACGGCACGGCCCGTATCCACGGGCATTTCTCCCGCAATGATCAAGGGTACGATCTCGTTGATCAAGTCCACGGGCACGGCGAAGCCGACTCCGCTGCTGCCATTGGTCTGGGAGTGGATGGCGGTGTTGATGCCAATCAGGCGCCCGCTGAGATCGAGCAACGCGCCGCCGGAGTTGCCCGGATTGATGGCCGCATCGGTTTGTATCATGCCGTCCATGTGCAGGCCCTGGTCGGTGTCGATGGGCCGGTTGAGACCGCTGATCACGCCCTTCGACAGGGAGCCCTTCAGTCCAAAGGGATTGCCGATGGCCAGTACAGATTGGCCGATGCGCAGGTCGTGGGAGCTGCCAAGTGCCAGGGGTTCTAAATCGAGTCCACTCGGATTGATCTTGATCACTGCCAGATCGTCTGCTCCCGAGGCGCCCACCAAGACCCCTTCGTGCACCTCGCCGTTTGCCAGGGTCACCCACACCAGGGTGCCCTCCTGGACCACATGCCAGTTGGTGACGATCCAACCCCCAGCGTCCCAGATGAATCCCGAGCCCGTGCCATGGGGGATCCGCACCGGGAACTGATGGCCATTGCGCCGCACCGCCGCCAGGGCACCGGTGGAAACGCCCACGACGGATCGATGCGCCATGTCGAAGGCTCTCATGGTGCGTTCTTCGGCGGGAGTTGCCTCCAGGCTGGCTTGCACCGGGCGCGGTTCGGCACCCGCGTCATGGAGCGGCCCCACGGGACCGTCGCGGCCTCCATGAGAACTGAATATCAGCCAGCCATTGCCCGCAATTCCAAGCACCAGCAAGCCGAGCAACAGGAACTGTCCGCGGAAGAGCCGGTCTGCGTCTCTGGAAGGGGGTTGGCTGGTCATGCCCTCAATGTAGTCCATTTCCAGGCTTGGAAGGGAGCCCCCAAGAGGGCAAACTCTGCGGCGTGCTGCTTGCGCTGGTGCCTCCCCAAGGGAAATTCCATTTATCAGCAGCCGAGGGGACTCGATGGCCGACCGCAGACGACTAGATGCTGGTGACGACGCTTCTATGGAAGTCAGGCGCGCTCTCGCCGTGCGTGAAAAGCGCATCCGTGATCTGGAGCAGCGTGTGACTGAGGAAACGCGCCTTTCCCAGCGAGCTCTCGAGGAGACTCTTCTCGCCCGTCAGGAGCGCGACGAGTATCGGCGTGTGCTGGCCGCGTCCCTGGCCCAGGAGAAACGAGCTCTTGAGGACGTGAGTACCCACGCCCAGGCGGAAGAGACCCTGCAGGCCCGCCTTGAGGCGGTGCTGGAAGAGAGGGGTGCCGCTAGCGCACAAGCCGAGGCCTTGGAGGTGCGGCTTGAACAACTCGCCTCTGAAGGTCAGGCCGCCTTGCGTCGGGCCGAGGAAAAGACCTGGGGCCTCTCGGAGGAACACGGCCGTGCCATGCGACGGGTCGTGGAAGAACGCAGCGAAGCCATAGGGCGTCTGGCAGAGATCCAAGGCAGCCTGCCGGCCCCGGTGCCCGAATCTCTCAAGGCCACCCGGGTGCGCGCTTGGATCAACCTGGGAATCGCAGGGTTGCTGGCGGCGCTTGCTTTGATCATTCTTCCCGGAGCCTTGTTGGCGGTGTTCGCCGAGGATGGGGCCTTGCACATGGGGGTGTTGGTGGGGCTCGCGCCGGGAGAGTTGGTTTTGTTGGACTTTCTCCTCTGCTTCTGCGCTCTGGTGCTCGGATCCTGGGGGATCCACGAGTTGCGTGGGGTGGAAAAGCGAGCGGAGGAGCAGGCCAGCGAGCCATCTGGAGAATCCGAGGCCCAGGTCGGGATCGAGGGCTCCGGGTCTCTGCTCTAGTTCAAGCAGGGTTCGTTGCAGGCGCAGGGAAGAAATCCTTTTGGTCCCAGGCAATCTGCATCGGCCCTGGTGTAGAGCGCCGGACGAATCGCGCCTGAGTGGGGGGCAACTCCCATGGTTTGCTCAGCTGCCTTTCTGCATTGAGCTTGTTTGAATTGGACACAAGTTTTGCTTATTAGGAAGGCAACCAATTGGTCTTGGCTGCGTACTGTTCTGCCATGCACGCAATCAACCTATGCTGCTCCTTGCTCTGTGGTCTGGCTCTGGTCTCGTCTCCACTTCATGCGGTCCCTGCCCGTGGCGGCGGCCCTTCGGGGCCCGTTTCCTCTTCATCTTGCAAGCCAGAGGACTATGCTGCCCGTGCCCAAAGGGCACTGGAGAGAATCGGGCTGCCCCCGGATGAGGCTCTGGGCCTGGAGACACTGCTCGCCGCTGGTTGGGTGCGCCTGCCCGCGGGGGGGGTTGATCTCTATCTTTCTGCGCGCTCCCTTCAGGACGAGGACACGCGTGAGTTGTTCCTCTCAGTGGCTGAAGGAGTCCTGGCTGCTCAGGATGTCCTGCTCGGGTGGTGTCCCATGGATCCCAAACTTGCCAAGCCGCTGCACAAGCAGATTGCGGCCCTGCGTGGGGCTTACAAGAAACCCAAAGGGACGCCCCTGCGCCGAGCCCTGGGTCAGGGCAAGCCAGGCGAGGCCTTTGAGCTGTTGGGTCTCAAGGACTCGCTTTGGGAGGATGCCAACAGCCTGGGGGAGGTTCTGAGTCAGGGCCTGCCCTTGGGCCTGGAGCTGGAACCCAAACCCCTGGTGGTGATTTTGGTCCCGGACCGGGAGGAGTTCGTGGACATGCTGGCACTCGCCGGGCGCGTGGACCCCACCGCGCAACCCTATATCTGGCTTGATGAGGCTGCTAGTTGGTCGCACTTCTTCATCCAAGAGGCCCGAGTCTATTCCTTGGTGCATGTGGACGGTACGTCCATGGACAAGGAGGATCGTCCGAACCTCACCCGACAACAAATCAGCCAACTGGTCCTGAGCAGTTTGTTTGAACACTGGTCCGACGGACACCTGCCCATGGCACTGATCGCTGGTCTGGCCCTTGAGGTCATCGTAGAAGCGGAGGGGGAGTGCGATACCCGTTTGGATGGGGACCTGCGCGGCCGAGCCACCGAAGCCTGGGAAATGTTTGTGCCGGGCGGGCTTTCAGAGGGCGGCATTCTGCCCGCCATGCCTGCTTTCACGCGCTGGCGCGAATTCGCCGGCCGGGATCATTTTGTGGTCACCCTGCGCATCGCCCAGTCCGACGGTGCCGACGACATGAAGCGTCAGGGGGGCGGCGACCAGCACTTTCGACTCTACGCTGACGACGAGGTGCACAGCATGACCTTGAGTGGCCCGTTCCTGGGCAGCGCAGCGGTGGGCCGAGACATTCCCGATCGATTCAGGGGTGACTGGCTTGAGTTTCTGCGCGCCTACCGCTCGGGCTTCCTGTATTGGTTGCGCACGGAAGCGGGGAGCAGCAAGCGAAAGAGCGGCGAACAGTTCAGGCACCTGCTTGAGGGCTTGATTAGGGCTTCCAGTCCCGAGGTCCAGGAGGCAGTCTGGCCAACGATCTATGGTGGTGCCGCTCTCTCCACAAGAGATCTTGAGCGCGGCTGCCTTGAACAGCGGTTCCTGTCCTGGCTGCGGCGCCAGCGCTAGTTGAGGCGCTTCAACTTGGTGACCCGGCCCAGTCGATTCCAGTCCTGCACATAGAGCGAACCATCGGATCCCCAGCTGATCCCGTGGGGCGAGAGGAACTCGCCGTTCTTCCATTGTTCCAGGGGTACGCCATTCACCGCCCGTTTCTTTGGGTCGGGATTGTCTCCCAGGTGTCCGAGCAGCTCGAATTTCTGGTTCAGGATCGTGACCCGGCCGGCGAGATCTGCAACCGCCAGATACTCGCCCCAGATCGAAGCGCTGCAGGGTCGGCGTAGGTTCTCCTTGTAGACACCCGTGCACTTGCCGTCCATGTCAAAGGTCTGAAGGCGACTGTTCTCCCGGTCGCATACGATCAGGCTGGGTTCCTTGCCGCGTGTGTCCATCGCCAATCCATGGGGCGTGCGCATTTTCCCGCGCTCGGTCCCCGGGCCTCCAAAGGAGAAGAGGTAATTGCGCTCGGCGTCATACTTGTGCACCCAGGACAGCCCGTAGCCGTCGGCCACAAAAATCGATCCGTCCGGAGCGATGGCAACCGCAGTGGGGCGGAACTGGTTCTTGGACTCGTACTTGCCGGATTCCTGGGGCCAGCCAATGGTCCAGAGCTCTTCGCCCTTGGCGTTGAACTGCAAGACTTCGTGACGCCCCAGGTGGCTGACCGTGATGCGCGTCTGATCCTTGACCTCGGTGATTGCCATGCCGTGCAGGCCGCCCTTGAGTTCTTTGCCGAAGTCAGAGATCCATCTGCCATTGGTGTCCACCCGCACGACTGCGTGTTCTGCATCGGTGTTGAACAGGATTTCACCGTTGGGTGCCTCGGCCACACATCCGTGGGTGTTGCCCAGAGTCTTGCCGTCGGGGACCTGCAGCCAGTCCGGTACCCAGCGGAAGGTCAAGGGGCCAGCCTTGAGGATCACATCATCTTTGGATTGGTTCGCAGCCAGGCCGAGGCCAGCAAGACAAAGAAGGACGAGGGACGTGCGGGGGGGGCGGGAGAGGTGCATGAAGATCAGTCATAACGCCCTGGCTCGGTTTTCGCCAGATTCGTCGGGGATCTCAGGGAGATCGAGGGGGCTGGTTGCACCGGCCAGGGTGGCAAAACCGGACCCCGTGCGCTATGACTGGCTCCCCATGCACCCTGTTCTCACCTGCCTCCTGTGCCTGTCCTCAAGCGGGCTGCATTCCATGCAAGATCTCCAGACCCCCGCTGAAGCCAGTGATTGGAAGCGCACCA
Organism: Planctomycetota bacterium; assembly: GCA_012960475.1. GTDB lineage: Bacteria > Planctomycetota > UBA1135 > UBA1135. The sequence continues at coordinate 84,653 of DUBE01000029.1, forward strand.
CGCGCTTGGTTGAGGCTGAGCAGTTCCTGGCGGCCCTCGAGGATCTGGACCAGGGAGAGCGGCTGCAACTCGGTAGTGCTGGACGCAGCGGAGAGGACCGTCCGATCCTGTTGGTGGCAGCGGGCAAGGGCGCGACCCTCGACGCCGTCCAGGCTCGCGCGCGCGATGGCCTGCGCGTCTTGGTGGTTGGCAACATCCACGCGGGCGAAGTGGAGGGCAAGGAATCTCTTCTGATCCTGCTGCGGGAAATCGTGGCAGGTGATCACGACCAGTTGCTCGACGGCCTGCAGTTCTGGTGTTTGCCGATCTACAACGTGGACGGCAATGAACGCATCAAGCGCAGCAACCGTGTATCTCAAAACGGTCCGGACGAAGGTGTGGGCCAGCGCCCGAATGCCGCTGGGCTTGACCTGAACCGGGACTTTGTCAAGGCGGAGGCTCCTGAAACCCGGGCTCTCCTGGGGGTCTTCAACGAATATGACCCGCACCTGGTGCTGGACCTGCACACCACCAACGGCTCATTTCATGGTTATCACCTGACCTATGCCACCAGCCTGTCTCCAAACACAGATCCACGCCTGGATCGTTTTGCACGGGAACTGATCCTGGAAGAGACCCGCGAGGACCTGCGCGAGAATCAGGACCTGTACATTTTTGACTATGGCAACTTGAGTTCCCGCGACCCCCTAAGTTGGGCCACTTACGACCATCGTCCACGGTTCGGAACAAACATGCTCGGTTTGCGCAATCGGCTGGCGGTGCTCTCAGAGGCCTACTCTTACTTGGACTATCAGCAGCGCGTGGTGGCCACGCGGGCCTTCGTGCTGGGTATCGTGCGCCGGGCGAAGACCCACAGCCTGGAGTTGCTTCGATTGGAGGCTTCCCTGGACGCCGAGGGATCCATGGGCAAGCCCTTCTCCCTGGGCCTGGATACGGCCCTGGTCCCCGCCTCGCCGGGTGAGATCCTGTTGGGGGCCGTGGATGAGGTGCCGATTGAAGGGCTCGGAGTGCGCAGGGTGGCCCGAGATGAGCGGACATCTACACCCGTTGGGCTGCAGCTTGGCTTCGAGGCCGGGCGTCTTTCCGTGCACCCGAGGGCCTGGGCGATTCGAGAACCCAACGCCCAGGACTCAAAGATGCTTGCCCTGCACGGGGTCCGCTTCCGCATCCTGAATGAGCCCTTGGCCTGCACCACCCGCAGCTTTCAGATCAGCGCTGTCAAGCGCGCCAGGCGCCTGTTCCAGGGCCACCATGAGCTGGTCCTGGAAGGGGCCTGGGAAGAAGGCCCGGCGACCTTGCCTGCGGGAACCTTGCTGGTGCCCAGTGCTCAACCCCTGTGCCGGGTGGCGGCTCAGCTGCTCTCGCCCCAAAGCGAAGACTCCCTTTGGACATGGGGGCACTTTGATGGCCGCCTTGAACCTGACGCCACAGAGGCCTGCGTGCTACGGGTTGAGACCATGGGGAAGTGAGGCGCGCGCTCTAGCGCTCAAGCTCGGCCTCGATCGCCGCTCGCAGATCGGAATCGTTGGGTTCCGTGCGGGTGCCATAGAAAGCGATTGGCGTTCCGTCCCGGGCCACCAGGTACTTTCCAAAGTTCCAGCCAGGCAGGTCTCCGGTATGTGTGCCCAGCAGGGAGTACACCTCGCTTTGGGTCTCGCCTTGCTTGACTCCTACCTTGCCAAGCACCGGGAAGCTGATTGCGTAGCTGCTCTGGCAGAAAGCCGCGATCTCTTCGCCGCTGCCTGGCTCTTGAGACCCGAACTCGTTGCAAGGAAAAGCCACTACGCTGAAGCCGCGACCTGCCAGTTCTGAGTGCAGGACCTGCAAGCCTTCATATTGGGGAGTGAACCCGCATTCGCTGGCCGTGTTGACCACTAATGTGACCTTGCCAGCGAACCTTGAGAGGTCCACCTGTGCTCCGGCAAGGTCGTTGACCTTCAGGTCATACAGGCCTTTTGTGCTCCACCGGGACTTGAGTTCGGGGGTCACCGTGGCACTCTTGGTGCAGGCGGGCAGGAACAGGAAGGCGGCGAGGGCGGAGATGAAGCGCAGCATCGGAGGTGATGGGTGGGGGAAGGGGTAAGGAGCCCGTCCAGTCTACCAGTTCGCCCCGACGTCACGCATCCGGCCGCATGGGTGGCATTGGGATCTTGATGGGCCAGGCTGGACTCGGTGCGCCGCGGGCTCGGGCGTTCCCCTGATCAGCCGACGCCCATGGCAATCAGTTCGGCCACTAGGGCTTGATACTCGGCCCAACCTGCAGAGCTGGGCGTCAGCCCGGGAAACAGATCCTGGGTCTCCAAGGGATCTGCCAGCAGGTCGTAGAATTCGTCCTGTCCTGTAAGTGTACGGATCAGCTTGTATTGGGCGCTTCGCAGGCAACGGTCGTGACGCGTGTAAGGGCCGGGGCCGTTGGGGGTGAAAATCTCGGCGTAGACCATGGAGCGTAAGGATGGCGTCCCGGGTGTGAAGTAGGGGACAAGCGAGACGGAGTCTTCCGCTGTGGCGTTTCCACCGGCCAGATCAACGAAAGTTGCGAAGAGGTCAGAGGAGGAAACCAACGCATCGCATTCGTAGTTCCTGACCATGGGGCCCTTGATGATGAGGGGAACGTTGATGCCTTGCTCGTAGACCGTGCCCTTGGCGTGGGACGGGTCGTAGGGACTCTGGGTCGCCTGCTGGGCCGTTCCGTTGTCTCCAAGGAACACGACCAAGGCATCGGGATCGATTGCATCCAGAGCGGTCATGATGCGGCCCAGTTCAGTATCCATGGCCTCTGTGGCGGCCTTGATCCGATCGGCCACGCTCGAGTTGGTGCCCAGGTTTGTGCAGAAGCCCGAAGGGCAGGGACATAGATTCGCAGGAGGGACATGGGCCGGCACATGGGGCGCGTTGAAGCTGACATACAGAAACCACGGGGGTTGCATGTTCTGCATTGCGATGATGGCCTCATCCGCCGTGTCCGTGGTGGCGTAGGTCGTGGAGACGGACATCTGTCCGTCGATCACCTTCTGCCAGGAGTAGTAGTCTGGCACCGCGCCACGTAGCGAGCCTGCGTAGTGAACGAACCCGCTCTGGTTTGGGCCTGTAGGACCCTGTGTGTTGTTGCTGAGGTGCCATTTGCCAATCGCGCTGGAGTCATATCCCAATAGCGCTTCCGGCAGGATCAATTCGCTCAGAGCAAGTGCCGTTGTGCTGGGGGAGATTGGAAATCCGACGCCAGTTCTGAAGCCGTGCCGACCCGTGAGTACCTGCGCACGTGTAGGGGAACAGGTCGGATTCGTGTATGCGTTGCGGAACAGGACCCCTTCAGCGGCCAGCTGATCGATGTTCGGCGTGCAGGGCGGGTTGGGCGCTTCGCCGTAGCCACTGAGCATGTCATTGCCAAGATCATCCCCGAGAATGAGGATGATGTTGGGCACCACCTTGCGTCTTGGCGTCTGGCTTGAGAAACCTTGGCCTTGAGCCACTGCGGACATTCCGCCGCACAGGGTGAGGAGAATCGAGGTGCCTAGGAGTGGGAGTGAAATGAACCTCATTGGGGCTTGTTTGTCCATAAACCTGAGTAACCCCCTTTCCGGCAATTGGGGTCGGTTGAGTTACCCCAAGTGTAGTGAACGACGTGACTTTTGTTGGGAAGAGCCCCAGCAGTCTCACAATCGCCCCTGGCCGAAAGTCTGCCTGAAGCTCAACAGGGGGCTGGTTCGAGGCTGGGTGTCCTGCTGAACGCCAGGGAGGCGTATGCCAGCCTCTCGGTTGGATCTTGGAATGAGAGCGCGGGCGGTGGCGCGCCCGCCAGGACTCGAACCTGGGACCGTCGGATTAGAAGTCCGGTGCTCTATCCAGCTGAGCTACGGGCGCAACCGCGGAAGAGCATACCTCCCCGGTGGCGCAAGCATGGCCCGGAGTTTGTCGGGGGATCATTGGGCAGGGTCCTGGGGATGGGCGACGGCCAGTTGTCCTGGCAGCATCGGTGCCTCTTGTTTGCGACGACCCTGCGGCCACCCGGCTCAGTTGCACGATTTGGTCGGGGAGATGGGATTCGAACCCACGGCGTGTGCCACCCAAAGACACCCCTCTGCCAGGCTGAGGTACTCCCCGCGATGCCCCAGCCTAGCAAGCAACGGGGCCCGGGTGCGCGCTCGGGCTGGGAGGGGGAGTTCTCTGATCCCCCTCCATGCACTCTGGCGCCCGGTGTGAGGGAGCGTTATCCTTTGGTGCCCCGAGCGAGGCTCCCTGCCTCCCTCCCCCCCCAAAATGAAGGTCCTCGTTGTAGGTTCTGGCGGGCGCGAACACGCCCTGGCCTGGAAAATCTCCCACTCTCCTCTCTGCGATGAGGTTCTCTGCGCCCCCGGCAACCCTGGCACAGCGGAAGTCGCGCGCAATGTTCCTGTGGCCGCAACGGATCTTCCCGCTCTCGTTCAACTGGCCAAGAGCGAAGAGGTTGACCTGGTGGTGGTAGGCCCCGAGGACCCCCTTTGCGATGGCCTCGCGGATCAACTTCGCGAGGCGGGGATCCTGGTCTTTGGTCCGGGCACAAGGGGTGCCAACCTGGAGCGCTCCAAAATTGAAGCCAAGGATCTGCTTGAGCGTTACCGCATTCCCACCGCTGGTGCCAAGCGTTTCGATCACTCTGGTCGGGCCAAGGGTTATCTTGAGTCCTTGACCGAATGGCCCATGGTGGTCAAGGCCGACGGTCTGGCCGCGGGTAAGGGTGTCTATGTCTGTGACACCCTGGAAGAGGCTCGCACCGCAGTTGATGCAATCATGGAAGAGCGTCGCCACGGAGCCGCAGGAGAGCGCATCTTGATCGAGGAATTCCTCAAGGGCGAAGAAGCCAGTTCCTTTGCGATCACTGATGGGGAGACTCTTCTGATCCTGGAAACTGTGCAGGATCACAAGCAGGTGGAGGAAGGAGATCGGGGACCAAACACGGGCGGCATGGGGGTTTACTCTCCTGTGTCCAGTGTGTCGAATCGTCTGCATCGGCAGATTGAGCAACGCGTACTCGTGCCCACGGTGCATGCCCTTTCTCGTGAGGAGATCAAGTATCGCGGGGTGTTGTTCGTGGGCCTGATGCTCACTGACGCCGGCCCCAGGGTGGTCGAATACAATGTGCGCTTCGGCGATCCTGAGTGTCAGGCGCTTGTGCGTCGGATGAAGAGCGACCTGTTGCCTATTCTCCTGGCCACTGCCAAGGGGACCCTGGACAAGATCGAGCCTCCCGAGTGGGATCCCCGTTTTGTAGTGGGTGTGGTGGCTGCGGCTGCCGGTTATCCCGGCAGCTACGCAAAGGATGCGCCCATCAGTGGTTTGCAGGAGGCTGCCGCGCTCGAAGGGGTTGAGATCTTCCAGGCGGGCACCCGGCTGGAGGGCAGCGAAATCGTCACCAACGGAGGACGCGTACTCTGCGTGACCGCCATGGGGGACGATTTGGAGCAGGCTCGCGAGAGGGCCTATGCCGCCTATGACCTGATTGCCTGGGAGGGCAAGTTCTGCCGCCGGGACATAGGCGTTCGTCACCAGGGCAAGTCCGGCGAGGAATACGCCCTTGACGAGGACCCCGACGAAGTCCAGTCCGAGACCCACAGGAAAGCCCAGGAGTCGAACGTCTGGCCCAGGACATGAGACACGCAACCATTCAGCGGCGGTTCCAAGAGCACCTCGCCCAGGAGGGCCAGCGTCTCACAAGTCAGCGCAGACGGATATTTGAGTGCATCTTTGGTACCCACGACCACTTTTCCGCTGAGACCCTCTTTGGCTGGTTGCGAGACCTTGACGACGAGGGGCTCGCGGTATCCCGGGCTACGGTCTACCGCACCCTGGATCTGCTTGAGCGCGGCGGCTTCATTGAGTCCTTCAACACGGGCATGGGAGAGAAGGTCTACGAACATGTGATGGGTCACAACCATCACGACCATATGGTCTGCAAAAAGTGCGGACACATCGAAGAGTTTCACGACGAGCGCATCGAAATCCTGCAACTGGAGAACGCCGCCAAGCACGGCTTCGAGGTGCACGGGCATGTGCTGCGCCTCTCAGGTCTCTGTCGCAGCTGTCATCGCAAGCGGATTCGGCAGAACTGAACCGGGCGCAAGACAACCTGCCCTGGTCGTGGGCTGTTGGACCACGCGACAAGGACAGGCGAACTTGTATCAGGATCGGCTCTTTTGCATTCGCTCGATCAGGCGCGCGAGGAAAGCATCGGCCAGGCCGCGATTCCAGAGGCCGAAGCGTTGCACACCCACTGAGATCCGGCAGCGGTTGGAGCCACGGGATTCCACTCTGAAGGTGTACTCCTCCTTGGAGAAGGAGGCTTCCGCAGTGCGCGCCTGGGGGTCGTGGTTCACCGGAAGCGGGGCCATGTCCTCAAGCAGCAGCAGGGCTTCATTGTAGACATCCTGGGCTGGGTGATCGATCCACATGGCAGTGGAGTTGGTGCGGTACTCCTGGGTGGCATAGATCCCCGCGGCTCCGGCCACTCCCACGAAGGCCAGGGGGGCGGCGCAGGAACTCAGCATCCAGGAGCTCATCAGCACAGTCAAGCCCAGGACCGGACTCAGAAGGGACGAGTGGCGACGGAAAGGTTGGGTCAGTTGCATTCAGTGCTCCAGCCGCTCAGCGGTTCATCAGGTCTTGTTCTATGCGCTCAAGGGTGAGAACAGAGAGGTCTTGGCTGTGAACCATGTATTTCTTGGCTTCCACCAGAATACGGGTCTGGCCCAGATCAAATTGCTCCACATAAACGGTGACCTCGCCACCGTCGATCATGGTCCTGGCGCTGTTGTGGGCATCGTCCCGGTGGACCAAGTCGTTGGACTGATCGGACAGACTTGCGAGGACTCCAGTCCAGGCGATCGCGGGTTCCAGCGGTACCACCGTGCTGACGGCATTGTCCCGGAACTCTTCGGTGATCAAGATCGCCGCCCCCGACACCGCCATCAGGGTGCAGCTGTTCAAAAGGATGGCACCAAGGAGAGGTGCCGCAAGGGTCATAAGGGTTGTTGTGCGTTTCATAGATGTTGCCTCTAGGAAGCGAAACTAGCGATCCCAAAAGGCTGATTCCAGAATCGTGCAGCGGGAAATCAAAGGGAATTGGGAAAAACCCCTCGGCGCGGCGAAAGCCGTCCAACGCTCAGCACAGGGCCTGGCACGGTCCGGCCGGACATCTCGGTGGCGCTTAGGGCTTCGCTGCCGCCACCAGGTCCGAGTAGAAGCGCAGGCCCTCGCCCTCGCTGCGCCCCTCCAAGCGGGTCCAGTCCGGGCGGTTGAAGACCTCAAGGTTGCGCTCGGGGTGGGGCATCAGGCCCACCACTCGGCCGCTGGGGTCACAGATGCCGGCCACATCGCCTGCAGAGCCGTTGGGGTTCTCGGGGTAGGTCGCAGAATCGCTCTGGCCTTGGTAGGTCAGCACGATCTGGCCGGCGGCCTGGAGTTCATGCAGGGTCGTTTCGTCTGTGCAGGTGAAGCGACCTTCCGCGTGGGCTACGGGCACGGGGAACTTCCAACCGGCGGAGAGCCAGGGACAGACGCTGGCTTCTACTGCCAGGTCCACCCAGCGGCACTCGTAGTGGTTGGAGGCGTTGGAGTAGAGCGCCAGGGTGCGCTCTTCGGGGGCCCGTTCCGGTTGGAACAGGCCGGACTCCACCAGCACCTGGAATCCATTGCAGACCCCCAGGATCAGACCTCCGTCTGCCACAAAGGCGTCCAGTTCTCTGCGCATGGCGCGCAGGTCGCTGCCCCAGACCCGGCCTGCGGCCAGATCATCTCCGTGACTGAAGCCACCGGCGAAGACCATGATCTTGTACTTGGCGAGACTCGGCAGATCATCTTGCAGGCGCCGGTGGGAGAGCACATCGACTCGGGCCCCGCCTCGTTCCAGGGCACGGGCGGTTTCCAGTTCGCAATTGGTCCCGCTGGTGCGCAGCACAAGGGCTTGGGTGGTTTGCATGGGTGGTGGTGGAGAGGCTAGCCCTGGAAGGAACTATTGAAGGCGGCGTGAACCGCGCCGAGGTCAAGATCGATCAATGGGCTGCCGCTCTCTCCCGCTATCTGCAAGCGGGGTTCGGTCTGCACCAGCCCCAGTTTGCAGACGGGGTGAGAACCTAGAGCTTTCCGGAAGGCCTCTTCATTATTCGGTGCGAGCTCCACCAAGAAGCGCGTGGTGCTTTCGCTGAAGAGAGCGCAGGTACTATTCAGTCCCGTGCCGGAGGGTAATTGAACATCTGCGCCCAAGTTCCCTGCCATGGCGCTCTCAGCAAGGGCCACCGCCAGGCCGCCTTCTGAAAGGTCATGGCAAGTGCGCACCAATCTCGCTTGCATGCTGCCATGCAGGCGCGCAAAGAGATCTGGTGAAGTGCTCAAGTCAGGTCTCGGAACCGATCCCCCGTCCAGACCCAGGAGCGCGTGCAACTCAGATCCCCCCAGGTGGTTCTTGGTCTCGCCCACCAGCAACAGAACATTGCCGGCGGTTTTCAGATCCATGCTTACTGCCTTGGACACATCCGGCAGGATCGAAAGGGCCGAGATCAAGAGCGTGGGCGGAATCGCGATGGTTTCTGCACCCACCCGGTACTCGTTGTTGAGCGAGTCCTTGCCGCTGATAAAGGGCGTGCCCAACGCCATGGCCGAGGCATAGCATCCCTTGGCTGCATGCACCAGGGAACCCAGTCGGTCCGGCTTGTTGCAGTTGCCCCAGGAAAAGTTGTCCAGCAGTGAGGTGTGGGCTGGATCGCCACCGGCCGCCACCACATTGCGCAGGGCCTCGTCGATGCAGGCTTCTGCCATGGCGCGGGGATCGAGGCGCCCATAACGGGCGTTGGCCCCCACGCCGATGGCGGCGCCCTTCTTGGAGTCAGGCAGCGGGTGCAGGACGACTCCATCGCTGGGACCATCGTTGCGCACACCGCTGGTGGGCCCGATCACCCGTTGACCCTGGACTTCGTGGTCGTACTGGCGAATGATCCACTCCTTGTTCGCCACGGTGGGGCGGCCCAGCAGGGCCAGTAGGGTCGCGCCCGGATCGTTGAGTTCAGGTACTTCGGGTGTGGGGATGTCCGGCGTGTCCCAACTGGCCTGGCGGGTCTGGCGCGGATTGCCCTCGTGCAAGAAGTGCATGTCCATGTCCGCTTGCAGCACGCCTTCATAACGCAGGACCAGGCGTCCTGTGTCAGTGAAGTGACCAATGGCCGTGGCTGTGGCTCCTTCAGCATCGAAGACTGCTATGCAGGCGTCCAGATTCTCCGGAGGCACACCCAGCACCATGCGCTCCTGGGCTTCGCTGATCCAGATCTCCTCCGGCGAGAGCCCCGGGTACTTGAGAGGCACCAGGTCCAGGTCCACTTCTGCGCCGCACTCAGCTCCCATCTCGCCCACAGCGCTGGAGAGTCCCCCGGCGCCGCAATCGGTCAGTCCCCGGAACAGACGCTTGTCCCGGGCCGCGAGCAAACCGTCCAGCACTTTTTTTTCGGTGATCGGGTCCCCGATCTGCACCGCGCCAGCGCTCATGGTCTCGCTGTCCTCGTGCAACTCCACGCTGCTGAAGGTGGCTCCGTGAATTCCGTCCCGGCCCGTGCGTCCGCCCACGGTCAAGATCACATCACCGGGCTTGACTTCTTTGGTGGCGGCCCAGCGTGGCATCAAACCCACTGTGCCCGCGTAGACCAATGGGTTCGCGGTGTAGCCCTCGTGGAACCAGACCCCGCCGGCCACGGTGGGAATGCCCATGCGGTTGCCGTAGTCGCGCACACCGGCCACCACTCCTCGCAGGATTCGCGAGGGGTGCATGCAGCCGCGGGGAACTTCGGCGCGCGGAAGATCCGGCGGCCCCACGAAGAAAGCGTCCAGGTTGGCGATGGGTTTGGCGCCCAGGCCCACCCCCAGAATGTCGCGCACAACTCCGCCAATTCCCGTGCCGGCGCCACCGTAGGGGTCAATTGCGCTGGGGTGGTTGTGGGTCTCGACCTTCATGGAAAGGTCCCAGGTCTCGCCGTTGACCGAATCGAATTCCACGATGCCAGCGTTGTCGTGGAAGACGCTGATGCACCAGGGTTTGTTCAATTCGTGTGTTGCCTTCGCGATGGTGGACTTGAGCAGGTTGTCGATCACCTCGCCGTCCATTTCGATTCGACCGCGAAAGGTCTTGTGCTGGCAGTGCTCGCTCCAGGTCTGGGCCAGGGTTTCCAGCTCACAGGAAGTGGGTTCGCGCCCCAGGCCTGCAAAATGGCCTTGGATGGTGAGCATCTCCGCCAGATCCAGGGAGAGCATGCCTTCGCTGGAAAGAGCCAGAAGCTGTTCTTCGTCCAGGTTCAAGAGAGGTACATGCACGACTCCATGTGCTTCCCCAGCAGGGGGCAGGCCGTAGTGCAGGGATTCATCGTTGACCAGCACCTGATCGATGACCACGTTGGCCAGTACACGCCGGGAGAGTTGCGCCAGGTGGTCTTCATTTGGACTGCAGTCGAGTTCCCAGGCCTGGAAGGTGGTGACCAGGAGATCCCGTTGGCTTGTGGGCGCAATACCCGCCGTGTGCAGGGCGCGCTCAAGGGTCTGGCTGACCGGGTCTGTGACTCCTGGCTTGCGCGCCACCAGGACAAAAGTCTGTCCTTCACGGGCGGGGCTCTCTCCTGGGGCGGTGATGCGTGCGGAGTCGAGCACGGGGTCCGCCAGCAGTTCGCGTACCGTGCGAAGAACCTGGGTCTCGTCAAATTCCGGCGGCAGCAGGTAGCCTCGGCCAAGACGCAGGTCCGTGATGCTCTCCAGGCCCAGGGCCTGGGCGGCGGCGAGGGCGTGGCTGCCCTCTGGGTCATCGACCGTCGGGCGGCGGAATACCTCCACTCGCCACGCCTGGGGCGGGGCTTGGGAGCGCTGGGCGGTTGCCATGGGGGAGGAGCGCTTGGGTTGGGGGGAAGGGCGCGGGGCGGGGCCAGAGTTTTGAGGGACCAGTGTAGCGTCTCGTCTGCGTCCATTCATCCTTCAAGGGGGAGCGGTTTTGGGCCGCTTCCTGTGGGCTGCGCCTATTCTTCCCCGCAAGCACCTCTTGCCCCGGGCGGGCCCTTGAGTGAGGATGGGAGGCAGGAGATCTTCCCGTGAGCCGCCCCAAGAAACCCGACACCAACCCCGCAATGGCCTTTGAGCGGCCGATCCAGGAGTTCGAATTCCAACTCAGCGAGTTGGAGGAACTGGCCGAGACCACACACCTGGACATTTCCGAGGAAATCGTGGCCATGCGCCAGAAGATCGCCATGGCGATTCACGAGACCTATGCGGACCTTTCCGCCTGGGATCAGGTCAACGTGGCGCGCCACCCGGATCGGCCGGTGGCCAGCGACTACATCGCCCAGCTCTTCGATGATTTTGTCGAGTTGCATGGGGACAAGATGTATGGAGATGATGCCGCCATCGTGACCGGGTTGGCCAGTTTGAATGGGCGGCGCTTCATGTTGGTCGGGCACCGCAAGGGTCGCACCACCAAAGAGCGTCTGGAGACGAACTTTGGCTGCGCCCACCCCGAGGGCTACCGCAAGGCCCTGCGCAAGATGCGTCTGGCCGAGAAAATGGGCTTGCCCATAGTGACCTTCATCAACACCCCCGGGGCCTATCCTGGAATCGGGGCCGAGGAGCGGGGTCAGTCCGCGGCGATCGCCGAGAACATTCTGGAAATGTTCCGCATCAAGACACCGATCCTGACGATCGTGATCGGCGAGGGTGGCTCGGGCGGGGCCCTGGGCATCGGTATCGGCGACCGTGTGCTGATGATGCAGTACGCCTACTATTCGGTCATCAGTCCCGAAGGCTGCGCCGCGATCCTCTGGAAGGACGGAGCCCGCACGGCCGAAGCGGCTGAAGCCCTCAAGCTCACCGCACCGACCCTGATCGAACTGGGAATCGTGGACGGCATGGTCCCCGAGCCCCCAGGCGGCGCCCATCGGGACCGGGAGACGGCCATGCAGACCATGGCCCGGGTGATCCCCGATCATTTGGACGAGCTGGCCCAGATTCCTGTTGATGAGCTGCTCTCCGCGCGGCGGGAGAAGTTCCGCCGAATCGGAGCCCTGGCGGATCGTTTTCCAGTCCTGACCCCTCAAGAGCCCTCCTAGGGGCGAGGTATGCCCCAGTCGGGGATCCATCTGAAGGATCCTGCAACCTGGCCCTAACGGCCTCTGTGGACCTCCGTAGGCATTCCCATGGCCCATGCGAATCGCCTCAACCTTCGTCCCCGCCTGGGGGCTGCCCCGGGAGAGTCTGCCGGGAAAGGTCGAATTCGCAAGGCTGTGAGTGCCGATGAACTCCTGTCGGCCCGGGGTTACAATGGATCAGCCCCACCAATGCAAGAGCCCCAGAACCAGCCCCAACCCCCGCAGGATTCATCCCGCTCGGGTCAAGACGAAGCGGACGCCATTCAGCGTACGGAGGAGCGAGCACGGGACCATGCCCTGGTGCGCCAGGCCCAGGACGGGGAAGAGGACGCCTTTCGCCAGCTCGTGGAGCGACACGAGGCCCGCGCCCAGAGGGTGGCACGCAAGATGGTGCCTTCGGAGGAAGATGCCCGTGATCTGTGCCAAGAGGCCTTTTTGCGGGTGTTTCGTCACCTGAAACGCTTTGACTTTCAATACGCCTTTTCCACCTGGCTCTACCGCATCGTGACCAATCTGGCCATTGACAACCTGCGTAAGCGGCGTCCGACTTCATCCTTGGTCGGCAGTGGAGAGGACGAGCCCTCGATCGATCTGCCCGACGATGCTGTGGAGGATCCCTCTGATCAAATGACCACAGAGGAGACCAGGCTCGAAGTGCACTCCGTACTGCAAACCCTCGCGCCGCACTTTCAATCGGTGATGGCCCTGCGAGAGATCGAAGGTCTGGGCTGCCCCGAAATCGCGGAGATCGTGGGCGCGACCCATGTGACCGTGCGTTGGCGTCTGCACCGGGCGCGCAAGTTGTTCCTGGAGGAATGGCAACGGCGCGAACGCGTCCAGGCCTCAGGAAATGAGGCCAAATCAACCAACGATCCCTCAGCGCGCCCGTAGCTGAATCTGCCAAACCTGTTTCTATCATGAATCCCCTCGACAGCCCCTGCACCGAAATCCGAGCAGCCTTCCCGCTTTATGTGGGGGGTGACTTGGATCCGGACGAGAGCGGCGCCATCGACCGGCACGTTGACCGCTGTCCGGCTTGCGCTCTGTCCATGGAACCTTGGATCACCATGCGGGGTCATCTGAACCGTGAGGCTCAGACCCTGCATGCGGCGAGCGCGCCTCCTCTGTGGAATGGTGTGCGCGCCCAGATGCAGCGCGAGGGTCTGTTGGAGCCGGCAGGCTTATTGCCTGGATCACGAGTGGGCGCGCCACGCCTGGCTCTGGTGGGAGCTCTGGCTGCCGCGGCGGCTCTGTTGGTGTTCGCGGTGTTTTTCAAGTCTCAGGATCAGGGGCCTGCTGGGGAGCAGATCCCGGGTGCGGGAGCCCCCGGCCTGGCACAGGGCTCGCTGGTGATGGCGCCCCTTGAGCACTTGCCACTTCCAGTGACCGAGGGCCTGGCCTTGAGGAAAGCTGGTTCCGAAGAACGCCCCTTGGCTGATGACGCGGTGGAAGTGCTGCACAACCTGCGGGTGCCCAGGCTTGATGCCAAAGGTGGTTCCCACCGCTTGACCGGCGGGCACTAGGTTTCGGTCCCAGGGAGCAGTGCGCGCTTCCTCTCCCCGCCGGGGTGCTATGGATCTTGCAGGTTTCGAGGCCTTGCGGCCTTCTGAGTCCCTGGAGGGGGAATAGGGCTGGCGCCTTGGCATTTCTTCGCCTCTGGCTGAAGTCCAATTGGGAGGCGTGACGATGGAATCGAGGTCCCTGTCCCAATTCCTCTCAGCATTCCCCGCTGCCATGACCTCCAACGCCCATCAGCCCTCTGGCCCCGTTTCCATGCCCCCTGGGGTCACATTGCACGGGGACGCCAATCCGCAGATTCTGAGCCCCGAAGCCCTGGGGTTTGTGGCGGACCTGGAACGTGCCCATCGCGCCCGCAGGCGAGAACTGCTGGCTGCCCGGGTTGAGCGCCAGGCGCGCTTTGATCAGGGTGAGCTGCCCGATTTCTTGGAGCAGACCCAAAGCGTGCGCGAGGGGGACTGGCGCATTGCCAGCACGCCCGAGGACCTGGCCGATCGCAGGGTGGAGATCACCGGGCCCCCGGATCGCAAGATGGTTATCAACGCCCTCAACTCCGGTGCCCGGGTTTTCATGGCGGACTTCGAGGATTCCTGTTCGCCCACCTGGGAGAACCTGATCGCTGGACAGCTGAATCTGATGGACGCCGTGCGGCGCAAGATCGACTTCGTGCATCCCGAAACCGGCAAGGCCTATGCCTTGAACGAGAAGATCGCAACTCTTCTGGTTCGGCCCCGGGGCTGGCACCTGGAAGAGAAGCATTGTCTTGTGGACGGTCGGCCCGTGTCCGCTTCGATTTTTGACTTCGCCCTCTATCTGTGGCACAACGCCCACGAACTCAAGACCCGGGGTACAGGACCCTACTTCTATCTACCCAAGCTCGAGAGTCATCTGGAAGCGCGTCTGTGGAACGACGTCTTCGTCCAGGCCCAGGAAGCTCTGGGCCTGCCCCAGGGAACCATCAAGGTCACCGTGCTGATCGAGACCCTGCCCGCGGCTTTTGAGATGGACGAGATCCTCTTTGAGTTGCGCGAGCACATCGTGGGCCTCAACTGCGGTCGCTGGGATTACATCTTCAGCTTCATCAAGACCACACGCAGTCTTCCAGATTGCGTAATGCCCGATCGGGGCAGTGTGGGCATGGATCGGCGCTTCTTGAGCGCTTACTCCCAACTCCTGGTGGAGACCTGCCATCGCCGGGGCGCTCACGCCATGGGAGGCATGGCCGCCCAGATCCCCATTCGTGGGGACGAAGAAGCCAATGCCGTCGCCCTGGCCAAGGTCAGCGCGGACAAGCGGCGTGAGGTCAAGAACGGCCACGACGGCACCTGGGTGGCGCACCCGGGCTTGATGGCATTGGCTCTGACAGAGTTCGATGAAGTCATGCCCCAGGCGAACCAGATCGATCTTGCGAGGGATCCCTGCGGCATCCAGCGTGAGGATCTGCTGGCCGTGCCCGAGGGCACCATCAGCATGCAGGGCGTGCGTCAAAATCTCTCCGTTGGCCTGCGATACATGGCTGCCTGGCTTTGCGGCAACGGTTGCGTGCCCATCGACAATCTGATGGAGGATGCGGCCACCGCGGAGATCTCCCGATCGCAGCTCTGGCAGTGGCGTCGCCACAAGGCTCAGACCACCGAGGGCGTCACTGTGGACGCCTACCTCCTGCGCACGGAATTGGCCCAGACCCTGGCCAGCCTGCGGGCCGACATGGGCGACATCGCCTACACGCGCGAGCGCTATGCCCTGGCGGGAGAGTTGTTCGAGAGTCAGATCCTGGCCCAGGAAATGCCCGCCTTCTTGACCCTCGCAGCCTACGACCACCTGGACAGTTGACTGACCAGGAAGCAACAAGACATCAAACAGCCCCTCTCAGGCCATCCCGAAACAAGACCAAATAGCCAACCTTCGACATCATGACAGACTTCCACAGGCCTAACTGGCCCGACCAAGCAAACCTTGCATTCACCCGCTGGGACGGCATCAAGCGCGACTACACCCCCGAGGATGTGGATGCCCTGCGTGGTTCTGTGACCTTTGAGTACACATTGGCCGAGATGGGCGCCGAGCGTTTGTGGGGTCTGCTCCATGGGGACCAGCACATCAACGCCCTGGGTGCATTGACTGGCAATCAGGCCATGCAGCAGGTCAAGGCTGGCCTCAAGGCGATCTATCTGTCCGGCTGGCAGGTGGCTGCTGACGCAAACCTCGCGGGTCAGATGTATCCCGACCAGAGTCTCTATCCGGCCAACAGCGTGCCCCAGGTTGTCAAGCGCATCAACCAGTGCCTGCAGCGCGCCGACCAGGTGACCCACGCGGAAGGCGATGATTCGCTGAATTGGTTTGCACCGATCGTGGCCGACGCAGAGGCGGGCTTTGGCGGTCCCTTGAACGCTTTTGAACTGATGAAGAGCATGATTGAAGCGGGCGCCGCTGGCGTGCACTTCGAGGATCAGCTTGCTTCCGAGAAGAAGTGTGGTCACCTGGGTGGCAAGGTCCTGGTTCCCACCCAGAGTTTCATTCGCACTCTCAACGCTGCTCGTCTGGCAGCGGATGTATGTGGTGTACCTACGGTTCTCGTGGCTCGCACGGATGCAGACGCGGCAGCCCTGCTCACCAGCGATGTGGACCCGCGTGATGCGGAGTTCTTGACCGGCGAGCGTACACCCGAAGGATTCTTCGCCACCAAGCCGGGTATTGATCAGGCCATTGCCCGCGGTCTTGCCTACGCGCCTTATGCCGATGTGATCTGGTGTGAAACCAGTCACCCTGACCTCGCCCAGGCCAAGAAGTTCGCGGATGCGATCCACGCCCAGTTCCCTGGCAAGCTTCTGGCCTACAACTGCTCGCCCTCCTTCAATTGGGAGGCACACCTGGACGCGGACACGATTGCGCGCTTCCAGGACGAGTTGGGCGCCATGGGCTACAAGTTCCAGTTTGTGACATTGGCGGGATTCCACGCCTTGAACCACTCGATGTTTGAGTTGGCCAACGGCTATCGCGATGAGGGCATGGTCGCCTACTCGCGTCTGCAGCAGGCGGAGTTCGCCAGTGAAGCGGCTGGCTATAGCGCCACGCGCCATCAGCGCGAGGTGGGAACCGGTTACTTTGATCGGGTGGCCCAGGCCATCAGTGGCGGCAAGTCGTCCACCACCGCAATGGGGGGCTCCACGGAAGCAGCCCAGTTCGATATCGATGACGGGCAGGCAGCCTGACGCAAATACCTGTCAGATAAGAGCCTGGCTCTTCAAGACATGGCTTTGCCGCCGCGCTGGAAGCAATTCCAGCGCGGCGGCACCTGTTTGGGGCTGAGTCCCGGCGTTATCCTGCTGGGGCATGGTTGTTGGAAGAGAATCCGATGAGAGCGTAGAAATGGCTGTTGAGCGTGCCCTTGCAGGGGCTCGGCGTCTGGAAGCCATGTCCCTTGAACAACGGCTCGATTTGATCGGTGAGTTGCGACGGGATGTTCTTGCGGAGGCGCAGGCCTGGGTGGCTACTTCTTGCGAGGCCAAGGGGATTGATCCCGACTCAAATCTGGCGGCGGAGGAGTGGCTCAACGGGCCCATGAGCGTGCTGCGCAATCTGCGGCTTCTGGACCGGACTCTGGCAGGGTTGTTGGGCAGAGTACCGTCGCCCAAGGCCTTTTCTAGGGCGGGACAAAGCACGCTTTCTGTCATGCCCCGAAACCTCGAGGACCGGCTCTTGTTCCCCGGATTTCGGGCAGGCATCTGGCTGCAACCTGGAGTCGAGGTGCGCGACGCGGCCGCGCAGGAAGAAGAGCTGGTGGGCAGGGAGCCTGGTGTGGCGGCGTTGCTGTCCGCGGGCAATGTGTCCAGCATCGGTCCTCAGGATTTCCTTCATCTGCTCTTTGCCCGCAACCGGGCCTGCGTCCTGAAGACCAATCCGGTCAACGAGGACCTGGCCCCGCACCTCGAGCGCGCCTTTCGCGTCGCCATCGAGCTGGGTCTCTTGCAGATCGTGGTGGGAGGGGCTGAGGAGGGCGCCGCGTTGGTGCACCATGACCAAGTGGACGAGGTTCACGTCACTGGCTCTGCGGCGACCTACGACTCAATCGTCTGGGGTGACCCTCAGGTACGTGAGGCGAATCGAGCCAGCGGAAATCCGGCCCTGAACAAGCCGATCAGTGCGGAGCTTGGCTGTGTGACTCCGGTGATTGTGGTCCCCGGTGTCTGGAGTGCTCGGGAGATGCGTCATCAGGTGGAGAACGTGTCCAGCATGTTGGTGAACAACGCCTCGTTCAATTGCGTTGCAGCCAAGGTGCTGGTGACCTCTTTGGACTGGCCCCAAAGGAAGGAGTTCCTGGACGCAGTGGCCAGGGAACTGGAGCAGATCCCAACGCGGCGGGCCTACTACCCCGGATCGGCAGAGCGCCATCGGGCTTTTTGCGAGGCCCATCCCAATCTGCAATTGCTGGGGCTGGGGCAGGGGCAGGATGGGAATCTGCCCTGGGCCTTCGCCACAGGGTTGGATTCAGATGGTCCGTTTCCTCTGGCGTTTAGCCAAGAAGCCTGGTGCGGTGTATTGGCGGAAACCCCCCTGCGGGGTGCCAGCGCCCCGGAGTTCCTGCCCAGAGCGGTTGAGTTCTGCAATCGCCGTCTGTTCGGCACCCTGTCCTGCACATTGATCATGGATCCCCGCAGTGTTCGGCGGCACTCATCGAGCTATGAAGCGGCCTTGGCAGACTTGCGCTATGGTTCGATCGCGGTCAATCACTGGACCGGGGTGGCCTATGGTCTGGGGGTGATTCCCTGGGGGGCCCACCCGGGTCACACTCGCGCGGACATCCAAAGCGGTGTGGGGTTCGTGCACAACACGGAGTTGCTGAACGGAGTACAGAAGAGCGTGCTGGAAGGACCCTTTCTGCCACTCTTCAAGCCGCTCTGGTTTGCCCGGCACAAACATGCGCTGGCCACTGCCAAGGCTCTTACCCGCTACGAGGCCCAGCCAGGTCTGTGGAGGTTCCTGGCAGTGCTTTACCCGGGGGTGAGGGGATGAGCTCTGTGGGTTCAGCTTCCAAGGGAGAACGCGAGCACTACGACTGGATCATCGTGGGTTCGGGTTTTGGTGGGTCGGTCTCGGCCCTGCGTCTGGCGCAAAAGGGTTACTCGGTGCTGGTGCTGGAGCAAGGCCGCCGCTTTCGTGATGAGGACTTCGCCCGCAGCAACTGGAATCTGCGCCGTTGGCTTTGGCTTCCCTGGCTCGGTTGTCGTGGCATCCTGCGCCTGACTTTTTTTAGGCACATGACCGTCTTGTCCGGGGTCGGGGTTGGCGGTGGATCGTTGGTCTACGCCAATACCTTGCCCACTCCCTCGGACTCCTTCTTTGAATCTTCCTCCTGGAGCGGGTTGGCGGACTGGAAGAGTGAGTTGGCCCCACACTATGAGACCGCCTTGAGGATGCTGGGTGCCGCTGAGGTTCCCTTTTCGACTCCTGCGGACGAGGCTCTGGCGGCGGTGGCAGCGGACCTGGGGCTGGCTGATCAGCATCATCCCGCCCGGGTGGGCGTTTGGTTCGGGGAGCCGGGTGTGACTGTGCCGGATCCCTATCTTGGTGGCGAAGGACCCCCGCGAACGGGCTGCATCCGCTGTGGGGCCTGCATGGTTGGGTGTCGGCATGGGGCCAAGAACTCTCTGCCTCACAATTACCTTCACCTGGCCGAAAAACTGGGGGTGCGGGTGCAGGCGGACACTCGCGTGACTGCGGTCAAGCAAGCGAAGGCGCGCGAGCGGGTCACCCTGGAGACCCGTGTTCGTCGTTGGGGCGGTTTCTTTTCTACGCGCAGCTATAGTGCGGATCGTGTGGTCATGGCCGGTGGCGTGTTGGGCACCTTGCCCCTGCTGCTTTCCATGGCTGGACGCGAACAGGGCCTGCCGCAGGTGTCCGATCAACTCGGTCGTAGCGTGCGCACCAACTGCGAGAGCTTGACCGGAGTGCAGACTTTCCGCCGGGGTGTGGATCACTCCAAGGGCGTGGCCATCGGGTCGATCCTGCACCTGGACAAGGGCACTCACCTGGAGACAGTGCGCTACCCCTCCGGTTCTGGGTTCTTTCGATTGGGCATGGCTCCCCATGGCAGAGGGCGCAATCTGTTCGCTCGTTGCAGGGATATTGTCGGCAAGGTCGCGCGGCATCCAGTGCGTTGGTTGCGGGCATATACGGTGCTGGATTGGGCGCGCTCCACGGTGATCCTGCTCTACATGAAGAGTCACCCAGAGACCCTGACCCTCAAGCTCGGCCGACTGGGAAGCCTTCGTTCACGCTCGAATGATGGCCCCGGGCCCACAGCGGATATGCCCCAGGCCGACGACCTGGGCGAGCGCATGGCGGAGAAACTCGACGGGGATGTGGGGACGCTTGTGACTCAGACGCTGTTGGGGAAACCCACCACGGCGCACATCCTGGGGGGCTGCGCCATGGGTGCGAGTTCCGCCGAGGGCGTGATTGACAGCTCGCACCGCTTGTTTGGCCATCCGGAGATTCTGGTTATCGATGGGTCAGCGGTCTCCGCCAATCCCGGAGTCAATCCCTCCTTGACCATCACTGCCCTCGCGGAGCGTGCCATGGGGCTCGTGCCCGAGGCCAATGCGTAGGAACAACATGAACACGGCGCTCCTGCGGTGCTCGCACCTTGAACCTCAAGGGGTCTAGGTTCTGCGCTTGGGCAGGTGCTTGCCGGGCATGGGCAGGCTCATGAAACCCAGGGGCGGCGCGTCTTGGCTGCAGCTCAGGTCCTTGACCACCGCCACTTCGTCGCAACGGTGGAACTTGGGGCAGTTGAGGCAGTCCTGGAAAACCTTGTGGGGCAGAGCAGCGTGGTCCACTTCGCGGAACCCCAGGCGGTCGAAGAAACCGGTCACATAGGTGAAGGCCATCACGCGCGCAACGCCCAAGCGCTCGGCTTCCTCCAACAGGAAGAGGGCCATCTTGCGCCCCAGCCCCTTGCCTCGCTGTTCTTTGGCCACGGCGATGGAGCGGATCTCCGCCATGTCGGTCCAGACCAGTGCCAGAGCGCCGCAGCCCACAAACCGGCCGTCCACCTCGGCCACCACAAAGTCCCGCAGGCGTTCGATGGTGGTGGCGGGGGAACGGGGCAGCATCTCGCCGGCCGCCGCGAGGTCGTTGACGAGATCCAGGATCGGCTCCACATCCCGCACGGTGGCGGGACGCAGGCTCAGTTGTTCCAGGACTTGAGGCGTGTCTTCCATCGTTCGATCTCCTGCTTCACGCGGCTGGGGGCGGTGCCTCCCAAAGCGCAACGGCGCTCCAGAATGCGGGTCGGGGAAAGTTCGGCCGCGAGGTCAAGGTCTGCCAGTTCGGGCAGGTGTTCGCGGGTCAGGTCAGGGGGCAGCTGGCTCAACTCAAAGCCCCCTTCGTCGGCCGCGCACACCAGCACTCCGATGCGGTGGTGGGCATCTCGAAAAGTCACCCCGGCGGCCACCAGGAGGTCCGCCAGATCGGTGGCGTCCAGGTGTCCCTCGGCGCAGGCCTGCAAGCAGCGTTCGCGGTTGTAGCTGGCTGCACCGACGCACACGCTGGCCACTTCCAGGCAGGCGGAGGTCGTGTCCAGGGCATCGAAGAGGGCTTCCTTGTCTTCCTGCAGATCCTTGTTGTAGGCCAGAGGCAGGCCTTTCTGCAGGCTGGCCAGGGTGGTCCAGGCACCAAGGACCCGCGCGGTTTTTCCGCGCAGCAGTTCCAGGGCGTCGGGGTTTTTCTTCTGGGGCATGAGCGAGGAACCCGTGGTCACTTCATCGGAGAGCGTGAGGAATCCAGCTTCCTGGGAGGTAAAGAAGATCCAGTCCTCGGCCAGGCGCGACAGGCTCAACATGGTGGTGCTGCAGGCAGAAACCAGTTCCAGCAGCCCGTCACGGCTGGCCACGGCGTCCAGGCTGTTGGCGCAGGCGCTGGAGAAGCCCAGGCTCTTGGCCAATGCCTCGCGGTCGATGGGGAACGCGGTTCCCGCCAGGGCGCCGCAGCCCAGGGGCGATGTGTCCTGGCGCAGAAGTGCATCCTTGAGGCGACCCGCATCACGCCCCAGCATTTCCGCGTAGCAAAGGGCATGGTGTCCCGCGCTGATGGGCTGGGCCCGTTGCAAATGGGTGTAGCCCGGCAGGACCGTGTCCACTTCGCGCTCGGCAAGTTGGACGAGGGCCTCGATCAAGTTCTTGAGCTGTTGATCGAGTTCCGCACCGGCCTTGCGCACATAGAGGCGCATGTCCGTGGCCACCTGATCGTTTCGGGAGCGTCCCGTGTGCAAGCGCTTGCCCACCTCTCCGACCTCTTGGATCAGGGCCTGCTCCACAAAAGCGTGCACATCCTCTGCCTGGGAGGCATCGAGTGCAGCCGGGTCCTGGCTGACTTCCTGGCTCAGTTGCTCCAGGGCTTCGATTAGGACCTTGGTATCGGCGCTGTTCAAGACCCCGGCCTGCTTCAGGGCCCTGGCCCAGGCCATGGATCCAGCAATGTCCTCCTGCACCAGCCGCTGGTCGAAGGGCAGGCTGCGATTGAAGGCTTCAAAAGCCGGGTTGAGGGCGCCGCTCTGGCGGCCTCCCCAGAGTCTGGTGGCAGTCATGACAGGGGAGCGCTATGGGGTTTCTGGGGTGCCATGTTCTTGGAACGCACCCTGCGTTCCACTGTGCCCGGCAGGCCGAACAGTCGTACAAACCCCTCGGAATGCTTGGGGTCAAAGGACCCGCCCATGGTGAAGCTGGCCAGATCTTCCAGGTAGAGAGAACCGGGCCCTTCCACTCCGATGCTGGTCTGGGTTCCCTTCCAAAGGCGCACGGTGACGCTGCCTGTGACCGCGGCCATGGCCGTCTTGAAGAAATCATCCAGGGCCTCCCGGGCAGGGTGGAACCACTGGCCGTTGTAGACCAGACGCGCGTATTGGGGACCGAGTTCTTCGGCCAGGCGCAGGGTTTCGCGTTCCATGCACAGGGCGCGCAGTTGGCCCAGGGCTTCATAGAGCACCGTGCCCGCCGGGGTCTCATACAGCCCCCGGCTCTTCATGCCCACCAGGCGGTTCTCGATGATGTCCGCGCGCCCGACCCCATGGGCTCCGGCGAGCTGGTTGAGGGTTTCGATGAGAGCCAGGGGAGCGAGTTCCTGACCGTTGAGGGTCACGGGAATGCCGCTCTTGAAACCAATGGTTACCTGCTCGGCCTCGTCCGGTGCCTTTGCGGGATCGGTGGTCATCATCCAGGCATCCATGGGGGCAGGCCTGGCGGGATTTTCGATCGCTCCGCCTTCGTGGCTGATGTGCCAGAGGTTGCGGTCCCGGGAGTAGATTTTCTCGCGCGTGGCGGTGATCGGAATCTGTTTGGCGGCCGCGTAGTCGATGGCGTCTTCGCGACTGACAATGTCCCAGTCGCGCCAGGGCGCAACGATGGCAAGATCCGGGGCAAAGGCCTGGTAGACCAATTCAAAACGCACCTGATCGTTGCCCTTGCCGGTGCAGCCGTGGGCAACCGCGCTGGCATCGACTTCGCGGGCGTACTCCACCTGGGCCCGGGCCAGGACCGGGCGCGCGAGGGCAGTGCCCAGGAGGTATTTGCTCTCGTAGATCGCAAGCGCTCGCAGGGCCGGAAAAATCGTTTCGGTGACAAAGGCATGCCGCAGGTCGGCCACCTTGCAGGAGGCGGCTCCCGTGGCGGCGGCCTTTTCCTCGAGGCCAACCAGCTCCTCGGGACCCTGGCCCACATCACCGGCCAGGCAATGCACCTCCCAGCCGCGCTCGGCGAGCCAGGGAATGATGATCGAAGTGTCGAGTCCGCCGGAGTAGGCCAGCACGATGCGGTTGTTGTGGGCGGGGGCTTTCATGCGTTGGCTCCTGTGGTCAGTTGCTGCTTGGCATCCGCTTGGATTGCGCTTGAAAGCAACAGGGCCAGCACCGCTTTTTGGGCGTGCAGCCGATTCTCGGCGATGTCGAAGACGATGGAGTTGGGTCCGTCGAGCACAGCCGCGGTGACTTCCTGTCCCCGGTGGGCGGGCAGGCAGTGCATGAAGAAGGCGTCGTCCTGGGCCTCCGCCATCAAGGCTTCGTTGACCTGGAAGTCATGGAAGACCGCTGCGCGCTCTTCTGTTTCGTCCTCTTGGCCCATGGAAGCCCACACATCGGTGTAGACCGCGTGGGCGCCCATGACCGCCTGCTGTGGATTGGAGCTGTGCTCAAGGGTGACCCCATGCTCCGAGGCGGCGGCCCGGGCACTCTCCATGACCTTGAAGTTGGGCTCGTAGCCCTGCGGCGTGGCGACCGTCACATTCAGCCCCAGCTTGGGCGCCGCGTGCAGCAGGCTGTGACAGGTGTTGTTGCCATCACCCACATAGACGAACTTCTTGCCCGGCAGATCCGGGCCCCATTTCTCGTGCAGGGTGAACAGATCCGCCAGTGCCTGGCAGGGATGCAGAAGGTCCGAGAGACCATTGATGACGGGCACGCTCGCGTGGGTCGCGAGTTCGCTCACATGCCGGTGGCGGTAGGTGCGCGCCACGATCACATCGACCCAGCGTTCTAGGTTCTTGGCCATGTCGGGCACGGATTCCCGCGCGCCCAAACGCTCGTGACGATGGTCCAGATAGACCGCGCTGCCCCCCAGGTCCTGGATACCCAGATCAAAGGTGAAACGCGTACGCAGGCTGTCCTTTTCAAAGATCAGGGCCAGGCGCTTGCCCGCCAGAAGGTTCTTGTACTCGGCGGGATCAGCCTTCATGGCGCTGGCCAACTTGAACACGCGCAAGATGTCCTCGCCGCTCCAGGAAGCCAGGCTGAGCAGATCGTGGTGGGGGAAGGGTGTTGAAATGGAGTCGTTCATGATTGCTTGGACATGGAAACAAGGACGGATTGCAGCAGGTCGAGGATGGAGTCGGTGTCTTCGGCGCTGAGCACATAGGGGGGCACAAGGCGCAGCACATCGCCAGCGCAGGTGCCCACCAAGAGACCTGCCTCGAAGGCCCTGGCTTCGCATTCGGCGGCGCGATCGGGAATCAGAAGGCCCTGCATCAGGCCCCGGCCCCGCCGTTCGCTGACCAGGGGGCTTGACCGCACCAGGGCGTCGAGTCCTTGCGTGAGTTGCTCGGAGCGGGCGCTGATGTTCTCGGCCAGACCGTTTTGGTACTCGTCGAGGAACACCAAAGCCGCGCGACTGGCCAGGGGGCCGCCGCCAAAGGTTGAACCGTGGTCGCCCGGTTCCAGGACTCCCTTCAGGTCTTCATTGACCAGGGTCGCGCCCATGGGCAGGCCCGCGGCCAGGGACTTTGCCAGGGTGACCAGGTCCGCTTGAACACCCGCGTCCATGGCTGCCAGAAAAGTACCCGTGCGGCCGCAACCGGACTGCACTTCGTCGTGGATCAAGATGGTGCCGCTGGCTGTGCAGAGTCTTCGGGCCGCTTGCAGGTAGTCCCGGCTGAGGGAGACCAGGCCCCCTTCCCCCTGGATCGGTTCCAGGATCAGTGCGGCGGGGTTGCTGGCCAGTGCCTCTTCCAATGCGGCGCTGTCCTCGGGAGCCACGAAGAGGCACTCGAGCAGGGGCGCGAAGGGCTCGCGGTAGCGCGGCGTGCTGGTCACGCTCAAGCTGCCCAGGGTGCGGCCGTGAAAGCTGCCCGTCAGGGCCACGAAGTGACTGCCTCTGGGGTTGCTTGGATCCAGCTGGTTGTGGAGCCAGGCCGCCTTGCGTGCGATCTTGAGAGCGCACTCGTTGGCTTCCGCCCCTGAGTTGGAGAAGAACACAGCCTGCATGCGGGTCAGCTCGCAGAGTTTCGCAGCCAGTTCTTCCCCGGCCGGGTGGCTGTAGAGGTTCGAGACGTGCAGCAGCTCGGTGGCCTGCTCGCTGATGGCCGCCACAAGCCGTGGGTGGTTGTGTCCCAGTCCGTTGACTGCGATGCCTGCCAGGGCATCGATCCAGTGCCGGCCCTGCTGATCCCACAGGTGACAGCCTTCTCCGCGCACAAAGTGTGTTTCCCTGGGCTTGTAGGTGGCCAGCAGGTGGCTGCTGGAACTCTGTGTGTTGGCGCCGTCCATGGTGGGGATCATGATGGAGCTCCGAGGGCTGAGGTGGGGAAAGACTGGGCGCTATTCTTGCGCGAGACAAAACTGGTGCCGGTTCCCTCCCCAAGAGCCGCCAGGATCGATTCTGGTCCCATGGCCGGGGCGATCTTGACCAGGGCGTCCGGGCAGGCATCCAGGGCCGCGAAGCCCGCCCTGGTCTTGGGCAGCATGCCGCCCTTGATCACGCCGGCCTCGGTCAGGTCCCGGGCCTGATCCTTGTCCAGGGTCTTGATCGTCTTGCCAGCGGCGTTCTGGACGCCCTCCACAGCGGTCAAGAAGAGGATCGCCTGGGCGCCGATTGCCTGGGCGAGGGGGCCGACCACTTCGTCCGCGTTGATGTTGTAGAAGGGATCCTTTGATGCGCCGATCCTGGGCGCAATCGAAGCGATCAGGGGCGTCAGGTCGGCGGCCAGCAGGGTCTCAAGCAGTTCGGGTCGCACGGACCTGATCTCTCCCACGAAACCCAGTCCCTTTGGAGACTGCCTGGGTTCGGCGCTGAACAGGTTTGCATCTGCGCCGGTCAGGCCCACGGCGGGGACGCCCTGGGCGCAAAAGGTCTTGACCATTTCGCAATTGACTTCGCCTCCCAGCACCGCCGTGACCAGGCGCGCGGTTTCCTTGTCGGTCACGCGCAGGCCCTGCACGTATTGATCATCGCGCCCCAGTCGCTGGGACCAGTCCCGCAACTGATCGCCGCCCCCGTGCACCAGGAGGATCTGATGGCCCACAGCGCGGGCGGCACCCACCGCCTGGGCGATGGGGCTGGCGTCGTTGAGATGGGCTCCTCCGATCTTGACCAGGATGCGCATGGCTTAGAGCAGGCCCTCGCTTTCCTGGAGGCCGAGGGCCAGGTTCATGTTCTGCAGCGCTTGTCCGGCTGCGCCCTTCTGCAGGTTGTCGATGGCCGAGGTGATGACCACCCCGGATGAAACCGCTGCGACTCCCAGCAGGCAGTTGTTGGTGTTCTGCACCGCGTGCAGGCTGGGCTGTTCCCCCGCGGGAAGCACTCGTACGAAGGTCTCCTGTGCGTACTGCTCGCTCAGGGCGGCGTGGATCTCTTTCATCCCAAGGCCCTCCCTGGGCTGCACATAGATGGTGGACAGGATGCCACGAAAACAGGGCAGGAGGTGCGGCACGAACATGATTTTGGGCCCGCCCAGGTGCGCCTGGATTTCCGGCGCGTGGCGGTGGTTGCCGACCCCGTAGGCGTAGAAGTTCTCGTGCACATTGGCGTACTGGGTGCTGGCCTTGGGGCTGGCTCCGGCGCCGCTGACGCCACTCTTGGAGTCGCTGATCAGCGTGGCGTCCGGTTGCAACAGATCCGCCTGCACCAGGGGTTTGACCGCTAGCAGGACTGAAGTGGGATAGCAGCCGGGGTTGGCGATCAGTTGGGCGTTTTTGATCTCGTCCCTGGCCAATTCGGTCAAGCCATAGACCGCCATGTCCACAAGGCCCGGGCAGGGGTGGGTCTGTTCGTAGGTTGCTTCCCAAAGCGCAAGGTCCTTGATGCGCAGGTCGCCCGAAAGATCGATGACCACAGCGCCCTGATCCAGGGCCTCGGCCGCCAGTTGCGCGCTCGCGCCATGGGGGGTGGCCAACAGGACCGCGTCCACCCCTGCGCCTCCGTTCCAGGCCTGGATTGCTGGAGCTCCGGGGACCGGGTTGCTGTTGTCCCCGGTTAGTTCCTGGGTGCTCCAGCAGTGACTCAACTCCAGCGTAGGGTGCCGCAGCAGGAGTGAGCACAGCTCCTGACCCACGAGGCCCCGTGCGCCCACGACTGCCACGCGTTTCTTGCTTGTTCCGTTCACAGCACCATCTCCTTCAGCCTGAGACCGAACTCCTTGGCCGCTGCTTCGTCCTTCAAGACGCACAGCACCGTGTCGTCTCCCGCCAGGGTGCCGAGCATCCCTGGCAGGCGCGCTCCGTCGAGGGCGATCGCCAGGGGCTGAGCTCCTCCTGGCGGTGTCTTGAGCACCACCTGGTTGAGGGTCACCGCCATGGAGATCATCCAGTCCGTGACCGCTTCCGCCAGAGCTCCCGCTCCGATGGGCCGGATCGTGACCAGCTGATACCCGCCGGGCCCCTTGACCGCCCCCAGGCTCTTCAGGTCACGGGAAAGGGTGGCCTGATTGACTCCCATGCCCTGGGCAGAAAGGGCCTGCACCAGAGCCTCCTGGCTCGGAACTGGCCCCCGATTGAGCAGGGCGGTGATCGCCAGATGGCGTTGGTTGCGGGTGGGGGGTTGCATGAATATGCTGTAATATGGCAAGTTTATGCGAAACAGGAGCAGAATTCAAGCCCTGGGGTAAGGAAAAGCGAAGAAATATGCGCCTCCCCCGAGCTCTGGCTTTCGATCCAAAAGACCGTGTCTCATTATTGGACGCTGGCGTTTGGTGTTGGGTCCGGTGGGTCTCTCTGGCCTGCCTCCCGTTTTCTCTCGAACCCTCATTCTCGTCATGAAGAAGACTCTCAGCGTTTTCGCCCTTGCCCTGATCCTCAGTCCCCAGGCCCTCGCAACCGATTGGATTGTTTCCAGTGGGGGCTCGATTCAGGCCGCTGTGTCGGGAGCAGTCGATGGGGATCGGATCCTGGTGGAGGCCGGGACCTATCATGAGGTGCTTGATCTGCTCGGCAAGCGCCTTGAACTGATCGGCCTCGACGGGGCGCTGGCAACGGTCATCGACGGAGCGGGGTTTGGAACAACGGTCATCCTTGCTGATGCCGTACCCGCGGGTACCCGAGTGGAAGGCTTCACCCTGACCCACGGGGCCGGGCGGCCGTTTCCCTCCAGCTATGGCTATGACTACTACGGCGGCGCTGTCTGGGCAGGCAATGGGGCCCTGCTGGAAATTGAAGACTGCGTACTCGTGGACAACGCCTGGGGCACGGGCACCTTTGCGGGGGGCATTTATTCTGGCGGGGCAGGCACCCACGTCACCGTGCGGCGCAGCGTGATCGCTCACAACCGGGCCTGGGCTTCAGGGGGTGGCACTCTCTGTGATTGGTATGGGCAAATGACCCTGGAGCAGTGCACGGTCCATGGCAACTCAAGCGACAATTTCTTCGGCCATCAGGGCGGTGTTTCCATGGCGAACTATGGCCAGGTCTGGGTGACCCACTCGATTGTGTGGGGCAATGCTGGCAATCAGATCGGCGCATTCTCGGCTCCTTACAATCAGGGCACCGCGGCCTATGTGGACTACAGCGATGTACAGGGTGGCTACATGGGAGCGGGCAACCTCAACGCCGATCCACTCTTCGCTGGCGCTGGCAGCTATGACTTCTCCCTGCTTGTTGGCTCCCCCTGCATCGACGCTGGAGATCCTAGTTTTTCCCTCGACTGCGACGGCAGTCTGGCGGACCTCGGCGCGGTGTTGCCGACCTGCCCAGGGCTTGGCGTGCAGTACTGCGCAGCCCACGCCAATTCCCTTGGTAATGCAGTGGAGATCCGGGCCAGCGGGTCGCTCGTGATCACTGACAACAACCTTCTCCTCGAAGCTGACGGCCTGCCCTTGAACCAGCTGGGCTACTTCTTGATGAGTGCCAGCACGGACTCGGTCGACCTTTTCGGTGGTAGCGAGGGCATCCTGTGCCTCGGAACTCCGATCGTGCGCTTGAACAATCCTCTCGATGGAGGCCAGGTGCTGGCCTCGGGGACCACAGGCTCTGTCAGTTTCTCTCCCGACCTGGGAGCCCTGCCCCAGTTGATCCTGCTCCAGCCCGGGGATGTCTGGTTTCTCCAACTCTGGTACCGGGATACCAACGGAGTTGGGGTGACGTCGAACACCTCGGGTGGTTTGGAACTGAGTTTCCTGTAGGGCGGCATGTTCTTGTACCCCCCCCGGCCGCCCTGTAGTCTGCACCAATAGTCACATCCCTCGTGAGCGCCTGCTCTGTGACGGTCGGGTGTCATCCTCAAACTCCAAAACTCTCCCATGATCGCGCAGTCTCAGTTTTCTCTGTTCCTTCTATTCATGGCCTCTCTCTGTGGGTGCAAGAGTTTTGAGACACCCGATCAGGAGCCGGAGCCCGTGCTTCCTGTTCAGGTGCCGGAGCTCGTGCTTCCCGATCAGGAGCCGGAGCCCGTGCTTCCCGATCCGGAGCCGGAGCCCGTGCTTCCCGATCCGGAGCCGGAGCTCGTTTTTTCTCCCAACCGCATCATTGATGAGCGGATGGAGTTTTCCCATGCCGAGTTGCTCCTGGAGGAAGGGTTGCAGCAAGTCTTTTTTGTGGACATCACACCAGCGACCGCGCCGATTACCGTGTCTCCGGGAACCGACGCTGGGGTTCATGCCTCGGTTTCCGAGAGCGCTGCATGGGATCAATTCACCACCGTCCTCGTGTTGCCGGGATCAGAGGCTTATGTGGGTGCGGCGTCGTCGCCTAGTTTTGGCAATGCCATTGAGGCCGAGATCATTCGTAGCGGCCGAGTTCCTGTGGATAGGACGCAGCTGCATGAGATGGAGCGTGAAGTCTGGCTCAGTTCCTTTTCTGGACGGGCTTTGGAGCAGGTTCCCCTCATTGTCCAAAATGTTCTTTCGGCGGCGACTCTGCCGATTTCCGAAGAGCTTGTCAGTGCCGGTGCATCGGAAGTTCTAAGTGACTTCCTTGGGGCCACCCTCGCGCAATTGGGAAGGGTTCAAGCACCCAGGCTCAAGAGTGGGTGGGAGCCGATGATCGGTATGGATGAGACCCAGCTGTGGGTTTCCGTGCTTCATGGGGATCGCGGGGCGAACAACGAGAACCCCCGTGCTGGCCGTCTGTCGACCCCCCAACTCTTGCTTGAGCTCGATGGTCCGGTGTTTGTTTCCGAGTCGTTCGAGGTGGTTGTGCCCTTGGTCGACGGTCGAGTGGAGGGTTGGCTCGCTTCCCCTCCGCTGCAAGTGG